>NZ_JBQJJG010000003.1:0-202886 GCF_052078085.1 Planococcus sp. FY231025
GGCGAAACCGAAGCGACCTCGAGGGGCTAGCCGCTGCAGCTGGACAATAAGAAAAGCGGAAGCGGCGAGCGCTTCTGCAGAACGCCTGGACCCGGGAGCAGAGTTGCTCCCGGGTTTTTGCTTTACCGAAATGAAGTTCACAATAGCGCAAGTGTCTGCTATACTCTGACAGGGTTAACAGAGCATATAACGGAATGAGGAAACAAAATAATGATGAAAACAAAACAGCGAAACCGCAAAGAGCCGCATCCGCTGCTGACAATATTCCTGGATTACTTCAGCATTATCGTCGGCTCGGCCATCGTAGCGATTTCATTTAACGTGCTGTTATTGCCGAATGAAGTCGCATCAGGCGGCGTCAGCGGAATCAGTACGATTTTAAAAGGCGTATTCGATTGGAAGCCGGCCTTTGTGCAATGGGCATTCAATATTCCATTGTTCGTGGCAGGCGTCATCTTGCTCGGCAAAAATTTTGGCATCAAAACAGCTGTAGGAACTGTATTCCTGCCATTTGTGGTCTTTATGACCGAAAGCTGGGAGCCCTGGACGCTTAATCCGCTCCTCGGAGCGCTGATCGGCGGCATCATGGTCGGCTTGGGATTAGGCATTGTCTTCCGCGGCAAGGCTTCGACGGGCGGCACGGACTTGGCGGCACAAATCATCACGAAATTCACCGGCATGACGCTGGGCACAAGTGTTGCGTTGATCGATGGCATGATTGTGCTTGCGGCAGCTTTGGTGTTTGATATTGAGAAAGGGCTTTATGCCCTGATCGGCCTGTATGTGACGAGCAAGACGATCGACCTTGTACAGGTCGGCTTCGGCCGCTCCAAACTTGTCTACATCATAACGAACAAACAGGTTGAAATGCGTGATGCGATTTATGAAGAAATTGATCGCGGCGTGACGAAACTGCCGGCAACCGGCGGCTACACCGATGCAGAAAAGCCGATCATTATGGTCGTCGTGCACCAGACGGAATTTTCCCGGCTGAAGCAATTGGTGAAAACTGTCGATCCTTCAGCCTTCGTCATCGTCTCCGATGCGGCGGAAGTGCTCGGTGAGGGTTTTAAACGGGCGTAGGTCAGGTATACTGTAATATGTAAGTTAAATAGCAGAGGAGGAGCAATGCATGAAAAAACAGCTTATGGTTTTATTGTTCGGAACATCGCTGGTTCTTGGCGCATGCGGCGGAGGCGGCGAAGAAACAGCAGAACCGCCGGCTGATTCTGGCGGAGACAGCGGCAGTGAATCATCCGTGGATGCAGAAGCGGTCGTCCAGCAGAATTGCATCTCTTGCCATGGTGAGAACTTGGAAGGTGCAGGAAACTTTCCGCCGTTGAATGATGTCGGTGCCCGATTATCCGAAGAGGAGATCCGAGGGGTCATTGACAACGGCCAAGGTGCAATGCCGCCTGACATCATCGAAGGTGAAGAAGCGGACGCTGTAGCGAAATGGTTGTCCGAGAAGAAGTAAACCAGCCAAAAAGGCTGGTTTTTCTTTTTGTGCGAAAATGATAATAATTTGCCCTTCAGGTATATTTGTGTTAAGTTTAAGCGCGGATTCGCCTTTACTTTCCCCAAAGGAAATCCGATTTTCGTATCTCTCTATAGTTATTCATGAAGACCAATTGATACAAAAATGTAATAAAAATAGAGGTTTAGAATGTTATAATGAGTCTGCCGGATTTTTTCAGACAGAACTGGATTTAAGGAAACTCAATTAATATAGGTGGTTAGCAAATGATTCAAATGAAGAACGTCTACAAAAAATACCCGAACGGCATTGTTGCTCTCAACGGCTTGAACGTTGAAATCGAGCAAGGTGAATTCGTTTATGTAGTGGGTCCCAGTGGAGCCGGAAAGTCGACATTCATCAAAATGATGTATCGGGAAGAACGCCCCTCTTCAGGACAGATGTTAGTGGACGGCATCGATATCGCTACGTTGAAAAATAAGAAAGTGCCTTTGCTGCGCCGCCAGATCGGCGTCGTATTCCAGGACTTTAAATTGCTTCCGCGATTGAATGTCTATGAGAATGTGGCTTTTGCGCTTGAAGTAATTGAAGAGCCGCCGGCAAAAATCCGTGAACGCGTTCTGAGTGTTCTCGACATGGTCGGCCTAAAACATAAAGCCCGCATGTTCCCGACAGAATTGTCCGGAGGCGAACTGCAGCGGGTATCGATTGCGCGGTCCATCGTCAACAAACCGAAAGTGGTCATCGCAGATGAACCGACCGGAAACCTGGATCCTGAAACTTCTTGGGATATCATGAATCTGTTTGAACGGATCAACAGAACCGGGACGACCATCCTGATGGCGACGCACAACCGTGAAATTGTCAACGCCATGCGCCACCGTGTCATTGCGATCGAAGGCGGACTGATTGTCCGTGATGTAGACGGAGGTGACTACGGCTATGAAGGTTAGAACATTAGCGCGCCATTTCCGTGAAAGCTTGAAAAGCCTTGGAAGAAACGGCTGGATGACATTTGCATCCGTCAGTGCCGTTACAGTCACATTGCTGCTCGTAGGAGTCTTCGTGTTGATCATGATGAACTTGAACAAAGTGGCGGACGATCTCGAAAATGATGTCGAGATCAAAGTCTTCGTTTCGCTGGAAGCAGAAGATGCTGATATCACCCAGATGGAAGGCGATATAAGCAGTATGCCGGGCGTGGAATCGGTTGATTATTCCACAAAGGAAGAAGAACTGACTGATTTGGTCCTTGATTTCGGGGACGAATTGAGCTTGTTTGAACAAAGCAATCCATTGTTCGACGTCTTCTATGTAAAAGCAACCGATCCGCAGAAAACGGAGACGGTAGCGAAAGAAATTTCCGCCATCGAGAACATTGAAGATGTGGAATACGGCGAAGGCAAAATCGAGAAGCTATTCGGTTTCTTGAACGCCGGGCGCAATGTCGGGCTGGTCCTGATCCTTGCCTTGCTGTTTACGGCAATGTTCCTGATCTCCAATACGATCCGCATCACCATCGTGGCGCGGCGCCGTGAAATTGAAATCATGAAATTGGTTGGCGCAACAAACTGGTTTGTCCGCATTCCATTCATTTTGGAAGGCATGTGGCTCGGACTGTTGGGATCAATCGTACCGATTGGCCTGGTTGCTGCACTTTATTACAACGTGCTCGACTTTGCACAGCCGAAACTGAGCGGCGAGCTGTTTTCATTGCTTGACTTCACTCCGTTCATCTACCAAGTCAGCGGTTTGATCCTGTTGATGGGTGTTTTTATCGGCGTGTGGGGAAGTTTCATGTCAATCCGTAAATTCCTTCGTGTATAATAGAGCAAATGAGATTACAGAGAGAAAAAGAGAGATAGAAAAGAACGTAAAACCGAAAGGGGAAAACGAACTTGACCTCCAAGCCAAAATGGGCCATGGCGAGTTTAGCTTCTGTATTGGCGCTGTCGGTCATCATGCCGGCCGCCAACGCAGATTCACTGAACGAGCTTGAACAAAAGCAACAGCAAGCTGAACAACAGCAGGACCAATTGAATTCCGGCATCAGCGAGAAAACAAAAGCGATGTCCAAGAATCAGTCAACATTAGAGAAAATCATGGCTGAAATCAACAAGCTAGTGGCAAAAGTCAAAGAGACCCAAGCAAAAATCGCAAGTGTCGAAGGCGATATTGATGTAACCCAAACAGAAATTGAAGAACTTCGGGCATCCATTGCCGAATTGGAACGGAAAATCGCTGAGCGCACCGAATTGCTTCAAGAAAGAGCCCGCGCTATCCAGTTGAGCGGCGGATCTGTTGATTACATAGACGTATTGCTTGGCGCAAACAGCTTTATCGATTTTATCGACCGTTTCTCAGCCGTCAACACATTGATTGAAGCGGACCGTGAAATCATGCGCGAGCAAGCAGAAGACAAAAAACTTCTGGCTGAACAAAAAGCCCAAGTGGAAACAAAGTTGGCGCAGCAGGAAAACCGCCGTGCAGAACTGAAATCACTGAAAGCTTCACTGGACAGCCAAAAAGCGGAACAAGCTGGCCTGAAAAAAGATTTGCAGGCAGAGCAGAAGCGTTTGGCAAGTGAAAAGTCGAAGCTTGTACAGCAGCGTGATGAAGCGATCGAAGTTTCTGCCGAACTCGAAAAGCAGATTATCGCAGAACAAGAGCGATTGGCAGAACTTGCGCGGAAAGCGGAAGAAGAACGCCAGCGGAAATTAGCAGCGGAACGCGCAGCGGCGGAGAAAGCAGCGGCTGAACGCGCTGCAGCAGAACGTGCCGCAGCAGAGCGTGCACGCCAGGAAGCGGCTGAACAAGCGGCAGTACGGAAAGCCGATGCTTCTTCACAAAAAGCAGCTGCGCCTAAGAGAAGCGCGGCACCGGCACCGGCACCAACTCCTGCGGCAGCCTACACGGCTCCTGTGAGCGCGGACTTTATCCGTCCGACAACCGGCCGCTTCACTTCCGATTTCGGATGGAGAAACATCGGTTCCGGCCCTGAATTCCACCAAGGTGTGGATATTGCAAACAGTGTTGGGACGAACGTTGTATCAGCAGCGAACGGTTTCGTGTCCTATGCCGGCTCAATGGGCGGCTATGGAAATGTGGTCATCGTTACCCATTCCATTAATGGACAGACGCATGCGACTGTTTATGCACACTTGAACTCAATCGGCGTTTCTGTCGGCCAGTCGGTCGGGCAGGGGCAAAGCGTCGGCCAGATGGGGAATACAGGGCGTTCATTCGGATCGCACCTTCATTTTGAAATCCATGTCGGCCCTTGGAATGGCGCCCGTTCAAATGCAGTCAATCCAGAAAACTTCGTTTCATTAAGATAAGTTTCGCCGGCATCCTAACAGATGCCGGTTTTTTGATTTTATTCACATTTAGGCATTTGGCATAGTGGAATTCTGCTGAGGATCTATCGTATGATGAAAGCTGGACGGGGTGAAAATGATGTCGAAGAAAATAGTCGGATTAATGATCGTGGCCGTGCTGATCGGGGTGATGGTGGTCGGCGTTGTCAAAGATAATATTGAAGAAACTTCGGAATTTGATAATGTGGCGCTCGGAAGCGAAGTGGAATTCCTGGCTACGAAAGAAGGGCTGGCGCTCGGGGAAACAGCACCGGATTTCGAACTGGAAACACTTGAAGGCGAGACCGCCAAGCTTTCCGATTACCGGGGCAAAAAAGTGATTTTGAATTTCTGGACGACCTGGTGTCCGCCATGCCGGGCTGAAATGCCGCATATGCAGGATTATTATGACCAGAAGGCAAAAGAGGATAATGTCGAAATTCTAGCCGTCAATTTGACGACTGCGGACCATGGCATGGAAAAGATCACTTCTTTCGTCAGTGAATATGGCTTGGCTTTTCCTATTCTTCTGGACGCTGAAGGGGATATGGGGGCGGTCTACCAAGCGGTGACCATTCCCACTTCCTATATCCTGGATACGGAAGGGCGGGTCCAGAATAAATTTGTCGGCCCGATGGATCAGGCAACCATTGAAGAACTGATCGGAAAAATCGAATAAGGGGATGAGCGGATGAAATCTTTTGAAACGAAATCGGTCCAAACAGCAGCAATGAAAGAACGGTCGATCCAACCGGCCGTAATGCCAATCTACCAAACGTCAGCGTTCGCATTTTCTTCGCTTGAAGAAATGGAAGGCTATTACGAAGGGAACGGCACGTATTTGTATTCGCGTACCGCCAATCCGAATACCGATGCACTAGGACAGACAGTGGCCGGCCTTGAAGGAGCACCGAGCGGCGTCTCAGCCTCTTCCGGAACGGCAGCGATTCTGGCCGGCATCCTTGCCGTCGTCGGCAGCGGCGACCACGTGCTGGCTGCAGAAGATGTCTACGGCGGAACTTTCCATCTCCTGAAAGAGGAATTGGTACGGCTCGGGATCACCGTGCATTTCGCTGATTTTTCCAAGGTCGGTGAAATTGAGCAGGTGCTGATCGATTTCCCGGAAATCAAGCTGATTTTTAGCGAATCCATCACCAATCCCTTCTTACGGGTGGAAGACATCACTGTACTGGAAGGGCTGAAGAAACATTACGGAGCAAAGCTCATGATCGACAATACATTCGCTACGCCCTACAGCATCCAGCCGTACACTTTAGGAGCGGACATGGTGGCCCACAGTGCGACCAAATACCTCGGCGGCCATAGTGATGTAACAGCCGGTGTTTTGGTGGGGTCCAAGGAACTGATCCGCATCGCCGAAAACCGCATTGTCAACCTTGGCATGAATTTAAGCCCGTTTGAAGCCTGGCTGGCAGTCCGCGGCATCAAGACCTTGGCGCTCCGAATGAAAACGCAGACGGAGAACGCAGCGGCAATCGCCGATTTCCTAAAAGGCAAGGCAGAAGTATGGTACCCGGGCATCGGAGCCATCGTCACGTTTGCTTTGCCGGAAGAAATGGATATTTACCGCTTCTTTTCTTCGCTTGGCTGGATCAAGATCGTTCCGACACTGGCAGGAGTTGAGACGTCGGTATCTTATCCGTATGGAACCTCGCACCGGGCGTTGTCGGAAGAAGAGAAAGAGAAAGTCGGCGTGACGAAGCAAGTGGTCCGCCTATCAGCCGGCATCGAAGGGGCCGACGATATCATCGCTCAGCTCGGCACCGCATTCGCTAACTGAAAAAGAAGTGCCGGAACCGCTGTTTCTTTGGTACAATGATAAGAAACGTCTGTTGCAGTGAATAGGATGGTGTAAAAGAAGTGATAATGGATTTGTTGCTAGACATAGGAAAGTTTTTTGTAAATCCTGTTTTGTACATAGCGCTGCTGGCGGCAATCCTGCTGGGGTACTTCCGCGTCAAGCGGGAACGGAAAATGTTCCGCACGCGGATTGAATGGGGCGGCACGGAATTCGCCGGGCTGATCAAAGACGGCTTGCTGTTTGCCTTGATCCTTTCTGCCGCCATTGCTGGGATCGGTTTGGCCGTGCCGCTCCAGTGGCTGATCGGGCTGAGCATCATCAGTGCGCTTATGATGATTTCGGGCATCTACTACCTGGGGTCTTTCATCTATTTGGCGCTCGGGGCCGTGATTCTTGGCTGGCTCGCCAGCAACCAGGAATGGTCTGCCGACCTGCTCCTCGCTGAATACAACGGATTGTTCGTCGATTGGGCATGGCTCATTCCGGTGGCTTTGATCGCCGGTGCGCTCCTTGTAGTGGAAGGGATCCTGGTACGGCGCCACGGGGCAGCATCAGCGTCTCCACGCCTTGAGAAATCGTCCCGGGGGCTGTTAGCCGCCACCTATATGTCGAAACGGTTATGGCTTTTGCCGATCCTCTTCGTCGTGCCGAGCACGGTGATTGAGGCGCTGCCTTACTGGCCGCAGCTACCGATTGGCGGAAGTTCCTTCTCGCTGATCCTGTTCCCGGTCGTTTTCGGATTTCAAGGGCTTTCGCGCAACACTTTGCCGGCATACCTTTATCCGAAAATCGGAAATGCCGTCTGGAAAACGGGAGCAGCAACGCTCCTGTTGGCATTGTGCTCATTGTTCTGGGCACCGCTCGCCTTGGCGGCGCTTGTGGCTGGCGCAGCCGGCCGCCTGGCAGTCACCATCTATTTTGAAATGAAACAACGGCAAGGCAATAATGTGGTGGCTCCGCAGCCGCTCGGCGTCATGATCGTCGACGTGCTGCCGGATTCACCGGCACATAAGATGGGCCTTGTGCGCGGGGAAGTGATCCGCAAAGTCAATGGGCTTTCCGTATCCAACGAAATGGAATTGTATGAAGCCATCCAAGTCAATGCGGCCCATTGCCGCCTCGAAGTCCTGGACCACAGCCGGGAAGTCAGGCTGCGCCAGCACGTCATTTTCCGGCACGACCATCACCGCCTTGGGCTGATCGTCGTCAAATAAGGAGCAATGTAAATGGAATCGATGGCCACGAAATTTTTATTGTCCCTGCTTCTGCCGGGGCTGCTCGTCGTACTGTTTACACGAGTCACGTTCAATCACATCATTGGATTGATCCTGACTGTCGCGCTGATAGCAGCGGCAGTCTATGCAGGATATACAAATACCTGGTTTTTATATGTCGTAAATGCGGCTTCCTTGACCCTCGGGTTCTGGTACGCATCCAATATGTATCACCGGTCGAAAAAAGCCGACACTCATGAAGATGAGTGACGGCTTTTTTTCTGTTTTCTAAAAGAAGAACAAGCTATAGCCCGCAAGTACGGCGATGGACCCAAGGACGACGAAGACGACGTTTGCCCCAGTCAGCGCAATCGCGAATGCCGCAATGGCGCCGATGACGCCGAACCAGATGTTTTCCTGGATGAAGAATATGGCCGGGAAGATAAGCGCACCAAGCACCGCATACGGGATATTCCGAAGAACGTGCTGCACAGGGGCCGGAAGTTCGCGTCCTTCTAGTAATGTCAACGGAATGGCACGGGGCAGGTAGGTCACTGCCGCCATGCCGAAAATCATCCACCAGAACCAAGCACCCATTAAGAATTACCGCCTTTCGAGGATATGAGTTCAATAATGATGGCTGATGCCAGCGTGGAAACCAAAATCGCCCAGCCGGTCGAAAGCCAGCCTGTAAAATAGAAAACGGAGTTGATCATGCCGGCAATCAGCGCCAGGCTGACGACTTTTCGGTTGCCGCGCATGGATGGCACGAGCAAGCCGACGAACATGGCGTAGAGTGCGATGGACATCGCGGATTGCAGGAAATGGGGAAGATTCGCACCGATCAAGTGGCCGAGCGAAGTGAAGACGACCCAACTGCCGTACGAAATGAGGATGACCCCGGCCGCAAAAGAGGTCTTCACCCGCTCCTCCCGCTGGATGGCAAGTACAGCAAAGGATTCGTCGGTGATGCCGAAAGCATACAACGCCTTTTTCCAGACTGGGGCCGGCTCCATCTTTTCATTCAATGCAGCGGTCATCAGAAAATGACGGATATTGACAATAAACGTATTCAAGACAATGAGGATTGGTGCGACGCCAGCCGTTATCAGGGACAAGGAGATATATTGAGCAGCTCCCGCAAAAACGAAAATGCTCATCGCTGTCGCTTCGATCAACGACAGCCCGGTGGTCTTGGCAAGCAATCCAAATGTCAGGGCCACAGGGAAATAGCCGATGGCAATACTCATACCGGCTTTCAGGCCTGCAGAAAATCCACGCGCTTCCATTTGACTCGCTCCTTATGTAAAAGTATTTCTCTTTTCCAAACGTGTGGAAAGAGTGTAAAGTAATCAATATAGTCTATCATACAATAATTCGTTTTTTGAAGAAGATTTTCAAAAACTGCTTCCGGCAAGAAATGAACATCGGGAATGCAGGAGATTATCTATAGCACAATAATGGCATTCAAATTGGACTGGTAAAGGATGGAACTCATGGCAGACTTTTTTTCGATGGAAAATATTTTAGAGTTGACGCAGTCATACCGGGCTTTCGGCCCGCTCATCGGTTTTTTGCTGCCGTTTCTGGAAGCATTTCTGCCGTTTCTGCCTTTATTTGTATTCGTGTTTGCGAATGCGACCGCCTACGGGCTATGGCTCGGTTTCCTGATTTCCTGGGGGGGCACCGTGATTGGCGCATATGCTGTGTTTTTAGTAGTCCGGAAATACGGACGCGCCAGGTTTATGAATTTCATGACAAGGCATGACAAAGTGCAAAAGCTCATCCATTGGGTAGAGCGCAACGGCTTCGCGCCGCTGTTTCTCTTACTGTGCTTTCCGTTCACGCCATCGGCCCTTGTCAATTTGGTGGCAGGGCTTTCGAACATCAGCAAGCATTATTATTTATTGACGGTCATGGCGGGGAAATTCGTCATGGTTTTCATGATCTCGTTTGTCGGCTACGACCTGCGTGCGCTTTTTACCCAGCCGCTCCGTACGGCAATAGTTGTCGCCGTCATCGCAGCGCTTTATATTATCGGGAAGGTACTCGAGAAGCGGCTGCATAAGAAAGTGGAAGAGGATTTCCGCCAAGTGCGGGAAGAACGCAGCAAAGAAAAGTGATCATAGTGGCGTCCAGCAAGAATTTCTTATAAAATTAGAACATACGTTCTATTTAAAGGGAGTGAATTTATGGCATTGCGAATCGTGTACGGCCGAGCAGGTTCGGGGAAAACCCGATTTATCCAGGAGGAAATAGCGGAAGAGCTGAAACGCAGCCGGGACGGAGATCCGATTTTCATGATTGTTCCGGATCAGATGTCCTTCTCGACAGAATACCGGCTGTCATCTGCCTATGGCATGCAGGGCATGATCCGCGCACAGGCTGTGACATTCAAGCGCCTGGCGTGGCGCGTGCTGCAGGAAGTCGGGGGCATCAGCCGGAAGGAAGTTGATACGTTCGGCTACCGCATGCTGATCCGCAGCTTGTTGGAAGAGCACCGGGAAGACTTCCAGTTGTTCCGCAGAGCAGCCGGCAAGCGCGGATTCACCGACCAGATCGAGCAATTGGTCAAGGAATTCGCACGGTATTG
This sequence comes from Planococcus sp. FY231025, assembly GCF_052078085.1. NCBI lineage: Bacteria > Bacillati > Bacillota > Bacilli > Caryophanales > Caryophanaceae > Planococcus > Planococcus sp. FY231025. Next base: position 10,463 of record NZ_JBQJJG010000003.1, read on the forward strand.
CGTCGACTGCGGCGAGTTCACCAATATCCGGTCGTCGCTGGCATCGGTCGGCGCCCCACGCACATTGCTCGACAAAGCGGCAGACTTGGAATTGATCCTGGCCCAGATCGAGAGCCGGCTCGGAAAAGTGTTTGTCGATTCGGAAGGCCATCTGGCGCTTCTCGCTGAAAAGATCAAACATTCCGGGCTTATCAAAGAAGCCGATATATACATTGATGGATTTGTGACATTCACCGTCCGCGAATACGAAATCATCCGCGAATTGATGAAATATGCCAAAAACGTCACCATTGCTTTGCCGATGGACGAGGAGAGCGACCCGTTCGATGAGCAGGCGCTTTTTTACCAGCCGGCAAATACGGCGCGCCGTTTGAAAGAGATGGCGCAAAAAGAAGGCGTCGAAGAGGATTTTCCGCATTACCTGGAACAGCCCCTGCGCTTCAACAATCCGCAATTGGCGCATCTTGAACGCCATTTTGATGAATACCCCGTCAGGGCTTCGGGATCCGATGGCCATATCGGCCTGGTAGAAGCGGCGAACAGGCGGGCGGAAGTCCATGCCATGGCCCGCTCCATCAGGCAGCAGGCCATGGAAGGGATGCGCTTTAAGGACATCGCGATCCTGTACCGCCAGCCCGAAGTATACGATGAATTGATCAATACCATTTTTCCTCAATATGATATTCCGTACTTTATCAGCCGAAAAAAATCGATGCTTCACCATCCGCTGATCGAATTCAGCCGGTCGGTCCTTGAGGCCGTCCAGTCCAATTATTCCTACGAGCCTGTGTTCCGCGCAGTCAAGACGGATCTGTTCTTTCCGGAAGGCAGTGTATCGAAATGGCGCGAACGGAGCGACCTCCTGGAGAATTTCATCATCGCGAACGGCATTTACGGGGAGCGCTGGTTTGATGAAAAGCGCTGGTTCTACAAAAAGTACCGCGGCCTTGAAATGCATACTGGCATCCAGACCGACGAAGAATTGGCGGCCCAAGTGGAGCTGCACGCCGTCCGCGACCTTGTGCGCGAACCCATGCAGCGCCTGAAAGGGCGGCTGGATGAGTGCCGCACAGGACGTGACTTCGCTGAAGCGCTTTTCCTCTTTATTGAAGAACAGGATGTCTACAGCAAGCTTCAGAGCCTGAAAGAGCGAGAAGAAGCGGAACACCGCCTGCTGTCGGCGACAGAGCATGAGCAGGCCTGGAACCAATGGGTGGAAGTGCTCGACCAGTTCGTTCTGATGTTCGGGGACAAGGAAATCAGCCTGAGCACGGCTGTCAAAATCCTCGATGAAGGATTTGAAACGCTGGAGTTCTCGAGGATTCCGCCATCGCTTGACCAAGTGACAGTCTCCAAACTCGATCTCGCCCGTCTGATGGACATCAAATCCGTTTTCGTCATTGGCGCAAACGATGGTGTTCTGCCGCGGCGCGTCGAACAGGAGGGCCTCTTGACAGATACCGACCGCGAATGGTTTGCGCAAGTCGGTTTTGAACTTGCGCCCACCTCCAGAATGCGGTTGATGGATGAAACGTATATGGCTTACCGCGCATTCACGTCCGGGTCCGATCTGTTGACGGTTTCCTATCCGATTGCGGATGAAGAAGGAAAGGCGCTCCTGCCGTCGCTTTATATCCAGAAACTTCGGGATATGTTCGCACTAGATGTGATTCCGGCAGCAACTGATCCGGCCGACCTGGCCGGGGCGGAGCCGCTTGCGTACATTTCCCATCCGCGCGCGACACTTGCCTATTTAACGTCACAGCTGCGCGGAGGAGAGTTAAGTGCCGAATGGAAGGCCGTCCTCTCCTATTACCGCGGAGACCCCTTGTGGGCTTCTGTCGTAGCGCGTATACTCGAACCGGCCAAGCCCAATAAAGCCGATCCGCTGCGGGAAGACATTGCAGAGCCGTTATACGGCACACCGGTCGCTGCCAGTGTGTCGCGTGTGGAAACTTATTTCGGCTGTCCGTTTGCCCAGTATGTCGCTTACGGCCTCCGGCTTGAAGAGCGTGACCAGTATAAATTGGCGGCTCCCGCGATGGGCGATTTGTTCCATGCGGCCATCAAGTGGATATCAGATGAAGTTTCGCGCCTGGGCTTGTCGTGGTCCGAAATCACGCAGAAGCAGGCGCAGGAATTGTCGAAACAGGCCGTCGAGCAATTGTCGCCTTACTTCGTCAACCACATCCTGATGAGTTCGCACCGTTACCGGTATATCCAGCATAAATTGCAAGCAATCATCCGCCAGACTGCGTTCATGCTGGGCAAGCATGCCAAGGTCACCGGCTTTTCGCCGGTCGCACTGGATGTCGGCTTCGGTTTGAAGGAAGCCGTGCCGCCCCTTGCCATCGGCTTGAAAGGCGGGCGCAGCATGAACATCCGCGGGCGCATCGACCGCATCGATGCCACCGAAATCAATGGAAAGCCGTATCTGCGGATCATCGATTACAAGTCTTCCAAGCAGGGATTGGAGCTGGGCGACGTCTATCACGGGCTTGCCCTACAGACGTTCACTTATCTCGATGTCGCATTGGACAACGCGGAACGCTGGCTGGAGCGTGAGGCGGAACCGGCAGGCGTCCTGTATTTCCATATGCACAATCCGATGCTGAAGCTCACCAAGCTGATGACAGCTGAAGAAGTGGAAGAAGAGGTGGCAAAATCATTCAAGATGAACGGGCTGCTCGTCGAGGATCCGGACGTCATCCGCGCCATGGACAGCGGCATCGACGGCTATTCGAATGTCGTGCCGGTAAGGATGAACAAAAGCGGAACCATCTCCGCATCCCAGTCCAAAACGGTCCAAAAAGAAGACATGGAAGCGATTCGGCGCTTTGTCCGCAACAAGCACCAAAGCGCCGGGAACGGCATATTAGATGGCGATACGCGCATCACGCCTTATAAAGTGAAGGAAGATACGCCTTGCCAATTCTGCTCTTACCGTTCCATCTGCCAGTTTGACCCGGCGGACCCGGACCAGCATTACCGGAAACTTCCTGCTTTGAGCAACGACAAAGCAGTAGAATTGATTCGAAAGGAGACGACAGACGATGATTCCGAACAAACCGACTGATGCCACATGGACTGACGAGCAATGGCAGGCCATCTGGGCAAAAGGGCAGGATATGCTCGTGTCAGCTGCTGCCGGCTCCGGAAAAACGGCGGTACTGATCAACCGGATGATTGAGAAAGTGATCGCCGAGGAAGACCCGATTTCGGTCGATGAGCTGCTGGTCGTGACATTCACGAACGCATCGGCTGCCGAAATGCGCCACCGGATGCTTGGGGCGCTGGAAGAAGCCGTAGCGCAAAATCCGGAATCCAAGCATTTGAGAAAACAGCTCCGGCTGATCAATAAAGCCCAGATTTCGACGCTGCACTCGTTCTGCCTGCAAGTCGTGAAGCAATATGCCTATTTATTGGAAATCGATCCGGGTTTCCGCATCGCCAACGAAACGGAAGCGGCCCTGCTGCGGGATGATGTGCTGGAAGCTGTTCTCGAAAACGCTTACCAAGGCGAAGGCGCAGAAGCGGTTTACCGGTTGGCCGACAGTTTCACCTCCGACCGGAACGACCAGGCGATGGAAGTGCTCTTAAGCAAGCTATACGATTATTCAAGGGTCCATCCTGAGCCGGAACGCTGGCTCGAAGGGGTGCCGGCACTTTATGCGGTTCCCGAAGGGGCTACAATCGATGATCTGCCGTTTATCGGAGACCTGAAGATGACCATCCGCCACGCGTTTGAAGAAGCGCTCCAGATTGCCCTTGAAGGCAAGATGCTGACGCTTCAGCCGGACGGGCCCGAGGTGTTGGGGGAAACGTTCGATCTGGATCTGGCAGTGATTGAAACCGCCATCGCAGCACTCGAGGAATCATGGGAGGGCCTGTACGCACTAAGCAAATCGTTCAGTTGGCCGAAAGCCGCCACGATCCGGAAGGACACGTGCGACCCGCGTCTGGCAGAAGAAGCCAAAGGGCGGCGCAATGAAGTGAAGAAAATCGTCAATGGCATTTTCGAATCCTATTTCATCCGGAGCCCGAAACGGCTGTTGGCGGAAATGCGGGAAATGGCGCCGCTGATGGAAACGCTCGTGGGCTTGACGAAAACCTTTGCCGCCCAGTACCGGTCGCTGAAAATCGACCGCGCAATCGTCGACTTTTCGGATTTGGAGCATTATGCCCTGGAAATTTTGAGTGAGGGCGGAAAACCTTCCGCCATTGCAAAGGAGTACCAGGCACAATTTAAAGAAGTCCTCGTTGATGAATACCAGGATACGAATATGCTCCAGGAAACCATCTTGTCGCTGGTGAAATCGGGGACGGAAGAAACCGGCAATCTGTTTATGGTCGGTGATGTCAAACAATCGATCTACCGTTTCCGTTTGGCAGAACCGATGCTGTTTTTGGGCAAATACAGCCGGTTCACCAAAGAAGCAGAAGGCACCGGCCTGCGCATCGATTTGAATGCCAATTTCCGCAGCCGAAAGGAAATCTTGGACGGCACCAATTATATCTTCTCCCAGATCATGGGCGAGCGCGTCGGGGAAATCACCTATGACGAAGCAGCTGCCCTGAAGCACCAGGCGCCTTTTCCGGAATCGGATGTACCGATTGAATTGACGCTGATCCATGAGCCGGAAACTGAAGAAGAACCTGAGGACGATCTTGCGAAATCGCAATGGGAAGCCCGCTATATCGCTGCGAAGATCCGGGAGCTGATGGAGCAGGAGACGCTGGTCTATGATCCGTGGAAGCAGCAGAACCGGCCGCTTGAATACAGCGACATCGTCGTGCTGATGCGGTCGATGACATGGTCCGGCGATTTTGTGGACGAGTTCAAAGCGGCCGGCATCCCTCTCTATGCAGAATTGACCGGCGGCTATTTCGATGCGCTTGAAGTGATGATCATGCTCAATACCCTGCGTGTCATCGACAACCCGTTCCAGGACATCCCGCTGGTCTCGGTTTTGCGGGCACCATTCATCGGATTAAAGGAGAACGAGCTGGCCGAGATCCGGCTGGCAGCGCCCAATGCTTCATTCTACGACGCAGTCAAAGCATTCATCCGCAGCGGGACCGGCATCGATCCAGCAGCTGCTGAAAAGCTCCGGCGCTTTACGCTTCAATTGGAAGACTGGCGCAATCTCGCCCGGCGCGGGTCGCTTGCTGAACTGATCTGGCAAGTCTATTTGGATACGAATTATTATGAAATGGCAGGCGCCATGTCGAACGGCAAGCAACGGCAGGCAAATTTGCGCGCGCTCCATGACCGGGCGCTTGAATATGAAAAAACTTCGTTCCGCGGACTGTTCCGCTTTCTGCGGTTTATCGACCGGATGCGTGAGCGCGGCGACGACCTGGGAACTGCCAAATCATTGAGCGAAAAAGAGAATGTCGTCCGCCTGATGACAGTCCATAAGTCAAAAGGGCTCGAATTTCCGGTCGTGTTTTTCGCCGGGGCGGGAAGGTCCTTTAATGAAATGGATTTCCGGAAATCCTATCTATTCGACCAGAAATACGGCCTCGCCGTCAAAGCGATCAATCCGGACACGCGGCTGGAATACACGTCGCTGCCGTTTTTAGCGGTTAAGGAAATGAAGCAGCTGCAGATGAAAGCGGAGGAAATGCGCGTGTTGTATGTCGCAATGACACGGGCCAAAGAGCGGCTGTTCATCACGGCTTCGGTCAAAGATATCGACAAGCTCGTAGAAAAATGGAAAGTGAATTCCCCGTTGACGCTGCTGCCGGACTTTATGCGTTCACGGGCGAAAGGCTATCTGGACTGGATTGGCCCTGCACTTTCCCGCCATCCGGATGCGGCGGAAATTTTTCAGGCCGAGGGGCAAGCGCTTCCGCACCACTCCCGTTTCCGCGTCAGTGTGGTCGAATCGGCTTCTCTGCTGCCGGCTCCGCTCGACGTGGAAGAGCTGCTTCAGCCCCAAACCGGGGATGTGGATTACACGGAAGAAGTGGAAAAGCGCTTCGGTTACCAGTATCCACATTTGGCAGCGACTGAAAAGCGTTCCAAACAATCGGTTTCCGAGATCAAGCGACTGCAGATGCTGCAGCGCCTCGATGAACCGGAATCTTTTATTCAAGCCAGCCGGCCGATTAGCGGTCCATCCCGGAATCCATTGTTCCACCGTCCGGATTTCATGCAGGAACAACGCTTGTCTGCCGCTGATGTCGGGACTGCCGTCCACGCGGTGATGCAGCATTTGCCGCTTGACCGGAAGATGAACTTCACGGAAATCAAGGAATTCATCGAAGAACTGGTCGGCAAGGAAATCCTTTCCCCTGAAGAAGGGAAGGCGGTCCGTGCCAGGGATATTGAAAAATTCTATGCCAGTGCTCTTTTTGGACGCCTTGCAAATGCTTCGAATGTCAAAAGGGAAGTGCCATTTACTTACGCTAAGCCGGACCATGACGGCGACCATCAAATCATCCAAGGGATTGTCGACTGCCTGTTCGAAGAAGAAGGCGGCTGGGTGCTGCTTGATTACAAAACGGACAGCGTGTTCCAGCTGGCGGACGTCGAAAAGGAAATGGGAGCCCGCTATGGCGTGCAGCTCGCTGTTTATCAGGAGGCTGTCGAAGCGATTCTCCAGATACGCATCAAGGAGCGGCTGCTTTATCTATTTGCCGCTGAACAGCTCGTGAAGATTTAGGAGGTTTCCCGTGAAATTACAACCAGTAGCATTACACGAACGGGTGGAAGCGATCGATTTGATGAGAGGGTTTGCGCTTTTGGGCATCCTGCTGATCAATATGCCGACCTTCCACTCGCCGTTTTCTTACATTGATCCATATACGTGGTTTGCCGGCAAATGGGACACGGAAATGTTCGCATTTCTTGATATTTTTGTTCAGGCGAGCTTTTATCCGTTATTTGCGATGTTATTCGGGTATGGTTTAGCAATGCAGTTCATGAAAGCGAAGGCTAAACAGCAGCCGTTCGTTCCATTGGCGGCCAAGCGGCTGTTGTTTCTTCTGTTGATCGGCATTGTCCACGCATTTTTAATCTGGTATGGGGATATTTTGATCACCTATGCCGTGACCGGCTTTTTGCTGATCGGGCTTTTGCGCTTGCCTCCAGCTTGGCTGCTGGGGTTGGCGGCGCTGCTTTATACGATTCCGCAAGCTTTCATGGCGCTGCTCCTCTTTATCGCAGTATCGGTCGACCCCAATTTCTACACAGGCATGCAGGAAGTACAGAGTTCCCTGGCTGCCTATCCGACCGGGACGTTTGCTGAGATATTCCGTCAGCGGCTGGAAGACTGGCTCCACAGCAACAACCCGTCGGTCTACTTTTTGTTGATTATCACGATTTTGCCGCATATGATGCTTGGGGCGGCCGCAGCAAAATGGCGGCTGGTCGAGCGGGCAGCCGACATGAAGAAAGGCTGGCTGGCCGTTGGAGGACTTGCGCTTTTAGCAGGGCTATTCTTGAAATCGACGCCTTTCCTGTTTGAGCAGAATTATGCCTTCAGACACGTACAGGATGCTTTCGGAGGGCCGCTCCTTTCAATCGGCTATGCAGCACTCTTTGTCCTGGCGGCGCAAAGCGGCGCCTTCCGCAAAGCCATGCGACCGCTTGCGAAAGCTGGGCGCATGTCGCTGACGGTCTATATTTCCCAATCGGTCATCGCCACACTCCTGTTTTATTCATATGGATTAGGTTTATACGGCCAAGTGGATCTTGTCACCGGGACGTGGATCGCCTTAGGGATTTTTGCCATTCAGCTGATTTTCGCAGAAATGTGGTTTTCGAAATTCTCCCAAGGCCCGCTTGAAAAATTATGGCGACGAGCGGCTTACGGAAGAAATTTTGAAAAAAGCAACAATTCAAAACCGTGAATGTGTATAATAAATGGAATCAAAGAAAAGGAGTGTTTGAGAAATGAAGCTGTTATCTTTTCGATTTGAAGGAAAAGAACGTTTTGGCCCGAAAGTGAAGAAAGAGGAAGCGGTATGGGATGTTTTGGCGATTCAGCAGGAATTGCAAATTTTGCCTTCTTTTCCGAACCGGTTGATTGAAGGGCTTCCGCAAGGCATGGAATTTGTGGAACAGATACGCAAGCTGACTGAAGCGGCTTCCAAATCGGAACAACCTGAACAATTCAAACTCTCTTTTTCGGATATCGAATGGCTAGCGCCGATATCAAGAACTCCAAAAAACATCATTTGCATCGGCAAGAACTATGCGGACCACGCCAAGGAGATGGGGGCTGATGCGCCTGTCGAAATGGTGGTTTTCACAAAAGCGCCGAATACGATTGCTGCAGATGAGCAGACGGTTTCTGTCCACAGCGACGTAACCGAAGCATATGACTACGAAGGGGAACTGGCTGTCGTAATCGGCAAAGCCGGAAAAAATATTCCGAAGCAGATGGCTTACGATTACGTGTTCGGTTATACGATCGCCAATGACTTGACGGCCCGTGACCTGCAGAGCAAGCATCAGCAGTATTTCCTTGGCAAGAGCCTTGAAGGCTCCTGCCCGATGGGGCCGTACCTCGTCACGAAGGACGAAATCCCGCAGGCACAGAATTTATCGATTGTCACAAAAGTGAACGACGAACTCCGCCAGAACGGCAATACGGAAAACATGATCCGCCGCGTTGACGATTTGATTTCGGAAGTGTCGAAATATGTGGCATTGGAGCCCGGCGATGTCCTATTGACCGGCACACCGGCAGGAGTCGGTAAAGGGTTCAACCCGCCAAAGTTCTTGAAAGCGGGAGATACCGTCAAAGTTTCGATCGAATCGATCGGCACGCTCGTCACACATTTGTCATAACGGCAAATTTGTCTATTAGTCCCTTAGTTGTGCTAAACTGTTAAGGACTATATTAAAAGAGGTGACGATTTGGGCTTTTTAACTGATACTACACATTTGCACATCACGACATGGGTGATCGGCATCGTGCTGTTCCTGGCAGCTGCCTTCATGGCGCGTGAAAGCAAAGGACGCAAAATTGTGCACATGGTCCTGCGCTTGTTCTACATTTTGATTATCATCACCGGACTCACTTTGTTCATCGAGCATTCTTCTGCAGATGCGATGATGTACGGCTTGAAATTCCTATTCGGCATTGTGACCATCGGCATGATGGAAATGGTGCTTGTGCGTTCGAAAAAACAAAAACCGGTAACGATGTTTTGGGCGCTTTTCGCGGTATCCCTGTTCGTGACCATGTTCCTCGGTTTCCTATTGCCGATCGGAATCGTATTATTCTAAGAAGCAGGCGCTCTGGCGTCTGCTTTTTTTGTATGGAACTTCACAGTTTAGACGAAACTCCGCGGGAGCTTAGGCAAATCCCGATATTTGAATAGCGGGGGCTAGTCGAGTTTGATAAAATAGACCGAGTGGAACGGATTTTATCGGCCTCATTAAGGGAGGATTTGGAATTGAAAGCAAAATGGTTAGCAGGCGTCTTAGTAGGCGCTATGGCAATAAGCCCGATTCAGCCGGCAGCGGCAGCAGAAGAACAGGGTATTGAAGATGAAATTATTTACGACGTATTGATCGACCGGTTTTTCAATAAAGGCATCCAGAATGACTATGAAGTCAGGGCGCAAGATCCTGCTGCCTTCAGCGGAGGAGATTTTGCCGGTGCAGCGGACCAGTTGATGCATGTAAAAGACATGGGCTTCACCTTAATGTCCATCGGCCCTGTGTTTGCATCCGCTACATATGACGGCAAGCAAGTGCTGGATTATGCCCAGCTGGAACGCCATTTCGGCACGGAGGAAGAACTGCAGACGCTGATCGAGACTGCCCACCAGCAGGAAGTCCGGCTGATGGTCGACCTTCCGACGCAAAGTGTCAGCAAGGACCATATCTGGGCGACTGAGAACCCCGAGTGGTTCACGGAGAACGAGAACGGGTCATTAGCGCTTGATACGGCTAATCCGTTAGTCCAGGAAGAATTGATTGCTGCAGCTAACGCATTTATCCAGAAATACGAAATCGATGGCCTCCGTCTCCAGGATGCTCCAGAGTTGGATAAAGGGTTCATCGAACGATTCTCTGAGGAAATCAAGAACGTCCGGGATATCTATGTAATCAGCGACCAGGAAATGGAAGAGACTTCTGGCCTAGATGCCGTGGTCATGCCTGGAGCGGAAGAGCTTCTTCGCAGCGCATACAAGAATTTCGACCAGCCGGCTTCGGGATTGCCTGAACTGCTGGAAGAAAGCGGCGGACAACTGGTCCGAGTCGATTCGCTACTGGGCTCCCGCTTTACGGCTGACGTCGTAGCGGAAAAAGGATTCCCGCCGACACGCTGGCGGCTTTTGTTGACACAGCTAATGACAATGGAAGGCATTCCAGTCATCCAATACGGTTCCGAAACGGCGATGAACGGCACACAACTGCCTGAATCCCACCAAATCCTTGATTTGGCGGTTGAAGCGGAATTGATCGACCATATCACCAATCTGACCCAGCTCCGGAATTCGTCAGAAGCGATGCGGACGGGTGAGACAGAAGTACTTCATGCCGAAAACGGCTGGATTGTCTACAAGCGCTTTAATGATGAAGAAAGCTGGATCATTGCCATCAATAACTCTTCAGAAACAAAAAGCATCAATTTGCCTGCCGATGTCATCGGGAGCGACAAAGAAATGCGCGGGTTGTTTGAAGGGGACGTTGTCCGGCAGGAAGGTAATGGCGAGTACCGCATCACACTCGACCGAGAAATCGGGGAAACTTTCCACATTACTGAAGAACGCGGCTTGAATACCGCATATTTCGCGGCATTGGCTGTCCTGTATGTCGTCTTTATGCTTTTCATCTGGTTTGTTTGGAGAAAAGGCAAGCAGCGGAAAGCTGACGAAGCAGCGAAAAAAACAGCATAAAAAGTATAAAAAACAAACCGGAATCTGATTGCAGATTCCGGTTTGTTGTAGCTTGTAGACAAAAGGATATTTATTTTCTTAATGAATGACCATACATATAGAAGAGTCCATACCCGATCCTCCACTTCAGGCGGACGCTTTCCGCGGGCTCGCGCCGAATTAACTCGGACTAGCGTCCGAGTGGATTTCGGCACTTCGCTATCCCGCTGGCAAAACCGGTGCTCCTGCATCGCTGCGCTGCTTCGTCGCAAACAAGTCGGCCGAACTGCGTTCGGCCAACTTGCTCGCCGCCTTTCGTTGCGGATCCTGAAGCCAGCAACTTGTTCCTGGTAGATCAAAGCAGAATCAGAGTCCTAATCTCATCTTTTAGATACAGGTGACGCTCCCGACCAGGTTGGCCACGAGACTCCTGTGGGAGCAGCGAAGCGACTCGAGCTGAATACCCTGGACTGAGCGAAGCGAATGTTTTTTTTATTTGCGACGAGTAATCGCAGGAGCAAGGGAAGCGGCTGAAGCCGAGCCCACGGAAAGCGAAGTGGCCAGCACGGTCGGGCTTATACATCACTATTCATCTTAATTAAATTTTGTCTACGGTTTGTTTTATTTGGACACGGCTTTGTAGCCGGCCATATTGATTGGATCTTTTGGAGAAGAGTAGGGCGGTGCATAGCTCAGTTCGAGCGCCTGCAGGTCGTCGACAGTCAAACCTCCATACATGGCGGTAACGATGACATCGATCCGCTTGTCTACGCCTTTTCCTCCGAAGCATTGCGCCCCCAAGATTTTCCGGGTTTCGGTATTGAAATGGATCTTCAGCGTCAATTCCGCATGGTCTGGGTAATAGCCTGCATTTGAGTTGCCGCGGTGAATGACGGTCGCATACGGCAGGCCATTTTCTTTGATCATGGTTTCACTCAAGCCGGTCATGCCGACCGTCTGCGAGAAGACTTTCACTACGGAAGTTCCAAGCAGGCCTTTTTTGGCAATCGCCGTGCCGGTCAAGTGGCGCGCAATCAGGTAAGCTTGCCGGTGTGCAGGCCAAGCGAGCGGAACCCGCTTTTCCCGGCCGGTGACAAAATCAATATTTTCCGTTGCATCGCCAAGCGCGTAGATGTCCGGGTCGGCAGTCTGCATGAATTCGTTTGTCACGATGCCGCCGGTAGGGCCGATAGGAAGCCCGGCTTCTTCTGCAAGCTTAGTGTTAGCCTGGATCCCGATGCTCATGATCTGGAAATCAGCCTGGAGTGTTTTTCCATTCTCCAATGTCACAATGCGCCGATCCATTTTATTGATGGATGTATCGGTATGGATGGTAATTCCGTTTGCTTCGAGTTCTTTTCTGACGAGCTCCGAAATGTCTTCATCAAGTATCGACATGACGTAAGGCGATCGATGGACGATCTGCACATCAATGCCAAGATGCTTCAGATTCTCCGCCATTTCAATGCCGATAAAGCCGGCGCCCGAAATGACGCAGCTCCTTGGCTTATGCCGTGCTATATGATCTTTTATTTTTTGCATGTCCCCATAGCTCCGCAGGACAAATACTTCGGAAGTTGACAAGCCTTCGATGTCCGGAATGACGGCAGATCCGCCGGGGGCAAGAATCAGCGTGTGATAGGGCTCGTTGAAAACTTCGCCTGTCTGCAAATTCTTGACGGTCACCCATTTTTCGTTCCGGTGGATTTCGACAACTTCGTGCTTTAGGAACACTTCGATATTCCGTTTGTCTTTAAAAGACTGCGCGTCAGCAACCAGCAGAGATTCCGGATCTTCGATTACTTGGCCAATAGCGTAGGGAGTGCCGCAAGCGGCATAGCTCATCGTGTCATCTCGGTCATACACGGTGATTTTCGCTTCTTCATCGTAAAACCGGATTTGGCTGGCCACCGTAGCTCCGCCGCCGACCGCGCCGATAATGACAATCTTCTTCATAGTTTTTTCACCTCAGGCTTTTACTTGATTCAGGAAAAACACGGCCAAAGTTCCAGGCCCGGTGTGGGCTGCAATAACAGAGCCGATCATAAAGATTTCAATGTTCTTTGGTTGGAGCTGTTCTTCGATTTCCTGCTTCAGGAGAAGCGCAAATTCGATATCGTCGCCGTGGCTGATGGCAACAGTTTGATTGCTCCAGCTGCTGCCGCGCTCCTTCATCAATTCGACCATCCGCTTCAGCACTTTTTTGCGCCCGCGCAGCTTCTCGATCGGTACGAGTTTGCCGTCTTCAACATGCAGGAGGGGCTTGATGTTCAGCAAGCCGCCGACAAAGGCGCTGCCTTTTGAAATACGTCCGCCTTTAGCCATATAATCGAGGTCCTCAACGGTAAACAGGCTTTCCATGTGTTCAGCCATGAAAGTTATTTCAGCGATGATCTCTTTGAGCGGAATTCCGGAATCCCGCAGCTTCACAGCTGCTTTGACCAATAGACCATAGCCGAGAGAAGCCGCTTTGGAATCAAGGATCGTCAACTTCAGCTCCGGATATTCTTCGCGCACTTGTTCAGCCACCATGACGGCTGTGCTGTATGTACCCGATAGCTCTGATGAAAAAGCGATGTAAAAGCCTTCCTCACCATCTTTCGCCAATTGCTCGAATGCCCGCATGACTTCTTCAGGAGACACTTGCGACGTTTTTGGCTGGTCGCCTGACCGGATGGCATCATAAACCACTTTCGAGTGGATGGTCCGGATATCTTCATAATCCTTTTCGCCAATATGGACGCGCAGCGGGAACAACTCGACGCTTTCATCCTTGAAAAATTGTTTTGGTAGATCAGACGCACTGTCAGCAAATAATCTCATAGAAATCCTCCTTTAATCATTTCAATTTCAAGCGGTCGATCAGCAATTCTGCAATGCCGTCTTCGTTGTTAGATAGCGTGATTTCATTCGCGATGTTTTTCAGCGGGTCAATGGCATTTCCCATTGCGACGCCGACACCCGCAAAATCAATCATCTCAAGATCGTTGTCCTCATCGCCAAATGCAATGATGTTCTCTTTTGCAATACCAAGCGATTTTGAAACCTGATCCAGCCCGACCGCTTTGCTCAAGCCGCTTTTGACAATTTCGATAACATGCCATGGCGCACCCCATCGGCGGTGGTCGATTACTTCTGCATGGACCGATGTCAAATGGTCATGGATAAGCTGGACCTTTTCGACCGGCGCATGGATCAGCATTGATGTCGGATCCACTTTCAGGTAATTGCGCAAATCCCCTGTCGTGATCTGAGGGTCGCCGAATCTGAAAATATCCATCAATTTCTCGTCGTGGTGATGGACGTAGACATCATCGAGCACTTCGGCTACGATATTATGGAAATTGAAATCGTGCATTGATTCGACAACTTCATGGACGACTTCCAATGAAATCGGCGTATGGTAGAGCCCCCAGCTGTTATCAATCGGATGGTGGACGAACGCCCCGTTAAAATTGACAATCGGTGTATTCAACCGCAGTTCTTTATAATAAGGTTCACTGGAACGGTAAGGCCGGCCGGTGGCGATCATGACTTGATGCCCCGCTTCTACGGCTTTGAATAATGTCTGTTTGGTTTTAGGTGAAATGACTTTCTGGTCGGTCAGCAAAGTGCCATCCAGATCAAGTACGATTAAATGCTGTTTCATATGGAATTCCGTCTCCTTTCTCTCTTTATATAGTGTAGCGATAAGGGAAGCCATCCGTCAAAAAAACTTCATTATATATGAGTTTTTTCAGGGAAATAATGGATTGTTTGCCGGACTGCCAGAAGATTGATAGGATTAATATAAAGGAAGTGAAAAAAATGAGAGTTGAAAGGGAAGTGTGGGGCGAAATTCCGCTGCTGCATGTGATGCCGGACGGCAAAGAAAGCGAGCGATTGCCGACGGTCGTATTCTTCCATGGCCACATGAGCGCCAAAGAGCATAATCTCCATTACGCATACCAATTGGGAACTAAAGGGATACGGGTCTTGCTGCCTGATGCTCTGTTGCACGGCGAACGGGAAGAGGGGATGGACGCTGTCCAAATGAGCCTCCGTTTTTGGGAAATTGTCCTGACTTCGATAGAAGAATTAGGTTTTTTGAATGAAGAAGTACATAAAAAAGGGCTGGCCGAAGATGAGATCGGGATCGGCGGCACCTCAATGGGCGGCATTACCGCTCTTGGTGCCTTGACAGTCTATCCTTGGATCAAGACGGCTGCTGTCATGATGGGTGCTGCCAATTACGTGCAACTGGCAAAAGCGCAAATGGCACAATTTGAATCAAAAGGCTTCCAATTGCCTATCACTGATGATGAGCGCAAGGCGATGCTGACGACGCTTGAGCGGTTCGATGCTACAAAAAACAAATCAGTCTTGGCGCGCCGGCCGGTGTTCTTCTGGCACGGCGAGCAGGATACGACAGTGCCGTTCTCGCCGATCATGAGTTTTTACAAGGCGCTGGCTGAAGATTATGCTGAGGTGCCTGAACGCCTGTATTTCATGCGGGACAGTGAAGCCGGGCATGCGGTCAGCCGGGACGGCATGCTGGCTGCAACCGAGTGGCTGGCGAAGCATACGAAGGCGTAAGCGCATGAATTTGAATTCTGCGAGAAATTTGTTAAGATAAAGGGAGCATGAAAAGGAGGGAATAGGTATGGATCAAGATATGAGAGACAGCATGATGGGAGCGCTGGAAAACGTTATCGACCCGGAACTGGGAGTGGATATCGTCAACCTTGGCTTGGTATATGATGTGGATTTATCCGAAGATGGTTTTGCGGTCGTTACCATGACCCTTACTTCAATGGGATGCCCGATGGGACCCCAGATCGTCGATATGGTGAAAAGAGCCCTATATGAATTGCCTGAAGTGGAAGAAGTCGATGTGAAAATCGTCTGGCAGCCGGTTTGGGGCAAAGAGAATATGTCGCGCTATGCTAAAATGGCGCTTGGCGTCCGCTAAAACGGACCGGCTTCCTGGAATTTTTCCAGGAGGCTTTTTTTATGTGTATATGGTTTGCTTTTCCTGTTCCCATTGCCTATAATTAAATTAGTCAAAGAAGGTCAAACTTTCAAGGGAGTGAAAAGCATGGTTCAATTCACCAACCAAAACCAGGAGCAGCAATCACCGCTCGAGCAGTTCGGGCGGAATATGGTCGAACAGGCCAAGTCCGGAAAGATGGATCCCGTCATCGGCCGGGACCAGGAGATCCGGAATGTCATCCGCATCTTGTCGCGAAAGACAAAAAACAACCCTGTTTTAATCGGGGAGCCGGGCGTCGGCAAAACGGCTATCGTAGAAGGGCTAGCCCAGCGCATTGTCCGTAATGACGTGCCGGAAGGCCTGAAGAACCGGGAAATCTATGAACTCGATATGAGCGCGTTGATTGCCGGCGCAAAATACCGCGGCGAATTCGAAGAGCGGCTGAAAAGCGTGTTGAAGCAAGTGAAAGACAGCGCCGGCCAGATCATTCTATTTATCGATGAAATCCATACCATCGTAGGCGCCGGGAAAACGGAAGGTGCGATGGATGCCGGCAACATGCTGAAACCGATGCTGGCCCGCGGCGAGTTGTACTGCATCGGTGCTACGACGCTTGATGAGTACCGGATGCATATTGAAAAAGATCCGGCACTCGAACGCCGCTTCCAGCAGGTCATGGTCCGCGAACCGTCGGTGGAAGACACTGTGTCGATCCTGCGAGGATTGAAAGAGCGTTTTGAATTGCACCACGCCGTCCGGATCCATGACCGTGCGATTGTCGCGGCTGCTGCAATGTCCGACCGGTATATCACCGAGCGCTTCCTGCCGGATAAAGCAATCGACTTGATCGACGAAGCATGTGCAATGATCCGCACAGAAATCGATTCAATGCCGCAGGAGCTTGATGAAGTGACTCGACGCCTGATGCAGCTTGAAATCGAAGAGCAGGCATTGATGAAGGAAAAAGACGCTGCAAGCAAAATGCGGCTCGAAACATTGCGCAAGGAAATTGCTGAATTGAAAACATCCACCGAAGGCATGAAGCAGCAATGGAATTCAGAAAAAGAGGCGCTTAAAAAAATCCAGGAAAAACGTGAAGGGCTGGATGTGTTGAGACGCCAATTGGAAGAAGCAGAAAACGAATACGACCTGAATGCAGCAGCCGTCCTTCGGCACGGCAAGATCCCAGAGCTTGAGAAAGAGCTCGCTGTATTAGAAGGCGAGCTCCAGAATGAAGGGGCCGAACGCTTGCTGCGGGAAGAAGTGACCGAAGAGGAAATTGCGGGAATCGTGGCGCGTTGGACCGGCATTCCGGTAACTAAACTTGTGGAAGGGGAGCGAGAAAAGCTCCTGCGTCTCGGCGAAACATTGAAGGAGCGGGTCATCGGACAGGACCGGGCGGTCGAGCTGGTGACAGAAGCGGTATGGCGTGCAAGAGCAGGCATCAAAGACGAAGAAAAGCCGATCGGTTCATTCATCTTTTTAGGCCCGACAGGCGTCGGGAAGACGGAACTTGCGAAGGCGCTTGCTGCCAATCTGTTTGATTCGGAAGACCATTTCATCCGCATCGATATGTCCGAGTACATGGAGAAGCACAGCGTTTCCAGGCTTGTCGGCGCACCTCCCGGCTATATCGGCTATGAGGAAGGCGGGCAATTGACAGAAGCTGTGCGGCGCAACCCGTACTCGGTCGTTTTGCTCGATGAGATCGAAAAAGCCCATCCGGATGTTGCGAATATCCTGCTGCAAATCCTAGACGACGGCCGCATCACCGACAGCCATGGGCGCCTTGTGAACTTCTCGAATACGGTTGTCATCATGACGTCAAACATCGGTTCCGCCTTTATCGGACAGGAGACGAAGGAACATTCGCTTGAAGACATCATCATGGGGGAACTCCGCAAGCACTTCAAGCCCGAATTATTGAACCGGATTGACGATATTGTCATCTTCCATCCGCTTGATAATAGCCATTTCTATGGAATCGCCAAGAAAATGCTCGGCGAACTCGGCAAGCGGCTCGGTCAGCAGCAATTGAAGCTTGACGTAGACGATTCCGTCGTCCGATATATCGTAGAAGCCGGCACCGATCCCGTCTTTGGGGCACGGCCGCTGAAACGGTTTATCCAACGGGAGATCGAAACGAATATTGCCCGCGAATTGATCAAAGGCGATATTGAACCGAATTCCACCCTTCATCTGGAAATGGATGGGGAAAAATTGAACATCATTAAAAAAGAAGCGTAATCCGGATACCGGATTACGCTTCTTTTTTGATTAATGTTTTTCAGGAGCAGGGCCTTCCGGAATCAGAGCGCCTAGCACGAAAACCAGGATCGACACGGCTAACGAAAGATAAACACCGAGCATAAAGTCAAAGTGCACGTTTTGAACCGCGCTGACCACGTAATTCAATAACGAAATCAATAAGAAAGACCATACGAATGTTCCAATATATTGCATCTATTTTCACCTCAACATAAAAATATCTTCGTTAATCATATCATAACACCCCGAAGACAGAAAGGATGTTTGCGGTTTTTGAAGATAATTTGTCCGAAGTATGTCAGTTGGTTGAAAAAAAAAGTCGAATGGCGTATTATTAATACCAGGTACTAATAATTGATGTTAATTGAAATGAGGGACCAATAATGAATGCAGGAATCATCGGAATCGGTAGATGTCTGCCGGAGGAAAAGCTAACGAATTTCGATTTGGAGCAGCGCATGGATACATCGGACGAATGGATCCGGACTATGACTGGAATCGAGGAGCGCAGAATCGCAGGGGATGATCAGGATACTTCCCATATGGCGTATGCTGCGGCGAAGCAAGCTATTGAAGATGCAGCAATCGATCCGATGGAAATTGGGTTGATTTTGGTTGCAACGGTGACGCCCGACCAGCCGTTCCCTTCTGTAGCCTGCATGATCCAGGAGCAGATCGGTGCGCGAAATGCAGCGGCAATGGATATTTCTGCGGCCTGTGCGGGGTTCATGTACGGTGTAGTGACTGCAAAGCAATTTATTGAGTCTGATGTATACAAATATGTATTGGTGGTCGGAGTTGAAAAACTGTCGAAGATCACCAATTGGGAAGACCGCAATACAGCCGTCCTGTTCGGTGACGGCGCCGGAGCTGCTGTCATCGGCAAAGTTTCTGAAGGACGGGGGATCCTTTCTTTCGAATTGGGAGCTGATGGCACCGGTGGAAAGCACTTGTACCAGGATGAATACTTGGTGATGAATGGCAGGGAAGTATTCAAATTTGCAGTGCGCCAAATGGGCGAATCTGCGTTGAATGTGATCGAAAAAGCCGGGTTGACGAAAGAAGATGTGGACTTCCTCATCCCGCATCAAGCGAATATCCGCATAATGGAAGCGTCGCGTGAACGTTTGGCGCTGCCGGTTGAAAAGATGTCGAAAACAATCCATAAGTATGGCAATACCTCAGCCGCGTCCATTCCGATTTCGCTTGTCGAGGATGTAGAAGAAGGGCGGATCAAAGATGATGACCTGGTTGTCATGGTAGGGTTCGGCGGCGGACTGACATGGGGCGCAATTGCAATGCGATGGGGCAAATAACAGTGTATGCGAAAGGAAGAATATAGAATGGCGAATCGTCGAGTAGTAATTACAGGCATTGGGGCAGTGACTCCTTTAGGAAACAATATCGAATCGACATGGGAAGCAGTGAAAAACGGACAATCGGGAATTGGTCCGATGACCCGTCTGGATACGGAAAAGTATCCGGCAAAAATCGCTGCGGAAGTGAAAGACTTTTCAATTGAAGAATACATTGAAAAGAAAGAAGCGCGAAAAATGGACCGCTTCACTCACTACGCGTTGGCCGCTTCCATCATGGCAATGAAAGACTCGGGCTTGGAATTGAATGAAGAAAACGCCCTCCGCACGGGTGTATGGATCGGATCAGGGATCGGCGGGATGGAAACGATTGAAAATCAGATGGACGTCATGAATGACCGCGGCGTGCGGCGCATTAGCCCATTCCTGATTCCGATGATTATTCCGGATATGGCTTCAGGGCAAGTGTCCATCTATTTCGGCGCCAAAGGAATCAACTCGTGCTCTGTAACCGCTTGTGCTTCAGGAACGAATTCTATCGGGGATGCGTTCAAAGTGATTCAGCGCGGCGACGCGGATGCGATGATTACAGGCGGAGCAGAAGCGCCGATCACGCGTTTATCAGTAGCCGGCTTTACCGCCAACACGGCATTGACGACAAACCCGGATCCGGCAACAGCTTCACGTCCGTTTGACAAGAACCGAGATGGCTTCGTAATCGGCGAAGGTGCCGGAATCGTCATTCTAGAGGAATACGAACAAGCGAAAGCCCGCGGAGCGAAAATCTATGCGGAACTTGTCGGCTATGGTTCCACAGGGGATGCACACCACATCACTGCACCGGCGCCAGGCGGGGAAGGGGCGGCACGTGCGATGGAACAAGCGTTGAATGACGCTGCCGTTGAAAAAACCGCGGTGGGTTATATCAATGCTCACGGTACAAGCACACCGTACAATGACCTTTTCGAAACCATGGCAGTTAAAACAGTCTTCGGAGAACACGCCTATAATTTGGGAATGAGTTCGACAAAATCGATGACTGGCCATCTATTGGGTGCAGCAGGCGGAATCGAAGCGATTTTTACAGCGCTCGCTTTGAAGGAAGGCATTATGCCGCCGACAACAAACTACGGAACACCGGATGAAGAATGCGATTTGGACTATGTCCCGAACGAAGCCCGCAAAGCGGATTTGCAGTATGCCATGAGCAACTCGCTCGGCTTCGGCGGACACAATGCATCGCTCGTCTTCAAAAAATATAACGCTTAAAAAATACTTCGATCACCTTGTCATAAGATAAGGTGATTTTTTTATTCCCGAAATCACTATTAATATAGAAGAAACTCAAAATTACTTAGCCCTTTTTTCTTTGAGAATTAGAAAAAGAAGCAGATATTCTTGCTTTAATGATTTACCGTAAAGGTGCGAAAAATGGCTGCACTATTTACGGATTTCAACAAATCGTAATCTTGTAAAAGCAGTGAGAGATGAAATATAGGAGCAACCATGTAATAAAGCTCTTTTTTAGCTTCCTTGAAATTAGGAAGAAAGTAGAATTAATAAAACGGTTATCAGCAATTATGTATCAACAAGGTCAAAATAAGAGTAGGATGAAAAAGTGCAATTACTTTAGACTGCATAGAAAAAGACTGCCCCAACGGCAGTCTTTTCTTTTATCTTTTTTTCGCACGTCCAAGGCCCATGGCATCTTCCATCTTCTGCAATGTCCGTCCGGCAAGCATATTCGCTTTTTCGGCTCCCCGGTCGAGAATGGCATCCAACTCTTCGGATTCAACCAACTCCCGGTACCGCTCCTGAATCGGGGCAAGGTGGGAAGTGACTGCTTGTGCCACTGAAGCTTTAAAGTCGCCGTAGCCGGCTCCTTCATATCCTGCAACCAGTTCTTCGATCGATTTGCCGGTCAAAGCCGCTTCGATCGTCAGCAAGTTTGAAATGCCCGGTTTGTTTTCCGGATCAAAGCGGACAATGCCTTCCGAATCGGTTACTGCGCTTTTGATTTTTTTCTCGATAGTCTTCAGGTCGTCAAGCAATGTCACGACCGCTTTTTTGTTCGGATCGGATTTGCTCATCTTTTTAGTAGGATCCTGCAGCGACATGATGCGTGCGCCGTTTTTTGGGATGCGGATATCAGGGATCTTAAACGTTTTCTTGAATCTTTTATTGAATCGTTCCGCCAGGTCCCGCGTCAGCTCGATATGCTGTTTCTGGTCGTCGCCGACCGGAACGATATCCGTCTGGTAAAGCAGGATATCAGCAGCCATCAGCGGCGGATATGTCAGCAAGCCGGATGACACGGATTCATTCTTGGCGGACTTGTCTTTGTATTGCGTCATGCGCTCGAGTTCACCGATTGTGGAAATGCATTGCATCATCCATCCTGCCTGTGCGTGGGCGGGAACTTCCGATTGGATGAACAGCGTCACTTTCTCCGGATCAATGCCCACCGCTAAGTAAAGGGCGGCAAGCGCCTTGATGTTCTTGCGCAGCTCCTTGCTGTCCTGCGGCATTGTAATTGCGTGCTGGTCAACAATGCAGAAGATGCAATCGTACTCATCCTGCATTTCCGTAAATTGTTTGAATGCACCGATATAATTTCCGAGTGTCACTGTACCGGTAGGCTGGACGCCTGAAAAAATTTTCTTCATGAACCATTCCTCCTCAAAATAAAAAAACACATCACACATCCCTGTATAGAAGGGACGAATCATGTGTTTTCCGCGGTACCACCCTAGTTGCCGTTGCCGGCCACTCTTCTTCATAACGTGAAGATCACGGAACCAGCTACTCTAAGTTCACCGGTTCAGCTCAAAAGCCCATTCGATGACGCCCAGCATCTGTTTCCACCACCCACAGACTCTCTATAGAAGGAACGGCACCTACTCTTCTTTCTCAGCGCTTATCAATATTGAGTCTATTATAATACATAGTGGAAAATTGTTGCAATGCCCTGGCTCAATAAAATGCAAGGCCAATTGCCATCGCTGCCAGCGTAACCCCGCCGATAATCAGGATAGGGAAGCTGGAGAAAGACAGGATCTCGGAAGGCAGGCGCATTTCGTCGTCCTCTAATGTAGACTTGCCTTTGAACACTTTTCTCATGCTCATCGTGAAAATATCAAAAACGCCTGTCCGTACGACAAAGATCCATAGTCCGATAAAGACGAGCGTCCCTCCGTAAATAAAGGAATTGTTGATATAGGACAAAAGAGAGAAAGGTTCGTTTCTCACTAGCATCGTCAGAAAGATAAGAATTTGTATAATTAATATTCCAATAAAGGTTTTTTTCATTTTTTTGCACCTCAGTTCTTGTTTATTGTAGAAGAAAACCTAAAAAAAATCAAAATTTAATAAAAAATAATTCAATAGAAAACGCTTACAAATCCAATATTCACGCTACTTCCGGTAATGTAATTGCAATCTCTCTGTCATGTAAATGTAAATTCCTGAAAAAAAACTCTGTACAAGAAAAAAAGAATATGTATAATTAACAGTGTACCAATTTTTCAGAAAATTTAAGGGGGTCACGCAAGTGAAGAACAGCAAGATTTTTTGGCTACTTAGCCTCGTTTTGGTTCTTAGCGCATTTTTAGCTGCATGTGGCGGCGGAAGCGAAGAAGGAACTAGTAACGAAACAGAGAAAGAACCAGAGAAAGAACCAGAAGCAGGCGCTGAAGGCGAAATGGATTCAGTGCAAGAACTTAACCTTGTGGAAGGCGCAGAAATTCCATCAATGGACTCAGCTATCGCTGAAGATTCTGTAGCATTCAACATCTTGAACAACGTAAACGAAGGTTTGTTCCGTTTGAACGAAGAAAACGTTGCTGAACCAGCTCTTGCTGAAGCAGAGCCAGAAATCAGCGAAGACGGCTTGACTTACACTTTCAAATTGCGCGATGCAAAATGGTCTGATGGATCACCTGTAACAGCACAAGATTTCGTATTCTCATGGCAGCGTGCAGTTGACCCTGCAACTGGATCTCCTTACGGTCCTTACATGATGGGCGGAACAGTTAAAAACGCTACTGCTATTTCTGAAGGCAAAATGGACAAAGCAGAACTTGGCGTAGAAGCTACTGACGAAAAAACGCTTGTTGTAACACTTGAGCGTCCAGTTCCTTACTTCATGTCATTGATGGCATTCGGAACTTTCTACCCGCAAAAAGAAGCTTTCGTAACTGAAAAAGGCGAAGCTTATGCTTCAAACTCTGATAACCTACTTTACAACGGACCTTTCATGTTGACGAACTGGGATGGCACTGGCCTGACTTGGTCAATGGAGAAAAACCCTGAGTACTGGGATGCAGAAACAGTTAAACTTGATAAAATCAATGTTGACGTAGTAAAAGAAACTGGTACAGCGATCAACCTTTACACTTCTGGCGAGAAAGACCGCGCAGGACTTTCTGGTGAATTCGCAATGCAATATGCTGATAACGAAGAAGTTGTTAAAGAACTTGAACCAACATTGTTCTACTTGAAATTCAACCAAGAACGCAATGGAGAAAAAACTCCACTTGCTAACCTTAACATCCGTAAAGCGATCTCTATGGCTTTCAACAAAGAAGATTTGACGAACGTGGTATTGGCTAACGGTTCACTTCCAGCTAACTACCTTGTACCAACTGAGTTTACATTCAACGAAGCTGGTGAAGATTTCCGCGAAGTGAATGGCGACTTGACTGGATTCAACGCTGAAGAAGCGAAGAAATTCTGGGAAGCTGGCTTGAAAGAGCTAGGCGTTACTGAAGTTGAACTTGAATTGCTTGGCGGGGACTCTGAACTTGCTAAGAAGATGGATGAGTACTTGAAATCACAACTTGAAGGAAACCTTGAAGGCTTGACTGTAAGCCTTAAAGCTGTACCATTCGGAGTACGTCTAGAACTTGACGAAGCTCAAGACTATGACATCCAAAACTCTGGCTGGGGCCCTGACTACCAGGATCCTATGACTTTCATCGACTTGTTCGTAACTGGTGCATCACACAACTTGATGTCTTATTCTAACCCTGAATTCGACAAATTGGTTGAGTCTGCTAAAGGTGAACTTGCTCAAGATCTAGAAGGCCGTTGGGATGCAATGGCTCAAGCAGAAAAAATCCTGATTGAAGAAGATGCTGCTATCGCGCCGATCTACCAACGCGGTTTGATGTCACTTCAAAAACCTTATGTCCACAACATCGTTTCTCACCCATTCGGTGGAGATTACAGCTACAAGTGGGCATACATCTCAGGCAAAGAATAAGTTTTATTAACTGGCCACTCTGAAAAACAAATAGAAAGAGAGTATATCGCAGTTTTAAGGTCGATATACTCTCTTTTCTAATGTATTAAAATTCACGGAAAATTGAACATTTTCTGCTAACTTTTGAAAAAAACAAAGCTTTGCATTTGTCCTAAAGTTTTGTAAAATAGATTTATTCTTTCTGGAGGTGCAACATGGCTAGATATATAGGCAAACGTTTAATCTACATGATACTCACTTTAGCATTGATCGCTACATTCACATTCTTCTTGATGAAAGTTTTACCGGGTTCTCCGATCGCATCCGCTAGTAAATTGTCTGTTGAACAACGAGAAGTTGTTGAAGAAAGATATGGCTTAAATGATCCTTTACCTGAACAATATTTCAATTATATGTTTGGCCTTTTAAAAGGGGATCTAGGAATTTCAATCAACCAGTTTAAAGGTGCAAGTGTTACAGACTTGATCCTTAGCCGGATGGGCCCATCCGCACAAATCGGATTCCAAGGCATGGTGATTGGTACGATCCTTGGAATATTGTTAGGCATGATTGCTGCCCTGCGGCAAAACACTTGGGTCGATTATTCAAGTACATTGGTCGCGATCATCGGGATCTCGATTCCGTCGTTCGTTTTCGCATCAATGCTTCAATACTTCTTTGCCATCAAATTTGAATGGTTCCCGGTTGCTCTTTGGAAAGAGGGCTTCATGTCGAGCGTCCTGCCATCAATTGCCTTGGCAATGTTCCCACTCGCCACTGCCGCCCGCTTTATCCGTACCGAAATGATCGAAGTTCTCGGTTCGGACTATATCACGCTTGCGAAAGCAAAAGGCGCCAGCGGTTCTGAAATCGCTTTCAAACACGCATTCCGAAATGCATTGATTCCTTTGGTTACGGTCCTTGGGCCGATGGCAGTCGGAATCTTGACAGGTTCATTGGTTGTTGAACAAATCTTCGCGATTCCTGGAATCGGCGAGCAGTTTGTTAAATCGATCATGGTGAATGACTTCTCAATCATTATGGGCACGACAATCTTCTTCTCGGTCTTCTTGATTGCCGTCATTTTGATTGTAGATATCTTATATGGAATCATCGATCCACGGATCCGTCTTTCAGGAGGTAAAAGCTAATGACTCAAAATCTAGAAAAATTGCCGAAAGGTTCGTTTGAGAGAATCACGATCGACGCCGCGGCGGCTGAGCGAATCTCTAAACCGAGTGTCTCTTTCTGGCAGGATGTATGGTACCGTTTCAGAAAAAACAAAGGGGCTATCGTCAGCTTGGTCTTGTTCGCCCTGATCGTCATCATGTCGTTTGTAGGACCGATCATCAGCCCTTACGAGCCGAATGCCCAGACAATCACCCACGCAAACTTGCCCCCGAAGATTCCAGTAATCGAGAACTTGGGAATCTTTGATGGCGTCGGCAACCTCGGCGGAACGGAAGTCGATTTGTATGAAATGAAAAACGTTGAAGTGAACTACTGGTTCGGCACAGACGGCCTTGGCCGCGATATGTTCTCCCGCCTATGGGCAGGAACTCAAGTATCATTGTTCATCGCATTCGTCGCTGCAGCTATCGATATGTTCATCGGTGTTATCTACGGCGGCATCTCCGGTTATTTCGGCGGCCGCATCGATGACGTTATGCAGCGTATTGTTGAAATTTTGACAGGTATCCCGAACTTGGTAGTCGTTATCTTGTTCATCCTAATCATGGACCCGGGGATTTTGGCCATCATCATCGCCTTGACCATCACCGGCTGGACCGGGATGTCGCGGGTTGTGCGCGGCCAGGTCCTGAAATACAAAAACCAGGAATTCGTTCTGGCATCCAGAACCCTTGGAGCGAGCGATTCCCGCATCATCTGGAAACACTTGATGCCAAACGTACTTGGGATTGTCATCATCAACACGATGTTCACGATTCCAACAGCGATTTTCTTTGAAGCGTTCTTAAGCTTTATCGGATTAGGCCTTCAAGCGCCTGACGCATCACTGGGTACGCTGATCAATGACGGCTACAAACTGATCCAGTACCAGCCGCATATTTTAGCGATTCCTGCGACATTGTTAAGTTTGATCATGATCTGCTTCAACTTGATCGGTGACGGGCTTCGCGATGCACTTGATCCTAAGATGAAAGATTAAGGAGGAAAGTTAAAAATGGAAAAGATCTTACAAGTCAAAGACCTCGAACTTTCCTTTAATACATTTGGCGGGGAAGTAAAAGCAATACGGGGAGTCAACTTCGATTTATATAAAGGGGAAACATTGGCGATCGTAGGGGAGTCGGGTTCAGGAAAGTCTGTAACGACAAAATCCATCATGCGGTTGCTGCCGGAGCATTCGGCAGAATTCAAGAACGGCGAAATCCTGTTTGAAGGCCGTGACCTGACAAAGCTGTCGGACAAAGAAATGCAAAAGATCCGCGGGAAAGACATTTCGATGATTTTCCAGGATCCGATGACTTCACTTAATCCGACAATGCCAATCGGGCGCCAAATTACAGAACCGCTTTTGAAGCACCAAAAAATCAGTAAGTCAGAAGCGAAAAAAGTGGCGATCGATTTGCTGCGCCTAGTAGGCATGCCGAAGCCTGAGCTTCGCATGAAGCAATACCCGCACCAATTCTCAGGCGGGCAGCGCCAGCGGATCGTTATCGCGATTTCATTGGCCTGCAATCCGCAGATCCTGATTGCGGATGAGCCGACAACGGCTTTGGATGTAACAATCCAAGCGCAAATCCTGGAATTGATGAAAGACCTGCAAAAGAAAATCGATACTTCGATCATTTTCATCACGCATGACCTGGGCGTCGTTGCTAACGTTGCTGACCGCGTTGCCGTCATGTACGGCGGCAAAATCGTCGAGATCGGAACTGTGGATGAGATTTTCTACAACCCGCAACACCCGTATACGTGGGGCTTGCTGAGCTCCATGCCTTCATTGGATACGGAAGATGCCAAACTATATGCAATTCCTGGAACGCCGCCGGATCTTATCGCACCGCCTAAAGGTGACGCATTTGCGCTGCGGAGTGAATACGCGCTGCAGATTGATATGGAACAGAACCCTCCATTCTTCAAAGTGAGCGAAACTCACTCCGCAGCAACATGGCTATTGCATCCGGATGCTCCTCAAGTCGAGCCGCCGGCAACAGTTATCGAGCGGATGAAAAAGTTCCCGGGCAGCAGATATTATGAGGGGAGCTTGGTCTAATGGCAGAAAAATTATTGGAAATCAAAAACCTGAAACAGCATTTCAATGTAGGAAAAGCGAACGAAGTGAAAGCGGTAGACGATATCAGCTTTGATATCTACCGCGGGGAAACACTCGGTTTGGTTGGAGAGTCTGGCTGCGGCAAATCCACTACTGGACGATCGATCATCCGCCTGTATGACGCCACTTCGGGAGACGTTTTCTACGAAGGCGAAAACGTGCACGGCAAAAAATCGAAAAGCGATTTGAAGAAATTCAACCGCAAAATGCAAATGATTTTCCAGGATCCGTATGCTTCCTTGAATCCGCGTATGAAAGTCATGGACATCATCGCAGAAGGCATCGATATCCATGGCTTGGCTAAGAACCAGGACGAACGCAAAAAGATGGTCTTTGACCTGCTGGAGACAGTCGGCTTGAACAAAGAGCACGCGAACCGGTATCCGCATGAATTCTCAGGCGGACAGCGCCAGCGTCTTGGCATCGCACGTGCACTGGCAGTAGACCCGGATTTCATCATTGCCGATGAGCCGATTTCTGCACTGGACGTATCGATCCAGGCACAGGTAGTAAACTTGTTGAAAGAGCTACAAGAAGAAAAAGGGCTGACGTATTTGTTCATTGCCCATGACCTTTCAATGGTCAAGTATATCTCTGACCGCATCGGGGTTATGTACTTCGGGAAAATGGTTGAATTGGCGCCAGCTGAAGACTTGTACAAAAATCCGATGCACCCGTATACACAGTCGCTTCTGTCAGCTATTCCGCTGCCGGATCCGAACTACGAGCGCAACCGGGTACGGAAGTCTTATGACCCGGCGAGCCATAACTACACAGAGCAAGACAACGTTTATATGAGAGAAATTACGCCTGGCCATTTTGTACAATGTTCAGATCGTGAATTTGAATCGTTAAAAGCAGCAGCAGCTGTACAATAAACGAAAAACAGTAATGCCATCATATGGTATTGCTGTTTTTTTATTTCTTTTTTTCGAAAAAGTGATAAAATTGAAGAAGATTAGTCGAGAGGATGTAAATGCTATGAAAAGAAAAAATTGGATTATTGCAAGCGCTTTGCTGATCAGTTCTTTAGGTGCGGTCCCAGCTGCCGCTGAAGGAAATGAGGAAGCCGCTCCCGAGTTTACGGTGCGGAGCTATCAACCAAATGGCATCAATATGGAAGCGATTGCTTCTTCGAAATTGTATACATACGATTCGGGCCTGACTTTCGAATACCCCGATGCTGTACGCGGCATTTTTGTCACCGGGAACTCAGCTGGCGGGGACCGCTTTGAAAAGCTCGTAAAGCTGGTTGACACAACCGATTTGAATGCAATGGTCATTGATGTCAAAGAAGATCTTGGCCATTTGACGTACATGCCGGAGGAAGGTTCCGAGCTTGCAAAGCTTGAAATCGGCAAGCCGTTCATCAAAGATCCGCGCGTAGTGCTTGAGCGCATGGAAGAGAAGCAGATCTATCCGATTGCACGTGTAGTAGTATTCAAAGACTCCATACTTGCCGAGAAGAAGCCGGAACTGTCATTTGTCGACAACGGGAAGGTCTGGAAGAACGGACGCGGAGAATCATTCGTCAATCCGTTCCTGAAGGAAGTATGGGATTATAATGTCCAGATTGCCATCGAAGCTGCGAAACTCGGATTCAAGGAAATCCAGTTCGATTATGTCCGCTTTCCTGAAGGATTTGAAAACCGGGCGGACACACTCAAATATTCCATGGGCGAATACACGGAATCAGAGTTGGATCCTGTACAGCGCCGTGTATCAGCTGTGACAGATTTTGTCGCCTACGCAAGAGAGCAGCTGAAGCCTTATGACGTCCAGGTGTCTGTGGATATCTTCGGCTACTCGGCTACATTGCCAGAAGCGCCAGGCATCGGCCAGAACTTCTCTAAGATCTCTGAGAACGTCGATGTGATTTCTTCAATGATTTATCCAAGCCATTGGACTTCGTATTTCGGTATTGCGAAGCCCGATCTGGAGCCGTATAAATTGGTGACGGAATATGCGAAAATGGAAAACAAGAAATTGGATGAATTGAAAAGCCCGCCGGTTTCGCGGCCATGGCTCCAGGATTTCACTGCTTCTTATCTAGGGGCGGGGAATTATAAGAAATACGGAAAAGCGGAAGTTGAAGCGCAGATCAAAGCATTAAATGAGAATGGCATCAATGAGTACTTGCTATGGAATGCCGGAAATACTTATTCAAGCGGAGTGGATTATACGCCGTGATTTAACAGCATATCATTTGGGGTCGATTGAGAAAAAGCAGCACTTTTTCTCAATCGGCTTTTTGATTTCCTTCTATTTATATAAGCTTCCGGCCTAATGTTGTAGAGGCATGCTTGTTTGCTGAGAATGGCGCCAGAAAGCACTTCTTTGCCAGAGGGAACATATCTTATGCCGAAACGTCCTAAAAGAAGGTGGAATACCCCTGTTTGATTTTCAAAAAGAAAAAGTAATTGAGAATGTTTTTTTTGGAAAGCAGGTTTAGCGACAGTCCGCACGGGTATTTTATTAATATATAAATTTTGCTGTAGAAACTGAATTTTATTGCGGATTTGTGACAAGACAACAATAAATGTATCTTTTTCTTATAAGAGTATATGCAATTGAACGCAAGTATTGTATAATGAATGTACAGCTTCTAAATTATAGTGATTCTAATTTAAGAATTAATGATGATTAACTTGAATCCGAAAGGAAGTGCTTCACAATGATGGTTACACTATTTACTTCTCCAAGCTGCACATCTTGCCGTAAAGCAAAAGCATGGTTGGAAGAGCATGAGATTCCATATACAGAGCGCAATATTTTTTCAGAGCCGCTTACAATCAGTGAGATCAAAGAAATCCTGAGCATGACTGAAGACGGGACAGATGAAATCATTTCTACCCGTTCTAAAATATTCCAAAAACTGAATGTGGATGTCGAAAGCTTACCGCTTCAGCGCTTATATGAATTGATCCAAGAATATCCTGGTCTGCTTCGCCGTCCGATCATCATGGATGAGAAACGCTTACAGGTTGGATACAACGAAGACGAAATCCGTCGATTCCTTCCTCGTAAAGTGAGAGCATATCAATTGCTCGAAGCTCAGCGTATGGTGAATTGAACTTGAACAACTAGCTGTCCGGCCCTTATGACGATTCATAATGGATTCTGGGCAGCTTTTCTTTACCCACAATCATTGCAAAATCCATTGGGATTCATTACAATCTAAGGACCTTATTCTTTAGGATAAGGTGGCAGGCATAAATTTTTTCTTATAGCCGCAAACAGGATATAATGGAAGCAGCACTACAGCTATAAGGCACGGCCTACGGGGAAGATCCTCTTAGCCCATTTCGAAAGGAGAGGTGTAAAATGGAGATTGAAAGAATCAATGACAACACAGTTAAATTTTACATTTCCTATCTTGATGTTGAAGAACGTGGTTTCAGCCGTGATGAAATATGGTTTAACAGAGATAAAAGCGAAGAGCTTTTTTGGGAAATGATGGATGAAGTTAATGAAGAAGCAGACTTTGTTATGGAAGGCCCGCTTTGGATTCAAGTCCAAGCGATGGACAAAGGGCTTGAAGTGACGGTTACGCGAGCGCAAATGACAAAAGACGGCCAAAAGCTAGACTTGCCTGATGACATAGAAGAACGCCGCAAAATGTTCGGAAGCGATGATACGATTGCGCCAGACTTTGACGAGTTTGAGCCGGTCTTCGACGAACATGCCATCAAAAAGCTGGAGTACACATTTATCTTCTCTGAAATTGAAGAGCTGGTACCGTTGGCACGTCGCTTGGAATATGTTCCGATCGAATCGGCCATCTATCATTTCGAAAATAAATACTATTTGCATATCTCATTTGATGAATTATTGCACACTGAAGATGACGTGAAGAATTACAACAGCATCTTTGCGGAATACTTGCAGGGATCGCCGATTACGATTCACCGCCTTGAAGAATACGGTACGCCGATCTTTGAAGAAGACGCGTTATCCAATGTGCTGCATTATTTCGGCTAAGGCCTCCTATCAGGAGGTCTTTTTTTTATTGCCAAAACCGCTCTGCTTTTCTACAATCAAGAAAAGGAGAGTGGTCATTATCTTAATCGCCAGAACACAGACAGGAGAACTCGTAAATCTTGCGTCCGCCTCTGCCAAGAGACGGATTGCCATCCTCAAACAACAGCACCGGTTTTTCTGTCCCGGCTGCGGCAGTGCACTGATCTTGAAAGACGGTGACGTGAAAATCCCCCATTTTGCGCACCTTTCACTCGCGGGATGCGATACATCCAGTGAGCCTGAAACCCCTTTGCATTTAAGCGGAAAAACGCTTCTTCATCAATTCTTCTCAGCTAAAAACCATCACGCAGAACTTGAAAAATTTTTCCCTTCCATCAAACAGCGGGCGGATGTGCTCGTTGAAAAAAAGTTTGCGCTGGAATATCAGTGCAGTTCCATTTCCCCGGGGCTGATCCGTACCCGTTCGGAAGGCTACTCTTCTATTGGCCTAACGGCGTTATGGATCCGGGGAATCAGCGAGGCGCCGAAGGAAGGCATCGCTGACATGAGGTTTCGTGCGTTTGAACTGGCCATGCTGCAGCAAACTGGAGGCCATCAGTACTTGATCGATTACCATCCCGAAAGCAATCTTTTCTTCTACCGTTCGGCTTTATTTTTTGCCCGCGGAGCGATTTGGATCGCTAAAACAAAAGCCTTGCCGGCGGATAAACAGGGATTCCCGTTCGGGGTGCCGAAAAAATTGTCTGCAGCCGAATTTGCTGAAGTGGCTGCCATCGCAAGCAATGAAAGGGCGCGTTTCATTCATCGCCAGCATTTTGCCAAAAACCGGTACCGAAATCCATACTGGCTGCTTTGCTATGAACTGGGCTTGGACCGGAGCCGCCTGCCTTTGTATATCGGGGTGCCGATCAGGGGAGCCGAAGCCTTCGGTGTGGATGCCGTCGTGTGGCAGCTGCAGGCCTTGGCCGATCAAGCTAAAGGACAGATGCTGCCGCCTGCAGACGCTTCTCCTGCGGAAAATGCCAGGAAGCGGCTCGTCAGCGATTACCTGGAGTTCGTGGCGAAGGTGAAGGGCCGGCGCCATACACAGGATGAAGCGCTGGAACTTTTATACGCTATCTATTGCAAAACCGTATGAAAATTGAGAAAATGGAACGTAGTTCGTCTCCCGAAACAGTGGAGCAAAGGAGGAAATAATATGGTTGAAAAATTATTGGTGCGCAACGAAGTTCCAACCGAATTGACTTGGAAGTTGGAAGATATTTTTGAAACAGACAATGCTTGGGAAGAAGAGTTCAAAGGAGTAGCCGCATTGTCCGAAAAAGCGGAGTCCTTTAAAGGGACATTGGATCAAGGCGCAGAAGCCCTTTACAATGTGTTCGTGTACAAAGATGAATTATTGCAGCGCCTGCAGAAGCTTTATACTTACTCGCATATGCGCTATGACCAAGACACGACCAACTCCACATACCAGGCAATGGACAGCCGCATCAAGTCGCTTTATGCGAAAGTTTCGACAGGCTTGTCCTACTTGACGCCGGAAATCCTGAGCCTGGATGAAGCGAAGCTAAATGGCTATATCGAAGAGCACGAAGGCCTTGGTTTGTACAAGCATGCGCTTGAGGAATTGAACAACCACCGCCCGCACGTCCTGCCGGCTGAACAGGAAGCGCTTCTGGCCCAGATGTCCGAAGTGGTCAACTCAGCTTCTGAAACATTCGGGATGCTGAACAATGCCGACCTCGAGTTCCCCGAAATCGAAAATGAAAAAGGCGAGAAGGTCCAAATCACGCACGGCAATTACAGCCGCTTCCTGGAAAACGATGACCGCCGTGTACGTGAAGATGCCTTTAAGGCGGTTTATGCGACGTACGGCAAGTTCCGGAATACATTCGCATCGACTCTTGCGGGGAACATCAAACGCGATAATGTCAACGCGCGCATCCGCAAATTTTCATCGGCACGCGAAGCCGCCTTGGCCGATGACCATATTCCGGAAAGCGTCTACGACAGCCTTGTGGAAACCGTCAACGCCAATCTTCATTTATTGCACCGTTACGCAGCCTTGCGGAAAGAAGTGCTCGGATTGGATAAGGTCCATATGTGGGATATGTATACGCCGCTTGTAAAAGAAGTGGAAATGGAGATCCCTTATGAAAAAGCGACAGAAACGATGCTTCAAGGGCTCGCAGCACTTGGAGAGGAATATACCGGCATCGTCGAACAAGGCATCAACAGCCGCTGGGTGGACGTCAAAGAGAACAAAGGAAAGCGCAGCGGAGCTTATTCGTCCGGTGCTTACGGCACAAATCCGTATATCCTGATGAACTGGCAGGACAATGTCGATAATTTATTCACATTGGCACATGAGTTCGGACATAGTGTACACAGCTATTACACGCGTGCCAACCAGCCGTATGTATACGGAGATTATTCAATTTTTGTGGCGGAAGTGGCATCTACGACCAATGAAGCCCTGCTGAACGAATACATGGTGAAGACTACGGAAGACGACCAGGAGCGCATTTACTTGCTGAATCACTGGCTTGACGGGTTCCGTGGGACGGTTTTCCGCCAGACGATGTTTGCGGAATTCGAGCATACCATCCACCAAATGGACCAAAACGGCGAAGCGTTGACCGCTGACCGCCTGACAGAAGTGTACTATGAACTGAACAAGAAATACTTCGGGGACGAAGTGGCAGTGGATGAGGAGATCGGCCTTGAATGGGCGCGCATTCCGCATTTCTACTATAATTATTACGTCTTCCAGTATGCGACAGGATTCAGTGCAGCAACTGCGTTGAGCAAAGGGATCCTTGAAGAAGGGCAGCCGGCTGTCGACCGCTATATCAACGAATTCCTGAAAGCGGGAAGTTCGGATTATCCGATTGAAGTGCTGAAAAAAGCCGGTGTCGATATGACTTCCCCGCAGCCGGTGGAAGAAGCCTGCAAGGTCTTTGAAGAAAAATTGAACGAACTT
Source organism: Planococcus sp. FY231025 (assembly GCF_052078085.1). NCBI lineage: Bacteria > Bacillati > Bacillota > Bacilli > Caryophanales > Caryophanaceae > Planococcus > Planococcus sp. FY231025. The sequence continues at coordinate 45,371 of NZ_JBQJJG010000003.1, forward strand.
GAAAAACTGCTTTTGAAAAAATAAAATGCAAAAAGAGAGCTGCATGGATTCCAGTAGCTCTCTTTTTAGTTATTTTAATATAATTAAAAGTAGGCCTACATAAAAGAAAGCGCTTTTCTTTATGACAAAATTGTGAAATCCTTTGTGAATTATTGCATTAACAATTATCGCGTGATATTATAAGGTTGTGAAATAAATCACATACAAACATACACCCCTTTGTTTGAGCGTGAACATTTCTCCCATCCCCTTTGTGTAATATGGAAAGGCGCCTTCCGGACGTGGAAGGCGCCTTTCACGTTTTATGAAGAAAAATGAAGGCAGCCGTGCAGCCACGGCCGGCGTAAGCCGATTTGGTGAAGCGGCGTATCTGCCAGAAAAATTTACATATAAAAAGGAGCCTTCCGGAGCCGGAAGGCTATTTTAACGTCCATAACGTATATTCAGGCATCGTGATACGCTCCAATTTCTGTTGGAGCACCTGTTTTTTCAATTCACGTTCTGCAGTCTGTTCGGAAATATTATATATCGAAGCAACTTCTTTCGTTGCCAATGTGGAATATTTTAAGAATAATTCATCTAGCGCCGGGGGGGACTGGCGGTTCAAGTTTTCTTCGCCGAGCATCTCCTGCAAAATGGCCTGGTAGACTTCGTACGAATAAAGGCCGGATACTTTGACGCCTTCGTCCTCGATGCATTCGTTAAAAAAGACGATGCTGGGAACTTCGTCGATTTCCATTTCACGCGTGATATGCAAGTCACATTGGAAAGCTCTTGCCGTATGTACGGAATGGAAATCCTTCTTGAATTCTTCGGGGTCCAAATCGGCTTCCTCAGCTACCTGCAGGAGGAATGAATAGGAAGAGACATCTTTGGCCTGGATCATCAGGTATTCCTGCAGTTTGTGCAGATAGCGGTTGCCTGCGCGTTTGCCCTGAAGTTCCGCCGCTTTAACTGCGACCGAAGCCAGTACAGGATGCGACAGGTTGTCGGTGTCGATGTTGGGCGTCTGGTTCAATCCGTTCAAACTGAAGAGTTTGGTGCTAAGAACGAAACGAATAGAAAAATAATGGCCGTATTCAATTTGGAGTTTGCGTATAATAGCTTGAAGCTCCCAGCATTGCGGGTTTAACGGATCCAAAAAAACATATAATTCCATGGGCTTTAGAGTCCTTGCCGGATTGTCGATCTGTTGGAGCAGGTCTAAATCGTTCACTCTAATTCCTCCTCGCTATCTTGCTCATTCACCATATGATGAGCCGTCATAACAAGCCGTTGAAAAAAGACTTCCCGGAATTTCCCTTCCAGACCGATTTCATCCATTGCCTCGTGCATGCATTCGAGCCATGCCTGGGCGCGTTCAGGGGTGATCGGGAAAGGGTGATGGCGTGCTTTCAGACGCGGATGGCCGTGTTCTTCCGAATAGAGGTTAGGACCGCCTAAGTATTGGGTCATGAATTGCTTTTGTTTTCTCGCAGTTTCAGAAAGATCAGAAGGGAAAATAGGCTTCAGCTTTGGATGCTCGGCTACTCGTGCATAAAATGCATCAATCAGCAGCGACAAGCGTTCCGCACCAATTTCATCGTACGGAATTATCGGTTTTCCAGTCATCATCGTATCTCCTTTGCTTTAGCTGTAAATTCATTCTAACAACGCGCCGGCAATTTCTCAAACAAATCGATTGAGCGGAGGAGGCACGAGAGTCAATCGGCTTCCGTTTTCCGCGCTGCCTGTTCTTTTGCAGCTGCCATAAAGCGGGCTATTTTTTTATCAGCCGGGCGCTCGGGAATGGTGTGGCTTTGCAGGAGTCCCAGGAATCGTGTCTTGCCCGCAGCAGCTTCCGCCACTTCAAATTCGACTTCGAAATCCTCCTTGCCCCCGTACTCCGAATGATCGAGGACGAGCAGGCCGCCGTCTATTTCCAACTCGGTCCGGTGAGTGGTCAGTTTGCCGATCATGTGCAGCTTAGCGGAATTCACTTGGAGCTCTTCCAACGCGGCCTGTACTTCAGGCGAATGGAAAGAACGCCCTTCGATCATCTCCATTGCTTGCCCGGAAGGGAGCCTGTCCGTGATTTCATAGTTTCCTTCCGGAGCCGGCGTCTTCAGCGTGCATTCAAAGGATTCCCCTTTACGCCGAATACGCAGGGCGCATTTTTTCCGTTTCAACTGGAAATCTTGCGTGTCGAAATAATAGTTCTCCTGTGTTTCGGCTTCTTCGGCTGTGCGTTTGAAATGGGTCAGCAATCCTTCGTATTCGGTTTGCGTCAACATGTTCTTGAATTCGATCTCAAGTTCTTTTGTCATGGAAAACACCTCACTGTTCCTTCTATTATTGAATAGTTTCCGGCAAACTGCAACGAATGGCAGAGCTGTGTTAAAATGTCACTATAGAAAAATAGCAAGAAAGGGAGACTCTCAGTGCGCAAATTAGTGGAAGTCCAAAAAGCGATTGTTCAAGAAAACGAAATTTTATTTGCCATCGAGTCCCAGGAGCCGGCAGAAGCAATTGAAGCGGCAGGGCAGATGATTGCCGATTCAGACGGAGGTGCCTTCATCTATCTGCTTGATACCGGCACCGACTATATCTACGCCCAATTCAAACAGCCGGTTTGGGAGGCCCTCGGAGCAGCCATGCAGCGGGAAGGGGTTCCGCTGCTGCAATGGGGAGAGCAGATCATGCCGCTTGCCTCGTTCCACGAGGAATTTTGGATGCTTCTGGAGAATATAGAAGACAACGATAATTACGGCGTACCGTTCCGGACGGCCGTAGAAGAAGCATTCCGTGAGGTTTTCGACTCGCGGGCGTAAAGAACTTGGGGAGGGCATAGCATGGGTCAATGGGATCGGTTTTTAGCGCCGTACAAACAAGCTGTAGATGAGCTGAAGATAAAATTCAAAGGGATGCGCCAGCAATTCGAGACGGACAACACCAATTCGCCGATCGAATTTGTCACGGGGCGGGTAAAGCCTTTGGCAAGCATCTATGATAAGACACTGGAAAAAGGAATTCCTTTCGAACCTTCCGATGACCTGGCACACCAATTGCAGGACATCGCCGGGCTCCGGATGATGTGCCAATTCGTCGGGGATATCAAGACAGTTGTGGAGTTGCTGCGGCAGCGCAACGATTTGCGGATAGTCGAAGAAAAAGATTATATTTCCCACGAAAAACAAAGCGGCTACCGGTCGTATCATGTCATCGTGGAGTATCCGGTCCAGACCATCAAAGGTGAAAAGCTGATCCTGGCCGAAATCCAGATCCGGACTCTAGCGATGAATTTCTGGGCATCCATTGAGCATTCGTTGAATTATAAATACAAAGGGGTGTTCCCGGAAGAAATCAAGATCCGCTTGCAGCGGGCAGCCGAAGCGGCTTTCCAGCTTGATGAGGAAATGTCGCAGATCCGGGATGAAATACAGGAAGCGCAAGCTTATTTCACAGAATTCAAGGACTCGACAAGCAAGCATTATCCGACAGAACCGGAAGGGGGCAAACCAAAGCCATGAAATTTTATATCCAATCAAGAAGCGATGATCTGTCAAACGAATTGATGGCGACCGCACGCGGGTATCTGCAGGAATTCGGCATGGAATGGAACGAGGAGTCACCGGATGTCGTGTTGTCGATCGGAGGGGACGGCACGCTGCTCCATGCGTTCCATAAATACCGGGACCAATTGGCAAGTGTAGCGTTCGTCGGGATCCACACGGGGCATCTCGGCTTTTATGCAGACTGGAAACCGATTGAAATCGAAAAGCTGGTGCTGTCGATCGCGAAGAAGGAGTACGAGGTGATTGAATATCCGTTGGTCGAGGTGAGCATCCATTATCAAAACAAGGAAACTCCGGCCGTTTACTTGGCCTTGAACGAATCTACAGTGAAATCGCCGGACGTCACTCTCGTGATGGATGTCTTTTTGAATGAAAGCCATTTTGAGCGCTTCCGCGGCGACGGCCTTTGCATGTCGACGCCTTCAGGCAGCACTGCCTATAACAAAGCACTTGGCGGCGCCATCATCCATCCGTCGCTTGAGTCGATGCAGCTGACGGAGATGGCTTCGATCAATAATCGGGTGTTCCGGACGGTGGGTTCCCCGCTGGTTCTGCCGGCGCATCACCGTTGTGCTTTGCGTCCGGTGAAAGCACCAGATTTCATGGTCACTGTCGACCATTTGCAATTGCTCCATAAAGATGTAAAATCAATCGAATACCGGGTAGCGGACCAGAAAGTCCGGTTTGCGCGGTTCCGGGCATTTCCGTTCTGGAAACGGGTCCATGATTCATTTATCGATAGCGAGGTTTAAAGGTGAAATCATTAAAGCCATTTCAATTAACTTATAAAGCCCATAAATCGGTTATTCTCCGCGAAGCGCTTAACGGCTGGGGGATTTCCAAAAGAACCTTGGCATCCGTCAAATATGGCGGAGGAACGATTTTAGTGAATGGTGAAGAAGTAACGGTCCGGCATGTCCTCGGAATAGGCGATGCCGTGACCGTTATTTTTCCGATTGAAGAATTGGGTGCAGGACTTCAGGCGGAAACAGGGCCGCTTGATATCGTCTATGAGGACGAAGCGCTGCTGATTGTCGATAAGCCGGCGCTGCAGAACACTATCCCGTCAAGGGAGCATCCGGAAGGAAGCTTGGCAAATCTCGTGGCCGGCCATTTTGCGGCGAACGACATTCCTGCCACCCTCCATATTGCTACACGGCTCGACCGGGATACTTCCGGTCTTGTGTGCATTGCAAAAAACCGTCACATCCACCATATGCTGTCGATGCAGCAGAAAGACAAGCGGATGAAGCGGCAGTATGAAGCTTTTGCCCACGGCATCTTCGAGTCGCAGCGGTTCACCATCACCGAACCGATCGGCCGCAAAGGCACGAGCATCATTGAGCGGGAAGTCCGTCCCGACGGCCAGTTTGCCGAGACGGAAGTGGAAGTGCTGCATCAATTTCCAGAATTCAGCCATGTGAAGCTTCAGCTCAACACCGGCCGGACCCATCAGATCCGCGTCCATCTCGCCCATATCGGCCATCCGCTTCTCGGAGATGACCTATATGGCGGAAGCCGGGATATTTTGCCGCGCCAAGCGCTTCATTGCCGGCTTCTTGAACTTGTGCATCCCGTTTCGGGGAACCCCTTGCGTTTTGAAGCGCCGCTGAAAGCGGACATGGCTTCTCTGATTTATGTGAACCGGTGAAACCGGTCCGGCTGATAAGGCTGTCGTGAAGGGACGGATACCAGCGTTTTTTCAGGAAAGCGGTAAGCCGTCAAAGCGCCGCCGAAAACACAGCCGGTATCGATATTTGCCGTCCGGTTGATCAGGTAAGGTTCTTCGGTTGGTGTATGCCCGTAAACGATCCAGGGAAAGCCGTTGTATGATTTTGCCCAATCGCGCCGGACTGGGCGGCCATCAGCATGGAATTTGCCGTTGGTATCGCCATATAGCACGAAGCTCTCAACCCCTTTGGACGGCGGCTTGCCCAGCATATCTTCACGGATGCCTGCATGGACGACGACAAGGTCCAGGGAAAGTTTCTGGTACAGCGGCAAGCGGCCGTAGAATTCGATGTAGCGCGCACGGAATCGGCGCTGTTCCGGTTTTGGCAAGGCACGCCATTCTTCCAATGTTGTTTCGAGCCCATTATTGATTTGGACCGAATTTCCTTTGAAGAAGCGGTAAAGCTTATTGCAATGATTGCCTGGCGAGTAGTTGAGCAAGTCCACATCCTGCATCCGGAACAGCAGCCGAAGCACTTCCAGCGAATAAGGGCCGCGGTCCATGGCGTCCCCGACAAAGGAAAGCTGCCTTCCTTCAGGGTGGCGGTAGATTCCACGGCTTTCTTCATAGCCAAGCGACTCCAGCAATTCTAGAAGTTCATCATAGCAACCGTGGATATCGCCAATAATATCAAATTTCATGTTAATTTCACCTCGCAAATCTTGATTATCTTTATTCATAGTGTAACGTAAAGAATGTACCAGCAATAGCAATCTGGAAGGAAAGGAGAGAGTGCTCATGATGGAAGAAAAAATACAGCACGAACAGGAATTGAATGAGGAGCTGCTGAATAATCTGCTCCAGACTGGAGACGTTGAAAGTTTCCGGGAAGAATTTCTTTCGCACCACCCGTATGACCAGGCGACATTCTATGAAAAAGCGGAACTCGAAATCCGCCAGCTGATGTACCAGTACCTCTCTCCTAAAGAGATGGCAGACATCTACGAAGCCATCGAGCTCGATGATGATGAATACGAAAGCCTCTTCAAGGAAATGAACGCGCATTACGCGGCGGATCTGCTTTCTGCCATGTACACCGATGACGCGGTCGATGTGCTGAATAAATTGAACAAAGAACAGGTCGCTACTTATTTGACCATCATGGACAAGGAATCTGCACGGCAGATCAAGGACTTGCTGCATTACGAAGAGTATACGGCAGGATCTATCATGACAACCGAGTTTGTTTCGATCCCTATGAATTCCACAGTCCGCTCGGCCATGAATATTCTTCGGAACGCAGCACCGAATGCTGAAACCATTTATTATGTCTTCGTTGTCGATGAAGATCTCCGGCTGTCCGGCATCGTGACGCTGCGGGATCTCATCATTTCCGATGAAGATACCCTGATCAGTTCAATCATGAATGAACGGGTCGTCAGCGTCTCGGTTGGGGAGGACCAGGAGGAGGTTGCACGGATGATCAAGGATTATGACTTCCTGGCGATGCCGGTTGTCGATTTCCAGAATCATTTGCTCGGGATCATCACCGTCGATGATATTATTGATGTTCTCGATGAAGAGGCTTCTGATGATTACTCCAAACTGGCAGCTGTCTCCGACATGGATACATTTGACCGCGGGCCATTGACGGCAGCGAAAAAACGTTTGCCGTGGCTGATTCTGCTGACATTCCTCGGGATGCTGACAGCGAATTTGATGGGCATGTTCGAAGCAACGCTTGACCAGGTGGCGCTGCTTGCCGTGTTTATCCCGCTGATTGCCGGGATGGCAGGGAACAGCGGAACCCAGGCGCTTGCGGTTGCAGTGCGCGGGATTGCGACAGGCGACATTGAAGAAGAAAGCAAAGTGAAACTGCTCTTCCGGGAAGCCGGGACCGGCCTGATCACCGGCCTGGTCTGCGGCGTCGTGGTTGTCGGCCTCGTTTATTTCTGGAAGGGTGAACTGCTGATTGGCCTATTGGTAGGAACTGCTGTAGCAGGTTCAATTTTCGTAGCGACATTGGCGGGGTCCTTTATCCCGTTATTGATCCACCGGCTGAAGATCGATCCGGCGGTCGCCTCTGGCCCATTCATCACCACCTTGAATGATATTATCTCAATTTTGATCTACCTGGGGCTTGCAACGACATTCCTGGGCAGCCTCTAGAAAAGTGCAAATTGCACTTTTCTTTTTTATGAGGTATTATTAGTACCAGGTTATAATAATAGGTGCAGGGGGAATTTAAATGTCGATTTCATTAGCAGGAAAAACGTACGTCATCATGGGCGTTGCCAATAAACGCAGCATCGCTTGGGGGATTGCCCGGTCGCTTGACCAATCGGGAGCACGGTTGATCTTTACATATGCAGGAGAGCGCTTTGAAAAATCGGTGCGCGACCTTGTCGCAACACTCGATGGCAATCATGAACTGATTTTGCCGTGTGACGTGACAGATGACCAAAGTGTCGAACAATGTTTCACTGCGATCAAAGAGCAGGCAGGCAGCATCGACGGGCTCGCACATTGCATCGCGTTTGCGAAAACGGAAGAGCTGGCAGGGAACTTCTCAGACACTTCACGCGAAGGGTTCTTGCTAGCGCAAAATATCAGCTCGTACTCATTGACGATCATCGCGAAGCACGCGAAACCGTTGATGTCGGAAGGTGGCAGCATCGTGGCGCTGACCTATATCGGAGGCGAACGCGTCATGCCGAACTACAACGTCATGGGTGTCGCAAAAGCTTCACTGGAAATGTCCGTCCGTTATCTGGCAGCTGACCTTGGAAGAGCCGGAATCCGCGTCAATGCGATTTCCTCCGGCCCGATCCGCACGCTGTCATCAAAAGGCGTCAGCGATTTCAATTCAATCCTGCATGAAATCGAAGAGAAAGCACCGCTTCACCGCAATACGACGCCGGAAGAAGTGGGCGATACAGCCGCCTTCCTGTTCAGCGACATGTCTCGCGGCATCACAGGCGAAACCATCCACGTCGACAGCGGCTACCATATTCTGTAGGCAAAACAAAAGCAGTTCCGCAAAAAATGCGGAACTGCTTTTTTTCTATTTATAGAGTTTTGTTCAATGCACGGTGCGGAATGCCTGCGTCCATGAATTCAGGGGAACTCACTTCGTAGCCGAGTTTTTCATAAAAAGGGATTGCATAAGATTGCGAATTCAGTTTCAGTGTGAAAAATCCGGCCGATCGAGCGTAATCTTCCATTTCGTTCATCATCAACACGCCGGCATGCTGGCCGCGGAATTCCGGCAAGACGCAGACGCGCTCGATTTTTCCGATGCCGGACTCGATTTCGCGGATCCGTGCAGCGGCGATGGGCTGCTCAAGATTGTAGCCGATAAAGTGGACAGCTGAATCATCGTATTCATCCATCTCGACATGAAGCGGTACGCCTTGTTCGTCTACAAAAACTTTCCTTCTGACATCAAAAGCATGCTCTTTTTCAATAGGTGTCTCAACGATTTTGACTTTCTGCAATTACTTTTCATCTCCAGTTAAACGGAATGTGTCATACACAGTCCAAGATCCGTCTTCCAGTTGGTACAGGATATGGAATCGGTCAATCGTTTCTTCGTGGTCGACGCCGACCATCTTCAATTGCCCGAAAATATCAGCGTGTTCCGAGTCGGACATTTTTTGCGCGATCGTGATATGGGGCACATAGGAAAACTTCGGAGGGCCGCCGAAAAAGTCGGAATGGAGGTCCTCGTGGATAGCTATGATTTCAGGATTCGGATCCACTTTGAAATACAGTGTATTCGTCAAAGGCGCAAAAGTGCTCACCCGTGTCGTATGCAGCGTGAAGGGCTTGTGCCGCTTCGCAATTTCAGCGATTTCCGCGATTATTCCCTTAATCTCCGTTTCATCTGCTTCAAATGCATCTTTCAACGTCATATGAGGCGTGATCAGTTCATAATGCGGATCGTACCGCTTGCGATACGAGTTCGCCAAGTCCTGCAATTTTTTGGATGGAAATACAACAACACCATATTTCATATAAATAGCCTCCTTGTCAGTAGTAACTGGTTCCGTTTTATTATATCAAAAAAGAATCGGGAATTGAAAACCCTGGATTAAACCCCGAAGTTTTGGAGCAGTGCCCGGCGCAAGTCCGGCTGCCAATAGGTCCAGGTGTGGTCTCCATCAAATTCTTCATAGAAGATGGGAAACCCTTTATTTTTCATGGATTTATTTAATTGACGGTTCGGTTCGACAAAGTCCTCCGTGCCTCCGCTGGACAATTTCACCGCCGTTTCTCCTTTGCCGATTACATGATAGACAGTGAACGGATGTGCGGAGCTGAAATTATCAACAGCATCCAAAAGTTCTTTGCCGACTTTCGGGGACTGGAGGATCACCCGGCCGAAAATATTCGGGTATTTCAATGCGGCATCGAGGGACACTGTCGCAGCAAGCGAATCGCCGATCAGCGTCCGTCCCATTCCGACTTGGTAGGTCGGGTAGTTCTCGTCCAGATACGGCACGAGCTCGTGCGCTAAAAAGCGCAGATAAGCCGCGTGCTTTTCGCCGGTGGGTTCGTATTTGCTGTTGCGGTCTTTGACGTTCTTATACGGCACTCCGACGATAATGAGGTTTTCGATCTGGCTGTCCGCCAGCAGTTCATCTGCTACACGCGGGATGCGCCCCAACTGGAAATAGTCTTTTCCGTCTGACGCTATCAATAACGTATATTTATATAAAGGGGAATAATTTGCCGGCAAATACACCAGCAATTGCATTTCCTCCTGCAGTGCATTGCTGTAGAGCTTGATATCCTGTACAGTTCCTCTTTCCATCCTTCTGCCTCCTCGTGCTTTCTGTACGAAAATTGTAACATATCCCGGGCGAGAGGTATAATGGAGGGGCAAGCCAACGAACTAGCGAAAGGGGATTTTTCTATGGTTTCTATGGACGGAGGAAATTCACGCATTCATTCAGAAGAGGTAACAAAAGCGGCGCATAATGCACTTGAGCGCAGAGGGGTCACAGTGAAAGACATCGCTGAAATTGTGCTGGAAATGCAATTGCCGTTCAATGAAGGCTTGACGCTGGCGCATTGCGTCGAGTCGGTTGAAAGTGTGCTCCAGAAGCGTGAAATGCAGCATGCGCTGCTAGTGGGCATTGAATTAGACGAGTTATCGGAACAAGGGAAATTGTCTCGGCCGCTTCAGCAGATCGTTGAATCGGACGAAGGCCTGTTTGGCGTCGACGAAATGATCGGGCTGGGAGCGGTGCTTACATACGGCAGCATCGCAGTGACCACTTTCGGGCATCTCGACAAGAACAAAGGGGGCATCATCCACCGCCTGAATTCGCATGTCGGCGAAGAAGTGCACACATTCCTGGATGATTTGGTGGCCAGCATTGCAGCTTGCGCATCAGCGCGCATTGCGCACCGGACGCGCGATCTTGAAGAAAAAGGCCTGACATTCGAAGACATCAAGCCGGAAGAGACTGCTCCGGAAGTGTATGTGGAAGGCGCTGACACCTAAGGACCGGGTTTTCTAGGAGAAAGGGGTTAACCAATTGCTAAAATGTTATGGCAATTGGATAGAAAGTAATGCTATGATTAATTTGGCACCATCTAATCAAACAAAAAGGGGAGGTCAAATTATGCAGAAAAAGAAATTTGGATTGTTCGCGGCATTGACTTTGGCAGGATCAGTATTTCTTGCTGGATGCGGCGGCGGAGAAGAAACGGCTACTGAAGGAGAATCAGGCGGTTCAGAAAATCCTGAATTCCTGAGCATCCTGACAGGCGGAACAACCGGTACTTATTATCCGCTTGGCGGAGCGATGGCAACGATCATCGAAAACGAGACAGGCATCGATACAACGGCCGAATCTTCCCAGGCATCTGCTGCGAATATGACAGCGCTTGCTGACGGAGGCGCACAAATTGCCTTTGTACAAACCGATACGGCATTCTATGCTGCAGAAGGTTCGAACATGTTCGAAGGGGAAAAAATCGATACAGTATCGGCTATCGGCGCTCTTTATCCTGAAACGATCCAGTTGGTAACGACTGAAGGTTCGGGAATCAAGACGTTTGACGACCTGGCTGGCAAGAGCATTTCTGTCGGTGCGCCAGGATCTGGTACGTATATCAATGCGGAACAGCTTCTTGAAATCCATGGCATGACAATGGATGACATTGAAGCACAGAACTTGGACTTCGGCGAATCACAGGAAAGTTTGCAGGCAGGACAGATCGATGCAGCGTTCATCACAGCGGGTACGCCTACTGGAGCTGTTGAAAGCTTGAGCGCAACTTCAGATGTTGTCATCGTTCCTGTGGCAGAAGATAAAGCTGCTGAATTGATCGAGAAATATCCATACTATGCGAATGACACAGTGCCATCAGGGACATACGGCTTGACTGAAGACGTGCCGACGGTTTCTGTATTGGCGATGCTGGTCGTTCAAAATGACCTGTCAGAAGACCTGGTCTATGATATTACAAAAGCAATCTACGAAAACACGGATCAGATCCAACATGCCAAAGCTGCATTCATCAAGTCTGAAACAGCTCTTGACGGCATCGGTATCGATATCCATCCGGGTGCACAAAAGTATTTTGACGAAGTAAACTAAAAGAAGCGTTGGAATAATAGACGATAAAGCGCAAGCTTTATCGTCGTTATTTATTTCTATGGAGGACACCGACGATGCATTCTAAGCCAGTGAAGCGTTCTCTTCTTTTACTGATTGCCCTCATTCTCATCCTCTTCGCATTTGTTTTTGCACCGATTCAAAAAACGTTTGTTTTTATCGACAATGACAATGATGAAATTGCGGCGTTCTTAAGAATGGAAAGCCCGTTTTTCCAGATCAAATATACCCATTCAATCCATCTTTCCGACGTCCTGGAAAGCTACAAGGCGCTGCCGGACGGCACGCTGAAAATGGTGGAGCTGCAGTACGAAGATTTTAATATAGGGATGCCTTCCAATGCAGGAGAAGGCGAGACATTTGTCGAAAAAGACGGGAAATACTTTATCAAAAATATGGATAGGGAACTTGCTGATTTCCGCTTGTTTGTCGGAGATGTGGATGCGGGATTGGCGCTGATTTCCGCCGGAAGCGAATTCGACTTGAAGAAAACGCTTGAACGGGGGAAATCCTATACGTTCCGGGTGCAACGGCTGTCCCTTTTTCAGCAACTAGAAGGAGTGAATCTTAATGAGCAATAAATTGCCGCCAGACGAAAGAGAAGAAATGAAGCTGCCGCCGGAAGACGACAGCTTCGTCTCCGAAGAAAAGCAGAAGGAGATCCTGCAGAAATATGATCCGGAATCGAATACACGCGATTTGGGAGGCATTGTTAAACACATCGTCTTCTTCGGATTGCTGGCTTTTTCGCTATTCCAATTGTATACCGCGATTTTCGGCCAGTATACGGCCTACATCCAGCGTTCCATCCACTTAGGGTTCGCTTTGTCATTGATCTTCCTCTTGTTCCCTGCCATGAAGCGCAAAGGGGACCGGCGCAAAGTGCCATTCTACGATTTTATATTGGCGCTGCTCTCGATCGGTGTCGGCTTGTATTGGCCGATTGCCTACAATGACCTGGTATTCCGCTTAGGGCGGGTCACGGAAATGGACCTTATTGTCGGAATACTTGCCGTCGTTCTCGTGCTTGAAGCGACGCGCAGGGCAGTCGGAATGCCGATTACGATCATCTCGTCCGTATTCTTGGCGTACATGTTCTTCGGACCTTATTTCCCGGGATTCCTCCGGCATAGAGGGCAAGACCTGGAATCGGTAATCCAGCTGATGTTCTATACAACAGACGGAATTTTAGGGACGCCGATCAGCGTATCTGCTACGTTCATCTTTGTCTTCTTGCTGTTCGGCGCGTTCCTGGTGAAAACCGGAGTCGGCCAATACTTCAATGATTTGGCTGTATCCTTGGCGGGCCACTTAACTGGTGGGCCAGCTAAAGTGGCGATTTTCTCCAGCGCCCTGCAAGGGACGATTTCAGGGAGTTCGGTTGCAAACGTTGTAACGTCGGGCTCTTATACGATCCCGATGATGAAAAAACTTGGTTATAAGAAAGAGTTTGCAGGCGGAGTCGAAGCAGCAGCTTCAACCGGAGGCCAGCTGATGCCGCCAATCATGGGAGCTGCCGCTTTCCTGATGGTAGAGTTTATCGGCGGGGTCACTTATTGGGAAATCGCAAAAGCTGCCGCAATTCCAGCACTCCTATACTTTACAGGCGTTTGGATCATGACGCATTTTGAAGCCAAACGGATCGGCTTAAAGGGGCTTACTAAAGAAGAGATGCCTGACCGCAAAGAAGTTTTGAAGAAGATTTATCTGCTTCTGCCGATTGTGGCCATCATTGTATTCCTTTTGGTCGGTATTCCTACAATGCATGCCGCACTTTACGGAATTGTGCTGACAATTCTCGTCAGCTCATTCAATAAAGACACGCGCATGAATTTCAAGGATATGATCCACGCGTTAGTTGACGGCGCACGGACAGCCTTGGCGGTAGCCGCTGCCACAGCTGCTGCCGGAATCATTGTCGGGGTGGTCGTAAAGACAGGCCTCGGCTTGAGTTTGGCGAACGGCCTGGTATCCGCTTCCGGCGGAAATATCTTATTGACGCTATTCTTTACGATGCTTGCGGCAATCGTACTTGGCATGGGGTCGCCAACTACGGCAAACTACGTTATTACGTCAACCATCGCGGCACCGGCGATCATTACTTTGCTCATGATTGATGAACCTCTTGGTGCGGCAGTGCCGCTCGTTGTTGCCTTGTCTGCACACTTGTTCGTATTCTATTTCGGCATCATCGCCGATATCACACCGCCAGTGGCGCTTGCAGCTTTTGCAGCTTCCGGGATTTCCGGCGGAGAGCCGATCAAAACCGGCTTTATCGCTGCGAAGCTGGCAGCAGCAGCGTTTATCATTCCGTATATGTTCGTCTTGTCGCCGTCTCTCTTGATGATTGATACGACAATGCCGGAACTGATCTGGGTGCTGATTACGGCGCTTAGCGGCATGGTGGCCATCGGGGCGGGATTGATTGGATTCTGGTACCGCAAACTGAATTGGATCGAGCGGATTCTGGCCGTGGCAACAGGCCTTGCGCTCATCTATCCAGAAGGCCTTTCCGATACCGTCGGAGCCATCGCGTTCATCATCTTGTTTGCTATCCAGTGGATGGCACGCGATAAGAAAGAGCCGAAAACTTCAGAAGCTTAACTATGGGCCCTGTCCGGCTGCAATTTGCAGCCGGACAGGGCTTTTCCTATTACGGCTTGAGCAAAATGAAAGAACGGGATGATCGGCATCATCGAAGGAGTGGAATGGGTGCAGGTGTATATGAAGCAAAAGTATAGTGAACACCATAAAATCTACAAGAAAACCCCGTGAACATTGAGTTCATGGGGTTTTAATTTAGTCTTTACAGACGGCGAAGCTAGACGGCAGAAGCATTTGCAGGATTAGTACACCGTTTTGAAGAATCTAAATGTAAAGCTTGATTTGATATAAATGACTTCAAAAACCTATTCAGGAAGGGGAATATATGAAATTTACAAATAAATTCATTATTGGCTGGTGGATCATGCTCCTAATTGTATTCGGAATTATCCTTATCGCCAGATTTGATCACTTCACTTCAAACACATTGATCTTGTTCGATTACATCATCCTGATTTTATTGTTCATCCTGGTTTTCCTGCCGCTTTATTCGGAAATGAGCATGTTCGGTTTTTCGCTCAAGCGGGAAATCGAGTCGGTAGAAGAAAGTGTCAATGACCTTAAGTCTTTAGTAATCAGCAATACCAACAGCAATGTCGTCTACTTTAATGCAGACCCACAACTGACAGAGGAGCAAAGAGCGCAGCTCAAGAGAAGCTTAGAGGTACGAGACGGGAACAGCTTTGAATCAGCTGTCCATACAGAAGAAAGTGCAATCCATGAGTTTATCTCGGCTGAAAAAACGGTCATAAACTTTTTTGCCATCCGGTATTTGCTGGAAAAGGAAATACGGCGGATAGCCGTCGACCATATTAGCGATCCAAATAAAAAGCCAGTCCTCCAATTAGTTAAAACTTTAAGCCAGCAAGGTATATTCGAACCGAACATGTTAAACGCCATCCTCGAAGTCTGGTCAATAACATCAGCCGCGATGCATGGGGAAGATATAGGCGAGGCGGACGAAAACTTTGTTGAATCCGTCGGACAGCCATTGCTCCACAGATTAAAAGGCATCTTATGACGATAAAAAACAGCAATAAAAAAGAGGTCCGAGAGCACATGCTCTCGGACCTCTTGTACTTCTGAACCCAACGTTCATGAAGATTTTATGATTCCTACTGGGCTCGAACCAGCGACCTCTACCCTGTCAAGGTAGCGCTCTCCCAGCTGAGCTAAGGAATCTCAATTACCAGGACAAATATAATTATATCGCGCCCACAGCAAAAGTCAACACCTATTCTGCTAAAAATATACTCCATTCGGTTGCTGTTTTTCCATTTACAATCGACCAGCATTCCAAGGCGATCGCTTTCCCGGCAAATGGTTCGAATTCCATCGACAGCCGGGCAAACATCGGCCCCCAGAAAGGTGCGGCAATGTTGTTTACGATGGTGGCATGGGGAACCCAGCTGCCAGGCTGGTAATAAGCTTGCTGCCCAGAGAAATCCCGTGTAGCCAGATTGATTGTCTGATGGAGGACGGACAACGCAGGGGTCACGGCAGGCGAAGCGAAGAACGTTCCTTTTTGTTTGAAAAAACCGAGCGAGCCGAACGTCAAAGGGACCGCTTTGGCTCCTTCCGCCAATTGGGCGACGGCCCCTTTCAGGTCTAAGGGATTGGCTCCTTCAAAAGACTGAAGCGAAATGTGGGGAGGCAAGGCTTTTTCTGTCTGTAGAGCAGCTGTCTGCCCTTGCTGCTGCAGGTATTCTATCTGAGTGGACGCCCGGTAATCGAGCCGCAATACGAGTAGTTGCATGGGTTTCTCCTTTCCTTAATTGTTTGTACTCCGGAAGCCGGCGTCTTGGGCTTCCTGCTCGGAGCAGAACCATTGCTCCGGGTTGGTATTGCCGTAAGAGCCTTCGCCCGGCATGTGGTAGATCTTTTCGCCGCTGCGGTTTATATTTCCTTTGATCCGGCAGTCGCCGGCTTCTGGCTGGTGACTGGTATTGCCATACGCATCTTCATTAAAACCGCGTTCGGTTGGATAACTGCTGTACTCCCAAATGCCGATTCCGGCTTCTTTGGCAATCTGCTCCGCTTCCTCGTACTCATCGACGTAGCGCGTATTCGGAGGGAACACATAAGCGACCCGGGCATAACCCGATTCGAGCAGCTGTTCCTGGACGCTTTCGCCGTCGACATAGATATAGGCGAGCATCCGGCCGTAATCATCAAACCGGCCGCCGACGTCAAACTCGATGGTAACATCGCCGGACTCGATGATCCGCTTGTTTTCAGCGGTCGCCTCGGGCCCGAGAGGCTGTTCGCCAAGCCGGGGGTGGTTGGTTTCCGGCGTATCGATCAACAGATAACGGACCGTTTCTTCTTTTCCGTCGTATTCGATCTTGATGGTATCGCCGTCAATGACGGAAACCACATCGACAGGAACCTGGTCCTGGGTGCCGCCCGTGCCGGTCGGATCGAAGGAGCTGCAGCCGGCTATAAACATCGCTGCAACTAAACCGATAATCTTTTTCATGAACATCCCTGCTTTCGTTAGTTCTATTATATTTTGTCGGTGCAGCTCTTGCAAACCGGATCCGGTTGGGCTACGGTGGAGGAAAAGGAGGGGGCGCAGTGGAGATTACATTGCCTTTCCATTATGATTTTGACAGGGTGCTTGAGCGGTTGTCGCTGGATCCGCTGCACGCGGTATCGCTTTCCGCTAAAAGCGTCCGGGTGCCGATGGCTGAAGGGAACGTCGTGGAAGTGAAGGCGGCAGGAAATTCCAGACGGCCGGTTTTCGAACTGGAAAACCTGGAAGAAGGGCAGTTGGGCAGGATCAAGGACATCTTCCATTTCAGCTCTTCTTTGGATGCGGTCAACGCACATTTCGCCAATACGAATCTGGCAGCACTGTTCAGCGAACACCAAGGCACGCCGATCGTCCGGGAATTTTCGCTTTATGGATCCCTGATGAAAAGCATTATCCATCAGCAATTGAACTTGTCGTTCGCCCACACGCTGACAAGCCGGTTTGTCCGGACATTCGGCCATGAAAACGACGGCGTTTGGTTTTATCCGGCACCGGAAACCATCGCCAGGCTCCGGCCGGAGGATTTACGGGAGATGCAGTTCAGTACGCGGAAAGCGGAGTACGTTATCGGCTTGTCGGAAGCGATCGCATCGGGGAAGCTCGATCTTGACGGAATGGAATTAAAAGCCGATGAGGAGGTCGCTGCAGAACTGGTATCCTACCGGGGAGTCGGCCCATGGACTGCCCAGAGTTTTTTGCTGTTCGGCCTGGGCCGGCCGAATCTGTTTCCCATTGCGGATATCGGCCTGCAAAATGCATTGAAGATCCAGTGGCAGCTGAAGGAAAAGCCGAAAGCTGAAGAAATCATGCGGCATCTGCCGGATTGGTCGCCGTATTTGTCATATGCCGCGCTCTACCTATGGCGCAGCATCGAATAAAAAATTCCACAACAAAACGCCTTTTCCACGGTCCAATGACTGGAAAAGGCGTTTCTATGTATTTCTGCGTCGGGTTGCGGCATTATAGGCTTTCAATTAGGCGTGGGTCTCCATTTCAGAAGGTGCAGATCCATAATAAAGGAACGATTCCTGTTCCAGGTCTTCCAATCGTTCTTTGTTCAATCCAACTTCCAGTTCACCGGAAAAAATAGGTTCCCACCAATTCGCTTCTTTTTGCATTGTAATTCCTCCTCGAATTTTGCTGTTCTAATTGTTTGACTATTCTATACCCCGAAAGGTTACACTTATAAACAGAGAAACCAAAAATAAGCCTTTGGGCCATTCAGAAAAGAGGAATGCTTTGTGATATCGATTGGCATTATCGGAGCCGGCATTGTCGGGGAACGGATCATCAAACAAATCCAGCAAGAAGGAAAAGCTGCCATCAAAGCGGTTTATGATGAACAGCCGGAACGCCTGGAATTCTTGGCGTCGGCGTATGGGGTGCCCGTGGCTGGGTCGCTTGATGAAGTGCTGCATGCCGGCATCGACTGGCTCTATATCGGCACGCCGCCCGCCTACCACGCGGAAGTCGCGAATCTGGCTGCGAGCGCCGGCATCCATATCCTCAGTGAAAAGCCGTTGGCGCATGATGCTGCAGACGGGGAGAAGATGGTGGCGGCTGCACATGAAAACCGCATCCAGACGGCGATGCATTTTCCGCTGATGTACAAGCCGGCAGTCCACGAAATGGCGAAACGGATCCGAAGCGGGGATATCGGCGAAGTGGTGCGTGTCGAGCTGCAGACGCATTTTCCGGATTGGCCGCGGTTATGGCAGCAGAACCCGTGGATCGCTTCGAGAAGCCAAGGCGGCTTTGTGCGCGAAGTCTTCCCGCATTACCTGCAGCTGATCCATCGCATTTTCGGGGAGCTGGATATCCACTCCCATCTCGTTTCTTATCCGGAGCAAGCGGACCTATGCGAAACAGGCATCATCGCCCATGGCCGCACAGCCGGCAGAATTCCTTTCCTGCTCGCGGGCATAAGCGGCACCGGGCAGAAAGAATTGCTTCAGTTCAAGGTCTACGGAAAAGAAGGGGTGCTGACGCTGGAGAATTGGTCGGACCTTTATTTAGAGCGGAAATACCAGGAACGCGAGCTGCTGGACGGTTTTGCGGAAGTGCCATCGCTGTTTGAAGCGATGCAGCAGCAATCGACTTTCCTAGTGCCGTTTGAAGAAGGCCTGGTGGTGCAGCGTTATATCGACCTTCTCTTGCAAGAATGATTTTTTTCCGTGCAGCAGGGTAAAGTACTTAGAAGCAATTGAAAACAGGAGGTCATTAGATGAATTTTACAGCGGTTGATGTTGAACGGATGATTGAAGAGCAAAAGGAGTTTTATTATACCGGCGCTACGAAGCCGGCCGCTTTTCGGAAATCGCAGCTTGCGCGCCTGAAAAAGTCGATCCAGGCGAATGACGAGATCATTGTCGATGCATTGAAAAAGGATTTGGGCAAAAGCGAATTTGAGGCCTATGCAACTGAAATCGGTTTTGTGCTTGACAGCATTAATTATATGAGTGAAAACCTGGAGGGATGGATGGAGCCGGAACCGGCCAAGACGCCGATTCACCTGCAGCCGGCCAAAAGCTTCATCATGCGGGAGCCTTACGGATCGGTCTTGATCATCGGGCCTTTCAATTATCCGTTCCAGCTGATCATGGAACCGCTCATCGGCGCGATCATCGGCGGAAATTGCGCCATCGTCAAGCCTTCCGAAACGACGCCGAATGTGGCAGCAGCCATCCGCAAGGTCTTGGAAGATGCGTTCCCGCCCTACTATGTCCGCGTCGTTGAAGGTGAGCGGGAAGAAGTGACAGCGCTGATCCACGCGCCGTTCGATTATATTTTCTTCACTGGCAGCGTCAATGTCGGGAAAGTGGTCATGAAAGCAGCGGCTGAGCGGCTGACGCCGATTACACTGGAACTGGGCGGCAAGAGCCCGGCTATCGTCGACCAGACAGCCAATATCGACCTGGCGGCCAAGCGCATTGCCTGGGGCAAGCTGATGAACAAAGGCCAGACATGCGTGGCGCCCGACTATGTCTGCGTACACGAATCGGTCAAGACAGAGTTCATGAACAAATTGATCAAGAACATCCGCAGTTTCTACGGGAAAGATGTACAAGCGAGCCCGGATTACGGCCGCATTGTCAGCGTCCAGCATTTCGACCGTTTGGCTGCCATTGTCAAACAGGAAGAAGCGAATATTGTTTCCGGTGGATATATGGACCGGGAAGACCTTTACATCGAACCGGTGGTTTTGGATAATATCGATTTCAGCAGCCCGTCGATGGAGGACGAATTGTTCGGCCCGATTCTGCCGGTCATCACCTATAGCGACCTGCCTGCTTTGGTCCGGAAAATCCGGACGTTGCCGAAGCCGCTGGCAGCCTATATGTTTTCGGAGAACGACCGGGCGATCGAGTTTTTCCTAGACGAATTGCCTTTCGGCGGCGGCTGTATCAACGATACCGTTTCGCATGTCGGCAGTGCGCATCTGCCTTTCGGGGGAATCGGGACTTCCGGAGTGAATTCCTATCACGGGAAATATAGTTTTGAGACATTTACCCATACGAAATCCATTCTGAAAAAGTCGACAAAGCTGTCAACGAATATTTTATTCCCGCCTTACAAGAAGAAAGTGCGGTTTGTCAGAAGACTATTAAAATAAGCGGCCTGCGGGTCGCTTTTTTCTTTTTTCTCCTGATATGATGGTAAAAAGGAGTGGTAGCAGTGGCTGAACGAATTCTGATTGTCGAAGATGAAAAAAGCATTGCGCGCGTCCTCGAATTGGAACTGTCCTTCGAAGGATACGAAACCGGAATGGCATATACGGGTTCAGAAGGGCTGATCCAGTTTCGCGAACAGGAGTGGGATCTTGTCCTTCTCGATTTGATGCTTCCTGAAATCCATGGACTTGATGTATTGAAGCGCATCCGCTCGGCTGACGCGGCAATACCGGTAATTTTGCTGACAGCCAAAAGCGATGTCAAAGAAAAAGTGGCCGGGCTGGATCTGGGTGCGAATGACTACATAACCAAGCCGTTTGAAATTGAGGAGCTGCTGGCGCGGATCCGGGCGAACCTCCGCTTTTCAAAAGGGAGTGCAAATCCGGCAGTCCATAGTTTTGCAGAGCTCAAGCTGAACGAAAGCACCCGGGAAGTGAGCAGGGGCAACCGTCCGATAGAACTGACGCCGCGCGAGTTCGACTTGCTGCTGTATCTGCTCCAGCATCCCAACCAGGTTCTCAGCCGGGAACAGGTGCTCAATGCGGTCTGGGGCTACGATTATTACGGAGACACAAATGTCATCGATGTTTACATCCGCTATTTGCGGAAAAAAATCGACGCCGGCGAACCTGCTACCTACATCCAGACAGTTCGCGGAGTCGGCTATGTCCTGAAGGAGCACCGCAATGAAGCTGAAGAATAAAATCCATCTTTGGTCAACTTTGTTGATGCTGGTTATCCTTTTGCTTTTGGCCATCGTCATCTATTTCGCATTCAGCCGTCTTGCCTACGACACGGAAATCAGCCAACTGCAAGCAGAACTGGATGCAGTGGTCCAAGCTGTAAGCGACAATCCGGCCGACGATCCCCGGGCCGTAGTGCGGGGTTACGTCCCGGCGAATGGCTTGGCGCGTGTTTCAGGTGAAGCGGGACAACTGATTCCCGATATCCGGGACCCGGACGTGGCAGCGGATTTCCCGTCCGAATTGCCGGATCGTGCCGGGACGGTAGTTGCCGGGGAAACCCGCTATGCGTATGCTTCCATGCCGGTCATCTGGTCTGGGGGTGAAGTGGCAGAACTGACGATTGCCCAATCGATGGAAGAAGTGACCGGCAACTTGCGGACACTCAGATTCGTTCTGGTTGCCGCTATCCTGATTGCCATGATTCCGATTGTGGCATCCAGTGCGGTTCTAGGTCGGTTGGTCACCAGGCCCATTGCTGATCTGACCCGGACAATGACGCATATCCAGAAAAGCGGACAGTATGAAAAACTGTCGATGGAAGAAGCGGCCAATGACGAGATCGGGCAAATGGGCCGGACATTCAATGAAATGATGGCATTGCTTGAAGAGAATTACCGGAAACAGGAGGAATTTGTTTCAAATGCTTCCCATGAACTGAAAACACCGTTGACGATCATCGGCAGCTATGCGAAATTGCTGGAGCGCCGCGGGATGCAGGATGAAAAAATTGCACAGGAAGGGCTTTCGGCAATCAGGGCGGAAACGGACCGGATGAATAAATTGATCGAACAGCTGCTCCACATTGCCCGAAGAAGTGAAACGCAGCTTGAACTGTCTGAAGTGAATCTTGAAAGGATGCTCCAAGGCACAGTAGAAGTCATGAAGACCTCCTTCAACCGCGACTTTGTGCTGATCAGCCAGGAACCGGGTTTGCTGGTAACAACCGATCTGGCGAAACTGAAACAGCTGCTTTATATTCTTCTGGACAATGCGCGGAAATACAGCTCAGACCGCGTAGAGGTCAAGCTGAAGATGGAAGGCGCACCAACCATCAAAATCCAGGACTATGGTATCGGCATCCCGAAAGAAGCATTGCCGTATGTGTTCGACCGGTTCTACCGCGTGGACAAGGCGCGGAGCAGGGAGTCCGGCGGTTTCGGCCTCGGATTGTCGCTAGCAAAACAGCTGGCCGATTCGATTGGCGTGGTTCTGGGCATCGAGAGCATCGAAGGGATGGGGACGACCGTTTCCATCACTTTCTCATCAGATTTTAATGTCCGTGACCTACAATGGAATCAGGAGGGATCGTGATGAAAAAATGGATGCTCATGGCGATTGCCACAGTATTGCTTGGAGCGGTGGCCGCGGCATATCTATTATACCCGCGGCCTGCCAGTGAAGCGGTCGATGCACAGCAAGCCGAAGAGGCGGTGACTTCTGTCTACGGCGGAAAAATCGAGAAGACCATCCTTGAAGGAGAGCACTTCAAAGTGGAATTTGTCCGTGAAGACGGCAGGTACATCGCTACGGTCAACCGCGGCAATGGGGATGTGGAAAAGGTGGAAGCGCTGGGAGGAGCGGCTCCTGAAGAACCGGAGCGGCTGACGGAAGAACAAGCAGGCGCAATTGCTGCAAAAGAAACGGGAGGGACAGTGGAAGGAATCCGCTACTTGAAGGATCAGGAAGAGTATGAAGTCCGCTTAGCCGGAGAAGCAGGGGGACAGATTGTAATTCTATCCTCGGTGTCGGGTGAAATCAGGAAAATCACCCCTGTTGCTGAAACAGCAAAGCCGGAGCCGGAACCAGCTCCGGAACCGGATCCGGTTTTGACAGAAGCCCAAGCAATTGAAATTGCCAAGCAGACACTGGACGGGGAAGTGCAGGAAGTCACTTTCACGGATGACAGCGACGGCGGCTCTTATCTAGTGGAAATCGAGAATGATCAATTGGACAAGGAAGTGACCGTCCAAATTCATGCAGTGCGGGGAGAAACGCTGACAGTCGAATGGGACGATTAAAATAAGAAGATTTTCATGGGATTCTCATCCTTTTCTAATAATGCTTTAACCCTCTTCTCAGAAGCGGAGGCTAAAGTAAAGGTATAACATAGAAGGAGGAGAACAACATGAAAAAATACATTTATATTCCGGTAGTTGCAGGAGCTTTAGCGTTCGGAGGAATTGTCTGGGCAAACGGGGACGATGGTTCTCAAAAAGCCGGCACAGGAGGGCAGCAGCCTGTAGCACCCGTGGCCAACAGCGAGGAAATGCTTTCTTTTGACGAGGCATCGGCAAAAGCCTTGGCCATTGCAAACGGCACCATCACAGACGTTGAACTGGACCGGGACAGCCGGACTCCACATTACGAAATCGACATTGACCACGAAGGCTATGAATACGATGTGAAAATCGATGCCTTCTCTGGAGAAGTGCTCGAACAAAAACGCGAAAAAGAAGACCGTGATGACCGCCGCGATGACGACGGAGTGGATGGCCCGGCGGCTTCAGAAAATCTGATTTCCTCGGAAGAAGCGGTAAAAGCGGCACAAGCCGCAGCTAAAGGGACCGTGGAAGAAGTGGAATTGGAACACGAGGACGGCGCCGTCTATTACGAAGTTAAAATCGAAGATGGCCGCACAGAACATGAAATCTATGTGAATGCTGCAGATGGAACGATTCTGAAACAGGAGCAGGACCAAGAAGACGATGATGACAACGATGACGATGATGATGACCGCGGCGATGATTAAAAAAAGGAGCCTGCGGGCTCCTTTCAGACTGTAGACAAAGTATAATTTGAATGAATAGAGATGTATAAGCCCGACCGGGCTGGCTACGTCGCTTTCCGTGGGCTCGGCTTCAGTATACGGAACGGAAGGCGGCGAGCAAGTTGGCCGAAGGCAGTTCGGCCGACTTGTTTGCGACGAAGCAGCGCAGCGATGCAGGAGCACCGGTTTTCCCTGCGGGATAGCGAAGTGACGAAATCCACTCGGACGCCAGTCAATGCTTGACCGAAGCTTGCGAGGGCAAGTATTTGCGACGAGCTTGCGCAGGAGCACAAGTTCTTTGTTAGTTCGGCGCGAGCCCGCGGAAAGCGTGCGCCTGAAGTGGAGGATCCGGGATAGCTTCGCCTAAATGACTCTTCATTCTTAAAGAGGAATAAATATTCTTTTGTCTACAAGCAAAAAGGAGCCCACGGGCTCCTTTTTCATTTTAGCGGCAACGTAACCGTGGCGGTAGTGCCGCGGCATTCTTCGCTTTCAATTGTTAAAGTGCCGCCGTGCTCTTTGATGATTTTTTGGGAAATCAGCAGGCCGAGCCCGGTGCCAGTCGCTTTTGTAGTATAGAATGGTTCAAAAATCAAAGGGGCGGATTCGTCTGGTATGCCGTTGCCGTTGTCTTTGATCGATAAAGAAACAGAACGGCCGGTGGAACTTTCAATCGCCATGTGAATGCGGCCTTGCCGCTCAATTCCCTCAAGCGCTTCGACAGCGTTTTTCATCAAATTGATCACCACTTGCTTAAGGTGATGCTCTTCTCCGACGACCACAAAATCGTCCCGCTCAAAATGGGAGGTGAACAGGATATTATCCAGGTTCAGTTGGGGACCGAAAAGCAGTGCAATATCGTCAACCATCTTCTTAAAGGCGATCTCCTTCCGTTCGGTGGCTTGCGGTTTCGCCAGCATCAGAAATTCACTAATGATCAAATCGATGCGTGCGATTTCCGAACGGATCAATCCGATGTATTCTTTTTGCAGGTGTAAAGCATCATTTTCCATCATCTGGACGAACCCTGAAATCACAGTCATGGGATTGCGGATCTCATGGGCAACGCCTGCAGCGATTTCTCCTGTCAATTTCAATTTTTCGCTTTGGAGGATCAATTTTTCCGCTTCTTTCCGGTAAGAGATGTCTCGGGATATAACAGAGGTCGCCACGACATTTCCGGAAAGGTCAATAATGGGGGATAATGTGATCTGAGCGTCGAAGCGGGAACCATCCTTTTTCAAATCTTCGGTTTCGAGCAGTGAATAGCTCCTTCCGGCTTGCACTTCCTTCGTCCTGATATTGGCCTCATCCATCCGCTCGGGTGGAACCAGCGGCAAAGACCTTCCGATGCTTTCCGGCAGCGACCAGCCATAGAGTTCTTCAAAAGCGGGATTGATCGCAATGATTTTATTGTCAGAATCAAAAACAGCGATGGCATCTTTTGCGGTTTGGAAAAACAGATGCAGATAGCCTTCCTTGGAACTTAAAGCACGTTCCATGGAACTGTTTTTTTCTTCGGCTTCCAACAAAACGCGCCGAAAGAAAATCGAATGGACAATGGATAAAATGAGGGCGAAGAAAATGAAAATGAAAAGCTGGGCGTTCACATAGCTCATTGGAGGGCGTTCGGAAAAACCGCCAAATAGAAAAGCCAGCATTGCTATTTCGACGGCCGTAATGATGCCAAGTGCGATAGCAGGCATGGTATCATAATACATGGCAGATACGATCAGCGGAAAAACAAAAAAGACAATATTGACCGGCGCCAAGGTTTCAATATTCAAGATGAATACGGAAATGTTCATCATGCCGAGGATGGCCGCCTGCATGATTCGGACTGGGGTATCACGCATTTGGAGAAAAGCCAAAATGACATATGCCGGCATGCCGAAAGCAAGGGAATAGACAGGCAGCGCATGGCCGGCCAATAGATAGATAAGAACAAGCAAGAAAACGGCTATGCCGAAAAGGTGGAGAAACAGTCCGTTCCTGTTCCGTTTGATTGTGGGACTTTCCATATTACACCTCGATTGGTCGATATGATTTAATATTACTATATAATTTCCTGTGCGAACATGGTGTATTTTGATATGATTAATGGACTAAGGAGGCGTTTAGAATGTCATTTGAATGGAATAAAGAAGAAGCGCTCAATTTATTGAAAGAGTTGGCGGAGATTCCTAGCCCTTCTGGATATACGATGGAGATCATGAAAACCATTAAAAAACATTTGGGCAATTGGAACGTCGAGTTTAAAACCACCAAAAAAGGGGCAGTCATCGCGACCATTCCTGGAAAAGACACAAGCCGGCACCGGCTGTTGACTGCTCATGTCGATACGCTCGGAGCCATGGTCAAAGAGGTCAAATCTTCTGGCCGCCTGAAATTGTCGCTGGTCGGCGGGTTCAAATTCAACGCCATCGAAGGCGAGAATTGTTTGATACATAAAGCGGACGGCACTACCGCAACCGGCACCATCCTGATGCATCAGACCACAGTCCATGTTTATAAAGACGCCGGAACTGCAGACCGGGACGAAAACAATATGGAAGTGCGCTTGGATGAAAAAGTATTCTCAGCGGATGAAGTGCGCGCGTTAGGCATCGAGGTGGGCGATTTTGTATCGTTTTCGCCACGCTACGAAGCGACCGCTTCCGGCTTCATCAAATCCCGCCATCTGGATGATAAAGCCAGCACGGCGCTGCTCTTGCAGTTGGCAAAGAACTTGAGCGAAACCGGCGAGGAACTGCCGCACACAACGCATTTCTATATTTCCAACAACGAGGAAATCGGCTATGGCGGCAATTCCAATATTCCCGAAGAGACGGTGGAATATATTGCGGTGGATATGGGAGCGATCGGCGACGGTCAGTCTTCGGATGAATACACCGTGTCCATATGCGCCAAAGATTCCAGCGGGCCTTACCATTACGGATTGACCCGCCACCTGATCGCACTCGCGAATGAAAACAGCATCGATTATAAAGTAGACATTTATCCGTATTACGGTTCGGATGCTTCAGCGGCGATCAGCGCCGGCCACGATGTCAAACATGCCTTATTCGGCCCGGGCATCGAAGCATCCCACTCGTATGAACGGACACATACTGATTCATTGAAGGCAGCGGCAGCATTGCTCCATGCATATGTCCTGTCTCCGCTAGTTACAGAGTAGGAGGATTTTCATGAACACAAAATTATTATTCGAAAATGTTCCTTATAACAGCATCATCGGTTCATTGCCGGAAACCGTCAGCAGCATCACCATGGATTCCCGTGAAGCGTTGCAAGGATCATTGTTCGTTTGCATCAAAGGCTATACCGTCGACGGGCATGATTTTGCCGCTCAGGCAGCTGAACAAGGGGCGTCGCTTATCGTTTCGGAAAGGCCGCTGATTGTGGGGGACACGCCTGTTGTTCTTGTAGAAGACACCGACCGCGCGCTTGGTCTGCTCGCGGCGAAATTTTATGAGTACCCGTCGAAAAGTTTGCATATGATCGGGGTGACCGGCACAAACGGCAAAACAAGCGTTGCCGGGATGCTGCATTCAATGCTGATGGAACTTGGGGAAAAATCTGCGTTGTCCGGCACCATCGGGTTCAATTTGAACGGCGAGCTGCACCAGTCGGCCAATACGACGAGCGACGCGCTAACGACCCAGCAAATGATTGCGCGGGCAAAAGAAGAAGGCTGCAGCCATATGACCATGGAAGTCTCATCCCATGGCTTAGTGCTTGGCAGGCTTGCCGGCGTGGAATTCAAGACGGCAGTCTTTACGAATTTGACGCATGACCACTTGGATTTCCATGGCACGATGGAAGAATACGGCCACGCAAAAGGCTTGCTGTTTTCGCAGCTAGGCCAAGACCTGCAAGCCAAAAAGCAGGCGGTTCTAAATGCCGATGACCCTTGGTCGAAGCGCTATGCTGACATGACTTCCCATCCGGTCTTTACCTACGGAGTGGAGATGCCCGCCCAGTTCAAAGCGGAACGGATTGAACTGGGGCACAGCGGCACGAAGTTCACGCTGGTTTGCCCACAGGGTGAGTTCGATGTCTCGATGAAGCTTCTAGGCAGCTTTAACGTTTCAAATGCGCTGGCAGCCATCACCGCGCTTTATGCGGAAGGCTATCCGCTCGAAGGGGTCATTGCCGCATTATCGCGCATCGAACCGGTGGAAGGGCGCATGCAGAAAGTCGAGCTGGAAGCGCCGATATCGATTTTCATCGATTATGCCCATACACCCGATGCGATTGAAAAAGCGATAGACGCCGTTGCGGACTTCAAGACAAACCGCATCATTTTCCTCGTCGGAACGGGCGGAAACCGGGATAAGACCAAGCGGCCGATTATGGCGGAAAAAGCATCGGTTGCCGATTACGTCGTCTTGACGACGGATGATCCGCGGGATGAAGCATACGACAGCATCTTGCGCGACCTCCAATCCGGCATGAAGCACAAGGAGTTTTCCTGCATCGGAGACCGGGCGGAAGCAGTGAGGCACGCCGTCCAGCAAGCAGAGCCGGGCGACATCATCATTCTGGCGGGCAAAGGACATGAAGATTACCAAATCATCGGTTCGACCAAATATCCGCATAGCGACAAGGATATCGCCATCGAAGAAACCATAAAGAAATTTATGTGAAAAGAAGCCTAGAGAGGCTTCTTTTTTCTTGGCGGCCTGTTGAAAATTCTTGTCTTTTCGGGCCCCCTTCTCTAATATGGGAAGAGTAGAATTAAAGGAGCGTATAATGATGCCAGACCAATTAAAAGAAGAAATCCAAAATAGAAGAACCTTTGCAATCATCTCCCACCCGGATGCCGGGAAAACGACATTGACAGAAAAACTTTTGCTGTTCGGCGGGGCGATCCGCGATGCCGGTACGGTAAAAGGCAAGAAAAGCGGCAAGTTCGCAACATCCGACTGGATGGAAATCGAGAAGCAGCGCGGTATCTCCGTAACGTCTTCCGTTATGCAGTTTGACTATGACGGGCACCGCGTCAACATCCTGGATACTCCCGGGCACCAGGACTTCAGTGAAGATACCTACCGGACGCTGATGGCTGTCGACAGTGCCGTCATGATCATCGACGTGGCCAAGGGAATCGAAGCCCAGACAGTGAAATTGTTCAAAGTCTGTAAAATGCGCGGGATTCCGATTTTCACGTTCATCAATAAAATGGACCGCCAAGGTAAAGAGCCGCTTGAATTGATGGAAGAGTTGGAAGAAGTGCTCGGCATCCAGTCGTATGCCATGAACTGGCCGATCGGCATGGGGAAAGAATTCCTCGGCATTTACGACCGTTTCAACAAACGCATCGAACCTTTCCGTTCTGAAGGCGACCGCTTCATGCCTTTGGACGAAAATGGCCGGCTTGCCGGTGAGCATGATATGACCAAAACTTCGTATTATACCCAAGCGCTTGAGGATATTGATCTGCTCGACGAAGCTGGCAATGACTTTTCGATTGAACAGGTGAAAAAAGGCGAATTGACGCCTGTATTCTTCGGCAGTGCGCTCGCAAACTTCGGCGTAGAGACTTTCCTGGAAACATATCTCCAGTTTGCGCCGCCGCCACAGCCGCGGCTGACGCAGGAATCAGAATTGATCGATCCTTTGGAAATGCCGTTTTCCGGTTTCATTTTCAAAATCCAGGCAAATATGAATCCTGCCCACCGGGACCGCATCGCATTCGTGCGCATTGTTTCCGGGAAATTTGAAAAAGGCATGAACGTGTCGTTGGCGAGGACAGGAAAATCCTTCAAGCTGACGCAGACCACACAATTCCTTGCCGATGACCGCGAAATGGTCAGTGAGGCTGTTGCCGGAGATATAATCGGCCTGCACGATGTCGGCAACTACCAAATCGGAGACACCATCACGAGCGGGAAGAAATTCCAGTTCGAGAATCTGCCGCAGTTCACCCCGGAACTTTTTGTTAAAGTGACTGCGAAAAACGTCATGAAGCAGAAGCACTTCCATAAAGGGATCCTGCAGCTTGTGCAGGAAGGCGCAATCCAGTATTACAAAACCCTTCATTTGGAAGAAGTGATTCTCGGGGCGGTCGGACAGCTTCAGTTTGAAGTGTTCGAACACCGGATGAAAAACGAATACAACGTTGAAGTCCGCATGGAGCCGATCGGCAATAAGATTGCCCGGTGGATCGAAAACGAAGAAGATGTCAAAGAGTCGATGTCGAGCGGGCGCTCAATGCTTGTGAAGGACCGTTATGACAACCTTGTGTTCCTGTTTGAGAATGAATTTGCTACCCGCTGGTTCCAGGATAAAAATCCGGAAATCAAGCTTTATAGCCTTCTATAAAACCAGACCCGCTTCGGCGGGTTTTTTTGTCCAAATTATGCAAAAGGACTCGTTCTGAACGGGAAATGGCTGTGAAAAGGGTCATTAAAGTTTGCGGTTCCATTTGATTTTTTCTATGATAAAAGCACGAGATAAAGAGAGGGTTTGGAGCAAATGAAATTAAGCGATTTTTCCATAAAGCGTCCGGTTTTTACCATCGTCATCATGTTTCTTGTCATTCTGTTAGGGGCGGTATCATTCTTTAAAATTCCGGTCACATTGATTCCGGAGTTGAATCCGCCCGTCGGCGTCGTGGTGACAAACTACCCGGGTGCAAGCCCTACTGAAGTCAGTGAAAAAGTGACCAAGCCGCTGGAAGCGAATCTTGCAACGCTTCCGGGAATTGAATCACTCCAATCTTCTTCCGAAGAAGGATCGAATTTCATCCTGCTGGAATTTGACTGGTCCACCGACATGAACGATGTCCAGACGGATATCATGCAGCGGATTGACCAGACCCCGATTCCGGAAGATTCCAACCGGCCGCAGTTTTTCAAGTTCGATCCGGCTCAGTTTCCCGTCATCCAGCTGGCAGTCCGTGCAGCTGAAGGCGGAGAAGATGTCCGCATCCTGGCAGAAGAACTTGAAAAAGAGCTTCTTCAGACAGAAGGGGTGGCCAGCGTCAATATTTCCGGATCATTGACCGAAGAAATCATCATTTCGCTTGACCAGGAAAAATTGGTTGAAGAAGGCCTCCAGCTTTCCGATATCGTCCAGCTGATCCAAGCGAACAATGTTTCGATGCCCGGCGAACCCATCCAGACTGAGGACGGCCGCCAGCTGACGACGCGCATTGTGTCTTCGCTCGCAAGTGTCGATGAAATCCGTGACCTGGTAGTGACGGTGAATCCGCTTGAAGGTGAAAATATTACGGTTGGCGATGTCGCCCAAGTGGAACTCGGCGAACAGGAACAAAGCAGTGAGACACGGGCCAATGAAGAGCCGGCCGTTTTGCTGTCGGCGCTGCAGGAATCGGGTGCCAATACAGCCGAAGTTTCAAGCGCGTTCCAGTCGAAATTGGAAGAGCTCTTGGAGGAAGAACGGTTTGAAGGCGTCGAGACAGATGTCCTTTTTGACCAAGGGGATTATGTCCGACTGGCAGTCGGCAATATCGGGCAAACGCTCGTTTACGGCGGAATCTTTGCCATGCTGGTGCTGTTTTTCTTCCTGCGCGGCATCAAGAGTCCGATCATTATCGGCGTGGCAATACCGTATTCCGTCATTGTAACGTTCGTCCTGATGTATTTTGCCGATTTTGCGTTGAATATCATGACGCTGGGCGCATTGGCGCTCGGAATCGGGATGCTCGTCGATAATGCCATCGTCGTCATAGAAAATATAGAGCGCCATCTGGCCATGGGCAAAAATCCGAAGCAAGCCGCATCTGAAGGGACAAAAGAAGTGGCCGGAGCGATCACCGCTTCGACTTTGACGACCGTTGCGGTTTTCGTTCCGGTCGTGTTCATCACCGGATTGATCGGGGAGATTTTCTTTGAATTCGCTGTAACAATTTCGTTCAGTTTGTTTGCCAGCTTGTCTGTCGCTTTGACGGTGATTCCGATGCTTGCTTCACGCATGCTGGATAAGCCAAAAGGCAATCTTGAAGCCCGGCGGCGCCGTTCAAAAGGCATGAAGAATTTTGAACGATCCGTCGCTTGGGCGTTGGCCCACCGCTTCGTTGTTCTTATGACCGCATTGGTCCTTCTCGGAGTCGGCATCTTCGGTGCGCTGCGGGTCGGAACTGAATTCCTGCCTGCGACCGATGAAGGGTTCGTCAGTGTATCGATTGCCCTCGAAACCGGTTCATCTCTTGAAGCGACAAATGAAGTAGTTGATTCGATCGAAGAGGAATTGAAGAAAGAGGATGACATCGATGTATTTGTCAGCCTGGTCGGCAGCACCCAGCAAGGCCAAGCTCAGGGGACGACCCAGACGAATATAGCAGAGCTTTATATTAAAATGATTCCGCTAGATGAACGGGAACGTTCAGTGTTCGAATTCGTAGATGATGTCCAGCCGGGAATCATCGAGAAAATCGGCGAGAAGGCGGAGGTCAGCTTCAATTTGCAGACAGCGGCGGGCTCTTCGCCGAATACATTGTCCTTCACGGTCACCGACACTGACAAAGCGCGGCTTGATGAAGCGATCGGGCGCATCAGTTCCGAGCTTCGTGCATTGCCTGCGGTAACGGAACTGACGAATGACCGGGAAGAGACCATCGATGAAATCCAGCTGCGTGTCGATCGGGAGGCGGCTACGGAAAATGGGCTGCCGCCCGCGCAAATTGCCCAAACGGTCAATAATCTGACACGCGGCGTCTTGACGACGCAAGTGCTGACGGAAGAGGATGAAGTCCTGACCGTTTTCACAGAGCTTGATCCTGTCTTCAGGGACAATGTCGATAAATTGCGCGCCCTTCAATTGCGTACGCCCTCCGGACAGTTTGTCGAACTCCAGGACCTCGCTGAAATTGAAGTGTCCCAAGGGCCGGCCGATATCAAGCGGGTTGACCAAGCTGACAGCGTAGCGTATACGCTTCAGCACCGTTCCGATGTCACATTGGGCGACATGTCGGACGAGGTGGATGCTGCACTGGAGAGCCTCAATTTGGACGATGGCACCCAGATCACCTTCGGCGGGGACCGTGAGTTGTTTGAGAATGCCATCAATGACATGATGCTTGCCGTCATTCTGGCGGTCGTACTGGTTTATATCGTAATGGCTGCGCAGTTCGAATCGTTCAAGTATCCATTCGTCATCATGTTCACAGTACCGCTCATGGCTATCGGCGTCTCGATTGCCTGGTTCATTACAGGAACTCCAATCAGCATCACAGCCGTTATCGGGCTGCTTGTCCTGGTCGGGATCGTTGTCAACAACGGGATTGTCCTGGTGGACTACATCAACCAGAGGAAAGCTGCAGGCATGGATTCGTACGATGCAATCGTGACTTCCGTCCGGGACCGTCTGCGGCCGATCCTCATGACCGCACTGACGACCATCCTCGGCCTCTTGCCGCTGGCTTTGGGGATTGGTGAAGGGACGGAAATCAACCAGCCGATGGGAATCACTGTTATCGGCGGCTTGATCAGTTCCACATTCCTATCGTTGTATATCGTGCCGATTGTCTATAGTTTATTCGACCGAAAGACGAGAAGATTGTCCGAAAGATGAGCCATTGGCTCATCTTTTTCTTTTGTGAATTTTGTTGGAATATTATGTATAATGAACAAAAGGGGTGTTTAATGATGAAAGAAAGCATTTTTACCGGTTTTCCTGGCTTTATCGCGAGCCAGCTGATCCGGCGGTCGATTGCAGAGGGATCTTCCGTTTCAGCGGTCGTATTGCCAAGCGAGATGGAAAAGGCGCAAAAAGAAGCAGAAAAAATTCAAGGAGAGACCGGTAGCCCGATACGGCTAATGGCCGGCGATATAACAAAAAGCGGTTTAGGTCTTAGTGCTGTGGATTCCGCGTTTATCCATGAACAGGAAAGCGTCGTCTTCTGGCATCTTGCAGCCATCTATGATTTGGCTGTGCCGCGTGATATCGCCTGGAAAGTGAATGTAGAAGGGACGGGGCATGTCAATGATTTTATCGAGACGATCTCCGGCTTGCAGCGATATATGTATTTCAGCACAGCTTATGTAGCGGGAAAAAGGGAAGGGACGCTTTACGAAAATGAACTGATCCGCCCAAACGAATTCAAGAATTTTTATGAAGAAACAAAGTATGAAGCGGAAGTGCTAGTGGATGGGCTCAAGAGCAAAGTGCCGTTGACGATCATCCGTCCGGGCATTGTACGAGGTGATTCCAGAACAGGGGAAACGATAAAGTTCGACGGCCCTTACTTTTTCCTGAACATGATTGACCGGGTGCGCAAGTTGCCTTTTATCCCTTATTTGGGGAGTTCGGTTTCGTTCATCAATGTAGTCCCGATCGATTATATTTTAGATGCGAGCATGTATGTCAGCTCGCTGCCTGGAGCTGCAGGAAAGACGCTCCATTTGACGGATCCGAAGCCCCACCCAGTTGAGGAAGTATACCGCAAGATGGTAACGGAAATGACAGGGAAACTACCCAAATCCCGCTTGCCTCATAAAGCGGCAGAGATTTCATTGTCAGTTCCTGCGATCCGTAAATTTTTAGGGGTCGAAAAAGAAACTTTGGATTACCTGACCTGGCAGGCGTCTTTCGATACCTCCACGGCCCAAGAGCTGCTTAGGGGAAGCGGCATCCGATGCGCTGATTTTCTGGAATCGATGCCGGTGATGGTCCGTTTCTACGAAGAACATAAAAAGAACAAAAAATACCATATTGCCATACGCTAATGTTTTACTTCGATAGAAATAATGCTATAATAACAATACAACTCAATACACTTTGACTTTCAGTCAAGGGGGAGTAGCTGTAGGGAAACCTATTTCATAATCGTCAATACATGGTTAGTAACCATCGGTTATGATAGCGATTTTAATTGCTTAGCGAGACCTTTGCCTTTTATTAGGCAGGGGTCTTTTTTGCTGGCAAAAATTAGGAGGAGAAAGAATGGAAGCAGTTTTATTGGAGTACGCTTGGGTCCTGCTAGTACTAGTCGGGCTTGAAGGATTGCTCGCTGCGGATAACGCAGTCGTAATGGCCGTCATGGTCAAACACTTGCCGAAGGAACAACAGAAGAAAGCATTGTTCTACGGATTGCTTGGAGCCTTTGTGTTCCGTTTTGCAGCATTGTTCATGATTACTCTGCTCGTCAATATCTGGCAGATACAAGCATTGGGAGCGGCATATCTATTGTTCATCTCGATAAAGAGCATTTATGATCAGCGAAAAGGCGACAGCGATCATATTCTTGATGATAAAGGCGAAAAAGTAGAGAAAAAAGGTTCTGGTTTCTGGATGACAGTTTTGAAAGTCGAATTAGCAGATATTGCGTTTGCCATCGACTCGATGCTGGCAGCTGTAGCACTTGCTGTAACCTTGCCGCATTTGAATGTATTCGGAATGGACGACATTGGCGGCATCAACTCCGGACAGTTCTTCGTCATGCTGGCCGGCGGTTTGATAGGTGTCATCATCATGCGTTTCGCGGCCCATAAATTTGTTCAGTTGCTGGAGAAATACCCGCAGCTCGAAACAGCAGCATTCGTTATCGTCGGATGGGTAGGGGTCAAACTCCTTGTCATGACATTATCTCACGAAAATGTCCATGTCTTGCCGCACGATTTCCCGCACTCGACTCCTTGGACATTGACCTTCTGGACAGTGCTCATCGGTATCGTTGTAGTTGGAGCACTTCTGGGAGTACGCCAGAATAAAAAAGAAGAAGAAACAGAGTAAAAATGAAGCTCCCTTTGGGGGCTTCATTTTTTTTATGAAAGAATTTGGAAATACGGACATAAAACGCGCTTGAAGGCCGAATACCTATAAAGTAATATCTTTTATACCTTTTCTTTTACAATTTCTGCCGTTACAATCAGATGTAGCAAGAAGTTGAGAAGAGGTGAACGGTGTGTTAATTGCTGCATTGAGTGGCTTATTCGGTCGGAATGAAAAGTATTCAGCAGAAGATTTGGCTTTGCTTGCCCAACAAGGCGACGCTAATGCGTTGAATAACCTGCTCCATTCCTACGCACCGTTCATGAAAAAAGCTGCTTCCCAAGTCTGCAAACGGTACATAGACGACCATGACGATGAATTCAGCATTGCGATGTCAGCTTTTCACGAAGCGGTGAAAAGCTATGAAAAGGGCAAAAACGCCTCGTTTCTGACATTTGCCCATATGATCATC
Source organism: Planococcus sp. FY231025 (assembly GCF_052078085.1). Classification (NCBI taxonomy): domain Bacteria; kingdom Bacillati; phylum Bacillota; class Bacilli; order Caryophanales; family Caryophanaceae; genus Planococcus; species Planococcus sp. FY231025. Next base: position 81,704 of record NZ_JBQJJG010000003.1, read on the forward strand.
CGCAGGCGGATCATCGATTTTATCCGCAAGGAAAGCCAGCGCAACGAATTCAGCCACCCGTTCAATTCCGTTTTTGAGGAAGAAGAGGGGAATGGGTGGATCGAAGATTCAGAAGCTATCAAGAGTTTTACCATAGAACAGCAGACAGTAATGCGCAGAGAAGAAATCGCTATATATGAAGAAATGCTTTCTTCCTTTGACTTGAGTTTCGAGACATTGGTGAAAGTTTCCCCGGGGCATGAAGATTCCCGGAAATCCTGCATGCAAATTGCCTTGCTTGTTGCTGAGACGGATGAGTATTTGGAGTATTTGATGGAAAAGAAGAAGCTGCCGATTAAAGAGATTGAAAAAATGGTGGATGTTTCCCGTAAGACCATTGAACGGAACCGGAAATTTATAATTGCGGTTGCCCTATTGATCAATAGTGAGCTGCATTATTTAAAAGATTATTTAAAGGAGCGGTTGATTTGATGAAAATGCAAAAAGGCATATGCGTTAAAAAGAATAATAGCCGCTCCATTTTCCTCTTGGAGGATGGCCGTTTCTTGGAAGGGAAGCCGGTCAACGCAACGGAAGTCGGCGAAGAAGGATATTTTGAACCCGCTTCCCGCGGCTTTGCCATGCACTGGGCGAAACTTGTTGCCCCTGCTGTTGCATTGGCTGCGGTATTGATGCTCCTGTTCTCGACAATGATGCCGTCAGAAGAAGCGTATGCCTATATCCAATTGGAAGCGAATCCCGGAATCGAGCTTGGGATTGATGAAGACATTGAAGTGATTTCAGTCAGGCACTTGAACAATGATGGGAAGAGGATGATCGAGAAGCTGGGCGATTGGGAGGGCGAGTCCCTGGATGAAATCCTGGCACGTTCGATCGACCTGGCTGCCGGTTCGACAACAGAAGAAGTGACCATCACCACGGTTCCCGGTGAAGTCGCGGGAGCGGAAAAATTGCCCGTCGAGCAAGCAGTACTGGCGGTAGCAGTGGCAGCTGTTAAGAAAAATGTCGACATCCATCTGAAAAAAGCGACGCATCAACAATGGAAAAAATCAATCCAGGAAAATGTGCCGGTCGGCCAAAAAGTGCAGAATTTCACGCCTGTGGCTGTGGAAGAAAACACAGGGACGCTGAAGACAAAAGGTTTTGGTGCACCTACCGGACATGTCCATCCAGAGGACTCCAAGCCTGCCGTACCGCCTGGACAACAGAAAAAAGCGGATGCTGAAGTGAAAAAGGATAAGAAAACTGTGCCGCCTGGACAGCAGAAAAAATCGGATGGCAGTGTGAACGCAAATCCGGTGAATCCGCCAAAGCAGGAAAAAAAGGCAGACCCGCCAAAACAGGAGCAAAAAGCGAATCCTCCTGCAGCAGGGAAAAAAGTACAAACCCCTGCCAAGGCAGCTCCACAGGCTGCAGAACCGAAAGCGAAAAAAGCAGCGCCGAAAGTTAAAACAGAAGCGGAAAAAACAAAGCCAAAAGCTGAAAAAACCGCACCTCCCGTTAAGGAAAAGAAAGTGCAGCCGCCCAAGAAAGAAAAGAAAGTAAAACCGCCGGAAACAAAGAAAAAAACGCCGGTACAGGGAACTACGAAAAATCGTAAAACTCCTGAGCAGAAGAAAAAACTCAATGATTCACAAAAAAAGAACAGCAACAGCAAAAAAGGGCAGAAGTGATATTTCTGCCCTTTTTTCATTGGATTTCGAAAGAAATGGAATTGCCCCTTTCTTTTTACATTTTCTTTTCATAGAATAAGTAGAGAACAGAAGGCCGAAAGGAAATGAGCTCCATGAACCAATCTTTTCAAAAGATCCGCAATCTAACACCAGCGCAAGCAATTGTCTCTTATTATTTTGTCGCAATTGCTATTTCCTTTTTGCTTTTGAGGCTTCCTAAAGTGCATCAGACCGGCGTAGAATTATCTTTCATCGATACTTTATTCACTGCAATCAGTGCAGTCAGTGTCACGGGGCTGACTGTTATCAACGTATCAGAAACTTACACCGTGTTCGGAATCGTCATGCTGATGGTCATCCTTCAGCTGGGCGGAATCGGCATCATGTCAATCGGCACCTTTTTCTGGCTTCTGATCGGCAAGCGGATTGGACTGCGTGAACGGCAGCTGATCATGGCCGACCACAACCAGTTCAATATGTCGGGTGTCGTAAAATTGATTCGAGACATTATAAAAATTCTTTTGCTGATTGAACTGGTAGGGGCTATCATCCTGACCATTTACTTTACCCAATACTACGATACATTTAGTGAAGCGCTGCTGCATGGAGTGTTTGCTTCGATTTCTGCAACCACGAATGGCGGATTCGACATCACAGGCAACTCGCTGGCACCTTATTTCAACGATTATTTCGTTCAGATCATCAATATGATCCTCATCATTCTTGGTGCCATCGGTTTTCCGGTGCTGATCGAATTGAAAGAGTTCCTGTCGAACAAAAACAAGAATTTCCGGTTTTCGCTGTTCACGAAAATTACGACGTCTACGTTCGGAATTCTGCTGCTGATCGGCACCGTCGGGAATTTGGCGCTGGAAAGCACCAATTCAATGAAAGGCATGTCCTGGCATGAGAAATTTTTTGCTTCGCTGTTCCACTCGGTTTCCTCGCGTTCAGGGGGATTAACGACAATGGATATCACCGCTTTTAGCGAAGCGACAGAAGTATTCCTGAGCGCCCTTATGTTCATCGGTGCTTCCCCAAGCTCGGTGGGGGGCGGCATCCGGACGACGACCTTTGCGATAGCGGTCCTGTTCTTGATCAATTTTGCCCGAGGCAAGAACAGCATCCAGATTTTCAGCCGGGAAATCGAGCTGATCGATGTATTTCGGGCGTTTGCCGTCATCATTTTGGCAGGCTTTATGGTTCTTGCCGCTACGATGGCTTTGATCATTTCCGAACCGCATGCTTCGGCAGTCGCCATCCTTTTTGAAATCACCTCGGCATTTGGAACGTGCGGGATGTCGCTCGGCATAACGGATGATCTTTCAAGCTTCGGCAAAGTCGTCATTATGATGTTGATGTTCATCGGTCGGGTGGGATTGATTTCGTTCCTGTTCACCATAGGCGGAAAGACGGATCCGACTAAATTCCATTACCCGAAAGAGCGTGTAATCATCGGATAAGCGGCCAAATCCTGTACCGAATGAGAAGGTCCGCATCGGCTCGGCATGGCCCTCGTGCCGCCCCTAAATGGCCGGCTGGCATCAATAATCGTTCATTTTAAAGATGGACAATCAATCTTTTGTGCCTTTTTCATTCAAAAGGACTATAATTGAAAATAGCAGATCTTTAATTTGGAAATGAGTGGATACTATGAACGAAGATATCAAACAATCGCTGAAGCTTTTTATTGTGCTGTCCCGCGCCCATAAAGCGATCACGGAACAGACCAATCATTTTTTTCAGGCCCACGGCATCAATCCGACTGAATTTGCGGTGCTGGAGCTTCTTTACCATAAAGGGAAGCAGCCCCTGCAAAAAATCGGCGGAAAAATTCTTTTGGCCAGCGGTTCGATCACTTATGTTATCGATAAACTGGAAAAGCGGGGATTCATTACGCGCGTCAATTGCCCGACCGACCGCAGAGTAACATATGCGGAAATTTCAGCAGACGGCAAAGAATTTATGGGCAAAATCTTTCCGGAGCATGAACAGAACCTGCATGAATTGACGAATGCGCTGACCCCGGAAGAGAAAGACCAGGCCATCGAATTGATGAAAAAACTGGGGCTTTCCATCAAAGATTTATCTTATTGAAAAAAAGAGTGAAAAAGAGGCATGCAGGAATTTTTCCTGCATGCCTCTTTTTGTTATTCTTTCGGTTCGATGGTCTTGGCCATGTCAATAAAGTCTTCGGTCGCCGTAGCTTCTGTACTGTCAAAAATGGTAAGGCGTGCAATGATGTCCTCTTTTTCGAAAACGATGCCGGTCACTTTGCCTTCAGTTGATGGGACCTCATAAGCAGCCGAATTCAAGAATGCAGCCCCTTCAGGACCAGCTGTTTCTGAAGCTTCCGCATCAGGATTTGAAGCTTGTACGGTCTCTTTCATGACAGCGACTGCCTGATCAAACGATATGTCTTCTTTAGGGAAAGTCTCGATGCGCATGAACACACCGGAGTCTTCAGAAAGGAAAAGCGAATCCTTTCCGGGTTCTTCTGAAGTCAATTCATAGCCCCGGACAATCTTGATTTGGTAAGGCTGTTCATCGCTTGGCGTTAACGTGCCTTCCGTTTCCGCTTTTGAAGGTTCTTCCGTTGTCGTTTCAGCAGGTTCTTCTGAAGATTCTTCAGCTTCCTCAGTGTCTTTTGTCGCTGCAGGTTCTTCAGGTGCCTCAGTTTCTTCAGCCGGCTCTTCAGGCGTTTCAGTCTCCGCAGCCGGCGTTTCTTCCGCAGTTTGTTCACCTGCTGTCGAGTTGTTATCTTCTTTCGATGTTTCAGCAGTACCGCAAGCGGCCAGAACAGCGCCGGCGGAAAATAGGATTGCCGCTAAAAATAAATTCTTTTTCATAATATTACCTCCCTTTCCTTTAGTTGACGCACAACTAGCTTAACACGTTTCATTTCATCCCGATAAGGGCTTAATTAAAAATAGCAGAACAATCATCACCAAATGCGCAACAATCAGAAGGGGCATGCTTCTTTTCCATTCATAAAGGAAGCCGAGGACAATGCCTGCTGCTATTGCAGCGAAGATGCCGGGAACAAATCCTCCCAATCCCAAAGCAAGCCCGAACAGCACGGAGGAGGCCAAAACAGCCTTGGGGCCGGACATGTACTTTTTCAATTTCTGCTGGATGTAGCCTCGCCAGAAAATCTCTTCTCCAGGAACAATCACGAACATCAAGAGCAGGAAATGCCAGATTGTTGACGGGGCATACGTTTCGAGGAAACGGTTGACTGAACTTCCGGCATCGAACGGCAGGAACCGGAAGGCCTGGTAGCCGCCAGCGATGATTGCATAGATCAGCGTTCCATAGCCCAAGCCATAGATGAGCGATTTCCAAGTCGGCATTTCATCATAAATTCTGATGAACAACATGGAAAAAGACATGAGGACCAGGAGGGAAAAAGTATACATATACCAAAACGTCGCAGAATTCTGGAACGCAAGAAAATACAATCCGAATGCAATAGGCAAGAGTATAGCCAAATGATGTCCTTTGAAAAAATTCAACATGGAAATCCTCCTAAAAATAAACCGCGGGTTGATTTTCAGCAAAAAATCGTACTGTTCAACTTCTTATCGTTCTGTATAATTGAAGTTAATGGCATTTCTCTGGAAGGTTCAGGAAAAAGAAATGGCTGCTCCAATGGAACTGATTAATTTCATCTTTTACCCAGTATAGCAGAACAAACAAGGGGAATCGAAAGCGAAAGGAGGAAGCGGCTATGGACGATTATAACTCGATGCTCGAACAACTGAAGCAAGGAGAAATCCCATCGATTACGGTGCAGAAAGAGGATTTTCTGGAATTCCGGAACATCTTGGTAAAGCGGGAAGACTTCAAGCATTTCAGGGGTGCGGCTTATCATCACGGAGTCACAATCTATACTTATACAGAAGAGCCATCCAAATAAGCATGCTCACTAAAAGAAGCCAGGGGGAACGTTATGGAGAAATTGAACGTGACAAGAAGGCATTTGAACCAAATGGTAGTTGGCAGGGAGAAAGAGCTGGATTTTATGTTGATTGCATTGCTGCAGGAAGGGCACGTCCTTTTGGAAAGTGTGCCGGGTTCCGGGAAAACGTGGATGGCTAAGGCATTTGCCGGGTCTTTCAGCGGGAATTTCGAGCGGCTGCAGTTTACGCCCGACGTTTTGCCGTCTGATGTGACCGGCATCCGTTTCTTCAATCCGAAGCTCCAGGAATTTGAATTGCGCCCAGGGGCTGTCCTGACCAATCTGCTGCTGGCAGATGAGATCAACCGGGCGACGCCGAGGACCCAGTCCAGTTTGCTTGAAGCCATGGAGGAGAAGCAGGCCACAATAGACGGAGAAACACTTCTTTTGCCGGATCCTTTTATCGTCATAGCCACGCAGAACCCGGTCGAATCCCAGCAAGGGACATTTCCGCTGCCGGCGGCCCAATTGGACAGGTTTTTGTTTCGATTGAAAATCGGCTATCCCGATTATGAGGAAGAATTGAAGATTGTCCGCGAATTCCGGGATAATGCCTCACATAAAAAAGAAATACATGCCGTCGCCTCAATCGAAGAAGTCCAGGAATGGGCGAAAGCGGCCAAGCGCGTGGAAGTGCATGAGGATATTGAAAAGTACATCATCGAATTGGTGCGGGCTACGCGGAATCATCCGTTGATCGAAATGGGTCTGAGTTCTCGGGCAGCTCTTGCACTTGTCCACGCAGCACAAGGCAGGGCTTTTTTGGAAGGCCGCAGCTATACGACGCCGGATGATGTGAAATACATACTCGAACCGGTCGCGCTTCACCGGCTGCTGCTGACAGCGGAAGGAATGCTCGTTACAGAACCCGAAAATGTGCTGAAGGAAATCAGTGAGTCTATACCATCTCCTGTCGAGGCGCTTTAAAATGCACTGGATCCGCCATGAATACAATGATGCAAAAACAAAAGCCGTCATCGGAATGCTGGCCGTCTTTTTGTTCATTTCCTTTATTTTCCTTCAATTTGCCGCAGCCGGTGTGATCACCTTTGCGCTGGCCATTGCCATGCTGCAATGGCAATATGCAAAGCATGCCGGCAACAGACTCCAATTTTCAAACCGCCTGAACCGTAAGCGCGTATTAAATGGCGGCGAATCGGAGTGGCAGCTCGATTTCGAAAACAGGGGAATGCCGATCTGGGGCGGAAATCTGAAAATCTGGTTCCAGGACGCTGTGACGCCCGCAAGCGGCGGGCTGACCAATTATACCGGCCTGGTGGAAATGGACGTTCCGTTCACCATCGGGTTCCGGGAAAAACTGTCTTTGAAGATTCCTGTAACGGGGAGCGGGAGAGGATTGGCGAGGCTGAAGAAAATGGAATTGACCGTCCCGCTTCTTTTCGGGGAAGGCGAAGCGGTTATTGAATACCGGGAAACGCTTCTTCAAGAACTGCTGGTGTATCCGAAGATCCATCCCAAACCGTTCACTTATTCACCGTCGCTGCAAAAGCCCGGCCATTTCAATTTGAACCATTCGCTCTTTAGCGATCCATTCCAGCCCATAGGAACCCGGGAATACGCGCCAACCGACCAATTCCAGCATATCCACTGGAAAGCGAGTGCGCGCATGCAAAGTTTCCAAACCAAAATATTCTCGCCGGTAGCAAACGAGTCGATGCTGTTCATGCTGGATGTAGCCGCATTTTATGGAACCATCCCGAACCTGGAAGCGCGCATCGAAGAACTGGCATCTTATGTGGATAGCTGCTTCAAAGAAAGTATCCCGTTTGCACTGGCGATCAACATCCGGTCAGCAGGAGCAATGCCTTACTTGTTCTTGCCGGCAGGTGACGGACAGGTGCACCGTCAGCGGGCGCTTGAATTGCTCGCCCTTATCTCGAAAAACCATTCAACGCTCCCATTCCGTTCCATGGCGGCTCATCTCGATATGCATATTGAATTGCCATTGACTACTTTTCTCTTGGCCGAAGATCTAAAAGGCATGGAAAAAGTGGTTGCATCCTGGAGCAGAAGGACCCAATTGAAGGTCATCGCCAGCCCGAAAGGAAGTGGAATTGCATGATGCCACGCTTCTCCTCTTCCGGAAGATTTTTGTTCGATGCTTTTTCCGTATCGTTGGTGCTTGTGATTTTTGACAACGGAACGGCTCAGCCATTGGCATTCCTTTGGCTCGGCTCCAGCTTTTTAATGGCAGGAGCTGCATTTTTGGCGTTCTGGAAATTCCCTTATCATTCAGGTTCGGCGGCGGCAATCGTTCTTGCAAGTATGGTACCCGCTCTCTTTCTGGGCATGCCACTTTGGCTTTCGGCAATCCTCGCGGCATTGGCGGTGTATCTGCTCCATGCCCGTTTCGCAGAATGGGATGCTGATGCCGGGCAAGACGGCAACACGCTGCTCTTATGGGTTCTGGTCTATTTGGCAGTTCTTTTCATTGATCTGCTTTCCGCTGACCGCGGCGCGGCAGGAGAAGCGAATGCCATCATCCTGGCAGCTTTCAGTTTTTACGTCCTGTTCCATTTGGCGCACAGGTTCCTTCATGGACGTACTGCTGGGGCAAAACTGTGGCAGCCGGCAGTTGCGGGAGCGGCGGTTTTATCGGCAGCCGCCGCCGCGGCCCTTGCCGTTTATTGGATCGGCCCCGCTGCCCGCAATTTCGCCGGCACTGCAGCCGGCTGGCTCCTGCAGGGAGTTCTTTGGCCATTTGCGCCGCTGATGGAAAAAGCAGCCGATTATTTTTCGGGCTTGTCCTCGACGCAGGAAGCGCAAGAAACATTTGCCAAGTTGCAGACTTCCGAAGCCCCTGAAGAGCTGCAGCAGGCAGCAGCGGACTATTCACCGTCCGAGTTTCCGGTCGAGCTGTTCTTCGGCGCCGGAGCGGTCCTTATCATTCTGCTTCTGTTCTTTTATATGCGCCGCACAAAACCGGCTCTGCAAACGGAAATGCCTGCCTCTCCGGCAGAGGAGATCCGCTTTTCGTCAATCGGGACCGAGGAAGCTGTCCAAGCTTCGGAAAAGGTCCGCTACTCGGAAATGCCGCTCGAAATCATCCGGCAATCCTATCACCTTTTCGAACAAGAAGCACAGTCCGCCGGTTTGGGCAGAAATCCGCACGAGACGGTGAAGGAATGGATGAACCGGATGGAGTGGCCGGCATCGGCCTCATTCTTCCGGACATACGAAAAGGTCCGCTATGGGTCAGGGACGGTTGCTGAAAAGGACGCAATTCCGTTTCTGGAAGAAATAAAAAAAATAAAAGCAGAATATTTTCATTTAGAGGTTTAAGCAGGCTTTTTGAAGGGGATAGTATACTTGAACACAGCAACATTCTCATTTCCCCCTTTTGTGGTCGGTCCGGATAACGGATCGGCTTCTTTTTTTGGGGCTTTTTAAATTCCTGTGAATTGACAGAAGATTTTTGCTAAACTATAGATATGCAAAGAAAGGGAGGATGCAATAATGGAAATCGGATTTATCGGAACAGGGGTAATGGGCAATAGCCTTGTTAAACATCTGCTGAATGCAGGGCATGATGTCGCCATCTACACTCGCACGGCCAAAAAAGCGGAGAACCTGGTCGCCATGGGAGCAGAATTGATGGAGTCTCCCAAAGAGGTCGCACAAAACTCACAGGTCCTTTTTACGATGGTAGGATATCCAACAGATGTAGAAGAGGTTTATTTTGGGGAAACCGGCATCCTGGACCATGCGAAAGCCGGAACTGTTTTGATCGATTTGACGACATCAAAGCCGGAATTGGCGGAGCGGATCTATGAGGCAGCCGCCCAAAACGGCTTGAAAGCGCTGGACGCTCCAGTTTCCGGAGGCGATATCGGTGCACAGAAAGGTACATTGTCCATCATGGTGGGCGGTGACGAGGAAACCTTCAACGAAGCACTGCCCCTGTTTGAACTTCTTGGGGAAAATATCGTCTTTCAAGGAGCGGCCGGTGCCGGGCAGCACACCAAGATGTGCAACCAGATCACCATCGCCTCCAACATGATCGGAGTTTGCGAATCGCTCATCTATGCGAAAAAAGCCGGTCTGGATCCCGAACAGGTGCTGCGGTCGATTTCTTCTGGTGCGGCAGGATCCTGGTCGTTGTCGAATCTGGCGCCGCGCATGATCAAAGGGGATTTTGCTCCAGGGTTTTACATAAAGCATTTTATCAAGGACATGAAAATAGCGGCGGAGGAAGCGGTCCGGATGGGCCTTGACTTGCCGGGGCTGAAACTGTCGCTCAGCATGTACGAAGAGCTTGCTTCGTCGGGCCATAGTGAAAGCGGCACACAGGCGCTTATCCATTATTACGGGAAATAGAAAATCCGGGGACGGGAAGTCTCCGGATCATCTTTCAATCAAAATATGATTTCTTCGGCGTATAGAACCGGTCGGATTGACGCGGTTTATACGTTTTTGCATAATGGGCAGCCTGCGTCTGCTGCGTCTCTTTTTTTTGCGGCTGAAGGCCGGTGAGATCGCTCAAAATTTCTTTGGCAGTCTTCAAATTCATGCGGCTAGGCGGATTGCGGTACGATTCATCCAATTGGCCCAAATGCTCTAGTTGTTCAAAATCTTCTTTTTTAGGAAGCATATGAAAATAGTAATTGCCGCATTTTACGAGGACTGAAGATTGCTGTTGGCTTTTCCGGGGGTTTTTACTGAAGTGAAGACCGATTTTCTGGGCGCGGTTTTGAATGATCATCGCTGACAGCGCTTCTTTTTTCAGCGCATATAGGTACTGGTTGTCAGGGGCGGTTTTCGCATGCCGGTTCACAGTGAAAATTGCTTGGGCAATCTCGGAATCCGATTTTTGGGTGGGCATGAACTCATTCCTTTCGGTTCTTGGCTAGCTTAATGCACATCCATCATATCAAAAATCGTATAGGCTGTATAGGAAAGTGAAAGCGGATTCAAGGGATTTCTAGAGCAAATATAAAATGCAAAGGGGAAATGGAAATGTTCAAAGATCAAACGATTATTGTGACAGGCGGTTCAAGCGGGATGGGGTACCACATGGCCGAACGGTTTGCGAAAGAAGGGGCCAATGTTGTCATTACAGGACGTGATATGGAAAAATTGAATGCAGCGATTACTTCGATTCAGGCGGAGGAAGGTACTGTAGAGGCTTTTCAGATGGATGTGCGGGAACCGGAACATGCCAAAGCGATGGTGAAGTTTGCTCATGACAAATTCGGGCGAATCGACGGACTTGTCAATAACGCCGCAGGGAATTTCATCGTCCATGCTGAGAAGCTGTCGCCGAACGGCTGGCGCTCAGTCATCGATATTGTCCTGAACGGCACTTTTTTCTGCTCCCATGCAGTAGGAAACTACTGGATTGAAAATGGCACTAAAGGAAACATCCTTAATATGCTGGCAACCTATGCATGGAATGCCGGCGCCGGCGTCGCCCATTCGGCAGCTGCCAAAGCGGGGGTCATGTCATTGACCCGGACGCTGGCGGTTGAGTGGGGGACCCAGTATGGCATCCGGGTAAATGGCATAGCCCCAGGGCCCATTGAACGGACCGGCGGCGCAGACAAGCTATGGGAATCCGAAAAGGCGGCAAAACGCACATTGGAATCGATTCCGCTCGGCCGCCTTGGCAAACCGGAAGAAGTGGCGGAGCTTGCCTCGTTTATCATGTCGGACAAAGCTTCGTATATGAACGGCGAAATTGTAACGCTTGATGGCGGGCAATGGCTGAACAAATTTCCATTTTAAAGAAAATGGATAAGGCAAAAAATAGTTTCGGTAATTGGAATATGTTATGATGAAATCGAAGAAAACAAGTCAGGCTCGTTTAGGATATTAAAGGAGTAGAGTACATGATTTCATTACCTAGCAGAGATTTTCTGGATACCCCCATTGAAGAATTCATCATTTCTTCTGAAAAAGTTGCGCATGTCCAAATCGGAAACAGCGCAGAACACGCCTTGCTGGTGTTAACTAAAACAGGCTATTCCGCAATACCGGTGCTTGATCCAAAATACCGTTTCCGCGGGCTGATCAATGCCCAACGCATCACCGACGCCATCTTAGGATTGGACCACATCGAGTATGAACGGCTTCCGGACATTAAAGTGGATGATATCATGGAAAAGAATTTGCCGTTGATCCATATCAACGAGCGCTTCCAACGGGCTTTGGACCTGCTGATTGACCAGAACTTTTTATGTGTCGTGGACGATGACGATCAATTCATGGGAATCTTGACACGCCGTGTGATTTTAAAACAATTGAAAAAACAGATCTACCAATTGAAAAAATAAGTGTTTGCTGTAAAAGAAAGGTCTCCTTACGGGGCCTTTTTTCTGTCAGTCGAAAAGAGGAAAACATCATGAAAACAACTAATCGGCCCCTGGTGCTGGCTTCGGTCATGCTCGCAATGTTTATCGGCGCAGTGGAGGCGACCATTGTCTCGACCGCGATGCCCAGCATCTCCGCAGAACTGGGAGGCTTCTCCAAATACAGCTGGGTGTTTTCAGCTTATCTGCTTATGAGCACCGTTACGGTACTGCTTTACGGAAAACTTTCGGATATATTCGGGCGCAAGCCGATATTCGCCGTCGGTATCTTGCTGTTCCTGGCGGGATCTTTGCTGTGCGGGCTGGCCAATTCGATGGAGGAACTGATCTTCTACCGGTTTGTCCAAGGCATCGGGGCAGGCGCAGTTCTGCCGATTGCCACCACGATCGTCGGTGATATCTATACCGCTGAAGAGCGGGCAAAAATCCAGGGGTATTTGTCGAGCGTCTGGGGGATTTCCGCCGTCACCGGCCCTGCCATCGGGGGCATACTGGTTGCCACGATCGGATGGGAATATGTCTTTTGGGTCAATATCCCGCTCGGAATTTTGGCGCTGATGGGCGTCATGATCTTTCTGGTGGAGCCGGCCGCAAAGAAAAAGCCCACCATCGATTATTTGGGTGCCTTGCTGTTGACCGTCGCATTGTCCGGTTTCTTGTATTGGCTCGTTGAAGGAGGCGTCGGCTTTGCCTGGCTTTCCGCGCCGTCCTTGCTATTGGTCTCTGGAGCGGCGGCTGTCTTTTTCTGGTTTGTCCAAGTCGAACGAAAAGCGGTTGATCCGATGATGCCTTTTGATATTTGGCGCAACCGGTCAATCTTGTTCGCAAACCTGGTGTCGCTGTTTACCGGCATCATCTTGATTGGGGTATCCAGCTATTTGCCGGCCTACGTCACAGGGGTGATGGAACAGCCGGCGACTGTCGCCGGCTTTACGCTGACGGCTATGTCAATCGGCTGGCCGATCGCCGCCTTTTTCTCAGGGAGGCTCCTGATTAGGATAGGCTACTTCCAAACCTCCCTCCTCGGGGGAGTTTCACTGGTGATCGGGGCGGTGCTGTTCGTACTGATGCAGGCGGAATACGGGCCTTGGTGGGCGGCGATGTCGAGTTTCTTTATCGGCGTCGGCATGGGGCTTACTTCAACGGCGTTCATCGTATCGATCCAAGCGGCTGTTTCTTATGAACAGCGGGGTTCGGCAACCGCATCGAATATTTTCATGCGGAACCTCGGTTCGACCATTGGGGCGGCTCTCCTCGGAAGCGTCCTGAATTCGACGCTGCTCAATTACTTCCACAGCACCGGACAAAATTTTACATTGAACTCAGTAAACGAGCTGCTGACCGAAGACGGCCGGGCGGCATTGCCGCAGGATGCAATGGATTTCCTTCAGGAAGGGCTTGCACAAGCTTCCCAGAACGTTTACGGATTGACAGCGGTATTTGCGCTTATCTCGTTGCTGCTGATATTCGGATTGCCTAGAAAGAGAGGGATGAGCGGGAATGGCTAATGAAGAGCTGATCATCAAAATACTGGCGGAAGAAGGCAATATGCGGAAAGCTGCAGAGCGGTTGTTCTTATCACAGCCCGCCTTGTCCCAGCGCCTCCAGTCGATCGAAAAGGAATGGGGCCAGCAATTGTTCATCCGATCCCAGAAAGGCCTTACGCCGACACCTGCCGGCGAGCTTGTTATCCGTTATTCGAATGACGTGCTCGCACGGAAGGAAGAAGTGTTTGAAGTGTTGCATACGCTGACTTCCAAAGTACATGGCACGCTGAAAATTGCCTGTGCTTCGATAATCGGGCAAAATTGGCTGCCGAAAGTGCTGAAGGATTTTGTAACGCTTTACCCGGAAGCGAAGATCCAGCTGATTACCGGTTGGAGCTCGGAAATCGTCCGCGCACTTTATGAAGGGGAAGCACATGTCGGAATCGTTCGGGGGCAGACAGAATGGAAAGGCCCGAAAATGCACCTTTTCCGGGATACCTTGTATCTGGTCGATAAGGAAATCGATTCCCTCGACCAAGTCGAAAAGACAGAACGCCCTTTTATCCAGTTTAAAAGCGATTCGAATTATTATGAAGAAATCCAGCAATGGTGGCAAAAACATTTCGCTTCGAGCCCGAAACGCCAAATCACTGTTGACCAGATCGAAACGTGCAAGCAGATGGCCGTGAACGGAATCGGCTACGCAATCCTTCCTTCCATTACGCTTACCGGGGAAGAAGGCGTCCATAAAATCCCGTTGTCGAGCAGTGCAGAAGAACTCCAACTGACGCGCGATACGTGGCTGATCGGCTATGAATCCGCATTCCAGCTGCGGCAAGTAGAGGCATTTGTCGATATAGTGAAAAAACATGCTGCTTTATTAAGCTGAAGTACTGAATTATTATTCTGAATCCGTTATAATAACACCATCACTCAAAGAAAGAGGTTTTTATTGATGAAACAAATGGATGCAAATGAAATTATCTCGTACATACAGAATGCGACAAAATCAACGCCGGTCAAAGTCTATGTAAAAGGCCAGGACGTTGCTTCTTTGGACTACGGCACAGGCTCGAAAGTCTTCGGCGAAGGCAATCACGCAATCGTGTTCGGCGAATGGGCGGAAGTACAAAAAGCATTGGAAGCGAACGCTTCAGCTATTGAAGACTCAGTGGTAGAAAACGACCGCAGAAATTCAGCGATTCCGCTATTGGATATGAAAAACATCAACAGCCGCATCGAGCCGGGCGCATTTATCCGCGAAAATGTGGAAATCGGCAATAACTGCATTATCATGATGGGCGCTGTTATCAATATTGGAGCGGTCATCGGCGATGGCACAATGATCGATATGGGCGTTATTTTGGGCGGCCGTGCCACTGTCGGCAAGAACTGCCACATCGGCGCAGGTGCAGTGTTGGCTGGCGTCATCGAGCCCGCATCAGCGACTCCTGTCATCGTGGAAGACAACGTCATGATTGGGGCGAATGCAGTCGTATTGGAAGGCGTACGCATCGGCGAAGGAGCAGTTGTTGCAGCAGGCGCTATCGTTATCGAAGACGTACCGGCAAACTCAGTAGTTGGCGGCACACCGGCGCGCGTCCTGAAATTGATGGACGAGAAAACGCGTTCGAAAACAGAAATCAAGCAAGAACTTCGCCAGTTGTAAGAGGCGGTTCCATATGGATCTAGTGAACATCAGAAGGGAATTGCATCAAATACCGGAAATCGGATTCAAGGAATTCAAGACCCAGGCCTATCTGAAAAACGTGATCGGCCAATTGCCACAGGAGCGCCTGGAAGTGGTCCAATGGAAGACAGGCCTGGCGGTGAAAATCCGCGGCACCGAACCGATGAAAACGATCGGATGGCGGACGGATATCGATGGTCTCCCGATAACAGAATTGACCGGACTTCCGTTCGCATCGGTCCATCCCGGATTTATGCACGCATGCGGCCACGATATCCACATGGCAGTGGCGCTCGGACTGCTTGAAAAACTGGGGGCAGAGCCAATTAAAGATGATGCGGTCATTCTTTTCCAGCCGGCAGAAGAAGGGCCGGGCGGCGCTTTGCCGTTCCGGGAATGGCTTAAGCATGACATGCCTTCGTTCTTGCCCGACCGTCTTTATGCATTGCATATTGCACCGGAATTGCCGGTTGGCACTGTCGCAACAAAACCGGGGCTGCTGTTTGCCAACACTTCGGAATTGTTCATCGACCTCCATGGCAAAGGCGGGCACGCTGCCTATCCCCACTTGACAGAAGATATGGCGGTGGCAGCAGCGTCCCTTCTCATCCAGCTGCAAACGGTTGTCAGCCGGAATGTGGATCCGATGGATTCAGCCGTTCTGACGGTCGGAAAATTTTCAGCGGGCACGGTCCAGAACATCATCGCTGAAAATGCCCGGCTGGAGGGGACGATCCGCACACTGAATGCGGAATCGATGCGCCGGATCAAATGCCGGATCGAAGGACTGTGTCGGGCGATTGAAGAAGGCTATAACTGCCGGGTCACCATCGATTACGGTGCAAGCTATCTTCAGGTCGACAACGATGAAGCGCTGGCAGAAGAATTCCTCGCCTTTGCCGGAGAAGCAGCAGGCATCCAGGCAATAAGATGTGAAGCGGCGATGACCGGAGAAGACTTCGGCTATTTTACAGAAGAACTGCCCGCGCTGATGTTTTGGGTGGGAGCCGGCTCGGAATTCGGCCTGCACCATGCCAAGCTGAACCCCGATGAAAAGCTGCTGGACTTCATGCCGGACTTTTTGTATTCATTGTTCAAAAATTGCTAACAGGACGGACAGCTGAAAAGCTGTCCGTCTTCAGGCTGTTGAGAAACCTTCTTTAGACAAGTTAATAAAAATATGAACTTTTCACCTCGCTTCGGCGGCTTTGGGCATGGCTTTCGCCATGAGCCGAGAAGTACACTCGTCTCATAGCTTCGCCCAGCCCGTGGACGCGCCGGCGCTGGTTTCGCTCTTTAAAAACTTGTCACTTTATCCGTTTTCGCAGTGCTATCTGAGATATGAAGCAAAACGGCGGAGAAAACCGTACTGTTTCTGCATCGCTGCGCTAGCTTCGAAACATGAAAGGGCGCTGCTCCTGCGCAAGCTCGTCGCAAAGACTTGCCTTCGCAAGCTTCGGGTAAGTCTTTGCGACGAGCGCATAGCGCGCAGGAGCACAGGGTTTTACGAAGCTGTTTTGCGGAATATCGATTAAGAGACAAGTATTTTATATCTTTCTCAACAAGTTAAGGACGGACAGCAAAAGCTGTCCGTCTTTTTTATGTGTACATGGAACCATTTTCTTCCTGTTACGTACTACTTACTATAGAGAAGAATAGGGGTGTTACCATGTCGAAGAAGTTGCTGGCGTTCTGTGCAAGCGCATTTATCCTTTTGTTTTTCATATTGCCGCAGGCGCCGCTTGCCTCTCCTCAAATCACCATCGAGACAGAGGCCGGAATTCAAAACAAGGTGAAGTATGATAAGGGGGTTCCCGTGCGGATTACGCTATCAAACAGCGGATCGGATTTTTCGGGGGACCTGGTAATCAATTATAGTGAAACGTACAACCTGGGTGCAGGGTTGGCAGTGCCGGTGGAATTGGCAGCAGGCGAGACAAAAACGCTTCAGGTGGCTATCCCCGGATTAACGGATATGTACATGATGAACGGCACTCAGCAGCAGATGATCTTTTTGTACGAAGGCGGCTGGGAAGATGGCGACGCGATCGCTTTCAAAGGATCGAAAGCGCTCAAAGCGAATTTGTTCGACCCCGCTTCGCTTTTTATCGGAACGTTGACGAATAATTCCGATCGGCTGATCGCCTTGAAAGAACTTGGAGCGAAAGGGCAGGGTTCGGTAGAAGTGTTCCATTTGAATCAGCTGGAGCAATTCGCTTTGCCGCGTGAAGCGATGGGATGGGAGTTCATTGATTACTTGCTGATTGATGAATTCGCTTACGGTGATCTGCCTGAACCTGTGCAAGAGGCTGTTTTGCAATGGGTGCGTGAAGGAGGACATGTCGTTGTCGGCTCCACTGAAAACATGCAGCTGGCGATGGGCAATCTGAGCGGATATCTGCCGTTGGAGTTGGGCAGCGCTGAACAGGCGGCAATTCCGTCTCTGGCAATGCCGGTCCCGGCATTTGAAGCGGAGTTGGCAGAAGGGGCGCAGGCGTTGATGGAGTCAAATGGCCAAGTGCTGGCAGGGCGCATGCCGATTGGTTCCGGCGCCTTGACGCAGACCAGCTTTTCACTGGGCGATGAGCCGGTTGCTTCACAGGAAGCCTATGCTGCAGTCATGCAGAATTTCTTCAAAACACCTGCAGCCAATCAGGCGGCCATGAATTACGGCCAACCCTTGAAGGAAGTCATTTCATATGAAATTGGCAGCGTAAACGAATTGTTTGAGAGTTTCCAGGTGTCGAAAACTTTGATCATCTCCATCATCTTGATTTACATCGTTTTGATTGTCCCGGTGCTTTATATCATTCTGAAAAGAAAAGACAAGCGGGAAATGGCCTGGATTGCCATCCCGGTAGCAGCAGTGCTGGTGTCGGTCGGTTTGTTTGCGGTCGGCGCAAAAGACCGCATCGCCAATCCGCAAGTCCAGCAGACAGGCTTTTTTATCGCGGACCCGTCTGGCGGACTGAATGGCTATTACATGCATACCCTATTATCAAACCGGGGAGGGGATTATCAGTTTACTGCACCTGCCTCCACTTCAATGACTTTCAGCCGGAGCGAGGAATTCATGCAGCAATCCCCGCAAAAAGCCGCCATTGTCGAACCCCTGGCCAAAGGAAACAGCCTGACGGTGCGCGATATGCGCTATTGGTCGGTCGGTTCCATCATTGGTGAATCCTATATCGAAGATGCGGGGAATTACGATATCCAATTAGCGGTTGAGAACCGGCGTGTTTCAGGAACAGTAAAAAACAATTTTCCGTTTGCATTGGAAGATGTATCGATTTGGACTGGAACCCGGCTGATTGCACTCGGAGATCTGGCGCCTGGCGAACAATTGGAGGTCAACGCTAAAATCCAATCCGACCTCTTGGCCCCTGCCGCTCAGATCGGTTCCGGAAATTCCTACCAGCCGATTGCCGATGTGGAAGAATTGCAGAAAGCAAGAAAGCAATCGGTCCTTTCCGTCTCCTATAACGAAATGGATGGAGAAGCCAAAGCCCCTTATATTGCGGGCTATGCAAAAGATGCCATCGTGCCGATTGCTCTTGGAGGCAAGCGCGCGGCCGTTTCGGCTGTCCATCTGATCGCCCAGCCTTTTGAACCGGAGATAAAGCTCTCAGGAGAAATCAACTTGAATTCCGACGCATTCGGGATGGACTTGACTGGCACAAGCGCAACATCATTCTTTGAGCAGATTTCGAATGATCCCTATCTTTATTATTTGGAGAATGGCAAATATGAAATGACTTATCAATTGCCGAAGACCTTGCAAGGCACAGACACCGTATGGAATGAACTCACCGTTTCCAGCTCGAAACCCGGCCTGACAGCGACGCTTGTCCATGCCAAAAAAGGAGAAGCGATCGAATTGCCAAGCAAGCAGACTGTCTTGACGGAATCGGTCAGCGACTTTATAACGGATAACGGCACGATCACCATCCAACTGGAAATGAATGCTTCAGGAAATTCCCCGGAAGTGACGGTTCCAAAAATCAAACTGAAAGGGGAAGTGGCACCATGATTGAAACAATCGGATTGACGAAAAAATACGGTTCATTTTATGCATTGCAGGATCTGAATCTGACGGTCGAGGACGGATCGGTTTTCGGATTTGTGGGAGCTAATGGAGCCGGCAAATCGACGACTTTTTCGATTTTGTCCACCCTTTTGCAGCCGACTGCCGGCGATGCCTTTGTCAACGGCATGAGCGTGATCCACAACCCGCACGAAGTCAGGAAACAAATCGGCTATATGCCTGACTTTTTCGGCGTATACGATCAATTGAAAGCCAATGAATACCTGGATTTCTACGGCGCCAGCTACGGCCTGAAGCCGAAAGAACGGGAAGTGCTCATTCCGAAACTGCTCGAACTCGTGAATTTGGAAGGGAAGCGGTATGAATATGTGGATCTCCTGTCACGGGGGATGAAACAGCGGTTGTGCCTGGCGCGGGCATTGATTCATGACCCGAAGATATTGATCCTGGATGAACCTGCCTCCGGACTGGATCCGCGTGCGAGGATCGAGATGCGCGACATTCTGAAAGAATTGAAAGCAATGGGCAAGACGATTTTGATTTCTTCCCATATCCTCCCGGAACTTGCTGAAATGTGCGACAATATCGGTGTAATCGATTCGGGCAGGTTGATTGCGCAAGGTTCTGTCGCGCAGATACAGGCGCAGCTGCAAAGCGAGCGCGTCGTGCGCGTCAAACTGGCGGAAGGCATCGGAGCAGCAAGCAGCTTTTTTGAAAACGATCCATTTATCACACAAATTACGGAGAAGCCGGAAAGCAACCTGATCGAATTCCTCTACAGGGGCAGTGTAGAGGATCAAGTCCTGCTGCTTCGCAAAGCGGTTTCCCAAGGGCTGCCGATCCTGTCGTTCGCCGAAGAAGAGACCGATCTCGAAGATGTCTTTATGGCCATCACGAAAGGGGCGGAAGCGAAATGAAGGAACTCCTGGCCAATCCGGTCCTCGTAAAAGAAATCAAGCTGCGTTTCCGCAGCCTGAAAAGCTTCACCGGCATCCTGTTTTATCTGGTCGCCATGAGCATTTTTGTTTTCGGCTTTATCTTTTTGGCCACTTCGTTGACGGGCAACGGATTTTTCCGGCCCGCTGAAAGCTTCATGCTGTTTACCATGATGACCTATATCCAACTTGGGCTTATCCTATTCATCACTCCTGGGCTGACGGCGGGGACAATTTCGTCTGAACGCGAAAAGCAGACTTTGAACATACTGCTGACAACGGCTCAGACCTCTTTCCAAATCATCTTTGGCAAATTGACTTCTTCCATCGCGTTCCTGCTTCTGATGATTGTTGCAGGCCTGCCGATCTATAGCATGGTTTTCCTTTATGGAGGCGTTTCACCAGGCCAGATCGCCGTCATTTTCCTGTTTTACTTTTTGACCCTGCTGACAATCGGGAGCCTTGGGGTCATGTACTCGACATTGATCCGCAAGACGATCGTTTCCATGATCACGACTTATGGCACCATGATCGTACTCGTCGCAGTCACTGGATTTTTCATGATCATCTCCATGCAGATTTCACAGTATGGCAGCACCGGGACAGCCGTATTCTCGCCAATGACTTATTTTTGGGCGAGCATCAATCCAGGCGTTGTCATGCTGACGCTCCTGCATCCGGCATTTGCAGAAGAGGTCGTCAATATGACATCAGTCAACTTGCCGTTATGGGCCGGATATCTGGTCTTTTATTCTTTGCTGACCGCTGGTGCACTGCTATTGGCAGTCAAAAAGCTGCGCGTCAATATGGCTAAATACAAATAAGGAGGGATTCACATGAACAATCGGGAGATCGTGCGCTATGTCAATAAAACCGGAAACCACTTGAAGCTTTTGGCGATCAGCCAGGCCTTCCAGCAAGCCGTCTTTTGGGGGCTGGCAGCTGCAGTGGTGATGCTGCTGATTTCCCGGTTGTTCGTGCTTCCTTATTATGGATTTTATTCATATGCATCCGGTGGCCTTTTACTGGCCGCTTGGCTTGGCATCACATTGCGCAAATTGCCGGGCCGCCACGAAGCAGTCTTAGAACTCGATCGCTTCACGCCGCATAATCAGCTGCTGACCGTATGGCAGACGGACGGAAAGAGCGGATTAGGAGCGGATCTGGCGAAGAAAACGGCAGACCTCTTGCCGTATAGCTTTAAACTATTTCAAAAAGAGCCGAAAGGGTGGCTGCAGGCTAGGTGGCTTTTTGGTTCAATAGCCGCTTTGATTGCTTTGGGTTTCTTGATCGCTTTTCCGAGCTCTACGCAGATGCAGGCAAAAGACATCGAGCAGGAGCGCGGAATCATTGAAGAAATGGCGAAGAAAGTCGAAGAAGCTGAAAAAGAAGCAGAAACCGAAGGGGTGAAAGAAGAGCTCCGGGAACTGGCTGAAAAGGTCAAAGAAAGCGAAACGGCTGAAGCGGCATTGAAGGAAATGGTTAAGAAACAGAAAGAGTTGGCGCAGCAGGAAAAACAGTTGGCTGCTGAAGCCTCGGAAACTGCAAAAGAACAGGGAAAAGATGCCGGGCAGGCGGCAGGGAAGCTGGCAGGAGAAGCTGGAAAAGCCCAGACAGCTTTAAGCAATATGGGCAAGCCGGTCGCTTTCCCGCTGCAGCAGACAATCGCCAATAACGGAGCCAAAGCAGGAACCGGCTCAACTGGAGAGCAGACTTCCGGCCAAGAAAGCGGATCTGCTTCTGGAGAAGGGTCAACAGAAGGAATCGGGGAATCGGGTGATGCTGGGGAAAGTGAAGGAGCGGAACCGAGCGTAGGGACCGGCCAAGGCCAGGCACAAGGACAGGGCCAAGGCCAAGGACAGGGCCAAGGCCAAGGACAGGGCCAAGGACAGGGCCAAGGGCAAGGACATGGCCAAGGTCAGGGCCAAGGCCAAGGACAAGGCCAGGGACAAGGCCTCCAAGGTGGTTCTGGCCAGGGCAGCAGAGAACTGCTGACAGTTCCGGAACGCATCGGCGGGTCAAGCGAGGCCACAGTGGACAGCGGAGAAGCAGGCGAAGGGGAAGCGGCAGAACAACGGGAAGGTGAAGTTCCGGCAGAGCGAGGGATGGTACGGCCGTATTCTGAAGTAGTCGGGAGTTATTCCGACTCCTATTTCTCCAGCGCCGAGCAAATGAAGCTGCCGGCAGACCTCCAGAAGATAGTCGAACAATATTTTACAACAATCCAGTCCAACCAATAGAAAGCAGGGATAGCATGGCGTATACAGCAGAACAGTTTATCGGGATGAGCAGCCGGCTCCAGGAGGTACGGGAGGAAATCAAGCAATTTATCGTCGGCCAGGAAGAAGCGATCGATTTTTCATTGTATGCCGTTTTGGCAGACGGCCATGCGTTGCTTGAAGGGCTGCCCGGCCTTGGGAAAACCATGCTGATCCGGACGATTTCCGATGTCCTGGATTTGTCCTTTTCACGGATCCAGTTTACTCCCGATTTGATGCCGTCTGACATTACAGGCACCAGCCTGATCGAACGGGATATGGAGGGGCGCCAGCAGTTTTCATTCCGCGAAGGCCCGATTTTCCATCAGATGGTTCTAGCTGATGAAATCAACCGGGCGACGCCGAAAACGCAAAGTGCATTGCTTGAAGCGATGGGGGAAAAAACCGTGACGGTGCTTGGCGACACAAAACCGATGGCCCGGCCTTTTTTCGTCCTGGCCACCCAGAACCCGATTGAAATGGAAGGGACCTATCCGCTCCCAGAAGCACAAATGGACCGCTTTTTATGCAAAATTCTTGTTGCCTATCCGACGCGCCAGGAATTGGCGGAAATCAGCCGGCGTACTACCGGATCCGAGTCAATCGCTTTGAATAAAAAAATGAATGCAGGGTCCCTTCTGGAAGCGCAAGACATGGTGAAGTCGGTTCTGATTGCAGACGACATCTTGATGGTTGCGGTGGATATTATCCAGAACACCCATCCGCACGCTTCTGAAATTGACGGAGTCCAACAATTTATCCAATATGGCAGCGGCCCGCGCGGTTTGCAGAGCCTGATCAAGCTGGCGAAGGCGCGCGCTCTGATGGAAGGCCGCTACCACGTGTCGATCGGAGATTTGAAGCATGTCGCCAAACCCGTGCTGCGGCATCGCTTGTTGCTGAATTACGAAGGGGAAGCGGAAGGAAAGACGGCCGATGTGCTGATAGACGCGATTCTCCAAGGTGCAGGAAGAGGCGTTCTGAAATGAACCTCCAGCTGCCAGCCGACTGGATCAGCCATCTGAGCCGCTACTCCATTGCCACAAAAGCCAAAATACGTGGACACCATAAAGGGTCGCACCGCTCCGCACGGTTCGGCTCCTCGCTCGACTTCTCGGATTTCCGTGAATATCATGCGGGAGATGATGTCCGGCATATCGATTGGAATGTCTACGCACGGACCGAGCGGGTCTACATAAAAAGATTTCTTGATGAGCAGGAAATGAGGGTCCATCTCCTGCTCGACAGTTCGAAATCGATGGCGGACAAATGGCTGTTTGCCAAGCAGCTCGCGTTTTCACTTGGCTTGATGGTGCTGAGCCACGACGACCGGCTGTCGATGTCGATCGGCTCTTTGGCTGCAGCGCCATTTCGAAAAAAAGGGAAGTCCCAGCGAAAGCTTTTCGAATACTTCATGGCCGGATTGCCGGAGCCGGAAGAACTTTCCTTTGCAAAAACGGCAAGTTTCCATGCCGGGAAGGATTCGACGGTGCTGTTCATCATCTCGGACGGCCTGGAGCCGCTCGAGGACTGGCATGGGCTGTTCCGCCAGGCACCTCGCTATGCCCACGATGTGCGGTTTTTGCAAGTGAGCACGGAAGACGAACGGAATCCCCGGTTCACAGGCGATGTCCGGCTTCTCGACCAAGAAACCGGGGAACCCCTAAATGTAACAATAGGGGCGCAGACCCTGGCAGCTTATGAAAAGAAAAGGGAAATGCACCAAAAAGGATTGGAGTCGCTTTGTGCAAAACATGGAGTCCGGCTCGAACAGCTCCATATCGAAGAAGGCATCCAGCATGCCCTGTTCAAGCAGCTGGCCCGAAAAAAATGGATCGAATGAGGTGAAGCGGCATGAATTTCTCGAATTGGCTTTGGCTCTGGACGGCGATCATGCCGTTGGCAGTCATTCTGTATTATTTTTTCCGCAAGAAATACAAGGACCGGCAGATCTCCTCACTTTTGTTCTGGGAAGAGATGATGAAGGAAATCCAGGCATCGCCTTACTTGAAAAAATTGCAGCATCACCTTTTGTTTTATTTGCAGCTGGCGGCGCTTGTGCTTTGTGTGTTGGCCTTGATGGGACCTTATTTGGAAGATGAAGGGCTCGAAGGCAATGAATTCATCTTCGTGGTGGATACTTCAGCGACGATGCTAGCCGGTTCGCCAAGCCAATTTGAATTGCAGCAGGAAAAAATGCGGGAACTGGCGGAAGAGGCAGGCGGAAAACCGGTGACCATCGTCACCGCCGGAGCGTCGCCGGAAGTGTTGGCGCGGAATGAGCGGGAAACCGAGAAATTGCTGGAAACGATTGACGGCTTGGAAGTGGATTATGGAAATGAAGAAATGGAACAGGCGCTGTTGTATGCTGAGTCGCTCGCAGGCGATGAATCGGCCGTGATCCACGTGTTCACCGACGCGCTTGACCGTGGACGATTAGCCGGCAAAAGCGGCCGTGCTTATGTCATTCATGGGATGGAGCGGCCGCTTGCAAATGCCTCGGTTCTGCAGTTCGGCCTTGCTGAAGGAGAAGGGGGCTTGCGGGCCATCGTCCAGGCGGCAAACCATGGCACAGAAAAGCTGACAGGGGAAATCGTCATTACGTCCGATAGCGGAACGCGGCAGCAGAAGCCGGTTGTTCTTGATGCAGAGGCTGAAATTGTGGTGCCGTTCGAAGGATTGGCGGACGGGAATGTTTGGCGTGCGGAATTGCAGATCGGCGATGATTATAAAGCCGATAACGAGATGTCCGCAATTCTTCAACAGCCGGTGGATCAAATCTTCCTGGATGCCGCTCTCCACGAATTGGTGTCGAGCGGATTCGGTGCATTGGGCATGGAAACTGTTTTGATGGAATCGGATGCCATCGGCAAGCGCACCGGGGCTCCTATCGCCACCAATCAGACCGATTTGCTGGCTAACCCGGCCCCGGTCCTGCTGCTGGGCAGGAATGATGCAACACCTGTCGAAGCATCCGGCGAAATTGAATGGAAGGACCATCCGCTCCTTGCCTATGCTCCGCTTGATGGGGTGTTTGTATCGCAGCTTTACCCTGGGTTTGACGGGTATGAGACGCTGGCTTCCATTGGAGGTCAGCCGTTCATCCAGCTGTCGCCGGAGGGGGACATTGCCGTTCTGGCAGATATCCAGTCAACCGATTGGCCGTTGAATCCGTCGTTTCCGCTGTTCTTGTGGAGTGCCGTACAGTCGCTTTCGCAAAGCGGTGATTTTCTCGGATTCTTTCAGCCCAATGAATACCGGTCCGTTGCCCTTGCATCGGACAGCGGAGAATGGGAGATTTTCAAAGAAGATGCATATCGGTCTTCTTATTTAGAAGGACAAGGAGCCTTTAAGGCGCCGGCGGAACCGGGCGTTTACGATGTGGTCGGGGAAGATGAGGCCATGAAGCTGATTGTCCGCCTCAGCAATGAAGAAAAGATGCTTGCCGCAGGAACGTCCTACAGAATCGGCGAAGCTACCGAAAAGGCTGAAACGGTGCGCCATTATGTCATGCCGTGGCTGATTGTTGTGATTCTTTTGCTGCTAATTGCAGAGTGGGAGGTGTACCGCCGTGGAATTGCTCGTAGATAACCCTCTTTGGCTGTGGCTCCTGGTGCCCGCATCCGCATATTTCGCATTTGCCGGCTACCGGAACTTCAAAAAGCTTGCCCGTCCTTTCCGGGCTGTTTTCCTGCTGAGGGTTGCGGCTGTATTATGCTTGGTCTTCGCACTCGCCGAACCTTCCCTTTTTCGGCCGGAGGCTAAAGAACAGGTCATCTTCCTGTTCGACCGGTCTGCATCAATGGACGGGATGGAAAAAGAGGTGGCAGCAGCGATTGAAGCAGCGGCAGCCAATAAGAAGGACTCGCAACTTGCAGGCGTTTATTCATTTGCGGAAGATTTCCAGACGCTTTTGCCGGTCTCGGAAGACCTCGGGCCTCTGCCGCTCGATACGGTCCAGAGCAGCCAGCGGCATACGGATATCGAACAAGCGCTCCAACTCGCTGCCAATAGCGGGGACACAGAATTGGCGACCCGCATCGTCCTGTTAAGCGATGGCAATGAAACCCGGGGCTCGGCGCTGGAAGAGTTGGCGCGCCTCTCTTCCGACCGTGTCCAGATCGATGTCTGGCCGCTCGAGCAGAAAGCGGGAAGCGATGCTGCGATTGCAAGCTTTGAAACGCCTGCAGATGCTTTTCTTGGCGAAGCACAGCCGTTTTCTGTCACCATCCTTTCGGACAAAGAAACAACAGGCGAGTTGGTGTTTAGGGCTGACGATGCGGAAATTTCCCGCCAGAACATTGCATTGGCTACCGGCCAGAACCTCTTTTCCTACACCTTTCCAGCGGCAAGCGAAGGCTTGGTGAAATATGAGACACGCCTCGAATTGGAGCAGGACGGGTTCATTGAAAACAATGCACTGGCCAGTTTGACCGAAGTGGAAGGGAATCCCGAACTGCTGGTAGTCAGCGGGAGCGAAGGGAGCCCGATTCCCTCACTGGTCGACAGCAGCAATATCGGCATCACCGAACTGCCGGCAGCAGCATTGCCGGCGAACCTTTCCTCTATTCTCAAATACGATGCCATTATTTTCGATAATGTATCCGGCACAGACATCGGCGCGCAGCAGATGAATGTCATTGAACAGGCGGTCCAGGAGTTCGGCGTCGGATTCATGATGGCCGGCGGAGACCAGAGCTATGGCCTTGGCGGCTATTTCAAGACGCCGATCGAGAGGATTCTGCCGGTGGAAATGGAAGTGAAAGGCAAGCATGAATTGCCATCGCTTGGATTGGTCATCGTCATGGACCGTTCAGGAAGCATGGGCGGCGTCAAAATGGAATTGGCAAAAGAAGCGGCCGCCCGCTCCCTGGAGCTTTTACGGGAAGATGATACGGTCGGCGTTATAGCGTTTGATGATAAGCCGTGGCAGATCATCCCGACGGAAAAGCTCGGCGATCCGAAAGAGGCGATTGACAAAGTGCTTTCGGTCACACCGGGCGGCGGGACGGAAATCTACAGTTCATTGGAAGAGGCGTACGCGCAGCTCGAAAACTTGAAGCTTCAGCGCAAGCACATCATTTTGCTGACAGATGGACAGTCGGCTACGTCAAATGACTATGATGCCTTGATCGAAGGAGGCAAGGACAATAACATTACGCTGTCGACCGTTTCGATCGGGGACGATGCCGACAAAGGCCTCCTTGAATCGCTTGCGCTAACGGGGAGCGGACGCTATTACGATGTATCGGACGCAACGACGATCCCGGCCATCCTGTCGCGAGAGACGATCATGATGTCGAGGACGTATATCGTCGACGAGCCCTTCTATCCGACTGTCTATCAAAGCGGATGGTCCGACCTGTTCAATGATGGAGTCCCCGAAATGAATGCCTATATTGCGACGACAGCGAAAAGCACAGCGTCAATTGCCCTGGAGAGCGATCAGGGAGATCCGTTGCTGGCTGAATGGAATTATGGCCTTGGCCGAACCGTTGCATACACGTCCGGAAGCGGCGCGTGGAGCGGCGGATTCCAAAATTGGAAAAACTGGCCGGCTTTTTGGAACCGGACCGTTTCTGAACTTTTGCCGTCATTCGAAGAAATCCCGTTTTCTGTCACAGGCCAAGGGCAAGGCGTCTATTTGGTGGAAGACCCGTCGCGCAAGTCGGCCATAATCGACGTGAAGGCGGTGGATGAGCAAGGGAAGAACGTGCCGCTTCAAGCAGAGCCGGTGGCACCCGGGAAAGTGGAAGTTTCCATCGATGCAGAACCGGGCATTGTGTTTTTCAGCATTTCCAATGAAAATGGTGAACGCTATAAGACCGGCCTGACGATCCCTTACGGCGACGAATACAAGATGAGCGAGCCGAACCTTCAAATGCTTTCTGCGCTTGCTGAACGGAGCGGAGGGCAGGTTGTGGAATCGCTCGAAGCATCTTTCCGGGATATTCCGTATGAAGGCGGAACCCGGCAGCCAATCCGCCATCTGCTGGTTTTCCTGGCGATGCTGCTGTTTTTCGCTGACATCACGATCAGGAGGTTTGGCTTGAAGATTCCAGTCCGCAAACCGAAGCATAAACCGGAACAAAGGGCTGCACCAGCGTCTATTGAACAATTAATAAAAGCGAAAAAGAGGGGATGACCTCTTTTTCGCTTTTTTTGTGTTTTATTTTGTCGGGCCTATCAAGGTGCCTTCGCATTTCTATGTCCAGACTCCGGCGGCCAGCCCCTCGAGGTCGCTTCGGACCTGCTGCGAACGGCAAAAGCGCCGTTCACTGCAGGTCCTCCAGCGCTTGCCAGGGCTAGATGGCCGCCTTCGCTTTTCGTTTGTCCAGACTCCGGAGCCTAAGCCCTCGAGACGCTTCGGTCTTGCCCTGAATGGCAAAAAGCGCCATTCAAGCCAAGCCCTCCAGCGCTTGTCGGGCTTGTCAAGGCGCCTTCGCTTTTCGATTGTCCAGACTCCGGCGCCTAAGCCCTCGAGACGCTTCGGTCTTGCCCTGAATGGCAAAAAGCGCCATTCAAGCCAAGCCCTCCAGCGCTTGTCGGGCTTGTCAAGGCGCCTTCGCTTTTCTTTAAGTCCGGCTTTCAGCCAACAGATCTTGTTTGCGCATTGACCAGACATTTGCGAGAAAGAAACAAGCAATCAAAATGGCAGTTCCGAAAATATACGGGAAGCTCATATCAATATCGAACAGGATGCCTGCAAGCGCAGGGCCAATCATATTCCCAAGGCTCATATAGGCATTGTTCATGCCAGCTGCAAACCCTTGCTCACTGCCGGCAAGTTTTGAAATAAGGGTATTGATTGCCGGGCGGAGCAGGGAGGCGGCTGTAAAGAAGACCGCAGAAACAAGAAGAATCGTCCAGAATGTGCTGACGAACAGGACGCCGATCATGGCGGCTGCAGAAATCAGCAGGTTGACCAAAATCACTTTCATCTCGCCGAAGCGTTTGAAGAGCTTGTCGATGACAAATGTCTGGACAATGACCCCGACAAATCCGCCGATGGTGATAAGTACCGCAATTTCCTTAGGGGTGAACTGGTATTTCTTATCGACGTACAGGGCGATGGTCGATTGGAAATTCGCCAGCCCGAATGCAAAGATGAACATCACCAATAGCATGACGAAATACGGCGTGTAGGTGGACCGCTTCATTTGCTGAAGAAGATTTTCACGCTTTGCGGGAGCCACTTCTATAGTCGGTGCCACATTCGGCAATGCAATGAAAGAAATGCCTGCTGCTGCAAGAGCCACAATAGTAGCCACGAAGAAGGGGAATTGCAGGCTGACTTCTGCAAGGAAGCCGCCGAATCCGGGACCGACCATGAAGCCGAGCGACATCGAGGCGCCGAGCAGCCCCATGCCTTTGCCGCGCTCCTCATAAGTGGTAATGTCTGCTACGAATGCCATCATTGGCGGAATCAGAAACGCAGCTCCGAGCCCGCTGAAGAACCGGGCAACATACAACACCCAAAGGCTTGGAGCCAGTCCGAATACCAGCTGGGACAAACCGAAGATGATGAGGCCGATGATGATCAGCTTTTTCCGGCCGTATCTATCCGACAGTTCTCCAGATAGCGGCGAAAACAGAAATTGCGCTAAGGCAAAAGTGGCAATCAGCGTGCCGAGAGCCTGTCCGGCGACTCCGAATGTGTCCAGGTATTCAGGCATGATCGGGATGATGAGTCCGATGCCGCTCATGGCGATAAACATATTGAACATCAGCACATATAATGCGAATTTATTTGAGCGTTGCGCCATATCGTATCCTTCTCTCTATTTATTTCGTGTGACTAAAAGTTTATCACAAAGTTATAGAAATACCATACCCGCATGCCCAATAAAAAAACAGGCAGAAAAATCTGCCTGTTACTCTTCCATATCCATTTTGAATTCCAGGAACAGTTCGTTATAAGTGCCGAGCATCTCGAGTCCGAGGTTCTCGTATACTTCGAGGCGCTCCCGCATTTCCTCTGTCGGGTAAAAGCGTTCATCGGCTATGACTTCCGGATCCATCAACTCTGTGGCTGCCTGGTTCGGAGTCGAGTAGCCGACGTATTCCGTGTTTTGCGCCGCAACTTCGGCATCAAGCATGAAATTGATGAATTGATGCGCGCCTTCCACGTTGCCGGCGGTCTTCGGAATGACCATATTGTCGAACCATAGATTGGAGCCTTCTTCAGGGACGGCGAAATCGATGTTTTCATTGACGAACATCATATCTGCCGCTTGGCCAGACCATGTCAAGGCGACGGCCGCTTCTTCACGCCGCATCATTTCGACAATCTCATCGCCGAGAACCGCTTTGACGTTCGGTCCGAGCGTTTTCAATTTATCGGTCGCTTCGCGCAGTTTGGCGCTATCTTTTGAGTTGAGCGAGTAGCCGAGGCTGTTCAGGCCCATGCCGATCACTTCGCGGGCGCCGTCGACAAGGATCACTTCCTGTTCAAGACCAGGGTCCCAAAGGTCATCCCAGCTCTCGAACGTCTGGCCGTCGAGCAGCTCCGGATTGAAAGCGATGCCGACGGTGCCCCAGAAATAAGGCACGGAATATTCATTGCCCGGGTCGAAGGGGAGATCCAGAAAGTAAGGGTCGATATTTTTCAGGTTCGGTATCTTGTCCAAGTCGATCGGAATCAACAAGTCATTTTCCTTCATTTTCTCTATCGCGTATTCCGAAGGCATGGCAACGTCGTAAAATGTGCCGCCTTGTTCGATTTTTGTCATCATCGATTCGTTGGAATCGAACGTTTCATAGACGACGTTGATATTCGTTTCTTCTTCGAACTGTTCGATCAGTTCGGGGTCGATGTATTCGCCCCAGTTGTAGATGCTGATTGAACCGCCGCCGGTTGTCGCAGAGCTTTTTTCGAGCATTGACACGCCGAACAGCAGCAAAGCAGAAACGGCAAGAATCGTTACACTGGCCTGAATGATGCTTTTCATCTGGAAGCCCCCGTTCTGGTAGTATTCCGCGACCGCTGGTTAAAGTAATAATAGCCGATGACAAGGCCTAGCGTCACCACGAAGATCAGCGTTGACAATGCGTTGATGGTCAGCGTGATGCCAGCTCTGGCCATCGAATAGATCTCGACAGACAATGTGGAGAACCCGTTGCCCGTGACGAAAAAGGTGACCGCGAAATCATCGAGCGAGTACGTGAGCGCCAGGAAGAACCCGGCGAAAATTCCCGGCTTGATGTAGGGGATGATGACGCGCGTCAGGATATCCCGCTTCGAGGCGCCGAGGTCAGCGGCCGCATCAAGCAGCGAACTGCTCATTTCCTGCAGTTTCGGCAGCACCATGATGACGACGATCGGGATGCTGAAGGCGATATGGGAAATCAGCACGGAAGCGAATCCGAGCTTGATGCCCACCATCGTGAACAGAATCAGGAAAGAAGCGCCGATGATGACGTCCGGGCTGACAATCAGGATATTATTCAACGACAGGACGGCATTGCGCATTTTCGGGTTTCGCAAAAAGACGATCCCGATTGCGCCGAGCACGCCGATTGCCGTCGCGGCCAACGAAGAAAGGAGGGCCACGATCACCGTGTTCATCAAAATGATGATCAGGCGGGTGTCGCTGAATACGGCTCCATAATGTTCGAGTGTGAACCCTTCGAAACTCGACATGGTGCCTCCGCTATTGAATGAATAGAACATCAAATAGAAGATCGGTGCATACAGGATGATGAACACCACGGCCAAATAGGCTTTTCCGGTATTACTTAATTTTCCCATGGGCTGCACCTCCTTTGTCTCTCGGGCCGGTCAGCATCATGATGATGATCATGAACAGGATCAGGAAGACGGCGATGGTCGAACCCATTCCCCAGTTCTGGGTGACCAGGAATTGTTGTTCAATGGCCGTACCTAATGTGATGACCTTGTTCCCGGCAATCAGCCGCGTGATGACGAACAGCGAAAGGGCCGGGATGAATACAGCCTGGACACCCGATTTCACGCCATTGATGGCGAGCGGGAAAATCACGCGGCGGAATGTCATCCAGGAAGAAGCACCCAAATCCCGTGAAGCATCGATCAGCGCAGGGTTCAATTTATCCAATGAATTGAAGATCGGCAGGATCATGAACGGGATAAAAATATAGACCGATACAAAAATGAAACTGAAGTCGGTGAACAGGATTTGCTGTTTGCCGATGCCGAGCCCTTCGAGCAATTTATTGGCAGGGCCATACAAGCCGAATATCCCGATATAGGCATACGCTTTCAGCAAAAGGTTGATCCACGACGGAACGATGATCAACAGCAGCCATAATTGCTTGTGCTTGGTTTTGGTCAGCCAGTAGGCAGCTGGATAGGCGACCAGCAACGAAAACAGCGTGATCAGGAAAGCGTACCAAAACGAGCTGATCGTCAATTGCAGATAGACGGACGAGAAAAAGTTCCGGTAATTGGCCAGCGTAAAATCGCCTGCCAGATCGAAAAATGAATAATAGGCGATAAGCGCGATCGGGGCGATTACGAACAGCGCAATCCAAAGGTAGTAAGGGATCAGGTACAGTGGGCGCGATGAATTATTCCCCATGGCTTTCTGCTCCATATGATTCCAGCCGTGCGTCGAATGCTTCTTCCGTTTCGTTCAAGCGCATGACGTGGATCGCTTCCGGTTCAAAATCCAAGCCGATGCGGGCGCCGACTTCCGCTTTCTTGGTCGAATGCACCAGCCATTCATTGCCGACCTCGTCAATTGTCGAGATTTCAAAATGGACTCCGCGGAACAATTGGGTGTCCACGACAACTTCCATTTTCCCTTGGGCCACGGAAGTGATTTCCAGATCTTCCGGGCGGATGACGATTTCGACCTTCTCGTTCGGATTCAAGCCGCGGTCGACGCATTGGAATTCCTTATTGGCAAAACGCACCCGGTAATCTGCGGCCATTTCGCCTTCAACAATATTCGACTCTCCGATAAAATCAGCGACAAACCGGTTGATGGGCTCGTCGTAGATATCCATCGGCGTCCCGCTTTGCTGGATTTCACCGGCATTCAAGACGAAGATTTCATCGGACATCGCCAGCGCCTCTTCCTGGTCGTGCGTGACGAAGATGAAGGTTTTCCCGAGGCGCTGCTGCAATTCCCGGAGTTCATACTGCATTTCTGTGCGCAGCTTCAAATCCAGCGCCGACAGCGGTTCATCGAGCAGAATCACTTCAGGGTCGTTGACGATTGCCCGTGCAATCGCGACACGTTGGCGCTGCCCGCCTGACATCTCGGCGATTTCGCGTTTTTCATATCCCGTCAGATTGGCAAACTCCAGTGCTTCTTGGACCCGGCGGCTGATTTCCGCGCCTTTCACTTTTTTGATGCGCAGCCCGAATGCCACGTTTTCAAAAACATTAAGGTGCGGAAAAAGCGCATAGTCCTGGAAGACGGTATTCACTTGGCGTTCGTTGGCGGGCAGATGGTTCACTTTTTTGCCTTTGATGAATATGTCGCCTTGCGTCGGGGCAATAAAACCCGCTATCAGGCGGAGGATTGTTGTTTTCCCGCAGCCGGAAGGGCCGAGCAGCGTATAGAATTTGCCGCGCTCGAGCTCGAAGCTAACGTTGTTGAGGACAGGGCCGGCCCCGTCATATGTTTGTGTAAGATTGTTAAATTGGATAATCGGTGTTTCTGCCATGTTCTGCTATCCCTCCTGGGTTCATAGATAAGATTGGGTTGCGACAATCACCATTTCGGTCTGTCCTTCAAAATCGTTGACCAATTGATGGTGGTCGGAAGCTTCATAATAGATGGAATCCCCTTCGCTGGCCGTATATTCTTTATTGCCAAGCACCAGCCGGACCTTGCCGCTCAGGACGTAGACGAAAGTTTCAGCCAGGGAAGGCTCGAATTTTTTGAATTCCCCTTTTTCCGCCAAGGTGAGAAAGACCGGTTCCATTTCCTTTTCGTTCGATGTGGCAACAAGCCAGTCGACTTCATAGCCGGCATCCGGATCTTTATGGACGGTATGGTCGGAAGGGGTGAAGACGATTTTGGGTTCCTTGTCGCTGTCATCAAAAAAATCCCGTGGTGTCGTTCCGAGCACTTCCAGCAGCGAAAACAAGGTTTCGATTGAAGGGGAATTCATGTCGCGCTCCAATTGGGAAATGAAGCCTTTGCTGAGATCTGTGCGTTCTCCCAGCTCCTCTTGCGTCAGCCCATTTTTCAATCGAAGCCTTTTGATTTTTTGGCCGATTTGCATATCAGTCACCACTTCTCTTATAGAATCAAAACCGTCAAATACCTAAATGTTTAGTTAAAGTAGATTTAAAGTTTACTTGGACTATCTTTTATTATACAAAATAGGAATCTTTTTGGAAATCATAAATATTTATATTATTTAAAGTTCAAATCTATTGCTTTTTAGGGCAAGGTTTTACTATCATAGAGAAAGTGCAAAGCTTAACATGGACGTATAATTCTTAATCTGGCCTTAACATTGACGAATCGTGACGCAAATATAGCTCAACCTATCCCCTGGGAGTGATCAAATCAATATGAACAGCAAAATGAACTTTTTTTTGGATCCAAAAAAACGCGTAGTGCAAAAATCTTCCATCATGAATTACAAACAAGAAGAGCAGGGACTTTATCTATTGGCAAACAAGAACTTCATCAATTGGATGGATGTTCATACGTATTGCCATAGCTGCTTGGAGAAATTGACGTTTGATGATGAATTCGACGCCAGCTACTGCTCGAGCTGCAATGAATGGCGCGAAGAAAAATGCAGTGATATCACATGTGAATATTGCGATAAACGGCCAAAAAGGCCGTTGGACCCCCGCCGATGAGCGGGGTTTTTTAATTCCTGCCATCTTTTTTCACAGGGAGGGGGAGTATGGTAAAATGAGTGGAAGCTGAAGATTTGGGGGATGGACATGAAGAAAGAATTTGTGGTCATCGGGCTTGGCCGTTTCGGCGGCAGCATTGTCCGAGAACTGATTGAACAAGATGCCGACGTAATGGCAATCGACAAAGACAGTGAACGCGTGGATGAATTTGCGACAATCGCGACACAGGCGGTAGTTGCAGATACGACGGATGAAACGGTGTTGAAATCGCTGGGCATCCGGAATTTCGAACACGTCATTGTCGCGATCGGCGAGAATATCCAAGCGAGCATCCTGACGACACTGATGCTTAAGGAAATTGGGGTCAAACAGATCACTGTCAAAGCGCAGAACGATTATCACGCAAAAGTCCTCAACAAAATCGGCGCCGACCGAGTGGTCCATCCGGAGCGCGATATGGGTATCCGCATTGCGCATAACATGCTGTCCAATAACGTGCTCGATTATTTGGAGCTCTCCGATGAACATTCGATAGCGGAAATTCAGGCCAACGACAAATTGGCCGGTCGCACGCTCATCGGCCTCGATATCCGGGCGAAATACGGCATCAATATCGTCGCCATCAAAAGGGAAGGGGACATCATCGTCTCCCCGCAGGCCGACCTTGAAATCGAGTTGGCAGACGTCCTGATCATCATCGGTTCTGATGCGGACATCAACCGCTTTGAAAAGAAAGTATTGAACTGAATGGAAGCATCAAAAAAAGGAAGTTCCGGCATGGGCCGGAACTTCCTTTTTATTGTTTATTAAACTTCCATGATGATCGGGAGGATCATCGGACGGCGTTTTGTTTTTTCGTACAAGTATGGTCCGAGCACATCTGAAATGTCGTTCTTCAGCTCTGCCCATTCCGTGTTCTTGCCGTGGATCTTCTTGTTCAAATGGCGGTTCAACATTTGCTGCGCCTCGTAGATCATCGTGCCGGATTCGCGCATATAGACAAATCCGCGGGAGATGATATCCGGGCCGGAGACCATTTTGTTTTTCTTCATATCAACGCTGACGACCACGATCACCAATCCTTCTTCTGAAAGGACACGGCGGTCGCGGAGGACAATATTGCCGATATCGCCTATTCCGCTGCCGTCGATGTAGACATCGCCGGATGGAATGCGGCCGGCAACTGAAGCTTCGTCCTGGCTCATGGCGAGCACGTCGCCATTTTCCATGACGAATGTGTTTTCAAGCGGTACGTCGCAGTCCACTGCAAGCTGTGCATGGATTTTCTGCATGCGGTATTCGCCGTGGATCGGCATGAAGAATTTCGGTTTGATCAATCGGAGCATCAATTTGTTTTCCGGCTGAGATCCGTGTCCAGAGGTATGGATATTGTTCAGTGACCCGTGGATGACGTCTGCTCCGGCGCGGAACAATAAATTGATCGTACGGTTAACGCTGCTCGTATTGCCCGGAATCGGGGAAGACGAGAAGACGACTGTATCATTCGGCTGGATCTGGATTTGGCGGTGCGTGCCGTTGGCAATCCGGGAAAGGGCAGCCATCGGTTCACCTTGGGAACCTGTGCACAAAATAAGCACTTCATTTGCCGGGAGGCGGTTCAGCGTTTGGGTATCGACAAACGCATCTTCAGGAGCGTTGATGTAGCCTAGCTCGCGTCCGATGGTCATGGCGTTATCCATGCTGCGTCCGAAAACGGCAATCTTCCGGCCTTGCGCTACGGCTTCATCCGTTACTTGTTGCAAACGGTAAATGTTCGAAGCGAAGGTTGCAAAGATCAAGCGACCTTCAACTTTACGCATGATGTCTTTGATCGATTCGCCGACTTTGCGCTCGGACATCGTAAAGTCCGGAACTTCCGCGTTCGTGCTGTCTGACAGCAGGCAGAGTACGCCTTCGCTGCCGATCTGGGCCATTTTCAAAAGATTGGCCGGTTCGCCTACAGGGGTGAAGTCGAATTTGAAATCGCCTGTGTGGACGATATTACCTGGCGGTGTTTTGACAACGACGCCGAATGCATCCGGGATACTGTGCGTGGTGCTGAAGAAGCTCACGGAAGTCTTGCGGAACTTGACGATTTCATCTTCGTCGATTTCCATCATCTTAGTCTGCCGAAGCAAACCGTGTTCTTCCAGTTTTTTGCGGAGCAGGCCTAACGCCAGTTTGCCGCCGTAGACGGGAATATTGATTTTCTTCAAAAGATAAGGAATTCCGCCGATATGGTCTTCATGGCCATGAGTGATGAACAGGCCTTTGATCTTATCGACATTTTTTACAAGGTATGTGTAATCCGGGATAACATAATCGATTCCGAGCAAATCGTCTTCCGGAAATTTGATGCCTGCATCGATCAGGATGATTTCATCCTGGAATTGGACACCATACGTGTTTTTGCCGATTTCCCCTAGTCCGCCGAGGGCGAAAACAGCAACTTGGTCATTTTTTACAAATTTCATCGTTATTCCAAACTCTCAACTTCGAAATTCGCGCTCGCTTGCTCGTATTGAAGATGGCTTCCTTCAAGCAGCTGGATGAATTCGATGTTATAATTGCGGTCTTTCAGGTGCTGTCTCACTTCACGCTCGGATGAAGCTTCAACATAGAGGCTCTTAGTGTTTTCGCGAACTGGCACCTCTGCACGGTTTTCTTGGTATAATACTTTAAAGATCATAGTTTGCTCTCCTTTTGCACGTTCAAATAAAATCACTTTCTTTATATTATCATGACACTGTTTTAAAATAAAGAATAGCCCTTCTTAATTTATTAAGAAGGGCCGCAAGATTATGCAATCTTTTTCTTGTTCATGATGCCATTTAGCTGCTTGAGAAGTTTTCTCTTGATCCGTTTCAGCATGGCTAACTCACTCCTTGACGGCATTATACTGTTTTTTCTGAAAAATGTAAAGAAACAAGCCTCAGCGAGAATCTAATTAGTGAATGGAGATCTTTTATTATGAGTAAATTATTATTATTGGATATTGATGGAACGTTATTGAATTCACGCAAAGAGCTGCCAGCGAGTGCAAGAGAGGCGCTTGTTAAAGCGAGAGCGCAGGGCCATGAACTGGCGATTGCCACCGGGCGTGCGCCTTTCATGTTCGAAGAGCTCCGCGAAGACTTGAACATCGATACCTATATTTCCTTCAACGGCCAATACATCGTCCATAAAGGGAAAACGATCCATAAGGAAGCGCTGAACTCAGAAACGCTCCAATCGATCACCGAATTCGCAGGGCAGCGGGACCATCCGCTTGTTTATATGAATGAACTGAAAATGGTTTCATCGATTGACTTCCATCCGGACATCGATGAAAGCATCAAAAGCTTGAAATTTCCTCATCCGCAGACGGAAGAAGGATTCCACAGCGACAATGAAATCTACCAGGCGCTTGTTTTCTGCGAAGAATCAGAAGAGCGGCAATACCACGAAACGTTCAAGGAAGTGGATTTTGTGCGTTGGCACCGTGTGTCGTGCGATATCCTTCCAAAAGGCGGCAGCAAAGCGAGCGGCATCGAACAATTGATCCGCGCGACAGGGCATTCGATAGAAGATACAATCGCTTTCGGCGACGGTTTGAATGATCTGCAGATGATGGAGATTGCAGGTATCAGCGTGGCGATGGCGAACGGCCATGAGAAAACAAAAGCCATTGCTTCGCACGTAACCAGCCATGTCGACGAAGACGGGCTAGCGAAAGCCTTCAGCCATTTCGGATTGGTTTAATAAAAACATTTGGATGTTGCCAAGCTTCAAAGTATCGGGATACGTTGAACTACTTGTAGTTTTATATTCGATATTCCGCAAAACAGCTTCGTAAAACCCCTGTGCTCCTGCGCGCTATGCGCTCGTCGCAAAGAGATGGCTCAAACTTCCTTAGAGCCATCTCTTTGCCGCGAGCGAGCGCCAAGCCTCCTCAGCCGCTTCGCGGCTTGCGGGGTCTCGGCTGTCTCGCTATCCCGCAGGCATGACTTACCCGAAGTCTGCAAGGGCAAGTCTTTGCGACGAAGCACGCAGTGCTGCAACGGTTTTTCATGTCCCGAAGCTAGCGCAGCGATGCAGGGACAGGAGCAGTACGGTTTTCTCCGCTGTTATGCTCCATATCTTAGATAGCACTACAGAAACAGCTAGAGTTGCTTGTTCTCAAAGAGCTAATCTAGCGCCGGCGCGTCCACGGGCTGGGCGAAACAATGAGACGAGTGGTCTTCTCGGCTCATTGTGGGAGCCGTGCCCAAAGCGCCGAAGCGGCATATAAATAGGATCTTCATTAATTCACCGTATACCGAAAATAAGACAGAAGCTCAGGAGATCAATCTCCTGAGCTTCTGTCTATTGGTGTTGCATTTTCAATTTCAGCGAACGGGTTTTTCGGGTTGATGTGGTCGAAGAACATGATGCCGTTCAAGTGATCGAGTTCGTGCTGAAACGCGATGGCAGGGAGACCCTTTAACCGCATCTTATACTCTTTCCCTTCTATATCAAAAGCTTTGACCGTAATGCGGGCATATCTTGGCACATAACCTGGCACGGCCCGGTCGACGGACAGGCATCCTTCACCGGAAGTGAGGTAGGAGCGCTCGACTGAATGGCTGACGATTTTCGGATTGATGGCAATCAGGCTCAGGTTTTCGTCCGAAGACTCATCAAAATGGAGCGCGAAAATCCGTTTCGGCTGGTTGACCTGAGGGGCCGCGATTCCGACTCCCGGCCGCAAATCATATTTTTCAATCATATCATCGTCCTGGCTGTTCTTTACATACATCAGAAGGTCTTCAGCGAGTTTCCGGTCTTCATCGGATAAGGGAAACGCCACTTCTTCCGAACGCATCCGCAATGTCGGATGGCCCTCCCGTATAATGTCTTTCATAAGTATCAAGTGAATTCATCCTTTCATTCATTCCGCTACTCCTTAGTATAGCCCAAAAAAGCCGTGCTATAAAAGAAAAAACATCCATTTTCCCGGTTGTATTTTTTTATTTGCCAGATTATAGTTGATGTAGGATATGAGGAGGGTTAAGCGTGAAAAGAGCAGTTATAGCGACCGTTTTTTCGAGTGCATTGCTTTTAGGGGCTTGTTCAGGCCCGGCAGCAGGCGAACAGCTGGACGGCGTCTTGAAAAATACATTCGAAGCAGAAAAAGAATACCGCGAAACACAAGGTGAAATGGAAAAGCTCGAGAAAGAGGAGCAGGAACTTTTTGAGTCCATTATGGCTTTGACCCAAGAACAGCAAGAAGAAGTGCAGGGGCATGCAGAAGAAGCGATTGCAAGGGCCGAAGAAAGACTGGAACTCCTCAAGGCAGAAACGGCCTCAATGGCCAGCGCCCAAGAAAATTTCAAGGAAATCGACACAGTGATCGCTGAAACTGAAGACGAAGCGGTCAAGTCCGATCTTAAAGCTTTGAAAGCGAAGATGCAGGAACGTTTCGAATCGCATGCGGTTTTCGCCGAAGCCTATGAGACGCTGAACACCCAACAGCAGGAACTGTATGAAATGCTGTTGGATGATGAGGCGAATCTCCAGGAACTTCAAAAGAAAGCTCTTGCAGTGAACGAGCAAAATACAGCAGTGCAGGAAGCGGTCGAAGCATTCAACACACAGACCGAACAATTCAATGAGCTGAAAAACAAAACGATCGAAACGATTGAAAAAAGTGAACAATAGAAAAGCGGCCTCCATGGCCGCTTTTTTCTGTGCTATAAAAGGAGAGACAAAGCTCAACTGTTTTATAATACAGACCGAAAGATATAGTGATACAGTTTTTGGATTTTGAATTTTCTATTTTCCTATAATGCTTGCTAATAATAGATTCGGTATGATTGACCCATAAAATTTTCTCACGTATACTGAGAAAGAAATTGTATTGTATTACTAATTGAATTAAATAATTTTAATACAGATAAAGGAGAGTTGCTTTTATGGCTGCGAAAAAAACCATGCAGTTCCAACCAGTGGAAACATTGCACGCAATTGAAGAAAAATTTGAAATGGTTCAGATTTTGAATGAAGAGGGCGAAATCGTCAATGAAGAAGCGGATCCGAAACTATCCGATGAAGATCTTCAGGAATTGATGCGCCGGATGGTCTATACGCGTATACTTGACCAGCGTTCCATTTCGCTGAACCGCCAAGGGCGCCTTGGGTTTTATGCGCCGACTGCGGGGCAGGAAGCTTCTCAGCTTGCTTCCCATTTTGCACTCAGCAAAGAAGACTACATCCTACCGGGATACCGCGACGTTCCCCAATTGATCTGGCACGGCTGGCCGTTGCACCAGGCATTCTTGTTCTCGCGCGGGCACTTTATGGGCAACCAGATGCCTGAAGGTTTGAATATCCTGCCGCCTCAGATCATCATCGGCGCCCAGTACATTCAGGCAGCCGGAGTTGCTTTGGGCATGCAGAAACGCAAAAAAGAAGCGGTCGCTATTACATATACAGGCGATGGCGGTTCTTCGCAAGGCGATTTTTATGAAGGCATCAACTTTGCAGGTGCATTCCGTGCGCCGGCAATCTTTATCGTGCAGAACAACCAGTACGCAATCTCGACACCGCGTGAATTGCAGACTTCCGCAAAAACCATTGCGCAAAAAGCAGTTGCCGCAGGGATTCCTGGAGTATTAGTAGATGGAATGGATCCATTGGCAGTTTACGCAGTCACACGCGATGCACGCGAGCGCGCTATCAGAGGCGAAGGCCCGACATTGATCGAAACACTTTGCTATCGCTACGGGCCGCACACAATGGCCGGAGACGATCCGACCCGCTACCGCACATCCGATACGGACAGCGAATGGGAAAAGAAAGATCCGCTTCTTCGTTTCCGCAAGTATTTGGAAGCTAAAGGGCTTTGGAGCGAAGAGAAGGAAAACGAAGTGATCGAACAAGCTAAAGAAGAAATCAAAGCAGCAATCAAGAAAGCGGATGCTGCTCCGAAACAGACTGTCACAAATATGCTGGAAATCATGTACGAAGAAGTTCCTTTCAACGTACAAGAGCAGCTTGATATCTACAACGCAAAGGAGTCGAAGTAAGCGATGGCACAAATGACGATGGTTCAAGCAATTACCGACGCTCTAAGAACAGAGATGCAAAACGATGAAAATGTACTTGTTTTTGGAGAAGATGTAGGGAACAACGGCGGTGTTTTCCGGGCAACGGAAGGGCTGCAAAAAGAATTCGGGGAAGACCGCGTTTTCGATACGCCATTGGCGGAATCGGGCATCGGCGGTTTGGCAATCGGTCTGGCATTGCAAGGATACCGTCCGATCCCTGAAATCCAGTTTTTCGGTTTTGTATATGAAGTGATGGATTCGATCAGCGGGCAAATGGCACGCATGCGTTTCCGCACCGGCGGCAGCTTGAATGCTCCGGTCACAATCCGTTCGCCATTCGGCGGCGGCGTCCACACACCTGAAATGCACGCAGATTCACTTGAAGGCCTTATGGCTTCCCAGCCTGGATTGAAAGTTGTTATCCCATCAACACCATACGATGCAAAAGGATTGTTGATTTCTTCTATCCGCGATAACGATCCGGTCATCTTCCTGGAGCATTTGAAACTTTACCGTTCCGGCCGCCAGGAAGTGCCTGAAGAATCATATACGATTCCACTGGGCAAAGCGGACGTGAAGCGTGAAGGAACAGACCTGACGATCATCGCTTACGGCGCAATGGTACAGGAAAGCTTGAAAGCTGCCGAAGAACTTGAAAAAGAAGGCTTTTCAGCAGAAGTTATCGACTTGCGCACCATCCAGCCGCTAGATATCGAAGCGATTGTGGCTTCAGTCGAAAAGACAGGACGCGCAATGGTTGTACAAGAAGCGCAGAAACAGGCTGGAATTGCCGCTAACGTCGTGGCTGAAATCATGGACCGTGCAATTCTTAGCCTAGAGGCTCCTGTACTTCGCGTAACTGCACCGGATTCTATATTCCCATTCTCGCAAGCTGAGCAAGTTTGGCTTCCAAATTCGAAGGATATAGTAGAAACAGCTAAAAAAGTTCTAACGTTTTAATGGTCGAGAATAGAAAGGGTGAAACTAATGGCTTTTGAATTTCGTTTACCGGATATCGGTGAAGGTATCCATGAAGGTGAGATTGTAAAATGGTTCGTGAAAGCAGGCGACCGAATCGAAGAAGATGACATTATGTTCGAAGTGCAGAACGATAAGGCGGTAGTTGAAATGCCTTCGCCAGTTTCTGGAACAGTCAAGGAAATCCTGGTCGAAGAAGGCACTGTCGCTGTCGTCGGTGATGTACTCGTAACGATCGAAAGCGATGATGCTGCTGACAACGAAGGCTCAGGCGATGAAAAAGAAGCAGCTCCTGAAAAGACGGCAGATCCTGAAGGCGAAGAGGAAACTGAAGAGCAAGTTCAGGCTGGAACAGCGGAAGCTGGCCAGGATGTCGACAAGGAACCAGCTAAAGAAGAACAGCCTCCAGTAGGGGAAACCGGCGCAGGTTCACAGCCGCAAGCGCAAACAGCGCCGAAAGATCCGAACGCCCGTGTCATCGCAATGCCGTCTGTGCGTAAATTTGCCCGCGATAAAGACGTGGACATTACGCAAGTTTCAGGTTCAGGCAATAATGGCCGAATTCTGAAAGAAGATGTTGAATCGTTTATGAGCGGCGGACAGCAGCAAGCTGCAGCTGAGCAACCGACGGCTGCTGCAGAGAAAACCGAAGCGGCTCCAAAAGAAGAAGCAGCGAAAGAAGCGGCACCGAAGGCAGCTCCTGTACCTGAAGGCGAATTCCCTGAAACACGCGAGAAGATGTCCGGCATGCGCCGTGCAATCGCTAAAGCGATGGTGCATTCTAAGCATACCGCTCCGCACGTGACATTGATGGACGAAGTGGATGTTACCGAACTTGTCGCTCACCGCAAAAAGTTCAAAGACATTGCAGCTGAAAAGCAAATCAAATTGACGTATTTGCCGTATGTAGTAAAAGCGCTTGTCAGCACGTTGCGCGAGTTCCCGGCATTGAATACATCATTCGATGACGACACAAGCGAAGTCATCCAGAAGCATTACTTCAATATCGGCATCGCTGCGGATACTGAAAAAGGCCTCCTTGTACCGGTCATCAAAAATGCTGACCGCAAGTCTGTGTTTGCAATTTCCGATGAAATCAACGGCTTGGCGACCAAGGCCCGCGAAGGCAAATTGACGCCTGCTGAAATGAAAGGCGCTTCTTGTTCGATCACCAATATCGGTTCTGCCGGAGGCCAGTGGTTCACGCCGGTCATCAACCATCCGGAAGTGGCGATTCTTGGAATCGGCCGCATCGCAGAGAAGCCGGTCATTAAAAATGGTGAAATTGTAGCGGCACCTGTGTTAGCATTATCATTGAGCTTCGATCATCGGATGATTGATGGAGCAACTGCGCAACATGCATTAAATCACATCAAACGTTTACTAAGTGAACCAGAATTACTATTAATGGAGGCGTAAAACTTATGGTAGTAGGAGATTTTCCAATCGAAACAGATACGCT
The DNA here is from genome assembly GCF_052078085.1 of Planococcus sp. FY231025. NCBI lineage: Bacteria > Bacillati > Bacillota > Bacilli > Caryophanales > Caryophanaceae > Planococcus > Planococcus sp. FY231025. The sequence goes on from NZ_JBQJJG010000003.1 coordinate 126,400, forward strand.
CGTCATCGGTTCTGGCCCTGGCGGATATGTAGCAGCAATCCGTGCAGCACAGACTGGACAAAAAGTAACGATCATTGAGAAAGAATACATCGGCGGCGTTTGTTTGAACGTCGGCTGTATCCCTTCAAAAGCGATGATCTCAGTCGGACACCGTTTTGAAGAAGCCAAGCATTCTGAAGATATGGGCGTTATTGCGAACGAAGTGACGTTGAACTTCGAGAAAGCCCAGGAATTCAAAAACGGCGTGGTGAAAAAGCTGACAGGCGGCGTAGAATCGCTTCTTAAAGGCAATAAAGTGGAAATCGTCCGCGGCGAAGCTTATTTTGTAGATGATACATCAATCCGTGTCATCAACGAAAATTCAGCTCAAACGTATAAATTCAAGAATGCCATTATCGCAACTGGATCACGTCCGGTTGAAATCCCGACATTCAAATTCTCAAAACGTGTGATCAACTCGACAGGTGCATTGGCTCTTACAGAATTGCCAGGCAAACTGCTTGTTATCGGCGGCGGCTATATCGGTACAGAGCTTGGGACAGCATATGCAAATATGGGTTCTGAAGTGACGATCCTTGAAGGCGCACCTGACATCTTGGCTGGATTCGAAAAGCAGATGACGGCAATCGTCAAAAAAGGCTTGAAGAAAAAAGGCGTCGAGGTGATTACAAAAGCGTCTGCTAAAGGCGTTGAAGAAACAGAAACAGGCGTAACAGTGACTTATGAAGCAGGCGGGGAAGAAAAAACCGTTGAAGCGGATTATGTCCTTGTAACTGTGGGCCGCCGTCCGAACACAGATGAAATGGGCCTTGAAGAACTAGGCCTCAAAATGTCTGAGCGCGGGTTGATCGAAGTCGACAAGCAATGCCGCACAAGCATTTCGAACATCTATGCAATCGGTGATGTTGTAGCTGGCCTCCAATTGGCGCACAAAGCATCATATGAAGGTAAAGTGGCTGCAGAAGCGATTGCTGGCGAAAAATCAGTCGTTGATTACTTGGCAATTCCAGCAGTCTGCTTCACAGATCCTGAACTGGCAAGTGTCGGCCTTTCAGAAGAGCAGGCAAAAGAAGAAGGATTCGAAGCTCAGGCTGCGAAATTCCCATTCGGTGCAAATGGACGTGCATTGTCGCTGAATGCAGCTGAAGGTTTCGTGAAACTTGTTTCACGCAAATCGGATGGTTTGCTTCTTGGCGCACAAATCGTTGGCGCAGGCGCATCTGATATGATCGCTGAACTTGGCCTTGCAATTGAAGCAGGCATGACGGTAGAGGATATCGCGATGACCATCCACGCGCACCCGACGTTGGCTGAAATCACGATGGAAGCGGCAGAAGTGGCGCTTGGCACTCCAATCCACATCATCAAATAATACGAAAGAAGCCCGCAACTTGTTGCGCGGCTTCTTTTTTTATGCATGTGGATATGGTAAAATGGCTCCGAAAGGGACATAGGTGATAAGACATGATATTCAAGAAATGGATGGCAGCAACTGCGACAATCGCCCTTTTGGCGGGCTGCAGTGCTGAACCTGCTGAAAAAGAAGAGACCGAAGCGGAAAAAAGTGCAGAAGAAGCGCCGGCTGCAACTCCGGAACCTGCAAAAGAAGAAACTAAAGAAGAAGCTGAACCAGAAGCGGAGGCTGAATCAGAAGCAGAAGCTCCGGAAGAACCGACTGCAGAAGCCCCGGCCGAGCCGAAATACCGGGTCAATGAAGCCAATTGGCGCGTAGAGCCGATTTCGGATGCGCCGGAAGAAGCGGTATTGATCACCATTGACGACGCTCCGGACGATCATTCAGTAGAGATGGCGACCGCATTGAAGGAATTGGAAGTGCCTGCAATTTTCTTCGTCAACGGTCATTTTCTGGACACGGATGAAGAAAAAGAAAATCTGAAAAAAATTCATGAGATGGGCTTTGCAATCGGCAACCATACATATACTCATACCAACCTGAAGACGATCGGCGAAGCTCAGCAGAAAGAGGAGATTCTTTCGCTCAGCCAGACAGTGGAGGAGATTATCGGAGAGAAGCCGAAATTCTTCCGGGCACCGAACGGCAGCAACACGGATTTCAGTGAAGCGCTTGTTGCCCAGGAAGGCATGCTGTTGATGAATTGGTCCTATGGCTATGATTGGGAAAAGCAATACATGGACGCTGCCGCGTTGACGGATATCATGGTCAATACGGAATTCCTGGGGAATGGATCGAACTTGCTGATGCATGACCGCGAATGGACCGCAGCAGCACTGCCTGGCATCATCAAGGGGCTCAGCGCAAAAGGATATAGCTTTGTCGACCCGGATGAAATCGAAGGCATCACGCCATAAAAAAACGGCCCTGAAGCAATGCGCTTCAGGGCCGTAGGTTTTATCTGATGGCTTTCTGTTCCTTGATGACGCGTAAATTTTGCAAAGTGTCATCTTCAGGGCCTTGGACAGGCAGGCCGGCTTTGACGTTCATATCGATATAGGCGATGTTCTCCTGCGTGATGATTTCGCCAGGGATGAAAATCGGGATGCCCGGAGGATAGACCATAATGAACTCAGCTGATATCCGGCCGACGGCTTCTCCAATAGGGACGACTTCCGTCGTAGCATAAAATGCATCGCGCGGGGTCATGGCAAGGCTCGGGATGTCCGGAAGCAGGACCACCGGTTCGATGACAGCTGCATCGCTCTCGAACGCTTCGCTCATGCGTTGAAGCGCATTGACCAGCAAGTTCAGTTCCTTGCGCGTATCACCGATTGTGACTAGGCACAGGATATTGTACAAGTCGGAAAGTTCGATTTCAATATTGGCGTTCTCTCTCAGCCATTCCTCTGCCTGATGGCCGGTGATGCCGAGATCTTTGACGCTGATCAACAACTTTGTCGGATCCATATCGTATGTCGCCGATGTGTTGAGCAGCTCCTTGCCGACGCAGCGGAGATGCGGGATTTTATTGATCCTTTTCCGTGCATCCTGTGACAGCCGGATCGCCTGATCGATCAAGTCGTATCCGTGGATAGCCAACTGCCTGCGGGCTGTGTCGAGCGACGCCAGGATCGGATAGGAAGTCGAAGTCGTCGTGAGCATCGACAGGGTTGACTGTACGCGCTTCGGCGACACCAGGCCTTCACGGACATTCAGGACGGAACTTTGGGTCATCGAGCCGCCGAGTTTATGGACGGAAGTGGCTGCCATATCCGCTCCGGCCGCCATTGCAGAAACCGGCAGCGATTTATGGAAATGGATATGGACGCCGTGCGCTTCATCGACAAGGACCGGGATGTCGCGCTCGTGGGAAATATCCACAATGCGCTTCAGGTCCGCGGCAATTCCGAAATAGGTCGGGTTGATGACAAGGACCGCTTTTGCATCCGGGTACTCGTTCAATGCTTTTTCGACAGCTTCTGCTGAGATGCCGTGGGAAATGCCGAGTTCCGGATCGACTTCGGGATGGATGAAAATTGGGATTGCGCCAGCGAATACGATGGCGGACATGATTGATTTATGGACGTTGCGCGGGACAAGAATCTTGTCGTTCGGGCCAACAACGCTCAGAATCATCGTCATGATGGCCCCGCTCGTTCCTTGGACGGAGAAGAACGTATAATCTGCGCCGAATGCCTCAGCAGCCAGTTCCTGCGCTTTTTTAATAGCGCCCTTGGGTGAATGGAGATCATCCAGCGGGGCGATATTGATCAAGTCGATTGAAAGGATATTGTCGCCGACAAATTCACGGAATGCCGGATCGACGCCCTGGCCCTTTTTATGGCCGGGAATATGGAATTGGATTGGGTGCCGGTTCCGATGCTTCAAGAGCGCATCGAATAACGGAGTTTCTAATTGAGACAATGGGAACCCACCTAACTTATTTAAAATAAAAACAAATTGAATTATAGCACGTTGTAAGACGCTATACTATAAAAATAAAAGGATTTTTGAATGTTCCATCGAATAAAGGAAATATGGAAGGGGAGGAATAACGCTATGAACTTTGATACACGAATAACCGAACTGCTCGGAATCCGTTTGCCGATCGTGCAAGGCGGTCTTGCATATCTTGCCTACGCCGAGCTGGCTGCTGCGGTATCGAATGCCGGAGGGCTCGGGCAAATCACCGCCATGAGCCTTTCAAGTCCGGACGAGCTGCGCAAAGAAATCAAAAAAGTGCGGGAGTTGACAGACAAGCCGTTTGGCGTTAATTTTGCTATTGGCGAACACGGCCGTGCATTCTCGCATATGCTCGACGTCGCGATAGACGAAAATGTGCCAGTCGTCTCGATGACTGGCGGAAATCCGACACCGATATTTGAACAATTAAAAGGGACGCCGATAAAAAAACTGGTTCTTGTGGCTGCAAGGCGGCAAGCCGAAAAGGCTGAGCAGCTGGGTGCAGATGCTGTGATGGTTGTCGGCCATGAAGGGGGTGGACACCTCGGGCGCGATGACATCGGCACGATGGTGCTCATCCCGCAAGTGGTGGATGCCGTGTCCATTCCGGTGATCGCCTCCGGCGGAATCGGAGATGGCCGGGGCTTGATGGCGGCTTTAGCGCTCGGCGCGGAAGGTGTTGAAATGGGCACCCGTTTTATCGCCACAAAAGAATGCGTCCATGCTTCCGATGTTTATAAGGAAGCACTTGTCAACGGTTCTGAAAGCGATACCGTCATTATCAAGAAAAGCATCGGGGCGCCGGCTAGAACATTAAGGAACAGCTGGACCGATAAGATCCTCGAGATCGAATCGGAAACTCCGACGTACGAAGCCTTGCGGAATTACATCAGCGGGGAAGCCAATAAAAAATACATTTATGAAGGCCATACGGAAGAAGGCTTCGGCTGGGCAGGTCAAGTGACCGGCCTGATTCATGATATCCCTACAGTCGCAGAACTGTTTGGCCGGATGGAACAAGAAGCGGAAGCCATTTCGGAAAAATGGTCGCTCATGATCAGAAAGTAGGGAAGCACCATGGATTATTCATATCCTTTCTCCATTGACTGGAGCACAGATGAAATCGTCGATGTCGTCACCTTTTTCGAGGGGATCGAAATGGCGTATGAAAAAGGCATCAAACGCGGAAATCTGATGGCTAGATATCGCCGGTTCAAGGAAGTCGTCCCTTCGATTGCCGAAGAGAAGACATATTTCCGCGAGTTCGAGGAAGAAAGCGGCTATGCCAGCTTTCCAGTCATCAAGGAAATGAAAGCGAAAACAAATGATGACGAAATAATCCGTATGAAAAAATAAAAAGTTCCGCAGCTCAACGCTGCGGAACTTTTGTGTTTTCCAGAAGAGTATTGTAGACGGGAAGCAATTCGTCGAATGTCGCTTCGAGGAATTTGTGGAAATCGTCCGTAGGCATGTTTACAGCAGCTTCGCGCGGAAGGTGCCGGCCGATCACGAACTCTCCTTTTTTAACGTCTCTCAACCGGATGATCGTTTTTTCGATTTCCGCCGCGGATAATTCTTCTAAGGCGGCAGCATCCGGTTTCATATGGTCTCCGGACAACATGAAGTCACCGGGAAGGGAAGCGACTGCGTCGCTTTGGAGCAGAAGTTCCGCCATTGCGCTTTTGCCCGGCGCTTCATAAATGACGGCCAAGATGACAAACACATGGCTTTTCCATAAACCGATCTGGAAATGGGGCAGCGCTTTATAGCCGCGTTTATAAGGGGCGAACGCCACCCAGCTGTCATTTGGCGGATTGACCGACCGGCGCATATGTTTGGCGACATGGGGATAGAACTCCTTGCCGGTAAGCGCAGAGAAGAACGCGGCATAATTATTGCCCAATTCCTCAAATTTCGGGCGTACCCGGGAAATCAATAATTCCATCCGGTCTTCGAGCCCAGGTGTTTCAAAAACTTCAAAATCCTGCTGATTCCAGAAAGTCTGCAATTTTATTTCCTCCTTTAAGCATTTCACAGGTTTCATTTTAGCGAAGTTTGGGAAGAAAGAGTATAAATAAGTTTTTCTCACTCAGCCATGGGACCGGATGATATGCAAGCAAAAGAGTCTGAATTGTCGAAATGCGGAGAGGAAGGGGTGCTTATCTATGAAACAGATGATTCAAATCATTCGCAAAGCAGAAGTCGAAAAAGAATACATCAACGTCTTGAAATTGGAATTGGACTATGAACTTGCCAGCTTATACGATGCCATGCAGCAAAAAGATGGTATCCAAGAAGTGAAAAGCAAAAAGCGGCTACAGGAAATTCATCACGAACTGGAGGCCCTTCATGCGCTCTAATACTTTTATCACATAATGGCACTTACTGAGAAAAGACAGTATGTGCCTTTTTCATTTATAATAGTAGAAAAAGGGGGCAGGAAAGTGGATTTGCATGCATTAGACAGATATATCAAATCATTGATCAAAGAAGCGGGGCATCGGATCCGCAGCTCTTTCCGCATTGAAATTGAAATCGAAAGCAAGTCGCACATCAACGACTTGGTGACCAATATCGACAAGGAGATTGAGCATTTCTTCATCGAACGCATCCGCCAGGACTATCCGGGCCATCGGATTTTCGGAGAAGAAGGATTCGGGGATGACATCAAGGATATGGAAGGCGTCATATGGCTTTTGGACCCGATTGACGGGACGATGAATTTCGTCCATCAACAGCGGAATTTCGCTATTTCACTCGGCATTTATAATGACGGGGTAGGGCAGCTCGGATACATATACGACGTGGTCAATGATGATTTATACCACGCTGTAAAGGACGGAGGCGCTTATTTCAATGATGAAAAGATGCAGCCTCTGGAAGAGACATCAATTGCAGATGCGATTGTAGCCATCAACGCAATGTGGGTGACGCCGAACAGATATGTCAAACACGAAGATACGATCCGGCTGATTCAGGACGTCCGGGGGACCCGTTCTTACGGCTCGGCAGCCCTGGAACTGGCCTTTTTGGCAAGCGGGCGCATCGATGCCTATATTTCGATGAGGCTTTCCCCGTGGGATATCGCAGGCGGCGCTGTCATTGTCAACGAGGTCGGCGGCATCACAACCAATTTCAAAGGGGAGCAGCCGAACCTTCTGGGGTCGGATACGTTCATCGCAGCCAATCCATCGATTCATGGCCGAATCTTATCGGACTATATCCAGATCAAATAAAAAGAGCGCAGAGGGTCCGGAAATCCGGACGTCTGCGCTCTTTATTTTGTGGGAAGCGGGCATAGCGGCATCCGCATATTCTGCTTTATTATAATAAACCTGCATCAATCATCTCTTTTTTCTTTTTGAAACCGCGTGCCATGATGAATCCGAGGAGCACGATAGCGAGCAAGATGCCCGGTATGCTGCGGAATCCAACGGCAACTCCGATTCCTGCCATCGACAACATTGCAGCAAGAGAATAGAAGACGAAAATCCATTTGATGTTTTTCACTTATTTTTCCTCCTGGCGTAAAACTCAAAATAAAATCTTAGGGTTTTTCCCCTACATGTGATATACTAACACAGTTATAGGGACGAAAAAAGAATAATTGGAGTGAAAGTATGACTAACTTACGTAACGACTTAAGAAACATTGCTATTATTGCCCACGTTGACCATGGTAAAACGACGCTTGTGGATCAGCTGCTGCAGCAATCTGGTATCTTCCGTTCAAATGAACATGTGGAAGAACGCGCAATGGACTCAAATGATATCGAAAGAGAACGCGGAATTACGATTCTTGCAAAAAACACTGCGATTCAATATAAAGACGCTAAGATCAACATTTTGGATACACCTGGACACGCTGACTTCGGCGGCGAAGTTGAGCGTATCATGAAAATGGTTGATGGAGTACTTTTGGTTGTTGATGCTTATGAAGGCTGTATGCCGCAAACACGTTTTGTTTTGAAGAAAGCTTTGGAACAGAACTTGAAACCGATTGTTGTAGTCAACAAAATTGACCGTGATTTCGCTCGTCCAGAAGAAGTGGTTGACGAAGTCATCGAATTGTTCATTGAGCTTGAAGCTAATGACGAGCAACTGGAATTCCCTGTTATCTTTGCATCAGGTATGAATGGAACAGCAAGTCTTTCTTCAGATCCATCTGATCAGGAAGAAAACATGCAAGTTATTTATGATGCAATCATGGAGCATGTACCAGCGCCAGTCGATAACAGAGATGAGCCACTTCAATTCCAAGTAGCGCTTCTTGACTACAGCGATTATGTTGGGCGTATCGGAATCGGCCGCGTATTCCGTGGAACGATCGAAGTGGGCCAATCAGTTGCATTGATGAAACTTGACGGTTCTGTCAAGAATTTCCGAGTGACAAAAATGCATGGCTTCATGGGGCTTAAACGAGTTGAAATCCAAAAAGCAGAAGCTGGCGATTTGATTGCCATTTCTGGTATGGAAGATATCAACGTAGGTGAGACGGTTTGTCCGGCTGACCATCAGGAAGCATTGCCGATTCTTCGCATTGACGAACCGACTTTGCAAATGACATTCTTAGTAAACAACAGCCCATTTGCCGGCAAAGAAGGTAAATGGATCACTTCACGAAAAATTCAAGAGCGCTTGAATGCACAATTACAGACAGATGTATCCTTGCGTGTAGATCCGACAGATTCACCGGATGCTTGGGTTGTTTCAGGACGCGGCGAATTGCATTTGTCGATTTTGATCGAGAACATGCGCCGTGAAGGATTTGAACTGCAAGTATCCAAACCGGAAGTTATCGTTAAAATGGTAGACGGCGTTCGCTGTGAACCAGTAGAACGGGTTCAAGTAGATGTGCCGGAAGAATACACGGGCGCTATCATTGAATCTCTTGGTGAACGTAAAGGCGAAATGCTGGATATGGTGAACAACGGAAGCGGACAAGTTCGCTTAGTCTTCAACGTTCCTGCACGAGGCTTGATCGGATACACAACTGAATTCTTGACGCAGACTCGCGGATACGGAATCATCAACCATACATTTGATAGCTACCAGCCAGTCGCTTCAGGGCGCGTTGGTGGACGCCGTCAAGGTGTATTGGTTTCCATGGAACGCGGAAAAGTTTCAACTTATGGCCTAATGGGCATCGAAGACCGCGGAACTGCTTTTGTTGAAGTCGGCGCTGAAATTTACGAAGGCATGATCGTTGGCGAGCATAACCGTGACAGCGACTTGACAGTAAATATTGTAAAAATCAAAGCTGCGACGAATATTCGTTCAGCGAACAAAGATCAGACGACTACAATGAAGAAAGCGCGTTTGATGAGTCTTGAAGAAGCACTTGAATATTTGGCGGATGATGAGTATTGCGAAATCACTCCACAAACTATTCGTTTGCGTAAAAAAATTCTTGATAAAAACGAACGTGAGCGCATGGCTAAGAAAAAGAAAGTTGCCATCGAAGAATAATCATTATGGAATGGGAAGGATGTATAATCTGTGGGCGACGAGCAAGCTTTTGTCTATGACAGTATGTATCCCGTTGCACGAGTCCTATATGAAAACCTGCCGAATTACACGATAGCCGGATATGCACTTTTTGCGGTTATCTTCCTCTTATCGGCGTTTGTCTATAAGCTCGGTTTTGCAAAAAAATTATCGATCGGCAAAAACGCCGTGATTACATTGTTCCTTCTTGCGGGAGGACTAGGCCTGACTTTCCTGGCCTTTTTCCTTCCGGTTGTTGAAGGACTGGTCATTGCAGCGCTCATCCTGATCCTTTATAAAATCCGCCTTTGGCGCGAAAAACGCGAAAACGCTGCATCTCATTGAGATGCAGCGTTTTTGCGTTCGAACGTTTTATAAAGGATCGGAAGCGATAAGGCATAAGTCAGATGAGCGAACATCCAGTAGAGGATCGCTCCTAAATCCGTCAGTTCCGGCACATCGTCCCTAAGGGCGAGTGCAGAAAGGGGGAAGTACAACAGGTAGAGCGGGATGCTCATGACCAGGCTGAGTATGGTCAATTGGCCGAATGAATAATTCCAATGTTTGGCGATAAATACGAAAATGATGCAAAGTATGATGGAAATGGCTATATGGAAGGCGAACTCAATCGGTTCCGACCATTCCACTTTGCCGACCAAGGGAATAAAATCCACATTCAATAGAAGAGTATAGACTTGTTTTCCGGTGACTGCCTGAATCCATTTCAACAACAGTCCAAGCAGCAGCCCGCTCCAAAAGCCGATCCAGATCCCTTTAAGCACTTTCATCAGAAGTCATCCTCGATTCTGCGGGAACTCCGGTAAAAATGGAAATTGCCGGTGGCGATCCGCTCCTTGGTCCGCTCGGTTATGCGGTCGTGGCATTTCTTGCACATATGGGTATGGATCGGCCGGTTGCGCAGCCTCTTGGCTTCAAGCGTGTCATCAACCAATTCTTCAATAGTATCGCAGATTACGCATTTCACGCGCATAGCTTCTCCTCCTATTCGACCCGGATCGCCAAGATATCCGTCATGGGGCTGTCCAGGTTCGAGCCGTCCGGCAGCAGGATGTGCACGGGGCCGTCTTCTTTGAGCGGCTTGCCTTTTTCACTGAACTTAAAGATCAACTCTTCAGCTTCCTGAATCGGGAAGGCGTGTTCGCCGTTCGCCGTTTCGAATACGACTGTATCCGCCCCGGCTGCGGGTTCGGCAGTTTTCAGGAAAGGCGCGAATTTCATGCCGAAAGTGCCGGTCATCATTTCCTGCTTTTCCTGCCGCTTGTAGGTCTTTTCGGAGTTCAGGGTAGGAGGGACAGTAGCGCCTTCCATGATCTCCCGGGACCAGTGTTCCCCCATGCCGCGTTTGTATTCCTCCAATTCGTCTTTCTCAATCCGCTCCTCGGTGAAATAGGTTTCCAGGTTGAGTTTGCGGTCGTCAAAGATCCAGACGGTCGGATCCAGTGTTATTTTGAATTTCACTTCACCTTTAAACGGTATGATAAATTCCATTGTTAACCCTCCATCAAATAATCGATCTTTTATCAGTATACCGTTTCCTGCTAAATTCCTAAAGGGATTAATTCTGCGGCGGATAGAGGCTTGCAATTTGGAGGTTTAAAAGATACACTTTAAACAGGTTACCATAGCTAAATATCATTTAATGGGGGAGTCCTCATGGAACATACAGAAGAACAAACTTATCAGCTGAAGGCTCTGGAACTCCTGAAAGCCGACGCAGAAAAAATTGAGCAACTGATAAAAGTCCAGATGGACAATTTGACGCTGCCGTCTTGCCCCTTATATGAAGAAGTGCTGGACACGCAAATGTTCGGGCTTTCGCGGGAAATCGATTTTGCCGTAAAATTAGGCCTTATCGAACGCGAAACCGGAAAAAATCTGATGGATACGCTGGAGAAGAAACTCTCGATCCTCCATGAAGCGTATACAAATAAATGACTTAAAACTCAAACGAATTTTGTTTGAGTTTTTTTACTAATCCGAAAAATGAGGTATTCCAATGAAACAGTACATGAAAAGATATGCTAAAAATTTCGATTATCCTTTATTCTTTGTCTACATCGCCCTGACGCTTTTCGGGCTGGTGATGATCTACAGTTCCAGCATGGCATGGTCAGTCAATTACTACGGCGATGCTCCTGACCGTTTTTACATACAGCAATTGATCAATCTGGCCATTGCATTCCCGGCGTTTGCGGTGGCAGCGTTCTTCCCCTACAAGCACTTCAACAAGAGATGGATGATGATGACGGTGCTGGCGGTCATATTCCTCGGTTTGGTCCTTGTGCACATCATCGGATTTGAAGCAGGCGGGGCCAGAAGTTGGATCAGCCTCGGCTTTGCCAATTTCCAACCTTCGGAAGTTGCCAAAGTCGGCATCATCCTCTACTTGGCCGGCGTCTTCTCCAACAAGTACAAAAACGGCACCATCAACAAACTGAACGAATCGGTCGCTCCGCCGGTCATCATCTTGACGCTCGTGCTGCTGTCAGTATTTTTTGAACCGGATCTGGGGTCAATGATGATCATCGGTGCAGTCGGGCTGTCGGTAATGGCGGCAAGCGGCATCAAGTTCAAATACTTCGCAAGGCTTGCAGCGATCGTCGTCGGGGCTTCGGCTGTCTTCATCATCCCGATCATGCTGTTTGCCTCGGATATGATCTTTACTGAAAAACGGCTTGGCCGTCTGGACGCCTTTTTCAATCCTTTTTCAGATGAGTTGGGCTTCGGCCTTCAAATCGTCAACGGGTATTTGGCCATCGGCTCCGGCGGACTCAGCGGGCTCGGCCTTGGGCAATCGATCCAGAAGCTCGGCTATCTTCCGGAACCCCATACCGATTTCATCATGTCGGTCATTGCCGAAGAGCTGGGCGTATTCGGTGTTCTGTTCGTCCTTGGGGGCCTTGGATTTATCGTCCTTAAAGGGCTGGCGATTGCAATGACCACTGCCGACCCGCTTGCGCGCATGCTTGCAACAGGCGTTTCGAGCATGATCGGCATCCAGTCGTTCGTCAACCTTGGGGGCCTGACCGGCTTGATTCCGCTGACCGGGGTCACCCTTCCATTTATCAGCTATGGCGGAACGTCGGTTATTTTGTTATCTTTAGCTATGGGAGTATTGATGAATGTTTCCATGTTCCACAAATACGAAAAATCCAAAAAGTAAAGGGTGTGCTGCGAGTTGAAGGAGATTAACAAAATCTTGGTGGCCAACCGCGGAGAAATCGCAATTCGGATTTTCCGCGCATGTACTGAACTGAATCTTCGGACGGTTGCGATTTATTCGCAGGAAGACAGTGGATCTTACCATCGCTATAAAGCAGATGAATCTTATTTGGTTGGAAAAGGTAAAAAACCGATTGACGCTTATTTGGACATTGAAGACATTATCCGCATCGCGAAAGACTCAGAAGCGGACGCAGTACATCCAGGGTACGGATTCTTATCCGAAAACGTGCACTTCGCACGCCGGTGTGAGGAAGAAGGCATCGTCTTCATCGGGCCGACATCCCGGCATCTTGATATGTTCGGCGATAAAGTCAAAGCGCGCGAACAGGCGATTGCAGCAGGCATTCCGGTTATCCCGGGAACAGACGGACCGGTCGAGTCCCTTGAAGAAGTAATAGAGTTCAGCAAAACGGCCGGCTTCCCGCTGATGATCAAAGCATCACTTGGCGGCGGCGGACGCGGCATGCGCATTGTAAAGGAGGCAGACGAGCTTCAGTCCGCTTACGAGCGTGCGAAATCAGAGGCCAAAGCGGCTTTCGGATCAGATGAAATGTATGTGGAAAAGTACGTAGACAAACCAAAACATATAGAAGTACAGATTTTAGGGGATGCAGAAGGCAATGTTATCCACCTCTACGAGCGGGATTGCTCGATTCAGCGGCGGCACCAGAAAGTCGTGGAAATAGCGCCATCCAATTCGATCAGCAATGAGCTGCGGAATGCAATCTGTGACGCAGCCGTAAAACTGATGAAGAACATCGATTACATAAATGCGGGGACCGTTGAATTCCTGGTGGCGAATGACGAATTCTACTTTATCGAAGTCAATCCGCGTGTCCAGGTTGAGCATACGATCACCGAAATGGTTACAGGAGTCGATATTGTCCATGCCCAAATCAATATCGCCAAAGGCCATTCCTTGCACAGCGAGGAAATCGGCATACCTGAGCAGAAGGACATCCCGCTATTCGGATATGCCATCCAATCCCGCGTCACAACGGAAGATCCGCTGAACGACTTTATGCCGGACGCCGGAAAATTGATGGTCTACCGCTCCGGCGGCGGATTCGGAGTCCGCCTCGATGCAGGAAACGGATTCCAAGGCGCTGTCATTACACCATTCTACGATTCATTGCTTGTGAAACTGTCGACATGGGCAGTGACATTTAAAGACGCAGCAGCAAAAATGGACCGCAACTTGCAGGAGTTCCGGATCCGCGGAATCAAAACGAATATTCCTTTCTTGGAAAATGTTGTGAAACATCCGAATTTCCTTAAAGGTGAATTTGATACAAGCTTTATCGATTCGACGCCGGAATTGTTCATTTTCCCAGTACGGAAAGACAGAGGCACAAAATTGCTGAGCTATATCGGCAATGTCACGGTCAACGGCTTCCCGGGAATCGAGAAAAAGAAAAAGCCGATCCACGCCAATCCGAGAAAACCTGAAGTCGATTTCACTGCGCCGATACCACAAGGCACAAAGCAGATTCTCGACGCCCAAGGGCCGGAAGGTTTAGTGAAGTGGATTCATGAACAAAAAGAGGTCCTGTTGACTGATACGACATTCCGTGATGCCCACCAGTCGCTGCTGGCGACGCGTGTCCGGTCGTACGATATGTTCAATATCGCTAAAGAGACGGCCCATCTGCAGAATGACCTGTTCTCGATGGAAATGTGGGGCGGAGCGACATTCGATGTGTCTTACCGCTTCCTCAAAGAAGATCCATGGCAGCGGCTGATCAAATTGCGCGAACAAGTTCCGAATGTCCTTTTCCAGATGCTGTTCCGCGGCGCAAACGCCGTCGGCTACAAGAATTACCCGGATAACGTCATCCGTGAGTTCGCCCGTGCATCAGCGGATGCCGGCATCGACGTGTTCCGCATCTTCGATAGCTTGAACTGGATCAAAGGCATGGAAGTGGCGATTGATGAAGTCCGCCAATCCGGCAAAATCGCGGAAGCGGCCATCTGCTATACCGGGGACATTTTAGATCCGAGCCGCGATAAATACACGGTGCAATATTATAAGGACATGGCCAAAGAACTGGAAGCGGCAGGCGCCCATATCCTTGCGATCAAGGACATGGCGGGACTCCTGAAGCCGGAAGCGGCTTACCGCCTGGTTTCGGAATTGAAGGACACGGTTTCCTTGCCGATCCATCTGCACACACATGACACCAGCGGAAACGGCATTTACCTGTATTCGAAAGCAATCGAAGCAGGCGTCGATATCGTCGATACGGCCCTCGGGACCATGGCCGGCCTTACATCGCAGCCAAGTGCGAACTCGTTGTATTACGCAATGAAAGGCGGCGGACGGGAAGTGCGGACGGATGTAGCGTCGCTCGAAAAACTGTCGCATTATTGGGAAGACGTCCGGAAGTATTACAGCGATTTCGAAAGCGGCATGAACAGCCCGCATTCTGAAATCTATGTCCATGAAATGCCGGGCGGCCAGTACAGCAATCTGCAGCAGCAGGCTAAAGCAGTCGGCCTTGGCATGCGCTGGGAAGAAGTGAAGGAAATGTACTCCCGCGTCAATATGCTTTTCGGCGATGTGGTCAAGGTGACGCCATCGTCCAAGGTTGTAGGAGACATGGCCTTGTTCATGGTACAGAATGACTTAAATGAAGAAACGGTACTGACGCGGGGAATGAACATTGATTTCCCGGAATCGGTCATCGAATTTTTCGAAGGCTATATCGGCCAGCCGCACGGCGGGTTCCCGAAGGAATTGCAGTCGGTCGTCCTGAAAGAACGCAAGCCGATTACGGTGCGTCCGGGAGAATTGTTGGAGCCGGCGGATTTCGACGGCATCAAGAACTCCTTGTTTGAAAAACTGGAGCGCCCTGTAACCAGCCAGGAAGTGCTTGCTTATGCGCTGTATCCAAAAGTGTTCGATGAATATACGGCCACTGATCAGCAATTCGGCAATGTCTCAGTGCTCGATACACTGACTTTCCTCTACGGCATGAGGCTGGGAGAAGAAATTGAAGTGGAAATCGAAAAAGGGAAAACCTTGATGATCAAAATGGTGTCGATCGGCGAGCCGCAAAAAGACGGAACCCGGACCATCTATTTTGAACTGAACGGGCAGCCCCGCGAAGTGAGCATCCAGGATATGACTGTAGAGACAGATGCATTGGCACGGCCGAAAGCCGATCTGAAAAATGAGACGCATATTGCGGCAACGATGCCAGGCACCGTTTTGAAAGTGGTAGGGGAAGTTGGAGCGAAAGTGAAACGCGGCGACCACTTGCTTGTCACCGAAGCGATGAAGATGGAAACGACCGTCCAAGCGCCGTTTGACGGCAACGTGAAGGCGATCCATGTCGGAGCTGGCGACGGCATCTCAACCGGCGATCTATTGATTGAAATGGAAAGAGTATAACTGAAAGAGCCGGTGCATGCGCACCGGCTCTTTCAGTTTGTAGACAAAAGAATAATTTTTCAATTAGATGAATAAAACTAATGGAAGCTGTATAGGATCCTTCACTTCAGGCGGACGCTTTCCGCGGGCTCGCGCCGAACTAACTAAGAACCTGTGCTCCTGCGCAAGCTCGTCGCAAATACTTGCCCTCGCAAGCTTCGGTCAAGCATTGACTGGCGTCCGAGTGGATTTCGGCACTTCGCTATCCCGCTGGCAAAACCGGTGCTCCTGTCTCTGCATTGCACCTGCATCGCTACGCTAGCTTCGGTGCATGAAAAACCGTCGCTGCGCTAGCTTCGAGACATGAAAGGGCGTTGCATCGCTGCGCTGCTTCGTCGCAAACAAGTCGGCCGAACTGCGTTCGGCCAACTTGCTCGCCGCCTTCCGTTGCGGATCCTGAAGCCAGCAGCTTGTTCCTGGTAGATTAAAGCAGGATCAGCGTCCTTATCTTATCTATTAGATACAGGTGATGCTCCCGACCGGGCTGGCTACGGAGACTCCTGTGGGAGCAGCGAAGCGGCTGAAGCCGAGCCCACGGAAAGCGAAGTGGCCAGCCCGGTCGGGCTTATACATTTCGATTCATTATATTAGACTTTTTCTACAGTATGAAAGAGCCGACGCGAATGCACCGGCTCTTTTTTGTTTATGAATTTTTGACGCGGCTTCTCGAAACGAGCAAGACCATATAGCAAAGCAATCCGAAGAGCAAAGAGATCAACAGTGAATGTAGAAGTGCGACAGCCAAATTCAATTTGGTGAGGACCACTAGCATGCCGGTCGTCGCTTGGAGAAGCACGATGATGAAAGCGGTGATCCAGCCCCAGTAAATGACGCGCTGGTCTTTGTAATTCTTGAAAGCATGCCAAGCGATGATGCCGAGCCAGATGACGATCAAGCCGGCTGCGAACCGGTGGCCCATCTGCACCCATTCGTACATATTGCTCGGCAATGCAAATTGGTCATTCCGGCAAAGCGGCCAGTCCGAACAGATGAGGCTCGCTTCCGTATGCCGGACAAGTGCGCCGGTATAAACGACGATATAGGAGTAAAGCGTGACCCCGATGGTATGGTATTTCAGTTTGTTTCCGATCATGACCCGGTCAGCATCGAATTTCCTGTCGACTTCAAACACCAGAAGCGTAAGCAGCAGAACCGAAGCGAAGGAAATCAGCGAAATGCCAAAGTGGAGCGCGAGGATAAAGTCGCCTTGTCCCCACAAGACTTGGGCAGCCCCGATCAGTGCCTGGAGGACCAGGAAGAAGACAGCCATCGAAGCGAGGAACTTGGTTTCACGGATATGGCCGTATTTTCTCCACGCCCAGACCGCCAGTACGACGATCAGGATGCCGACAGCACCAGTGACCAAGCGATGAGAGAATTCAATCAGCACTTCGGCGGTGATCTCATCGGGAATCAATTCGCCGTTGCAGCTCGGCCATGAACGGCCGCAGCCCATGCCGCTCTCTGTCTTCGTGACGAGTGCACCACCCAGCAAAATCAGCAGCATGCCGATTGTCGCCGCTACTGCAAACCATTTTATATATTTACTTTGTTGCAAGGATGTCACCTACTTTTTTCGATAAAAAACTTTTTTAAACCGTCCTTTGCCTGCATACTCGATAATAGCGAAAGTCGCAATAAAACACAACGGAAAATGAGGTTTCACGGAAACTTTCAAGATTTGGACATAATACGAGGCCGCTTCACAAACTGTTCAAAAACTAATTTATTTCTATCTTAAAATAACGTGAATACTCATGTATGATGAGGAGAGCATATTTCTGAGACAAATTACATGAAATCATCGCTTTTATCGGGAAATTGCAGTTTGCTGTGGAAAAATGGCTGGAATTTAGATATAGTTATGGTTAGCGGAATATGCTTACAACTTTGAAAGGAGGGGGTTTTATGTCAAACGGCCGGTCTTTATCTGCGGAAGGCCATCAGGCAGCTGAAACGACCACATTCCTGGCAGATTTTCTTGCTTTGATCAAAATCGGAATCGTGAATTCGAATTTAATAACCGTTTTTACGGGACTATGGTTGGCTTTTCAGTTTTCTGACAGGCATTTTTTGCAGGAGTTGGACATTCTCGCTTTTACATTGGTCGGTTCAGCATTGATCATCGCCGGTTCTGCTGCGATGAACAATTACATTGATACTGACATCGATCCATTGATGGAGAGCAAGAAAGCGCGTCCGACTGTTACCGGAAGATTCAAGCCGTCTGCTGTATTGGCACTCGCTTCGTCTTTCATCGTTCTAGGCGAAATATTTTTGTTCTCTGCTTCTGTTTCAGCTGGTGTTCTAGGGATAGCAGGAATCTTGGCTTACGTGGTTCTTTATTCGATGTGGTCCAAGAGAAGACATGTCAGCAATACAATTGTGGGGAGCATCTCGGGAGCCATCCCGCCGCTAATCGGCTGGGCTGCAGTTGAACCGTCGCTCGGCATGGGCGCATGGGCGTTGTTCCTGATCATGTTCGTCTGGCAGCCGCCGCATTTTTATGCGTTGGCCATGAAGCGGACTGAAGAATACCGTGCAGCCGGCATCCCGATGCTGCCCGTAGTCAAAGGATTCCACCGCACGAAAAAATCGATGCTTGCATGGGTTTTGCTGCTGTTCCCTCTGCCATTCCTGTTAATGGATCTCGGAATAAGCTTTATCATTCTGGCAACGCTTCTGAATGCAGGTTGGCTGTATCTGGCTATCCGCGGTTTCAAAGCGCAGGATGATTTGAAATGGGCGAAGACAATGTTCATCTATTCGTTGAATTATATGACCATCCTATTTGTTTCGATGATCATTTTCGCCGTCTTCGTCTAGTTTCCCAACATTATCAGAACACATTCATTTAATTGAGAGAGGGGTATGAAAAGCTATGATACAAGGGCTTAAAAAGTGGCGTCTTTTCGCTTTAATGACGGCTCTGCTCGTCTTTCTATCGGGTTGTGGACGAGAAGAGATCTCCACATTGCTGCCAGCCGGCGAAGTAGCCAGCGACCAATTCAACTTGTTGATTTTATCTTCAATTGTAATGGCATTTGTCATTCTAGTCGTAACTATCATCTTCATTTTGGCAATTGTTAAATTCCGCCGTTCAAAACTTGGAGAAGATCTGATTCCTGAACAAGTTGAAGGAAGTGCACGTTTAGAATTCCTTTGGACTGCCATTCCGATCGTATTGCTTTTGATCCTTGCAGTTCCTACAGTTTATTCAACTTTCGACTTGGCAGACGTTTCTTCTATGGACGTTGCTGCTGAAGACGGAAGCATGACAAACTTGACGGTAAATGTAAACGCTAAATTGTACTGGTGGGAATTTGAATACCCTGAACAAGGGATTGTAACCGCTCAGGAATTAGTGGTGCCTACAGGAGAGAAAGTCTACTTTAACTTGATTTCAGCAGACGTTAAACACTCTTTCTGGATTCCTTCAATCGGCGGTAAATTGGACGTCAACACAGACAACGTCAACACATTCTACTTAACGTTCGACAAAGAGTCTTCTGAATTGGAAGACGGCGTCTTCTACGGCAAATGTGCCGAGCTTTGCGGCCCTTCGCACGCTTTGATGGACTTCAAAGTCAAAAGTGTAACTCCTGAAGAGTTCGATCAGTGGGTTGCTGCAATGCAAGAAGAAGTCACTCCAGCTGAAGGCGACCTTGCTCAGCAGGGCGAACAGCTTTTCACTGAAAAAACTTGTATCGCATGCCACGCCACTTCTGGTGTGGGAGCAGGCGGTGGAGTTGGACCGAACGTAGCAACATTCGGCGACCGCAACCGCGTAGCCGGAATTCTTGAACATAATGAAGAAAACGTAAAAGCGTGGATTCAAGATCCACAACAATACAAGCCGGGCAACTTGATGCCTAGTCCTGAATCTTTGAACAACGGCAACAAATTCACAGAGCAAGAGCTTGATGCGCTTGCTGCTTACTTGATGAGCTTGTCAGTTGAAGAGTAAAAGAATCGGAGCTTAAAAAAGGGAGGTATACATTGTGAGTTCTATTGCTCAAAAAAAGGGCTTCGGTGCTACCATTTGGGACTACATGACGACGGTAGACCATAAGAAAATCGCGATTCTTTACTTTATCTCCGGTGGATTGTTCTTCGTCATCGGCGGTATCGAAGCGATGTTGATCCGAATCCAATTGATGAAGGCAGGGAATGATTTCCTAAGTGCCGGAACATATAATGAAGTATTGACAATGCACGGAACAACAATGATTTTCCTTGCAGCGATGCCATTATTGCTGGCGTTCATGAACGCGGTCATGCCTTTGCAGATCGGCGCCCGTGACGTAGCATTCCCGTTCTTAAATTCACTCGGGTTTTGGCTATTCTTGTTTGGTGGTATTTTCTTGAACCTTTCTTGGTTCCTTGGCGGTGCACCAGACGCAGGTTGGACAAACTATGCTTCATTGGCTCTCGCTTCTGAAGGCCATGGCATCGATTTCTATTCACTTGGTTTAACGATTGCCGGTTTCGGTACGCTGATCGCCGGGATCAACTTCCTGGTTACGATCATCAACATGCGTGCACCGGGTATGACGTATATGAGAATGCCTTTGTTCACATGGACAACTTTCGTGGCTTCTGCGTTGATTTTGTTCGCTTTCCCTCCACTTACTGTGGGAATCTTCTTCATGGTATTCGACCGCCTCTTCGGCGCGAATTTCTTCGACGTAGCTATGGGAGGGAACACGATCATCTGGGAGCACTTGTTCTGGATCTTCGGGCACCCTGAAGTTTACATCCTAGTATTGCCGGCGTTCGGTATCTTCTCCGAAATCTTTGCGATTTTCTCTCGCAAGCGTTTGTTCGGTTATACTGCTCTAGTATTTGCCACAATCCTGATCGGTTTCTACGGCTTCATGGTTTGGGCTCACCACATGTTCACAGTTGGTCTTGGGCCGACAGCAAACGCTGTTTTCGCTTTAGCAACAATGATCATCGCTGTACCGACAGGCGTAAAAATCTTCAACTGGCTCCTAACGATTTGGGGAGGAAGCATTTCCTTCACGACGCCGATGCTCTACGCAATCGCGTTCATTCCATCATTCGTTGCCGGTGGGGTAACAGGAGTCATGCAGGCAATTGCGCCGCTTGACTACCAATTGCACGATTCTTACTTTATCGTAGCGCATTTCCACTACGTAATCGTTGGTGGGGTTGTACTTGCCATCTTGGCGGCAACACACCTTTACTGGCCGAAAATGTTCGGAACGATGCTTAATGAAAAATTGGGTAAAGTGACTTTCTGGTTGTTCCTGATCGGATTCCACTTGACGTTCTTCATCCAGCATTTCCTAGGTTTGATGGGAATGCCGCGCCGTGTTTATACATTCGGCGCTGACCAAGGATGGGATCTATACAACGCCATCAGTTCTGTCGGAGCTTTGTTCATGGCAATCGGTGTCATCGTTCTGGTGATCAACATTATCATGACTATCGTTAAAAACGAGCGTATCGGCAACGACCCATGGGGAGACGGCCGCACACTTGAATGGGCGGTTCCATCACCTGCACCATTCTACAACTTCGCGCAGACTCCGCTTGTGCGTGGTCTTGATACTTACTGGATTGAGAAAATGGAAGGCAATAAAGAAGGCATGGTTTATGCAGAACCGCTTGACGATATCCACATGCCGAACGGCTCGATCATTCCTGTCTTCATCTCACTTGGTATGTTCATTGCGGCATTCGGGGCTCTTTACTATATGGACGGCGACAAGCCATGGGCATTGCCAGTCCTGATCATCGGTCTTGGAATGACTTTCGGATCAATGCTTCTGCGTTCACTGAAAGATGATCTTGGGTTCCATATTACAAAAGAAGAATTGATGAGAGACGCTCAAAACACTAAAGGGGGTAAAACAGATGGACTTAAATAAGAAATATACCCCTCAAACGTGGCCGGACCATCCGGAAACAGCAACACTCGAAGGAAAAAATAAATTCGTCGGTTTCTGGCTGCTTCTTGCAGCTGAGACTGTGACGTTTGCCTCGCTTTTCGCGACTTATCTGGCGCTGAAAGACAAAGGGCCAAGCGGCATGGAATTTACCGCTTCCGGTTTGTTTGAATTGCCGCTCGTCTTCGCGATGACGATGATTCTTTTGACTTCGTCTTTGACAAGCGTTTACGCTATGTACCATATGAAAAACCATAATTTCAAAGCGATGCAGGCTTGGCTTGGAATTACCGTTCTTCTTGGTCTGACGTTCCTTGGGCTTGAGATCTACGAGTTCAACCATTATGTACATTTAGGATTCGGATATACCCACAGCGCATTCAGTTCAGCTTTCTATACGCTTGTAGGGACCCACGGAGCGCACGTGTTGTTCGGGCTTAGCTGGTTCATCGCTTTGATGCTCCGCAACTCTAAGCGCGGATTGAACATGTACAATGCACCGAAATTCTATTTAGCATCACTATACTGGCATTTTATCGACGTAGTTTGGGTATTTATCTTTACTGTAGTCTATTTGATGGGAGTGATCGGTTAATATGGCACACGACGTTCATACACCAACAAGATCCGGTACAGAATACGAATACCTGCGCCGCCAGCGCTCGAAAGAAATGCGCGGGCAGCTGACATCGTTTGCAATGATGATCTTCTTGACATTGATTGCATTCACGACAGTTGCAGCTGGCTTCTCGAATTATCTGATCGTGCCGATTATTCTTCTATTGGCAGCCGTTCAGGTCGTACTGCAGCTTTATCATTTCATGCACATGAGCAATAAAGGACACGGTACAGTCGCGTTCTTCATGTTCAGCGGAATATTTGTTGCGTTCATCACAATCCTGACTTTTGTCACGATTATCTGGTGGTAAACAGCCGAACCCCTCACCTATTAGGTGAGGGGTTTTGTTTTGGCCAGAAATCGAACCGCAGAATCCGCTCGGAATCCTTTCTTGGCGGCAATTGTCATAGTTCGTTCATTGATATAGCAGTCGAGGCACTATATAATGAGGGTACTTGAGGTTAAAGGGAGGTAATCAGGCATGATGCCGATCAGTATTTTTGGATTCCAGGCGCTCTGGAGCCCAGTGTACTTGGGAGTTCTCGTTCTAATTACGATTTTATATTTTTTGGTTGCCACCAAGTGGAGATACAAATTCAAAGACAGCGAACCTTTAAAGGCGCGTGAGGCAATTCTTTTTGTTTCCGGCATGATCCTGCTTTATTTGGTGAAAGGCGGCCCGATCGATTTGCTGGGCCATATCATTTTCACCATGCATATGGTTTCAATGGCGCTGCTTTTGCTGCTGATACCGCCGCTATTGATCATGGGGATTCCTTCATGGATCTGGCGTCCGTTCGTCAATTTGCCGTTCATTAAACCGGTTTTCGACTTTTTCACAAAGCCGATGCTGGCGCTGATCATTTTCGGCATGATCTTCTCGTTTTACCACATTCCGCTCGTTTTCGACTTCCTGAAAATGAACAGCTGGCTCCATGCGGCTGCCAATGTGGTCTTGTTCGGATCTGCCATCCTTTACTGGTGGCCGGTCGTCAACACCCTGGAAGGCTCGTATAAATTCCACGGGCTGAAAAAATTGAGTTATCTGTTCGGTCTGAGTGTCCTGATGACCCCTGCCTGTGCGTTGATCATCTTCAGTGGGGATCCGTTCTATGCGACTTATACTGACGGTGAGGCGTGGATGCAGGCGATGGCGTTATGTGTGCCAGCCGGCACGCTCGCTCAATTGGGCCTCTCGGGCCCGGAATTGTTTTCGCCGATGTCAGCGCTTGAAGACCAGCGCACCGGCGGCATCGTCATGAAAGTCTTGCAGGAACTGGTATTCACCGTCTTCCTGTGGCTCGTCTTCTATGAATGGTTAAGAAACGAAAATGCCAATGCAGACGAAATCACTGCAAAGGTTATGCAGGACAGAAAAGATATGGCGTATCACAGACATAATGCTTAATGAAGCTAAAGGGGATCACTTGAATGAATTTGCCGTTATTACCGACGATTAGCACGTTTTTTATAGTTTTGAGCGCTGTACTGGTGGCGATCGGCTGGTACTTGATCAGCAAACGCCGCATTGAAGCGCATAAGAAGATGATGTTGGCTGCAGGCGCATCTGCGCTGACGTTTTTCATCATCTATGTTTCACGGACGTTATTCGTCGGAAACACCGCTTTCGGCGGACCGGAAGAATACAAGATTTTCTACACCATTTTCCTGATCTTTCACATCACGCTTGCGACGACAGGCGGGGTCATGGGATTGATCACGATTTGGCTCGGACTGAAGAACCGCCTTGAAAAGCACCGCAAACTCGGTCCTGTTACAAGTGTCGTATGGTTCTTTACTGCCATCACAGGAGTCATGGTCTATCTATTGCTGTATGTCATTTACGAAGGCGGCCACACCACTTCCGTGTTCAAAGCGATTTTAGGCGGATAAGAAAAAAGGAGAACCCGGCATGGGTTCTCCTTTTTCTATACTTTAAAATCGACTTTGATCATGCCGGCTTCGCGCGCGGATGTAAACAGGATGACAATCAGCGGCCCGATGAAAAAACCGAGGAAGCCGAAGAGCTGAAGTCCGATATACATGGCAACGAGTGTAGCAAGCGGCGATAAGCCGATATGGCTGCCCATGACTTTCGGTTCGACGGTTCTGCGGATGACAAGCAGGATCAGTGCCAATACCGCAAGTTGTGTGCCAAGGACAATATCGCCGGTGATGAACTCATAGATGAACCATGGGGACAGCACCAGGATGGAGCCGAGAATCGGAATGAAATCGATCAGCCAGATGAACAGCGACATAGCGATGGCATATTCCGGAACAATGATGAACAAACCGACCAGCGAAACAAGGAAGATAATGACGCTGACCAGGAACTGGGCTTTCAGGAACCCGAAAATCACGTGGTTTAAACGGGCCGCCATGAAACGCACTTTTTCAGCAGTGCTTTCTTTCAGTCGGTTGAACAGCATCTCTTTCAGGTTGAGCAGCTCGAGCATGAACAAGAAAAGCGCAATCGTGAAGACGATGAAGCTGACCAGGAAAGAAGGGATGCCGGTCAGGAGGTTGGTCACGGTATCGTAGTTGACGATATTGACGACCCATGTCCGGATGCCTTCCAGGAAGCCGGCCAATTCTGTTTCAAAAGAAGAAACCACTTCAACCGGCATATCTTCCGTCGAGCGGAAAAAGAACGCTTGAACTTCATTCCACATTTCCGTCATGGAATTCACATACTCGGGGACCATTTTCGAGAATTGTATTATTCTTCCAATCAACTGTGTGACGGTCCAGTACAAGATGCCGGATACGGCCAGAAGGAAGAGGATGAAAACGGAAATGACGGCTGACTTGCGTTGCCATTTGAATTTATTTTGCATAAACCGGACAAGCGGTTCCAACAGTATGGCTGTCAGTAAAGCGATAATCAACGGAATCGAAATGGGCAATATGTATACGGAAATTAAAATCAGCACCGCCACTGCCAGGGCGATGGTGAACACGCGCTTATTAAACCACTTATTCACTGCAATCCTCCTTAATTGTTCGTAAACCTATTATACCAAGTTGTGCCTTCTACATGTAGGGAAGATGATAGAAAAAACCGCAGTTCAGGGATGAACTGCGGTTTGTTTATGCTTTGATTCGGAATTCTGCAAGATCTGTTTCGATCGCCTTCAATACGTCGACGCTAGATTTCACCAAGTGTTCCGGGAAATGCTCGCTTTCGCCGTACTCGACGCCGTGCGGGTAGTAATGCTTCCCAAGCACCGGCTTCATGACGTGGACGATTGCATCGTTTGAATCGATGTCGCCGTCAACAGCATACGCGAAGACGCGCAGATAATAGGTTCCTTCACGCACGATGAATTTGCGGTCGAAAGTGACGCGCTCGTAATCCCATTGTCCTTCTTTGGTCAAACCATGTCTTTTCATAATATCGTCTAGCAATGCGAAATCTACTCGCAAGTTCTCAAGTCCTGTATTCTCAAAATACATAGGATCTCCTCCTCTATCTCGTAACTGATTATACGCTTCTTTAATAATAGATGAAAATAATGGTTGTTGCAATGGCTAGATTGTGTCAGAATGCAGACGGCTGTTATAATTAATGAAATAGAGCAGGAGGGGGACTGATAGAATGAAGGACTTGTTGCGCATCATGATTTTTCTATCGGTCATCCTGATCGTATTTTTTTATTTTGATACCTCGATTGAAGAAAACGAGCCGCTGGAAGCACCGGTCACGATGGATCCGCTGCCGGCCGATGACCTGGAAGAAGACCCGATGGCAGTGGACCGCCCTTCAGAAGGGATATCAACCTATGTCGGAAAACCGGCAGAAGCATGGCTGGCTGACTACGGGACGCCGGCACGCATGGAACCGTCTGCTTTCGGCTATGAATGGTGGGTCTACAACCAGTCCTTCTCGAGTTTTGTGATGGTCGGCGTCAAGGAGGGGCAGATTGTGCAAGTATATGCTGCAGGCACTGCGGTGGACGCCTCTCCTTATGAAATCGGACAGAAGCTTGAAGACCTGTACCGCTTTACAATAGTAGAAAATGAAATCACAGTAAAATACGGCACGAGCATTTATACGTTCAGCCTAAGCGCTGAAGACACCGGAAGGCGCTTGTTGGTGAGTTTTGAAGATGTCTATGCCCAGCTTTATATTGACGAGGAGGACCATGCCCTCGAAGCGGTCCGCTTTATGGACGCCGAAACATTAATCCGGCATCAGCCTTATGACATGATGTTTACCGGTGAGTTACTGCCAATCACAAAACCTTCATCCACACTGCAAATCGCAATCGACGAAGCGAATGCCAAGCAAATCATCGATTTGACGAATGTCTATCGCCTGCACCACCAGAAACAGGCGCTGGCAGTCAATCCTTCAGTAAGCAGCCTTGCTGCCCTTCATAGCCAGAATACGGCTAAGAAAAACTTGGCTTCCGGCGAGGAAGTGGAGCTGGAAAGTCTCGACAACCGGCTGACGGAGGCAAATATTGAATTTGAAGGTGCGGCCGAAAATACGGCATCGCAATATTTCGATGCGATGGAGGCTGTGCATGGGTGGATCAACTCGGAAAGCCATCGCGATGCCATCCTATCTGACCGGTTCAACGAAATCGGGGTCGGGGCTTTTGGGAAATATTACACCCAGATCCTGGTGCTGCAGGAACCGGATGCTGCCGAAGAGGAATAAAAGCAATCAGCTTTTTTTCTCGACGAGGAAGAACGAGCCTGTGGCCGTTGCGATATGCTTTCCGTCTTCCTGGAAGATATTGCTTTCAATCACCATCGTGTGGCGGCCCTTGCGGATCATGGAGGCTTCTGCCGTGATGGTATCGGAAGTGGCGACGGCCAGATAATGGATCATAAGATTTGTGGTGACTGCGGCCATGCCTGGAGGGGATTCGCTGTTAGCGAGTGTTCCCATGGCTGTGTCGACCAGGACCGCCAGTATTCCGCCGTGCGGGATGGAGATATTATTATGGATGAATGGAGTATTCGGGATCGATACCGCGCTGGTCCCGTTCTCCGTTTCCCGGGTCATATTCAAACTGGCGCTCAAATAAGTACCGAATTCCCCGCGCTGCTTCTTTTCGAAATTCGAGAGGAAGTCGGTCAATATTTTAATATCTTCTGGCGTGCTGTCCGCGAGAATGCGGTTGAATTGGGAAGCTAAGCTATTCATGGAACCATTCCTTTCAATATGTATGAAAATGGGAGTATTTCTGCTATTATGGGATTGTAGGGGAGGAATACACATGTTTATGACCTATGAATGGGCGCAAATCACTGACTCCGGAGAAGAGTTGAGCCAAATGATTCTACAGTCGGAACAGGCTGAACAATACCGGGCAGCCTATAACGCTGTCTATAATGATAAAAATCTTGCAGACGAAATTGCCGCATTTGCCAGATTGAAAGACCAATATGAAGAAGTGCAGCGCTTCGGCAAGTACCATCCGGAATACAGCCGGGTGATGAAGCAGATCCGCATCGATAAACGCCGCCTTGATTTGAATGAGAAAGTGGCGGAGCTGCGGTTTGCGGAAAACAGCCTGCAGGATCTGATGGATCAGGTCAGTTTTATCATCGGAAGATCGGTTTCCGAAGCGGTCAAGATCCCTTCGAGCAATCCGTTCTTCTCATCCGATTCTTCTTGCGGCGGGAGCTGTGGAACCGGCGGAGGCTGCTCTTGTTCAGCATAATGGAACTTGCAATGGTTCTTTTGAAAAGAGTGCAGGACCCATGCGGAAATATGAACAATTTAAAAAATGTGCAACGGCAACGTTGCACATTTTTTTATTGGCTTTTTTTCGTGAAATCCTTTACAGCTTGCATTGCTACATCCGGACGGTCGGTGATGATGCCTTTTGCTCCGGCTGTGAGAAGCGCTTCGATTTCCGAAGCCGCATCGATGGTCCAATAATGGACAGGGATGTTCAAGTTTGCCAGAAACGAGATAAACCTCGGCTGGTCCAGGCGGAACATCGAAGAGCGCACCGGGATCTGAAAGACATCGCTTCTCGGCTTGTAAAGATGGCCGAACTGGCTATTGAAAGCCGTGAACGCCTTCCTCACTTCGTTCTCGCCCGCTCCGATCGCGACGCGGTTTTGTGCATACAGATTAAAGCGGTCAATCTGTTCATCATAAAAACTTGTCACAACGACCCGTGAATGGACGCCGAGTGAATCGATCAGCCGCCAGAGTTTCGACGGCATCAAGCTGCCCTCATAAGCTTCAGGGGAATCTTTGATATCGATATTGATGTACATCTCCGGGAAATCTTCAAGCAGCTCCTTCAATGTCACCACGCCTTCTCCTTTGCCGCGATAGGTATGCGCGCCATCGGCTGCCAGGAAGTGATACCCCAGATCAAGTTTCCGCAGCTCTTCTAGTGTATGCTCCGCCACTCTGCCCGCCCCGTCTGTGGTGCGGTCAAGATATTCATCGTGAAAAACAATGATTTCTTCATCTTTCGTCAAGCGGATGTCAATCTCAAAACCTTTTACGCCGAATCCGGCAGATTTTTTAAAAGCGGCCATCGTGTTCTCCGGGGCGATGGCGCTTCCTCCTCTATGTGCCAATACAATTGGCGACTCATAGCTGAGGACTTCTTTTTTTGGCCGTGCCTGCGGGTTTGCCAGCGCTTTCGAGCCGGCCCAAGCGGCAGCGCCGACAGCAACGGCCGCAAAGCCTATTTTTGTCTTTTTGCCCATGTCGATTTGTGACCCCCTTGAAAATTCAACTAAAGCCATTATAGCGAATTCCGGCTATGAGTGTTAGTTTTACGTGTGGAAATACCTATTGCCCCCGTAAGGCAGAGGTTCGCAGAAGCGGCCGGCGCCTTATCCCGGACCGATTTCCTCAGTTGCGGCCCGTTTCTTTCCTATGGTATTCTAGAAGTTAAGAAAAGAGGGATGATTATGCATGATCGCCAAGGCCTCATCGTCTATGTGCATCACTTGAAACAAGCCAAATCGCTGCGCAAATATGGACATGTCCATTATATTTCGCGCAAGCTTAAATATGCAGTCCTCTATATGGACCAGGATGTCATCGAATCGACCAAGGTGAAATTACTGAAGCTGCCCTATGTCAAGCAAGTGCTGGAGTCGCAGCGGCCGTTTCTGAAAACCGAGTATGAAAACGCAAAACCGGATAAAGCCAAAGAATACGATTACAAAATCGGCCTTTGATTACTGCATCGGCGGAATAAAGTGGTTCAGGCGAAGAATGGCAACCAGGTGGCTGAAGTAGAACCGCTTTTCAGCAAAATGCGAAGAATGCTTCACGTCCATTTTGATCGGAGTGTGGCCCAGCTTCTTCACGGCCTCTTCGAAAATCCCAAGCCGCTTGGAGTTTTCCGGAATGCCCTCCCTGCATATGTAGATCGGCATAAAGCCGCCTTCGGATGCGGGCTCGAATGCAGCAGCGACGGACAAGGTCGGAATGCCCTCCTTTGTCGGCGAAGCAAATATAAACCCATGCTTGAATCGATGGGGATTTGTCGAGATCAGTTCACGAAGTTCATAAAGATCTCCGTAGCCTTCTCCTAATTCGATAAAACGCTGTATCATAAATCCACGTCCTTTCCAGATTTCATTTTACCATTAAAGAAAGTCCATTTCATAAGAAAATCAGTTTATAAGAGGCGATAAAATGCGTGTTGTAGCAGGCTCAGTCAAAGGGCTGCCGCTCAAGGCAGTCCCGGGCACATCCACGAGGCCCACGACAGACAAAGTGAAAGAATCCATATTCAATATGATCGGCCCTTTTTTTGACGGCGGCTATGCCCTCGATCTGTTTGCAGGGAGCGGCGGCCTCGGCATTGAAGCGCTGAGCCGCGGCATTGACCGGGCCATATTCACCGACAAAGACCGGAAAGCCTTAGAGACCATCCACGCAAACCTGGAAAAGACCAGGCTTTCAGGCCAGGCGGAAGTGTTCAAAGCTGACGCTGAACGGGCGCTGAAAGCCATAAAGAAGAATGGTGTGCAGGCACGCCTGTTGTTCCTGGATCCGCCGTACCATATGGAAAAAGCTTACGGGTTGATGGACAAGGCAGCAGAGCTGGGCATTATGACGGATGATTCGATCGTCGTCTGCGAACATGACAGAGATGTCGAGCTCAGCAGCCGCACGAAATATTACGAGCGTTTTAAGAAGGAATTGTACGGCAGCACCATCATTTCAATTTATCGCTTTAAAGGGGAAGAGGGAGAAGATTTTGAGTAAAATTGCAGTTGTGCCAGGAAGTTTCGACCCGATTACAATGGGGCATTTGGATATCATCAAACGGGCTTCGACGATTTTTGATGAAGTCAAAGTGGTGGTATTGAACAACTCCTCCAAAAATCCGCTGTTCACAGTCGAAGAACGGATGGGCTTGATTTCCGAAGTGACGGAATCCATCCCGAATGTCGATGTGGATACATTCAGCGGGCTGCTGATTGATTATTCGGTTGAAGTCAAAGCGAATGCCATTATCCGGGGGCTGCGCGCTGTTTCGGATTTTGAATACGAGATGCAGATTACGTCGATGAACCGTTTCTTGAATGAGAACATTGAAACGCTCTTCATGATTTCAAACAACCAGTATTCGTTCCTCAGCTCGAGCATCGTCAAGGAAGTTGCGAAATATGGAGGCCGTATTTCGGGCCTGGTGCCGCCTGCAGTTGAAGAAGCGTTAAAGTCGAAGTACAAGTAAGCCACGGGTTTCGTGGCTTTTTATCATTTTGCCGAAGGAAGGGGAGCATTCAATGAAAAAGAGAAAAACGGTTTTCTTTGCGGCTGTGGTAGCATCCGCAATTTTATTGTCATCCTATCCCCTGGATTTCTATATAACGCGTCCGGGAGGCGCTTATGAGCTTGGCCCCCTTGTGGAAGTGGCCGGAGGAGATGAAGATGATCAAGGGGAACTGAGCTTGATGACGGTATCCATGCTTGGAGCTACCCCGGCGCTCTATGTCATGGCGAAATTCAGGGATGGCTATAAAGTCCTTCCGGCGGACCAGGTACGGAGTCCGCATGAAAGCGACGAAGAATACAATATCCGTCAACTGAAGATGATGAGCGATTCACAGGTCAACGCCTTGCAGGTGGCGTTTGAGCAGGCCGAAAAGCCTTATGAAATCAGCAATAACGGCGTCTATGTCATGAATGTCCTTGAAGGCGGTGCTGCAGAAGGTGTATTGGCTGCAGGCGACCGCGTGTTGTCAGTGGACGAGCAGGAGTTCACCACCCAAGACCAATTCGTCGACTATTTGGCCGGCAAGGATGAGGGGGAAGCGGTGGACGTGCGCTTCAAGCGCGGAGAGCGGGAAATCAGCGATGTGATCGAACTCGCACCGCTGCCGACAGCGCCGGAGCGGGTCGGGCTCGGCATCTCTTTTGTCGAGAACAAGACCATCCAAACCACTCCGGAAGTGAAAATCGATTCAGAAGAAATCGGCGGTCCGTCTGCCGGGCTGATGTTCACGTTGGAAATCCTCAACCAATTGCTTGATGAGGACATTACCAAAGGCTATGACATTGCAGGCACAGGGACGATGGCGGCGGACGGCAAAGTCGGCCGGATCGGCGGCATCGATCAGAAAGTGATGGCTGCTGACAATGAAGGCATTGAAATCTTTTTCGCTCCCGACGATGAAACGGAAGGCATGGACGAGACGAATTATGACGTCGCCAAAAAAACGGCAGAAAAAATAGGCACCGACATGAAAGTGGTGCCTGTCAAAACGATTGATGATGCGCTAGCATATTTGGACGGCCTTCAGCCGAAATAGCAGGGCGGGGTGGTGAATTCTTTTTTCATGTCGCCTGAACCCATCCCGAGCCCATACATGAAACTTGCATGAATATCGACTTTTCCCATCGGGTCCGCTAAATCGGCGGCCCGGCTAATCAGGGGAAGGGCGATATTCTTTTTTTTCTGATTCAAATATTTTCTTCCGGTTTCCGACATCCCGAGCAGCCGCAGGTAGGAAGGCTCCTCGAACGAACGCAGTTGTTCCCAGGTGAATCCTGTGTAAATGTGAGTCAGCATCCGCTGCAGCCGTGTGCGGGTAAATCGCTTGGATTTGATGAGGCGGATAAACCCGGCAAACTCCGTTTCTTTTTTTGCCGCTTCGTAAATCAGGTGTTCAATGCCTTCCGTGACTTCCGAAAACCGGCTGAGGTTTTTGGGCTTCTCGCGCAAGATGCTGTAGCGGAGCAAGGGGTAAAACCGTTCCCAGCTCCCGAAGGCCCCGTATTCGGCGTAGAACGCTTCGAGCACCTCAAGGGAAGGCGCGGGCAGAAACGCGGACACTTCTTCAATTGAACCTTCTTCGAAAAAAGCGTTGCGGATGCCCGTGGCGCTTGCAATCGATGAATTCCGGTCGACCGGATCATGGTAGCCTGCAGAAATGCGCTGGATGGTCAGCGGCTTCATGGCAGACCCTCTTTTTTCTGCCGCTTCTATGTAATGGAAACCGAGGATGTTGTTGGGCTGTGTCAGATCGGCAAAACCGGATTTGGAACCGGTAAGTTCCGTATAGGCTTTATTCAGCGCCTTGGGGTAGCTGATGCCGGTTTGGACAGCTTTATGGATAGATGCTTCATAAACCGCCCGGTGTTCCCTAAGGAGGCTGTAGGAGGCGTGGAAAGGGCCGATGCTTCCTTGCTCGCTGCCGAAGCAGAAAGACTCGCAGCCGGCTGCATCCAGCAGCGCGATGGCCCCTTTTGCAAAATCCGAGGCCTGCGCTGTCGCATAGACATAAGGCAGTTCGAAGACCAGGTCGATGCCATTGGCGAGCGCCATTTGGGTGCGCGCCCATTTATC
Source organism: Planococcus sp. FY231025 (assembly GCF_052078085.1). Classification (NCBI taxonomy): domain Bacteria; kingdom Bacillati; phylum Bacillota; class Bacilli; order Caryophanales; family Caryophanaceae; genus Planococcus; species Planococcus sp. FY231025. The sequence continues at coordinate 159,778 of NZ_JBQJJG010000003.1, forward strand.
CGCAAATGCCGGCTCGCCGCGCTGGAGGAACTGCCCGCTCATCACCGCGATTACGGCATCCGCACCTGAAACTTTTTTTGCCTGCCTCGCATGGTGGAGATGGCCGTTATGGAATGGATTGTATTCGACAACGATGCCTGTAGCTTTCATTTGATCCGCCCCTTTGTTAAACTTACAATACAGTATACCGATGATGGGTTTGCCCTGACAAGATTTTATCTTGACATCCTTTTCTGTGCATTATATAATCAACTTTGTTGTCTTAGAGGTGATACTTATGAAAATGGCGATTCAACAGCTTCAAAAGCATCGCAAAGACGGGATGCCAATTGACCAGACTGTTCGATTGGAGGATGTGAAAAAGCGCAATAGCGATATTCGCGATATTTCACCCATCCGCGTTACAGGACATTGCACAATTGGTTCGCAACAAATCACGTGCAGGCTCCATCTCGAAGGCATGCTCATTTTGCCTTGTGCACGAACTTGGGAAGACGTTGAATTCCCGGTGGACATCGATTCGGTGGAAATATTCTCTTGGTCTGAAAAAGACCGGGGAAGCAAGGATGATAATGTTCATTTTGTAGATGCTGAAACGATCGATCTTCAGCCTGTACTCGAAGAACTTATTTTGCTTGAGATACCGATACAGGTCTTCAAGGAAGATGCAGACGAAGCCGTTATCAAAGGCGGCAAAGACTGGTCGTATTCGACAGATGAGCAAGTGGAAGCAGAGAAAGCTGAAGCACCACCAAAACCGGATCCAAGACTTGCTGATTTAGCAAAGTATTTTGATCAGTCAGATGAATAGAATCATTGTAAGGAGGTGTCACCAATGGCTGTACCAGCTAGAAGAACGTCCAAAACCGTTAAAAGAAAACGCCGTACACATTTCAAATTGTCAGTGCCGGGCATGGTAACTTGCCCAAGCTGTGGCGAATCGAAATTGGCTCACCACGTCTGCAAAGCATGTGGATCATACAAAGGGAAAGAAGTAGTAGCAAGCAAATAAAACAGTATTTGCTGCTGAAAGGCTATTGAGAGGCCATGGCTCTCGATAGCCTTTTTCTCTATCCAAAAATGAGGAGTGATGGGACATGTCGTATAAAATCGAAGTGGCGGATGCGGTCATGACTTTTACGATCGACCGGCCCGAAATCCGCAATGCCATCAATACCGAGGTCATGGAAGGGCTCGAAAAAATGGTGGCGCAAGTACATAATTCAGAAATCCGGTTTGTCGTCATCACGGCAGCCGGCACCCACGCTTTCTGTTCAGGCGGCGATCTCTCCGTATTCCATGAGTTGCGGACGGAAGAGCAGGCATACGGCATGCTGAAGCGCATGAGCGATGTCCTGTATGCCATCAAGACCTTGCCGGTTCCTGTAATAGCGGCCGTCAATGGTGCAGCAGTCGGCGGCGGCTGCGAGATTGCGACCGCTTGCGATTTCCGTTTGGTCCGTGAGCATGCAAAATGCGGATTTATCCAAGGGACCTTGGCGATCACGAGCGGCTGGGGAGGGGGGACGTACCTTTTTGAAACGCTTGCCCATGACCGTGCGCTGATGATGCTCGGACAGGCCCGTGCGTTCGGTTCAAGTGAACTTGAAAAGATCGGCTGGGCCACCAAAATCATACGCGAGGATGCAGACATCGCCGATTTCCTGGAATCGCTGAAGAAAATCCGTCCGGAAGTCCACCGGGCGTATAAAGAAATGGCCATCCGCAAATGGGCTGCTGCTGATTTAAGAGGGCGCGTTGACCAGGAAGTCCGCCGCTGCGCAGAATTGTGGGAAAAAGACGCCCACCATGAAGAAGTGGACCGCTTCCTGGCGAAAACGAAAAAGTGAATGCGTTTGAAGGCTTCCAAACCGGAAGCCTTTTTATTATGCTTTGAAGTTCCGCCAGGCTGACTATTTTTTGCATGCGCAGGTGACCCGGACTGTGCAGGGAATTTATAGGTGCGGCTAACGGCATGCCCATCTTCACGCTTTCCGAAAGCCGCTAAAATATAAAATTTTCCGCCAATAGTTGAAATCGCTTACAAAATTCGTATATGCTATAGAAGGGAGAAAAACATTGGGGGTATTTCTAATATGAAAAAAATCCTAATTGCAAACCGGGGCGAAATTGCACGGCGGATCATCCGCACATGCGAACGGCTCGGGATTGAAACGGTTGCCATCCACTCTGAGGCTGATGGGGATCTGCCTTACGTCAGTGAAGCGACCGAAGCTGTATTGATCGGACCAAATCCGGTCGTGCAGTCGTATCTGCAAGCAGACAAAATTATTGAAGCCGCAAAGGCGCATAACGCCGAAGCGATTCATCCCGGCTATGGGTTATTGTCGGAAAACGCGGACTTTGCCCGCAAAGTGGCAGAAGCTGGCCTGATCTTTATCGGACCTTCCGCAACTATCATAGAAAAGATGGGCGATAAGCTCGAATCACGCCAGACCATGGCCAAAGCAGGCGTCCCTGTAGTGCCTGGAACGGTCGATGGGGTCGCTACGATTGAAGAAGCCCTTGAAGAAGCGGGTAAGATCGGCTATCCGCTGATGCTTAAAGCAAGTGCTGGCGGCGGCGGAATCGGCATGGTGCGCTGTGATAATGAGCAAGCGCTCAGTCAGCAGTTCGCTTCCGTCAAAAACCGCGCCAAGGCCTATTTCGGTGATGATGTCGTATACCTGGAGAAATTCATCGCGGATTCGCGCCACATCGAAGTCCAGATTTTCGGCGATGCACACGGCAACATCGTTCATCTGTTCGAACGCAATTGTTCGGTGCAGCGCCGCAACCAGAAAGTGATCGAAGAGTCGCCGTCACCGGATCTGCCGGAAGACGTGCGCCAGCGGTTATGCGACGCAGCGGTCAAAGCGGCAAAAGCTGTCAGCTACACGAACGCCGGGACTGTTGAATTCATCGTAGACCAGAACAACGAGTTTTATTTCCTTGAAATGAACACACGGCTTCAAGTGGAGCATCCGGTCACGGAAGAAGTGACGGGGTTCGATTTGGTGGAGTGGCAGCTCGACGTGGCGACTGGCGGAACTTTGCCGTCCCAGGACAGCATCCGTTCAACGGGCCATTCCATCGAATACCGCATCTATGCGGAAGACCCGAAAACATTCTTCCCGTCACCGGGCTTGCTGCAGACGGTCGAGTGGGGGCCGGGAGCACGCATTGAAACCGGCTATGAACAAGGCAACACCGTTACGCCATTCTATGATCCGATGATTTCTAAAGTGATCATAACCGGCGCGGATCGGGCAGAAGCCTTGCACAAGTCACAAGCATTTTTCGACCAAACGGAAATAATCGGGGTAAAAACAAATCTTCCGCTGTACAAGGAATTTATCGGTTCGGAAGAATTTGTCTCCGGCGAATACGCAACGTCCGTATTGCCGGAATGGATGGTTAAAATAAAGGAGGAACAAGGATCATGAAAGAATTGAAAGCGTCAATGGCAGGAACAGTATTAAGCGTATTGGTATCCGAAGGGGATGCCGTTACACCGGGGCAGGCTGTCATCATGCTCGAGTCGATGAAGATGGAGATTCCGGTCGAATCGGAAACAGCAGGAAGCGTCGAGAAGATCCACGTTGAAGTGGGAAGCTTCGTCAACGAAGAAGAAACACTGATCACATTAGCAGAATAAGCACTGTTTACACAAAGGGGGCGTCATAGATGACAAAAACGAGTGAAACGACCGGCTATAACGAACGCTTGGAACAAAAACTCGCGTCGATTTTCGCAGGGGGTCATCCGAAATACCACGAAAAAATGAAGGAAAGCAATAAACTATTTGTACGGGACCGGCTGAAGCTCCTGTTCGACGATGAAAATTACGTCGAAGACGGCAGATTCGCCAATGTCGAAGCAGGCGACTTGCCGGCCGACGGCGTGGTAACAGCCATCGGGAAAGTGAACGGGGAAACCGTTTGCGTCATGGCGAACGATTCTACAGTAAAAGCCGGTTCCTGGGGTTCGCGGACGGTCGAGAAGATCATCCGCATCCAGGAAACTGCTGAAAAGATGCAGGTTCCGATGCTTTATCTGGTCGATTCGGCAGGGGCGCGCATTACGGACCAGCTGGATATGTTTCCTAACCGTAGGGGTGCGGGCAGGATTTTCCACAACCAGGTGAGAATGTCCGGAATGGTGCCGCAGATCTGCGTACTATTCGGCCCTTCTGCTGCCGGTGGTGCTTATATCCCGGCTTTCTGTGATATCGTCATCATGGTTGACGGCAACGCATCAATGTATCTGGGATCTCCGCGGATGGCTGAAAAAGTCATCGGCGAAAAAGTGACGCTTGAAGAAATGGGCGGCGCGCGCATGCATTGCTCAGTGAGCGGCGTCGGCGACGTACTGGCTGCAAATGAGGAAGAAGCGATTTCAGAAGCCCGCCGCTATTTGGCGTTCTTCCCGGCGAACTTTGCCGTCAAGCCGGAACGGATCGAAGCGAAAGCTGCGAAAGCCGGACGGACGCTCGAACAGATCATTCCGGAAAACCAGAATGCGCCGTTTGATATGTATGAACTGATCGACCAGTTAGTGGACGAAGGCAGCTTTTTCGACATCAAGAAATTGTTCGCCGGCGAATTGATTACGGGCATCGCCCGCATCGACGGCCAAGTGGTCGGCATCCTTGCCAACCAACCGAAAGTCAAAGGGGGCGTCCTCTTCGGAGACTCAGCCGATAAAGGCGCAAAATTCATCAACCTCTGCGACGCGTTCTCGATTCCGCTCCTGTTCCTTGCAGATGTGCCAGGATTCATGATCGGGACGAAAGTGGAACGTGCAGGCATCATCCGCCACGGCGCGAAATTCATCGCGGCGATGAGCTCAGCGACCGTTCCGAAGATTTCGGTCATCGTCCGAAAGGCATACGGCGCCGGATTGTATGCCATGGCCGGCCCGGCATTCGAGCCGGACGTCTGCATCGCGCTTCCGACTGCGCAAATTGCGGTAATGGGGCCTGAAGCAGCCGTCAATGCGGTTTATTCGAATAAAATCGAAGCAATCGAAGATCCGAAAGAACGCATCAAATATGTTCAGGAGAAACACCGCGAATACAAGGAAGAAATCGATATCTATAAATTGGCATCCGAATTGATCGTCGATGAGATCGTGGCGCCGCATCAATTGCGCGGAGTCGTTTCCCAGCGATTGGCATTTTATGAAACAAAAGAAATGCCTTTGCCGTATCGAAAACATGCCGTTTATCCTGTATAATAAAATAAACCTGGAAGCCTGCCTGTAAAGGTGGGCTTCTTTTTTGAAAGCAAGGGACCATTTCGCTTAAGGGGTGATTGTATGGAGTTTGCGGTTATTGGGGCAGGGGCGGTCGGCATGCTGATGGCTTGCCTGCTGAAAGATGCGGGAGCCGATGTGAAGGTTGTAGCGCACAGCAAAGAACAGGCCGATCTGATCAATGAGCAGGGAATCAAGAAAGATAGGGCGTTTTATATGGTGGAAGCGCAAACCGGCTTTGAAGGGATTCCCGAGGATGCCATCCTTTTGCTGGCTGTAAAGTACGATGCACTGGAGGAGCTGCTCGCTGCGCTGAACGTACATTGTCCGAAGAATCCGATTGTCTTTCTGCAGAATGGCATGATGCACCTCGATTACTTGAAAGGGATGCCGCAGCCGAATATCGCTGCCGGCAGTGTTGAACATGGCGTCCTCAAAACCGGGGCCAATGAAATCCGCCATACAGGGGACGGTTTGGTGAAGTTCGCATTGCTAAGGGGCGAAGAGCGGTTTTTCCTTCCCCTGCTGCAGGTTCGGGCCCTGAAGAGTGAATGGCACGATGATGCGGACTGGATGCTGTTCAGGAAAGTGCTGCTGAACAGCATCATCAACCCGTTGACTGCGTTAATGGGCATCAAGAATGGTGAACTTCTGGTGAACCCTTCAGCCTATGAATTATTGAAAGACCTCTATACGGAATTATACCGGGCATTTCCGGAAATCGAGGACCTGCTGCCGTTTGAAGAAGTGACTGCTCTATGCGCTTCTACGGCTGAAAACACTTCTTCGATGCTTAGCGACAGGCTCGAAGGCCGAAAAATGGAGCTGGATACCATCATGCTGTATACATTGCAGCGTGCGCCTGCCGAATTGCCGCTATTAAAGGCGTTCTACCATATTCTGAAATCAGCCGAGGTTTAAGCCATGGACATCCTATATGCCGCCGGAGCGCTGCTGCTTGCGGCGCCTGCACTTTTATTCATTATGATCATTCTGCTTGCAAGAAAACGATTGGGGTACCGGTCGATCGGCGTTGCTGCCGATTGGACCACCGTACTGCTGTTCTTTTCCGTTCCGTCCGCAGCGGCTGCGATCTGGGATTATGAGGCGTCGATGATCACTTATTCCGGAGCGCTGGTCATTGCCATCCTTATGCTGGTCGCCGAGTGGAAACATTCGAAAGAAATTGAAATTCCGAGGCTCACCCGCAAGACATGGCGCGTTTACTTTCTGGTCTTGAGCGTCGCCCATTTTCTCATTTGCACTGCAGGGCTTCTTTTTACATTCGATGAATTTTTCAATTCCTGAGCTTATGAAGGGGAATGCCGGCCATTTGCCGACAGCCTTTATAAGCGTATTTTTTTTCAACGGGGTCCGTGTTTGATATAGTAGATTTGAATGTAAACGAAAAAGGGGACAAATCTGCATGAAAATCACGGAACACTATATAGAACCATCGAGCAGGCTGATGGAAGACTACATAAACGGACGGCCGGAAATCCAGCAGTTCTTTTCATACAAACCGGAAGCCGGCAGCTTCAGCACACGGCTGGAAAAATTAAAAGAACATCCTGTAAGGCGCGAGGAACTCGCTGGCATCATTCGGGCCTATATGGAGCCGCGCGGTCTTTCTGAAAAAGCGCGCCAGCATTTGGCCGATTTTGAAGAAGGGGCACACGTCGTTGTCACCGGCCAGCAAGCCGGGCTTTTGACGGGGCCGCTTTATACAATCCATAAAGCCATTTCGGTGATTGTTCTGGCCAAAAAAGCTTCTGAACAATTGAACACGAAGATTGTCCCTGTCTTTTGGATTGCCGGAGAAGACCACGATTTGGCGGAAATCAGCCATTTGTACCGGGACGTCAATGGCCGGCTGGACAAACTGAACATTCCCCATACGGAGTACGGAAAAAATTCTGCCTCTACAGCTGCCCTCAACAAATCGACCATCAAATCCTATTTGACGGAGTATTTCCGGAGCATGCCAGAGACGGCCTATTCCAAAGAGCTGCATGGATTGGCTTTCGCTTTCTTGGACGAGGCGGCCACTTTCACGGACTTTTTCGCCTCATTCCTGAATCATTTTTTCCAGAAAGAAGGGCTGCTGTATATCGATGCAGCTGATCCGAGGCTTCGGCGCTACGAGTCCGCTTATTTCCAGGAGATGATTGAAAAAGCGGAAGCCATCGCACAATCGGTTTTTGAAACCGAAGCGGAATTGTCCCCTTCCTATAACACAGTGATCGGTGCAGAACAGGAGGCAGCCAACCTGTTCATCACGGTACACGGCGAACGCATTCTCCTGTCACGGGAAGGCGGGCGCTTTGTTGGGAAAGGCACCGATATTTCCTATTCACGAGAAGAATTGCTGGATATTGCTCGCACAAATCCAGAACTGCTGAGCAACAATGTTGTGACGCGCCCCTTGATGCAGGAAATGGTTTTCCCGGTCCTCGCATTTGTCGGCGGACCTGGTGAAGTGGCCTACTGGGCGGCGCTGAAAGGTGCTTTCGATGTGATGGGCATGGAGATGCCCGTGGTCATGCCGCGGCTCAACATCACTTTGGTGAACCGGCACGTCCAAAGCCTGCTTGATAAATACGGCTTGACCGTTCCGCAAGTGATCAGCGAACGCAAAGTCGCACAAATGCGCTTGGAATTGATGGATTCCATCCGCGAAAAAGAGGCAGAAGCGCTCGTCGAACGGACCAAAGAAGGGCTGGTTGCCGCGTATAAGGAAATTGAAGCGGCGTTTACGGCAATAAGTGGGGGACTCACCCCGCTTGTCGAAAAGAACCTCGGAATCCATTTGAAGCAGCTGAACTTCTTGAAAAACAAACTGGAAGATGAAGTGATTCTTCAGAACAGCACACAATTTGCGCATTTTGATCTCCTGGAAATGGAACTGTTGCCGAACGAAGGCTTACAGGAGCGCGTGTTCAGTCCGTTCCCGTATTTGAACGCGTACGGCCCAGACCTTGTCCGGCGCTTGCTGGCACTCGAAATGGACTATAACAAAAATCACAAAATCGTAAGCCTTTAAACCGGAAAAGTCTGCCTTGGCAGGCTTTTTTTTGTTTCAATAAGTTCAATTGGGATATTTTTCTGTAACATACGTGAAATATTTCAAAAACAAGTGGTGGGAAGTGGGGGATTGTGGTACATTAAAATCAATAAGTGGGGTGACGGGCATGTTCATGGGAGAATATCAACATAGCGTTGACGCAAAGGGACGTTTAATCGTGCCTGCGAAATTTCGTGAACTGCTCGGGGAAAATTTTGTGATAACCCGAGGCCTGGATCAATGCTTATTTGGCTACACGATGGAAGAATGGCGAAAGATCGAGGACAAATTGAAAGAACTGCCGGTTACTAAGAAAGATGCGCGTGCATTCACCCGTTTCTTCTTCTCGGGAGCTTCCGAAGTCGAACTCGATAAACAAGGCCGCGTAAATATACCATCCACTTTAATATCATATGCAAAACTGACAAAAGAATGCGTTATTCTCGGTGTCTCAAATAGATTTGAAATTTGGTCTAAAGATGCATGGGAAGAGTATTTCACAACATCTGAGGATTCATTCAATGATATTGCGGAGAATTTAGCGGACTTTGATTTCTAAAAACCGAAACGGGGGAAATGGATTGTTCAATCACACCACGGTTCTGCTGCACGAGACTGTTGATGGGCTGAACATTCGTCCTGACGGCATCTATGTAGATTGTACGCTCGGCGGTGCTGGCCATAGCGAGTATCTGGTGAAACAATTGTCTGATGAAGGCCATTTGTTTTGTTTTGACCAGGATATGAGCGCAATTGACCATGCGAAGGATCAGCTGAAAGACTATTTGCACAGAATCACATTCATCCATGCGAATTTTAAATTCATCAAAGAAGAACTGGAACAACGCGGAATCGAAAAAGTTGACGGCATCCTGTATGACTTGGGAGTTTCATCGCCGCAGCTGGACACGCCGGAACGCGGCTTCAGCTATCACCACGATGCCCCGCTCGACATGAGAATGGACCAGACAGCCGAATTAAGTGCTTATGAAGTTGTCAACGAATGGCCGTTCGAAGATTTGGTAAGGATTTTCTACCGCTACGGCGAAGAGAAATTCTCCAAACAGATTGCCAGAAAAATCGAGGCTGCACGCGAAAAAGCGCCGATTGAAACAACCGGCCAATTGGTGGATTGCATCAAAGACGGCATTCCGGCTTTTGCAAGGCGCAAAGGCGGACATCCGGCAAAACGGGTATTTCAGGCAATCCGCATTGCAGTAAATGATGAACTTGGCGCAGCTGAAACTTCATTGCAAGATGCCATCGACCTGTTGGCAGTCGGCGGAAGAATCAGTGTCATCACTTTCCATTCATTGGAAGATAGGCTATGCAAGACGATTTTCAAGGAAGCGTCATCATTGCCTGAGCTGCCGCATAATATGCCAGTCATTCCGGCTGGAATGGAACCGGTGCTCAAACTCGTAACAAGAAAACCCATTCTTCCATCACCAGAAGAACTTGAAGTCAACAACCGTTCGCGTTCAGCGAAACTGAGAATTGCAGAAAAACTTAGAGAAAAACAGAAAAACTAAAAGCAAATTAGAGAGAATTTTAGAGAATAGGACGTGTTCAAATGGCATTACATGCAAGGAAAGAAGCATACATACAGCAGCCGGCCGTTCCTCAAAACCCGGTCCGGGTGCCCGCAAAGAAAAAGAATCTGATCACCAAAGGCGAGAAAGTGCTTTATCTTTCTTTCTTGGCTGCTTTTGTATTATGTTCCGTGCTGGTTCTGCAAAACCAGTCGGTGATACAGGCATCTACTCAAGAGATCCAAACAATTGAACATTCAATCGATGAAAAAGTGAAACAAAATACAGATTTGTCTGTGCAAGTCAGCGAACTTTCTACATACGAGCGCATTTGGGCTAAAGCGAAAGAACAAGGCCTAAAATTAAATGAGCAAAATGTAAAGGTAGTGCCAGGGCAATGAAAAAAAAGTTTCGATTTCAATGGGGAGCCTTTCTGCTGTTTTTAGTTTTTGCAGGGCTCTTTTTCCTTTTAACGGCAAGAATTGTCACGATTCAAGCGACCGGCTCGGTAGAAGGCCAGGAACTGGCGGCCAAAGCGGCGGCGAAGTACAGCCAGGAAGAAGTGCTGTCAGCTAAGCGCGGAAAGATAATCGACCGCAACGGGGAAGTGATTGCGGAAGATACGCTGACATATAAAGTGGTCGCCGTTTTGGATGAATCCGCTACACAGAAAGCGAGCAATCCAAGACATGTTACGGATGCGGAGAAAACAGCCAAAATTCTGTCTGAGTACTTAAGTACCCCGAAAGAAAAACTTCTAAGCATATTGGAAACCGGTATGGAAAAAGACCGTTACCAAGTAGAGTTCGGAGTGGCTGGGCGCGAAATCAGCCATACGAAGATGCTCGAGATGAAGGAAGAAGAGCTTCCCGGAATCCTTTTCGTCAGGGACCTGAAGCGCTTGTACCCCAATGGTGCCTTTGCCTCCCATCTGATCGGCTTCGCACTGAAGGAAGAACAGGAAAATGGGCAGATGGTTACAAAAGGCAAAATGGGACTTGAAGCGATCCATGATGAAGTGTTAACTGGAAAGAACGGCAAAATCGAGTTCAGCACCGATAAATGGGGATTCTTGCTCCCGAATAGCGAATCGGCGGTCACAGAAGCCGTAGACGGTTCGAATGTCCAATTGACGCTGGACAAGACATTGCAGAACTTCCTTGAAGAAGCGATGACCAAAGTGCAGGAGGAATATTCGCCTGAGCGGATGATTGCAGTGATCGCCGATCCGAAAACAGGGGAGATCCTGGGGATGTCCCAGCGCCCTACCTTTGATCCGAATACCCGTGAAGGGCTTTCTGAGAATTGGCTGAACGAAAGCATCGAATTGACAATCGAACCGGGTTCGCCGATGAAAATGTTTACATTGGCCGCAGCGATTGAAGAAGGCAAGTGGGACCCGAATGCATATTATGAATCGGGTACATATAAATTCTACGACCGTACGATCGGGGACCATAACAGCAGAAGAGGGTGGGGAAGCATAACGTTCCTGGAAGGTTTCCAGCGTTCGTCAAACGTTTCCATGGCTTATCTGCTCGAAAGGCTGGGAGCGGAAAATTTCCAATCCTATGTTGACGCATTCGGTTTTGGCCAAAAAACAGGCATTGATCTGCCGAATGAAGCTCCAGGGAAGATTCTGGACAGCTCTCCAGTGGATACACTGACGCTGACTTATGGACAAGGTTCGACCGTTACGCCGATTCAAATGATCCAAGCAGCTTCTGCCATCGCCAACGGCGGCGTCATGATGAAGCCGTATATTATCGACCAGATTAAAAATCCCGATACGGGCGAAGTTACACACAAAAGCGAACCGGAAAAAGCAGGACAGCCGATTTCAGCCGAAACTGCCAACCAAGTACGCGACATCTTGGCATCGACCGTAACTTCGGAGCATGGCTCGGGCCGGCCGTTCGCTTTACAGGATTATAGCGTAGCCGGCAAAACGGGTACTGCTCAAGTCCCGGGAGAAGACGGCCGCTACATCAACCGGGGGAAAAACGGTTATCTCTACTCTTTCGTCGGCATGGCGCCTGCGGAAGATCCGGAACTGTTAATTTACATTGGGGTCCAGCAGCCAAATCTGCCGGCAAGCGAATACGGTTCTGTTCCGGTGTCCAAGATCTTCACTTCCGTCATGGAAAACGGATTGAAGTACATGAATATCGAACCTGAAAATACTAAAGAAGCCAAAACGATGACGCTTGGGGACTATTCCGGCAAATCCGCTTCCAACGTTTCGGCCCACTTGGCGAAACAAGGGATCACTGGGATAGTGACGGGCGATTCCGGGAAAGTGGTTTCACAGTACCCTGCTGCAGGGGAAACCGTAGTGGAAGGCAGCACAGTCCTCCTGAAAACAGAAGGGGCAGCTGTGCTTCCAGACTTTGCCGGATGGTCGAAAAGTGAACTTCTTGCTTACCAGTCGCTAAGCGGCATTACACTGGAACTGGCCGGCGAAGGGTTTGCGGTCGGCCAAAGCGTGACTGCGGGCTCGGAAGTGGTGCCGGCGGAACCTGTCGTCGTCCGGCTGCAGCCGCCGTCAGATCTCTTCAAAGTCCAGATGACCGATGGGATTGAAGGCATGCCGGCGGAAGAAGCCGGAGACGCGAGTGAAGAAGCGCCGGTGGAAGCACTGCCTGGCGCTGAAGAAGATATTGTCGAAGACCCTGCCGAAGAACCTTCAGAGGAAATCATCCTCGAGGAATCGGCTGAATAATTCATTGATTAAAGGAGCTCTATAATGGACGTATATTTGTTGCTTGGATTTGGACTCGGTTTTTTATTGACTGTACTGCTGATGCCGCTTTTCATTCCATTGCTTAGAAGAATGAAATTTGGCCAAAGCATACGTGAAGAAGGGCCAGAATCCCATATGAAAAAAACGGGGACGCCGACTATGGGCGGCCTCGTGTACTTAATCGCAATCATCATAACGGTGATTGCTGTCGCCTTTTTTGCAGACATGATGTCTGCCGAAGTGACAGTATTGCTGCTAGTATTAGCGGGATACGGCCTCATCGGCTTTTTGGATGACTTCATAAAAGTCGTGCTAAAGCGGAACCTAGGCCTCACTTCACTTCAGAAGCTTATCGCCCAGATCGTCATTGCCGCCATTTCGTTTTTCTTACTGAGCGGAATCGGTTTCGACACTTCACTGAAAATTCCTTTTACCGGGATTTCCGTTGAACTGGGGGCATTGTATGTAGCATTCCTGATTTTCTGGCTCGTCGGCTTTTCGAATGCCGTCAATTTGACGGATGGCCTGGACGGCCTTGTAGCAGGAACGGCATCGATCGCGTTTGCCGCATTCGGCATCATCGCGATCCACCAGGACCAGTATGGCGTCGCGTTGTTCACATTCTCGGTAGCCGGCGCACTGCTCGGCTTCCTGGTGTTCAATAAATACCCCGCAAAGGTGTTCATGGGGGATACCGGTTCGCTCGCATTAGGCGGAGCGCTGGCAATGGTGTCGGTCCTGTTGAAGCAGGAATTGCTCTTGCTGCTGGTCGGCCTTGTCTTTGTCATTGAGACCTTGTCAGTCATCCTGCAGGTTGGCAGTTTTAAAATTAGGAAGAAACGGATTTTCAAAATGAGCCCGATTCACCATCATTTTGAGTTGAGCGGCTGGTCGGAATGGAAAGTTGTGACTGTCTTTTGGGCAGTCGGTCTCCTTGCCTCCATTATCGCCGTAGCATTGGAGGTATTTTAAATGAAACAAGTTGAACAGCTTCACCATAAGAAAGTGCTGGTGATCGGCCTTGCGAAAAGCGGCTTCACCGCTGCCCGCATCCTTCACCAATTAGGGGCTTTTGTAACTGTCAATGATTCCAAGCCATTTGAAGAAAATCCGGAAGCACAGGAATTATTGAATCTGGGCGTCACCGTGATCTGCGGCCGCCATCCTGAAAATTTGATGGACGAAGGCTTTGAGCTGGTTGTAAAAAATCCGGGAATTCCGTATTCCAATATTCTGATCCAAGCAGCACTTGAAAAAGGGGTTCCGATCTGGACGGAAATCGAACTTGCGTATTTGATCAGTGAAGCTCCGTTTATCGGCATCACAGGTTCGAACGGCAAGACGACGACCACGACGCTGCTTTTCCATATGCTCAACCAGGATAAGAAAAAACCGCTGATTGCCGGCAATATCGGCACGGTGGCAAGCGGAGTGGCAGAAAAAGCTACATCCGAGAATGTGATCGTCACCGAACTTTCTTCATTCCAACTAAAGGGGACAGAAAGCTTCCGCCCGCATATCGCAATCATCACCAATCTGTATGAAGCGCATATCGATTATCACGGAACCCTCGAAGATTATAGGGGCTCCAAGATGAAAATCGCACAGAACCAGACAGCAGAAGACTTCTTCATCTACAATGCCGATCAGCCGCTGCTGGCTGCTTTTGCCGCTGAATGCACTGCCCAATTGGTGCCCTTCACGTTGAAAGGCCGGACGGAAACGAGCATCAGCGCGGATGAAGAGTTCATTTACTGGCAAGGCGAGAAGCTGATCGAACGCTCGAAAATCATGCTCGGCGGTCAGCACAATCTGGAGAATATTCTCGCAGCTACTGCCGCATCGCTTCTCTGGGGCGGAACGAAGGAAACCATTATCCGTGTCCTGACGTCCTTTACAGGAGTGAAGCACCGCTCCCAATTCGTCCTTAACTGGAATGGGCGCAAATTCTACAACGATTCAAAAGCGACGAATGCCCTTGCAACAAAAAGTGCGCTCGAGGCTTTCCCAGGGCAGGTCATCCTGCTTGCCGGAGGCTTGGAACGCAATCATTCCCTCGAAGAGCTGCGGCCGTTCATGGACCGGGTCAAAGCTCTGATCACTTTCGGTGAGACGGCAGACCGGTTTGCGGAATTCGCCCATGACTGCGGCGTAGAAGCGGTCGCCAAGGCGGGCGATATGCAGGACGCCGTTGAAAAAGCGGTCAGCCATTCTGCGGTAGGGGACACGATCCTCTTGTCGCCTGCATGTGCAAGCTGGGACCAATATGAAAGCTTTGAAATCCGCGGAGATGCATTTATCGATGCCGTCCAGCGGGTGACGGAAACAAACGACTAAACGGAAAGGAGCAGCAATTATGGAAAAAGTGATTGATATCGAAGAACGCATCCCGTCGCTCCGTGAGCGGCGGAAAAAAAGAACCAATCGCAAGTTCTTCATATTGCTGTTTGTTTTCCTGTTGCTGCTTGCCATACTGATCTACAGCCAGACGAAATACAGCAAAATCCAGGAAATCAGTGTTGGAGGCGCAAATTACTACAGTGCCGATGAATACCAGGAAGCGAGCGGCTTGGCTCCGGGGGATTCGATGTGGTCATTCAGCGAAAAGGACATTGAAGCTAAATTGTCCGGGCTGGAATGGGTGGAAAGCGCCGCGGTCGAAAAGAAATGGCTGACCGGCGTTGACGTCCGCATCAAGGAATTTGAAAAAATCGGCTATCTGGATAACGGCACGGGCTATCAGATGGTTTTGTCAACAGGCCATATCCTGGACAAGCCTGTCACTTCGATCAACGGACCGATTTTTTCTCAGTTTGAAGATCCGGAGACCTTGAAGGTGCTCGCCGCTCAGCTTGCTGAAACGGAGTCCGGTGTCTATAACTTGATTTCCCAGATCTTTTTGAATCCGGACCAGGAAGAAGCACTTCTGGTGACGCTGTATATGAACGACGGAAATGAAGTGAAAGCGACATTGAATACGCTGGCCGAGAAGCTGAACTACTATCCGTCCATCATTGCGCAGCTTGAAGACGGGCAAAAGGGTGTCATCGACATGGAAGTCGGGATATTCTTCCGTTCCTTTGCAGATGTCTACGGGCCGGAGAAGGAAGGTGGGGGAGATGAAGAAACCGAAGAAGAGTCCTAAAAAACGCTTCAGCAAGTCGATCATTTTCTCGCTGGTATTTCTCGTGCTAGGATTTATCATGTCCTATTCCTACAGCTTGTCGGAAGCCGGAAAAAAGTCCGGTGAATATACCGGCGGCGCGTTTTTCGAAGAAGAAGAGCGGTACCGGGGAGAGTTGATCAGCCAGCAGGAGCGGAACAAGGCGCTGCGTGAAGAAATTGAAAAAAAACAGGCAGCAGTGCAGGAGTTTGAGGAAACGTTTTCAGGCGGGGAAAACCTCTCAGCCCAATTGGCCGAAGAAGCGGAAGCGCTGCGCCGGTTCAACGGGGCATTGCCCGTGGAAGGGGAGGGCTTGAAAGTGACGCTCCAGGACGGCGAGTACGGTGCCGGATCCGTGAATCCGAACGATTACATTGTGCATGAAAGCCATGTGTTCCAGGTCATCAATGAGCTGTACATTTCGGGTGCCCAAGCCATATCCGTGAACGGCCAACGGATCCATGGGAATTCCTATATCGTCTGCACAGGGCCGGTCATCACGGTGGACGGCACCCAATACCCGGCGCCATTCACGATTGAAGCGATCGGCAAACCGGATGTGCTCGAATCCTCGATGGAACTAACCGGCGGGGTCATGGACCAGCTGGTCAACGATAACATTATCGTGACGCTCGATCCGGGGAAAAAAATCGAAATGCCGGCGTTGCTGACGGAATCTTAAAAGGAGGGGCCATTTGATGAAAAAGAAGATCCCTTCCCGATTTTCACTGATCCTGTTTGTTATCGGCCTGATGGCAGCGGTGCAATTCAATACCATCAATGAACCAGATTCCCGCGATACGCGGGATATTTGGGAAATCCGGCAGGAACTTTCACAAGAGAAGCAGCTTCATTCAGAATTGCTTTCGGAAATTTCCTTACTGGATGAAACCCTCGCCAAATATGGTGAGGCTGCAAGCGACAGCCCGGAACAAGCGCTGAAGGGCACCGTCGAAGAACTGCGGAAACAGGCAGGGCTCACGGAAATGACTGGACCAGGAATTGAGGTGTCAATCGAACCTTCTCCTGAAGCGGTCGCTATGGGGTTGGATATAGAAAGCATTGCACCTGACTTGCTGATCCGTTTTGTCAATGAAATCAACCGGTTCAACGGGCTTTACGTGTCGATTGATGGAAACCGGATCATCAACACCACCGCCATCCGCGATATCAATGGCCGGACGACCGTGAACACGGCTCCGCTGCAGACGCCGCCATTTACTGTCAAGATTGTATCCGGTTCGATGGAGAATACCGAAAAGCTCTACAACCATTTGATGTCCTCCACGATTTTGGATGATTTTTATGTCGCCAATTTATCGGTGGTGATCTCGGACCCGGTCGAGGAGCTGACGGTGGAGGCCTACGAAAAGGAAATCGATTATAAAGGGCTGCAGAAAGGGGAGGGGAGTTAACAATGTGGTTATCAATATTGGGATTGGCGCTCGGCATTTCTCTTGGATTGCTGACGGATATCCAAATTCCTCCTGAATATGCGGACTATTTGTCGATTGCCGTCCTGGCCGCTCTTGATACTTTATTCGGGGGGATAAGGGCCCATTTACAACAGGTGTATGATGATAAGGTGTTCGTATCCGGATTTTTCTTTAATATTGCACTTGCCGCCGGCCTCGCTTTTCTTGGTGTACACATCGGGGTCGACCTGTACCTCGCCGCAATATTCGCTTTCGGAGTCCGGCTGTTCCAGAATATCGCGGTGATCCGCCGTATTCTCCTGACAAAATGGGCTGAGAAAAAAGAAGTCGGGGAGTCACATGGGTGAATTGAAGGAAAATTTGCTAAGATGCACTGTTTTACTTAGACAAGGTGCACAATTTACAATAGAATGTAAGATAGAAGTTTACTAAGGAGGTGCCACGAATTGAGTCAATCAGAATTATACGTAAGCCTAGACATCGGTTCGTCATCCGTTAAAGTATTAATCGGAGAAATGGCTAACAAATCATTGCATGTAATCGGTGTCGGAAATGTGAAATCAAGCGGAATTAAAAAAGGTGCGATTGTTGATATAGATGCTACAGTTCAAACCATAAAAAAAGCGGTTGACCAAGCAGAGCGCATGATCGGCAAACAGATCCACGAAGTTGTCCTGGGAATCCCAGCGAACAAAGCGATGCTCCAGCCGGTCAAAGGCGTCGTGGCCGTCAACAGCGAAAACCGGGAAATTACAGATGACGATCTTGACCGCGTATTGGAAGCGGCCCAAGTGATGTCGATTCCGCCGGAACGCGAAATCGTCAACATCATTCCTGAACAATATATCGTCGACCACCTGGATGAAATCAAAGATCCGCGGGGGATGATTGGGATTCGCCTCGAAATGGATGGTACAATGGTGACGACGTCAAAAACGATTCTCCACAATGTACTACGATGCGTGGAACGTGCTGGCTTGTCTATCCGTGAAATCTATATGCAGCCGCTGGTTGCCGGATATTATGCATTGACAGAAGATGAAAAGAACCACGGCACGGCGTGCATCGACATCGGCGGCGGATCAACTTCGATCGCAGTGTTCCAAAACGGCCACTTGACCGCTTCATCCGTGATTCCCGTCGGCGGAGACCATGTCACGAAAGATCTGTCGATCGTCTTGAAGACGCCGACTGAACAAGCTGAAAAAATCAAGCTTGAGTACGGGCATGCTTTCTATGACGATGCGTCAGAGGATGAATTGTTCGAAGTTCCGGTCATCGGGTCGGATACGAAAGAGCAGTACAGCCAAAAATACATATCTGAAATAATCGGGGTTCGCCTGGAAGAACTTTTCGAATTGATTTTGGATGAATTATACCGCCTCAATGTCCAGGACCTTCCAGGAGGCGTCGTTTTGACAGGCGGCATGGCGAAACTTGAAGGCTTGCCGGAATTGGCGCGCCACATCCTGCAGACGCGTGTCCGCATCTTCGTGCCGGAATTCATCGGTGTGCGTGAACCGCAGTACACGACTGCAGTAGGGTTGATCCAGTACGCTTACATGGAAGATATGTTCTATGGCCGTCTTGGTTCAAGCTATGCTCTGGCCGACTCTCCGAAAATCGAGCAGCATGAGCAACAGCCTAAAAAGCAGCCGAAACAGAATTCTGAGGGAGTCGTAACAAAAGCCAAGAAGATGTTTGACAGATTCTTTGAATAAAATGATTAATTGCATCTTGCTTAAACTAAAGCGGAGCAATCCTAGGAGGAAACGGAATGTTGGAATTTGATACATCAATTGATGCTACGGCAGTCATTAAAGTTATCGGTGTAGGCGGCGGCGGAAACAACGCAGTCAACCGTATGATCGAACACGGCGTCCAAGGCGTTGAATTCATCGCAGTAAACACGGATGCACAAGCTTTGAACCTTTCGAAAGCTGAAGTCCGCCTTCAGATCGGCGGCAAATTGACGCGTGGGCTTGGCGCAGGCGCCAACCCGGAAGTCGGCAAAAAAGCGGCTGAAGAAACTAAAGAACAAATCGAAGAAGCACTTCGCGGAGCGGATATGGTCTTCGTAACTGCCGGCATGGGCGGGGGTACAGGAACCGGTGCTGCACCGGTAATCGCTGGAATCGCTAAAGAGCTCGGCGCTTTGACAGTGGGGGTCGTAACACGCCCATTCACTTTCGAAGGCCGCAAACGCTCGACTCAGGCAATAAGCGGTATCAGCACGATGAAGGAATCGGTCGATACATTGATCGTCATCCCGAACGACCGTTTGCTTGAAATCGTCGATAAGAGCACACCGATGCTTGAAGCATTCCGCGAAGCGGATAATGTTCTTCGCCAAGGTGTCCAAGGTATTTCCGATTTGATCGCTGTACCGGGTCTAATCAACCTTGACTTTGCCGACGTGAAAACGATCATGTCCAACAAAGGGTCTGCTTTGATGGGAATCGGGGTTTCTTCAGGCGAAAACCGTGCTTCTGAAGCAGCGAAAAAAGCTGTTTCAAGCCCGTTGCTGGAAGTTTCCGTTGACGGAGCGAAAGGTGTATTGATGAACATCACAGGCGGATCTAATCTTAGCCTTTATGAAGTACAAGAAGCAGCGGACATCGTGGCTTCAGCTTCTGACGAAGATGTAAACATGATTTTCGGTTCTGTCATCAATGACAATCTGAAAGATGAAATCGTTGTAACGGTTATTGCTACCGGCTTCAACGAAGAGCAATTGCAGCCAAGAACGCCAAGAGGTTCAGGCTTGAACTCAAGCCGTGTGCAATCGATCCAGCAGCAGTCTCCGCCACCTTCACTCCGTGAAGCGCGCCGTGAAGAACAGCGCCGCGAAGAGCAGATGCCTTCGTACCAGCAGGAGCCTGTCCGCCAGGAGAAACAGCAGGACGATGCATTGGATATTCCGACGTTCTTGCGCAACAGACAAAAGAGACGCTAATCCAGACAGCTGCCTTAGGGCAGCTGTTTTTTTCATAATAGGGCTCAATTGATAATTACGCCTATACTTGGTACAATAAACTGAACATCCATAGAAAAGTTGTGACTGAATGAAAGCCATTAAACCTGTTTTTGAAAACATCCAGCAAGAATTGAATACGATCCATACAGGCATCAACATAATCGCTGTCACCAAACAAGTCAGCATAGAACGCACCGAAGAAGCGGTTGCCGCCGGAATCCGGCATCTCGGTGAAAACCGTCCGGATGGGCTGCTCCGCAAACGTGAAGCAATCAAAGCGGATGTTGCGTGGCATTTCATCGGCAACCTGCAGACGCGCAAAGTGAAAGAGGTCATCAACGAGATTGATTTCCTGCATTCACTGGACCGCATGAGCTTGGCAAAGGAAATCCAGAAGCGGGCAGAACGTCCGGTCAAATGTTTTGTACAGGTCAACGTGTCCCGGGAAGAAACCAAAAGCGGCATTCTTCCTGAAGAAACAGTGGATTTCATCAAATCACTCGCTGCTTTCGATAAGATCCATGTAGTGGGGCTTATGACGATGGCGCCGAATACTCCGGATGAAACTGTGATTCGCAATGTGTTCAAAGGATTGAAAACGCTCCAACTTGATGTGGCCCGCCAAGGATTGGATCATGCACCATGCACGGAGTGCTCGATGGGAATGTCCAACGATTACCTTGTCGCTGCGCAAGAAGGCGCAACTTTTGTTCGAATAGGAACCGCATTAGTAGGGTCGGAAAGTGAGGCATAGTGATGAGCATAAAAAACAAGTTCAAGAATTTCTTTTACCTGGAAGAATATGAAGAAGACGAGCCGCGGACACCGGTCCAGCAGCCGCAGCGGCCAGCGCCGTCTCCGCGCTATGAAAAGCCGGAAACGCTCCATGCCAGCGCACGGAATACAACGAAAGAACGGAGCCAGAAACCAGTGGAACCAACTGTGTCGAATCTAGTGAGCCTTCAAAGCGCTGTGAAATCATCGAAGGTCATTCTGGCCGAACCGAGAGTCTACGCGGAAGCGCAGGACATCGCTGAGAATCTGAAGAACAAACGCGCAGTAGTTGTCAACTTACAGCGCATCGAGAAAGACCAGGGGCTGCGGATCATTGATTTCCTTAGCGGAACAGTGTATGCGCTCGGCGGGGACATCCAGCGCATCGGAACGGATATTTTCCTGTGCGTACCGGACACTGTTGAAGTGGATGGCGCCATTTCCGATTATTATTACGAAGATCAACAGTAAAAGAGGAGCATGAAAAATAAATGGTTGCTATATTAAGCTTAGTATTGAACGCTATCCAGATTTACTCGTATCTGCTGATTGCCAGTATTTTAATGAGCTGGCTGCCGAATGCGAGGGAATCGCGCATCGGCCAGATGCTTGCCAAAGTCACTGACCCGTACCTGGATATTTTCAGACGCATCATTCCGCCGCTTGGCATGATCGATTTTTCGCCAATTGTTGCGATTTTCGCTTTGAACCTGGCGAGCAACGGGATCATCGTTCTCTTCAATTATTTCTATTAAAATACCTCACGCCTTGTGAGGTTTTTTTCTTGAAACGCATGGATTCCAAAGAAAGGGGCATTTGCCATGGAAGCATTATTCCAGCATTTCCGCAAAGAGGAACAAGGATTTATTGAACAGGTGTCCGGGTGGCTGATCGACGTCGAGGACCGGTATACGCCGAAATTGACGGATTTTCTCGACCCGCGCCAGCGGTTCATCGTCCAATCGGTGGTAGGTGCCGGGGATGTGAAAATGGCGGAGTCCGGCTTGTTCGAAGACGCTGAACGCAAGCGGATGCTCTTGTATCCGGATTATTATGAACTGCAGCCCGAAGATTTCGGAATCACTGTTTTCGAATTAAGTTATCCGGTGAAATTCGTCACCTTGAAGCATCCGGATATACTGGGCTCCATGATGTCCATCGGATTGGACCGCAGCAAGTACGGGGATATCCGCATAGACGGCCAGCGCATCCAGATCGCTGTGGCGGATGAAGTGAAGAGCTATTTGCAGGCCAACTTCACTACGGCTGCGAAAGTGAAGGTCCATCTTGAAGAAGTCACGGATCCCGAGGACCTTATCGGGACATCAGAGGAATGGACTGATGAAAGCCATACCGTCAGTTCGCTCCGGCTCGATACGGTCATCTCATCGGTATACAATATTTCCCGCCAGAAAGCATCGGCATTGATCAACGGCGGCAAAGTGAAGGTCAATTGGACCGTCCAGGAGCAGCCGTCGTTCGAATTGAATGAATCCGATATCCTCTCTTCCCAGGGGTATGGGCGAATCAAGATCGGCATGATCGAAGGGCGGACCAAAAAGGACAAAATCCGCCTGCAGATCGGGCGTCTGGAAAATGCCAAATGACGCCCCTTTTTAAAATTGCAAATTAATACTGATATTTGCTGCTATGACCTGTATAATGGAGAGAAACGAAGTTTTTATTAAGGAGAGGTGCACCGAATGCCATTATCCCCGTTGGATATACATAACAAAGAATTCAGCCGCGGCTTCCGCGGATATCAGGAAGACGAAGTAAACGAGTTTTTGGATCAGATCATCAAAGACTATGAAGTGCTGCTGCGTGAGAAAAAGGAATTGGAAGACCGCTTGAAATCGACAGATGAGCGCGTCGGCCATTTCACGACAATCGAATCGACGCTTCAGAAGTCGATCGTCGTCGCACAGGAAGCGGCAGAAGAGGTCCGCCGCAATTCCCAGAAAGAAGCGAAGCTGATTGTCCGCGAAGCTGAGAAAAACGCTGACCGGATCGTCAACGAATCGTTGACGAAAGCCCGCCGCATCGCCATGGAGATCGAAGAGCTGAAGAAGCAGTCCAAAGTATTCCGCAACCGTTTCAGAATGCTGGTTGAAGCCCAGCTCGACCTGATTGATACGGATGATTGGGAAACACTGATGGAGTATGATATCGACACGACGAACCTGGAGAAGCTGGAAGAGAAAAGAGAAGTCTACTGAACTTGACGCTTTCCTTTCCAACTTTTATAATTACCAGATAGCGAACAAAAACGGAAGCGCTTTGGCGCTCTTCCATAGTAAACGAAACGCATTGACGGAGACAGTAGCCATTTCAATTCGATCCAGCGATTCAGGGGCAGTGGGAGCCTGATGAGAATGATTTGGCGAACATCACTCCCGAGCAGAACCGGTGAACAGATGCTAGCCGGTTCCGTCCAGCCACGTTACGGCTTTCGAGTGGCAGCAATGAGCTGCAACAAGGGTGGTACCGCGAGAGCTTCTCGTCCCTTTCCAGGGATGGGAGGCTTTTTATTATGCTTTTAGGAGGAATTTCAATGGAATACAAAGACACGTTATTGATGCCGAAAACCGATTTCCCGATGCGGGGCAACCTGCCGAACCGCGAACCGGAAATGCAGAAAAAATGGGATGAAATGGACATCTACAAAAAAGTGCAGGACCGCACAAACGGCCGTCCGTTCTTCATTCTCCATGACGGGCCGCCTTATGCGAACGGCGACCTTCATATGGGCCATGCCCTCAACAAAGTATTGAAGGACATGATCGTCCGGTCACGTTCGATGATGGGCTTCCACGCGCCGTATGTTCCAGGCTGGGACACCCACGGATTGCCGATCGAACAGGCGCTTGCCAATAAAGGCGTCAACCGCAAAGAATTGACGCTTGCCGAATTCCGCAAACTCTGCGAAGAATATGCGTATGAACAGATCGACAACCAGCGCTCACAATTCAAGCGCATCGGCGTCCGGGGCGATTGGGAAAATCCATACGTCACGCTGAAGCCGGCTTATGAAGCACGCCAAATCGAAGTGTTCGGCAAGATGGCCAATAAAGGCTATATCTACAAAGGCTTGAAGCCGGTCTACTGGTCCCCGTCAAGCGAATCATCGCTCGCGGAAGCGGAGATCGAGTACCACGACAAAAAATCGCCGTCCATCTATGTTTCCTTCCCGGTTGTTGACGGCAAAGGCGTTTTGGCTGAAGGCACGAAACTGATTATCTGGACGACCACACCGTGGACGATTCCGGCCAACCTGGGAATCACGGTCCATGCAGACCTGGATTACGTAGAAGTGGCTGCCAACGGTTCTTTGTTCGTCATCGCACGCGCGCTTCTGGAAGAAGTGGCGAAAGAACTGGAATGGACGGATTACGAAGTGGTCCGCGAAATGAAAGGTGCGGCGCTTGAGCATATCCTGACGCAGCATCCGCTTTATGACCGCACTTCACTGGTCATGCTCGGTGAGCACGTGACGACCGATTCAGGGACAGGCTGTGTCCATACAGCGCCCGGCCACGGGGAAGATGATTTCCTGGTCGGCAAAAAATACGGCCTCGATGTCCTTTGCCCGGTCGATGAGCGCGGCGTCATGACGGCGGAAGCGCCTGGATTCGAAGGCGAATTCTACGATAAAGCGAACAAATCGATCACAGAAGCGTTGGAAAAAGCCGGAGCGCTTGAACATCTGGCGTTCATCACCCACTCGTATCCGCATGACTGGCGCACGAAAAAACCGGTCATCTACCGTGCGACAGCACAATGGTTCGTATCGATTGATGCATTCCGCGACCAAATCTTGAAAGCGATCAACGAGACCAGCTTCACACCGGCTTGGGGCGAAACCCGCCTCTTCAATATGCTGCGCGACCGCGGCGACTGGAACATTTCCCGCCAGCGGGTATGGGGCGTACCGATTCCGGTATTCTACGCGGAAAACGGCGATCCGGTCATCACCGAAGAAACGATTTCGCATATCTCTGAACTGTTCCGCGAACACGGATCGAACGTCTG
The DNA here is from genome assembly GCF_052078085.1 of Planococcus sp. FY231025. NCBI lineage: Bacteria > Bacillati > Bacillota > Bacilli > Caryophanales > Caryophanaceae > Planococcus > Planococcus sp. FY231025. The sequence continues at coordinate 184,755 of NZ_JBQJJG010000003.1, forward strand.
GTTCGAGCGGTCAGTCAATGAATTGCTGCCGCCAGGCTTTACGCACCCGAGCAGCCCGAACGGCATCTTCACAAAAGAGACGGACATCATGGACGTCTGGTTTGACTCCGGCTCATCCCACCAAGGGGTTTTGGTGGAACGCGAAGACTTGCGTTATCCGGCAGATTTGTATCTTGAAGGCTCTGACCAATACCGCGGCTGGTTCAACTCATCGTTGACCACGAGTGTTGCGATCAACGGCATCGCGCCTTATAAAGGTATCCTGAGCCACGGCTTCACACTAGACGGCAACGGCCGCAAAATGAGCAAATCGCTCGGCAATGTCATCGTTCCGGCAAAAGTGATGAACCAGATGGGCGCCGATATCCTGCGCCTATGGGTGGCTTCTGTCGATTACACGGCAGATGTGCGCGTTTCCGACGACAACTTCAAGCAAGTGTCGGAAGTCTACCGCAAAATCCGCAACACGCTGAAATTCCTTCATGGAAACTTGGCTGATTTCAATGAAAAAGAACATCGCGTCGCGTTTGAAGACATGCGCGAGATGGACCAGTACATGGCCATGAAACTGCAGAAAATGATCGATGCAGTGCGCAAAGGCTATGAAACGTATGAATTCTCGTCCATCTACCATGCATTGAACGGCTATTGTGCAAATGATTTGAGCTCGTTCTATCTGGACGTTGCGAAAGATGTCGTTTATATCGAAGCGGCTGATCATCCGCATCGCCGTGCGATGCAGACCGTGATGTTCGATTCGTTGATGGCAATCCTGAAGCTGTCGGCGCCGATCATCCCGCACACAGCTGATGAGATGTGGGGCTATCTGGATTTCGTCACGGAAGAAAGCGTCCAGTTGACTGACTTCCCGGAAGCGGCAACCCATCCGGCATTTGCCGATTTGGAAGCGAAATGGACCCGCTTTATGGATGTCCGCGACGATGTGCTAAAAGCGCTTGAAGAAGCGCGTGCAGCGAAGACGATCGGTAAATCGCTCGAGGCGAAAGTGACGGTTTACGGCAATGAAGAATTGAACAGCCTGTTGTCATCGATCGATGAGAATGTGGCCCAATTGTTCATCGTTTCCCAGTATGAATTCGGCGGTCCGCTCGAAGGAGCACCGGAACACGCACTGAAAACGGCGGATGCTGCAGTCGTTGTGGAAAAAGCGCAAGGCGAAAAATGCGAGCGCTGCTGGACCATCTCCCAGGAGATCGGCCAGAACGATTCGCACCCGGCCCTGTGCCCGCGCTGTGCAAGCGTCGTCGAAAAACAGTTTGCCTAATGATAATTGTCCAGGAATGCCGGAGTGCCGGTATTCCTGGTTTTTTATTGCAGGTGAAGGGGCCGCGGGAGAATTGCCTGCGCCTGTGTTGGGAAGGGCGCATATTCATTTAAACCGGATTGTGGTAAAATAGAATGACTGCTGAATTGACGGGGGAAACACATGTTTATTTATTATGGAATCGCGGCCTTGATCATCATTCTGGATCAATGGACTAAATGGCTCGTTATAAAAAATATGGAACTGGGGGAGCGCATCCCCGTTCTTGAACCTTACTTGGGATGGCTGTCGCACCGGAACCGCGGCGCGGCCTGGGGGATGCTCGAAGGCCAGATGTGGCTGTTCGGCATTATCACGGTCGGTGTCATCATCGCCATTCTGTATTATTTCCACAAGCATGCCAAAGGGCAGCCGCTGCTGCAATTGGGCTTGATGGTCCTTCTTGGAGGGGCAGTTGGGAATTTTATCGACCGTATGCTGCGGGGCGAAGTTGTCGATTTCGTGGATGTTCTCATTCCGGTCATCAATTACGATTTCCCGATTTTCAACGTGGCGGATGCGGCTTTGACGATCGGCGTAGTAATCATGATCATATTCGTCTTTTATGACGAAAAACAACAAAAGAAAAAGGTGTCTTAATGGAAATTGAAGATTTGACAATACAAATAACTGAAGAAATGGCGGGCGTCCGTGTCGATAAGGCGGTCTCATCAATCGATGAAGACTGGTCGCGTTCGCAGATTGCGAACTGGGTGAAGGACGGCGCTGTGAAAGTGAACGGCGAAACGGTCAAACCGAATTACAAAGTGCGGCTCGAGGATATCATCATCGTCACGCCGCCTGTACTGGAAGAGCTTGACGTGGTCCCGGAAGACCTGAACCTTGAAATCGTCTACGAAGACGCCGATGTCCTGGTCGTCAACAAGCCGAGAGGCATGGTTGTGCACCCGGCACCCGGCCATTCGAGAGGCACGCTCGTCAACGGGCTGATGTACCATGTAAAAGACCTGTCAGGGATCAACGGAGTGGTGCGCCCGGGAATCGTCCACCGGATCGATAAAGACACTTCCGGGCTATTGATGGTTGCCAAAAATGATGCATCCCATCATTCGCTTGTCGACCAGCTCGTGAAAAAAACAGTCACGCGCAAATATGTGGCGCTTGTCCATGGCCATATTCCGCATGACAAAGGGACAATCGACGCTCCAATCGCACGTGACGCAAAAGACCGCCAGAAAATGGCTGTCATTGATAAAGGCAAGAACGCTGTCACCCATTTCCGGGTCCTTGAGCGCTTCGGCAATTTCACATTGGTCGAATGCCGTTTGGAAACCGGGCGGACCCACCAGATCCGCGTCCATATGAAGTACATCGGCTATCCGCTTGTCGGCGATCCGAAGTACGGACCGAAAAAGACAATGGATATCGGCGGCCAGGCGCTGCACGCGGAAGTGATCGGATTCAACCATCCGAAAACAGGGGAATACATGGAGTTTTCGGCTGAACCGCCTGCGGAATTTTCAGAGCTTCTGGAATCTCTCCGCGACAAGGATTGACAAAGCGGAAATTCCTCTCTATACTTGAAACAAATCAATCGAATAAGCAACACCTTTAATAACAGTCCAGAGAGGCTGAGAAGGTATTTACGCTAAAGCCGGAAGGGTCTGTCTTCCGTGCCCATTTTTTCTGCGCATATAACCTCTTGCCCTCCGGCAAGAGGTTTTTTTATTTGGAAAAAGGAGTGGAACCATGGTAGAAAAAGCGGATATTTTGGATGAAAAAGCGATTGCCCGGGCCATCACCCGCATCGCACACGAAATCATCGAGCGCAATAAAGGCATCGACGACTGCGTGCTGGTCGGCATCAAGACGCGCGGCGCATTCATCGCGAAGCGTCTGGCGGAACGAATTGAACAAATCGAAGGAAAGCCGATCATGACCGGCGAACTGGACATCACGCTTTACCGGGATGACCTCAGTGTCAAGAATAAGAACCAGGAGCCGCTCGTGCAGCAAGTGGATATTTCACACAACATCTCCAACAAGAAAGTGGTGCTCGTGGACGATGTGCTCTACACCGGGCGCACGGTGCGGGCGGCGATGGACGCCGTCATGGACCTTGGCCGGCCTGCAGGGATCCAATTGGCAGTGCTGATCGACCGGGGCCACCGGGAACTGCCGATCCGGGCGGATTTCGTCGGCAAGAACATCCCGACATCAAGCAGCGAACGCATCGTCGTCGAAATGCAGGAAAGTGACGGCAGCGACCGCGTAGCCATACACGAATAGGATTGGGGAGAAAATAACGTGAGTGAAGCAATATTGGATGTACAAGATAAACCGAAAACGGCCCAATGGATTTCATTGAGCCTGCAGCACATGTTCGCCATGTTCGGCGCAACAATCCTGGTTCCGAAACTGGTCGGCTTGAGCCCGGCAATCGCGCTTTTGACGAGCGGCATCGCGACCATCATCTTCATCCTGATCACCCAATTCAAAGTGCCGGCTTACCTCGGCTCCTCGTTCGCCTTTATCGTGCCGATCACGATTGCGACGGAAACAGGCGGCATCGGCTCAGCAATGATCGGAGCGATGTTCGTGTCCCTGGTCTACGCCATTGTGGCGTTGATCATCTGGAAGACCGGCTACCGGTGGCTCATGGAGCTGCTGCCGCCGATTGTGGTCGGCCCGGTCATTATCGTCATCGGTTTGGCGCTCTCGGGAACAGCGGTGGGCATGGCCATGAACACGACTGTCGACGGGGTTAGCCAATACAGCCTGCTGCATTTCTCAGCGGCGCTTGTGACGCTCGTGACAGCGATCGTCTGCAACATCTACTTTAAAAACATCATTAGCCTCATGCCGATCCTGATCGGCATTGTGGCCGGCTACATCTACTCGGCGGCAATCGGCATCATCGATTTTGCGCCGGTCCAGCAAGCAACTTGGTTCCAGGTGCCGGACTTCCTGATTCCCGGCATCGATTACAGTTTCACGGTCACGCCGACGCTGCTGTTCATCATGGTCCCGATTGCCATCGTCACCATCTCAGAACATATTGGGCATCAACTGGTGCTGGGGAAAATCGTCAACCGCAACTACATAAAGGACCCGGGCCTTAACCGTTCGATTCTTGGAGACGGCCTTGGAACCCTGATATCTTCGCTGGTCGGCGGACCGCCGAAGACGACTTACGGAGAAAATATCGGCGTCCTTGCCATCACACGTGTCTATAGCATCTACGTCATCATCGGCGCTGCGGTCTTTGCCATCGCGTTCTCGTTCTTCGGGAAGCTGATGGCGGTCATCGAAACGATCCCGACAGCGGTGCTCGGCGGCATTTCCATCCTGCTGTTCGGCATCATCGCATCATCCGGCTTGCGCATGCTGGTCGACAACCACGTCGATTTCGGCGACAAGCGCAACCTGGTCATTTCATCCGTCATCCTGGTCATCGGGATCGGCGGAGCGAAAATTGAATTCAGCGAGTCCTTCTCGATCGAAGGCATGGCGCTTGCCGCCATCATCGGCGTACTGCTGAACCTAGTACTGCCGGGGCGCATCAAACAAGAAGTTGATTTTGGAGACAATTGAATAGCCACCTTTTAATGAATGTCCAGAGAGGCATGGAAAGGGATTTGGAACGAGGGCGGAGACTGCCCTTATTTCCTCACACCTTCCTGCTTCCGGGAAGGTGTTTTTTTATGAAAATCGAAAGGATGTGGCGGCTTTGCCGGATGTATTGAGCATCAAAGGGTTGGACAATGGAACCATCATGGAATTATTGCAGCGGGCAGGGGAGTTTGAACGTGGCGCGAAACAGCGGCTGAGCGGCGTGTTCGTCAATTTGTTCTTCGAACCGAGCACCCGGACGAAAATGAGCTTTGAAATGGCGGAGCATAAGATGGGCTTGACGGTCCTTCCTTTTGAAACGGCCTTCTCCAGCACGTTGAAAGGCGAAACGCTGTATGACACAGTTCGCACTTTGGAGGCGATCGGCGTAGACGGCGTCATCATCCGCCATGAAGAAGAGGAATACTACAAAGGGCTCGAAGGCTGCAAAGCGGCCATCATCAACGGCGGCGACGGCTCGGGACAGCATCCGACCCAATCGCTTCTTGACCTCTACACAATCCACCAGGAGTTCGGCCGGTTCGACGGGATCCATGTCACGATAGTCGGCGACATCGCCCATAGCCGGGTGGCCAAATCGAATGCGGCCGCGCTCGAGAAGATGGGCGCGGAAGTGTCGTTCGTCTGCCCGAAGGAGTGGAGCGGGGAATACGAAACATCGGAACAGCTCGATGAATTTATCGAAAAGACGGATGTCGTCATGATGCTCCGGGTGCAGCACGAGCGCCATGCAGTTGCGGCCTTGTTCTCGAAGGAGAATTACCATGAAACATACGGGCTGACAGTGGAGCGCGAACGGAAAATGAAACGCTCGGCGATCATCATGCACCCGGCCCCGATCAACCGGGGTGTGGAAATAGCGGATGAGCTGGTGGAGTGCAAGCGTTCACGGATCTTCAAGCAGATGGCGAACGGCGTGTTCGTCCGGATGGCAGTACTCGAGTATGCAATGAAAGGGAGAGATTGAGAATGGGTTTATTCATCAAAAACGTACACATGCTAAAAGAGGGCGAAATGGTTCAAACGAATATCCGTGTAAAAGACGGCAAGATCGCTGAAATCGGTAGCAGATTGGCTGCACAGGGAGAAACGGAAATTGACGGCAAGGGCCGGATGATCGCACCGGGGTTTGTAGACGTTCACGTGCATTTGCGTGAGCCGGGTGGCGAGCAAAAAGAAACGATTGAAAGCGGCACGAAATCAGCAGCGAAAGGCGGCTACACGACAATTTGCGCGATGCCGAATACGCGGCCGGTTCCGGACACGAAAGAGAATTTGCAGCATGTCAACGCTTTGATCGAAAAAAATGCGCTTATCCGAGTTTTGCCGTATGCGTCCATCACGATCCGGGAAGCCGGAAAGGAACGCACGAATCTAGAGGAATTAAAGGAGAACGGAGCGTTCGCTTTCACTGATGACGGCGTCGGCATCCAGCAGGCGGGCATGATGTTTGAGACTATGCAGGATGCAGCAAAAATCGGCATGACGGTGGTGGCGCATTGCGAAGACAACAGCCTGATTTATGATGGCGTCATGCATGACGGTAAGCGCAGCAAGGAATTGGGGCTGAAGGGCATCCCATCGGCTGCGGAATCGGTCCATATCGCACGGGACATCCTTCTTGCCGAGGCAGCCGGTGCCCATTACCACGTTTGCCACGTGTCAACGAAGGAATCGGTCCGCATCATCCGTGATGCGAAACGCGCAGGCGTGCATGTGACGACTGAAGTCTGCCCGCACCACTTGCTTCTGAGCGAAGACGACATTCCGGGAGACGATGCCAACTGGAAGATGAATCCGCCGCTGCGAGCCAAGGAAGATGTGGAGGCGCTGCACGAAGGATTGCTGGACGGCACAATCGACTTTATCGTCACAGACCACGCGCCGCACACGCTGGAAGAAAAAGCGAACGGCATGGAAAGAGCGCCGTTTGGCATTGTCGGCCTGGAGACGGCGTTCCCGCTGCTGTACACGCATTATGTGGAAACGGGCAAATGGACACTCCAGCAGCTGATCGACTGGATGACGAAAAAGCCGTGTGAAACATTCGGCTTGCCGTACGGGAAAATTGAAGCCGGACAAAGTGCCGACTTGGTGCTGCTGGATCTGGAAAAAGAGCAGCCGATTGATGCAGACGCATTCCTATCAAAAGGCAAGAACACGCCATTCGGCGGCTGGCAGTGCAAAGGCTGGCCGGTCATGACAATATTCGAAGGACAAATCGCTTGGCAGGAGGAGATGCAAGGATGAAACGATATTTGATCTTAGAAGACGGTACGGTATTCGAAGGGACGGCTTTCGGCAGCGAGGCGGCCTCGGTCGGGGAAGTGGTATTCAATACCAGTATGACAGGCTATCAGGAAATCCTTTCGGATCCTTCCTATTGCGGACAGATTGTCACGATGACGTATCCCTTGATCGGCAACTACGGCATCAACAGCGATGATTTTGAATCGATCGAGCCGGCTGTCAAAGGCATGGTCGTCCGCGAAGCGGCAAACTTCCCATCGAATTTCCGCAGCAACTCGACGCTCGATGACTTGTTCCGCATCAAAGGCATCCCGGGGATCGAAGGCATCGACACCCGCAAACTGACCCGCCTGATCCGTTCGAAAGGATCAATCAAAGGCGTTTTGACGGCGGCGGGTGAAGACGTGGATGTGGATGAAGTGACCGGGAAATTGAAGGAGACGGTGATGCCGCGGGACCAGGTGGCGCAAGTCTCGACTGCCCGCCCTTACCCGAGCCCGGGCCGCGGCAAGCGGGTCGTGCTGATCGACTACGGCATGAAGCACGGCATTCTGCGCGAATTGAACAATCGGGATTGCGATGTGATCGTTGTCCCTTATAATACGACTTCAAAAGAGATCATGGCATGGGGGCCAGACGGCGTCATGCTGTCGAACGGACCGGGAGACCCGAAAGACGTCGAGGAATGTGTAGCGGTCGTCGGCGAACTGCTCGGCCAAGTACCGATTTTCGGAATCTGCCTGGGCCATCAATTGTTTGCGCGTGCTTGCGGCGCGGATACGTTCAAATTGAAATTCGGCCACCGCGGCGGCAACCACCCCGTGATGGATTTGACCACGGGCAAAGTGGAGATCACTTCCCAGAACCACGGTTACGCAGTGGACGAAGAGACCCTGCAGGGCACACGACTGAAAGTGACTCACCGTGCGTTGAACGATGGCACGAATGAAGGGCTGGCCCATCTGGACTTCCCGGCCTTCACCGTCCAATACCACCCGGAATCCTCACCGGGTCCGGAAGACTCGAACTACCTGTTTGACCGTTTCATCGAAATGATGAGCGCAAACCGAAAGGAGCAGCAATATGCCTAAAAGACAAGACATCCAAAGTATCCTCGTAATCGGTTCAGGTCCGATCGTCATCGGACAAGCGGCAGAGTTCGACTATGCCGGAACACAAGCCTGCCTGGCGCTCAAAGAAGAAGGGTACCGGGTCATCCTGATCAACTCCAACCCGGCCACGATCATGACCGACACGGAAATCGCGGATAAAGTCTATATCGAGCCGATCACGCTCGATTTTGTCAGCCGCATCCTGCGTAAAGAACGTCCGGACGCCCTGCTTCCGACGCTCGGCGGACAGACAGGATTGAACATGGCGATCGAACTAGACGAATCCGGCATCCTTGATGAACTGGGAATTGAAATTCTCGGCACAAAGCTCGAAGCCATCCATAAAGCGGAAGACCGCGACCTGTTCCGTACGCTGATGAACGAACTTGGCGAACCGGTCCCGGATTCCGACATCATCCATAACCTGGCGGAAGCCAAGACATTTGTTGAACGCGTCGGCTTTCCGGTCATCGTCCGCCCGGCGTTTACACTCGGCGGCACCGGCGGAGGGATCTGCCACAACCCCGAAGAATTGCAGGAAATCGTCACAAGCGGCTTGAAATACAGCCCGGTGACGCAATGCCTGCTTGAAAAATCGATTGCCGGATTCAAAGAAGTCGAATATGAAGTGATGCGTGATGCCAATGACACGGCCATCGTTGTCTGTAATATGGAAAACATCGATCCGGTCGGCATCCATACCGGCGACTCGATTGTCGTGGCGCCAAGCCAGACGCTTTCCGACCGCGAATACCAGATGCTCCGCAACGTTTCGCTGAAGATTATCCGCGCATTGAAAATCGAAGGCGGCTGCAACGTGCAGCTGGCGCTCGACCCGGACAGCTTCAATTACTACATCATCGAAGTGAATCCGCGGGTCAGCCGCTCATCTGCACTCGCTTCGAAAGCGACTGGCTACCCGATAGCGAAGCTTGCAGCCAAGATTGCCGTCGGGTTGACGCTCGATGAAATGATGAACCCGGTCACGGGCCGCACTTATGCGGCGTTCGAACCGGCGCTCGATTATGTAGTGGCAAAGATTCCGCGCTGGCCGTTCGATAAATTTGAATCGGCAAAACGCAACCTAGGCACCCAGATGAAAGCGACCGGCGAAGTGATGGCCATGGGCCGCAATTTTGAAGAAGCGATCATGAAGGCAGTGCGTTCCCTTGAGACCGGCCAATTCCATCTGGCGCTGAAAAACGGTGACACGATGAGCGACGAATGGATCGAGAAACGCATCCGCCGTGCGGGCGACGAGCGTCTGTTCTTTATCGGCGAAGCATTGCGCCGCGGCGTGAGCATCGAGACGATCCACGATTGGAGCCAGATCGATCTTTTCTTCCTGATGAAATTCCAGAACATTGTCCGCTACGAGGAAGTGTTGAAGGATCATCCTTTCGATTACGATACAGCGAAAGGAGCGAAGCGCATGGGCTTTGCGGACAAGACTATCGCCATGCTGTGGGAGTCCACTCCCGAAGTGGTCTACCGCTGGCGCAAGGAACAGAAATTGATGCCGGTCTATAAAATGGTCGACACGTGTGCTGCGGAATTCGAATCAGAAACGCCATATTTCTACGGAACTTACGAAGACGAAAACGAGTCGGTGCGCACTGAGAAAGAAAGCATCATCGTGCTGGGTTCCGGCCCGATTCGCATCGGCCAGGGCGTTGAATTCGATTACGCAACCGTCCACTCGGTCTGGGCGATCAAAGAAGCAGGCTACGAGGCGATCATCATCAACAACAACCCGGAAACGGTTTCGACGGACTTCTCGATCTCCGACAAGCTGTACTTCGAACCGCTGACGGTCGAAGATGTCATGCACATCGTGGAAATCGAGCAGCCAAAAGGCGTCGTGGTCCAGTTCGGCGGCCAGACAGCGATCAACCTTGCAGAAAAATTGGAGCAGCAGGGCGTACAGATCCTTGGCACATCGCTCGAGGATCTGGACCGTGCGGAAAACCGCAATAAATTCGAAGCGGCGCTGCATGAAATCGGCATCCCGCAGCCGCTTGGCAAAACCGCCGTATCGGCTCAGGAAGCAGCAGTCATTGCAGGCGATATCGGCTATCCGGTCCTTGTCCGCCCATCGTATGTTCTCGGCGGCCGCGCCATGGAGATCGTCTACAACGAAGAGGACCTGCGCCATTATATGGAACATGCAGTGGAAGCGAGCCCGGAGCATCCGGTCTTGGTCGACCGCTATTTGACGGGAATTGAAATCGAAGTGGACGCCATTTCGGACGGCGAAAACGTCCTGATTCCGGGAATCATGGAACATATCGAACGCGCCGGGGTCCATTCAGGCGACTCGATTGCAGTTTATCCGACGCAGAACATTTCACAGGAGCTTCTCGATACGCTCGTGGATTATACAACCCGCCTGGCAAAAGGCTTGAACATTGTCGGCCTCTTGAATATCCAGTACGTCATCTCGAAAGGCGAAGTGTTCGTCATCGAAGTCAACCCGCGCTCAAGCCGGACGGTGCCGTTCATGAGCAAAATCACCGCCATCCCGATGGCGAACATCGCGATGAAAGCCATTCTCGGGCAGACGATTGTCCAGCAAGGCTATACGCCAGGGCTTGCCCCGCTTGCCAAAGGCGTCTATGTGAAAGTGCCGGTGTTTTCATTTGCGAAGCTGCGCCGCGTCGACATTACGCTCGGACCGGAAATGAAATCGACAGGCGAAGTGATGGGCAAGGACGCAACGCTTGAAAAGGCATTGTTCAAAGGGCTGGTCGCAGCCGGCATGGAGATCAAAGACCATGGCACGGTGCTGATGACAGTCTCGGATAAAGACAAAGAAGAAGCGATCGGCCTGGCCAAACGCTTCAAAGCGATCGGCTATCAGATCATGGCGACCGAAGGAACGGCGAAAGCATTGGAAGAAGCGGGCATCCGCGTCAAGGAAATCGGCAAGATCGGCGAACAAGGCGCGACCTTGGTCGATGCCATCCAGAACGGCCGTGCGCAGCTGGTCATCAACACTTTGACCAAAGGCAAGCAGCCGGAACGCGACGGATTCCGCATCCGCCGCGAGTCAGTAGAAAATGGCGTCCCGTGCCTGACATCGCTGGATACAGCAGAAGCGATGCTTCGCGTAATTGAATCGATGACATTTTCTGCAGAAGAAATGGGGGCTGGCGTGTGATTAAACAGGAACGGATGATTGTAGCAGCTCAACAGGAGATCGCCCACCATATTTTTGAATTGACGGTGCAAGGCGAACTGGCCGGGGAAATGAAAGCTCCCGGGCAGTTTGTCCATGTGCGGGTCGCTGACAGCTATGAACCGCTGCTTCGCCGGCCGATTTCAGTGGCTTCGATCGATTACGAAAAATCGCAATTCACGATGATCTACCGCGCTGAAGGCAGAGGGACTTCCTTGCTGGCCGAGAAAAAAGCAGGGGACACAGTAGATGTCCTTGGCCCGCTCGGCAACGGGTTTCCAGTAGATGAAGCGGAAGGGAAAGCATATCTGATCGGCGGTGGGATCGGTGTGCCCCCTCTTTATGAACTGGCGAAAGAATTGAATGCCAAAGGGATCCAGACGGTCCATATCCTCGGTTTTGAGAGCAAAGCGGCCGTCTTCTATGAAGACAAATTCCGTGCGCTAGGCGAAACGCATATTGCAACAGTAGATGGCTCCCACGGCACACAAGGCTTTGTGACGCATATTCTGAATGAATTGCCGAAAGACTTCGACACCTACTACAGCTGCGGCCCGACGCCGATGCTTGAAGCGGTCCAATGGGCGTATCCGGAGAAAAGAGGATTCCTGTCCTATGAACAGCGAATGGGCTGCGGCATCGGCGCGTGCTTCGCATGTGTCTGCCGTACAACCAGAAGCGAAACGGATTACATCAAGGTCTGTTCGGACGGGCCAGTCTTTCCAGCGGGGGTAGTGATTTCATGACGAATTTGAACGTAAAACTTCCAGGGCTCGATCTGAAAAATCCGATCATGCCGGCTTCCGGCTGTTTCGGTTTCGGCAAGGAATACGCGCAATTGTATGACCTGTCCCAGCTCGGCGCAATCATGATCAAAGCGACGACTGTGGAAACGCGCCTCGGCAATCCGACGCCGCGCGTCGCAGAAACGGCTGCCGGCATGCTGAACGCCATCGGCCTCCAGAATCCGGGCCTCCAAAAGGTGATGGACGGAGAGCTGCCTTGGCTCGAACAATTTGATGTGCCGATCATCGCCAACGTCGCCGGAACGACAACCGAGGATTATGTAGAAGTGGCGAAACAGATTTCGGATTCACCGAACGTCCACGCACTTGAGATCAACATCTCCTGCCCGAACGTCAAGCAAGGTGGCATCACGTTCGGCACCGATCCGGACGTGGCACGCGAATTGACGCGCGCTGTCAAAGACGTCTCCTCGGTGCCGGTTTACGTAAAACTCTCCCCGAATGTCACCGATATCGTGAAGATTGCCAATGCGGTGGAAGAAGGCGGAGCGGACGGCATCACGATGATTAACACGCTGCTCGGCATGCGCCTCGATACGAAAACCGGGCGGCCGGTCATCGCCAATATCACCGGCGGCTTGTCCGGGCCTGCCGTGAAGCCGGTGGCACTCCGTATGGTCTATGAAGTGCGCAAACACACCGATTTGCCGATTATCGGAATGGGCGGCGTCGCGGATATCGATGATGTCATCGACTTTTTATCGGTCGGCGCCAATGCAGTAGCGGTGGGGACAGCGAACTTCGTGAATCCGTTCGTGTGCCCTGAAATCATCAGCCAATTGCCGGAAAAACTGCACAGCCTCGGATTTGAATCCGTTGAAGAACTGGTCGGAAGGAGCCATCGCCTGTGAATAAACCCATTATTGCCTTAGACTTTTCCACGCGCCAACAAGTCGAGGAATTTCTCTCGAAGTTCGATGAACCCCTGTTTGTCAAAGTGGGGATGGAGCTTTTCTATCAGGAAGGGCCGGAACTTGTGCGCAGCATCAAAGCGATGGGCCACCAGATTTTCCTGGACCTGAAACTGCACGATATCCCGAACACCGTGGAGTCGGCGATGCGCGGCTTGGCGAAGCTTGGCGTGGATATGACCAATGTCCATGCGGCAGGCGGCATGGACATGATGAAAGCGGCGAAGCGGGGGCTTGAAGGAAGCGGCACGCAATTGATTGCTGTGACTCAGCTGACCTCGACCGATGAAGCCGGCATGCACGAAGACCAGCTCATTTATGTAAGCCTCGAGGAATCAGTCCTGCATTATGCCAAACAGGCCAAGCGCGCCGGCCTCGACGGCGTCGTCTGCTCGGTCATGGAAGCTGGCGCCATCGAACAGGCTTGCGGCAAGGACTTTTTGAAAGTCACTCCCGGCATCCGGCTCGCCGACGGCAATGCCGATGACCAAAAAAGGATTGCCACTCCGGCAAAAGCGCGTCAACAAGGCTCGACGCATATCGTGGTCGGACGGGCCATCACCACATCAGACGATCCGGCAGCGAGCTACCGCCAAATTACAAACGAATGGAGCGGCCAATAAATGAAACAGCATATTGCAAGGCAATTACTGAATATCGGCGCAGTGGAACTGCGTCCACAAGAACCCTTCACATGGGCATCGGGCATCAAGTCGCCGATTTACTGCGACAACCGCCTGACCATGTCCTATCCGGAGGTGCGAAAGGAAATCGCCAAAGGATTGGCGGGATTAATTACGGAGTTCTACCCGGATTGTGAAGTGGTGGCCGGTACGGCGACAGCGGGCATTCCACATGCCGCGTGGGTCAGCGACAGGCTGGAACTGCCGATGGTCTATGTGCGTTCAAAACCAAAAGAGCACGGCCAGGGCAATATGATCGAAGGCAAGGTCGAGCCCGGCAAAAAAGTGGTGGTCGTTGAGGATTTGATCTCCAAAGGCGGCTCGGTCCTGCAGGCGGCAGAAGGCCTGAAAGCGGCAGGCTTTGACGTCTTGGGCATCGTCGCGATTTTCACTTATGACTTGCCGCAGTCGATCGACGCAATCACGGGTGCAGGGTTCACGTTCCACACATTGACGGATTTCCCGGCGCTTGTCGAAGAAGCGATGGAAATGAAAGCGATCCAGGAAGAAGATCTGCCGATGCTTGCTGACTGGCACGACAGCCTGAAAGCCGGTACGTTGAAGAGCTGACCTACGGGTCGGCTTTTTTTATTTTAGAAGGGAAGGAAAGTAAAGGAGGGGGAAAGGAAAGTATAGGAGCCGATAAGGAAAGTAAATGAAAAAATTGTAAATTTCCTCTAGAAGGATTGACTTATTTTTCAAAGCGGTATATTATCTACTTAACTACTTGGCAACGCAAGGTAGTTATTTTTAAAAACAACTATCTTGTTTTACCGAGTACTGAAGAGGAGTGGGAATATGGCGAGCAGAAGCCAGTTGTTGAAAGGAGTTCTGGATGCTTGTGTGATGGCGGTTGTTGAAGCAGAACCTGTCTATGGCTATGAGCTATCCGAAAAGCTGCAGAACATCGGGCTGCCGGATATCAGCGACGGCACCATTTATCCGGTCTTGCTGCGCCTGCAGAAAAACGGCTTTATCCGCAGTGAAATGAAGCCGTCGGCATCCGGGCCGAACCGCAAATATTATTTTTTGACAGCCGAAGGAAAAGAAGAGCTCGAAGGGATTGCGAAGGAATGGAAGCAGATTGCTGCGCCGGTCAGTGAATTATTGCAAAGGGGTGGAAAGGATGAGAATGGCAACGGATTTGATTGAACAGAACAACCTGAAACGTGAGGATTTGAACGAGGAGAACTTGGCAGTGTACGAAGATTTTCTTCTGTATTTGCGTACCGACCTCCGGGTGGATGAACAGGCGAGCGAAGAGATCCTGATGGATGTACTGGATCATCTGCTCGAGGCACAGGAACACGGCAAGACAGCGGCGGAAGTTTTCGGAAACCGGCCGCAGGAATGGGCGGATGAAGTGCTAGAGAATCTGCCGCGCGAAAAGAAGCGCAATGTGGCGGCGTTCATCTTTACGCAAGTGCTCGGCTTGGCGGGATGGTTCTCGTTAAGCTATGGGGTGATCGACTTTCTTTTGTCTTTGTTCACGCCAGTGGACAACACAGCCTCGCTCAGCGGGCTGCTGATTACATTCGGGACGGTCGTGCTGGTCGGTTTTGCCGTGGTCGTCCTCTTGTTCAAAATCATCCGCTCCACACTGTTCCAGCCCAAAAAGAAGCTGCGCGCGGGCTATCTGAAAACAGGATTCATCGGAGCGGCAGTGTTCGCGATCATCGTCTCTTCCGCTTGGCTGATTCCGGATTTCGGCCCTGTCGTACAGATTGATTGGCGGGTCTATGCAGCTTGCGGTCTGGCGTTTCTCGCCGCTGCTAAAATATTCAGCATTTCAGCCAAAAAATAATCGATATCGTGTATCATGGAGTCAAAGTGCAAGCGTCATTGGAAAGGAAGGATTTCATGGCATTCACCCAGCAGCAAATCGATAATTGGATCAAGCAATACCCGTTGCTTCAGGATATTGTATCGCTAAAGCCGGTTTTCTGGCAGAATCCGAAGCTCCAAAGGATGGCGGAACTGCCGGAACTGCCGGTTTCCCTGGCGGACATGGAAGAGGCAGAAGCGCTATGGCAGCGGTTCGCGCCGTTCATCGCGAAGGCGTTTCCGGAAACGGCGGAAGCCGAAGGCATCATCGAATCGCCGCTCAAGCCGATTCCGCATATGCAGGCGGCACTGGAAGAGAAGATGGGCATGCCGATTTCCGGCAGCCTTTACCTGAAATGCGATAACGACCTGCCGATTGCAGGGTCGGTAAAGGCGCGCGGCGGTATTTATGAAGTGCTCCAGCATGCTGAAGAGATGGCGCTGGCGGCGGGGCTGATCCAAAAAAGTGACAACTATGAATTGTTTGCAAGCGATGCATTCCGGCAATTTTTCAGCAATTATTCCATGGGCGTCGGCTCAACCGGGAACTTGGGCCTGAGCATCGGCATCGTCGGTGCGGTTTTAGGCTTTCAGACGACCGTCTATATGTCTTCCGACGCAAAGCAGTGGAAAAAGGATCTTCTGCGTGCCAATGGGGCGCACGTTTTGGAATGCCAAGGCGACTTCGGGGAAGCGATCACCCGGGGGCGTGAGGAAACAAAGCAAAATCCGAATGCCTATTTCGTCGACGATGAAAAGTCCAAGCATTTATTCCTCGGGTACAGCGTGGCAGCTTTCCGGCTGAAAGCGCAATTGGAGCGCGAAGGCATCCAGGTGGATGCAGACCATCCGCTCTTCGTGTATTTGCCTTGCGGCGTCGGTGGGGCCCCAGGGGGCATTGCCTTCGGCCTGAAGCAGATGTTCGGAGATGCCGTGCATTGCTTCTTTGCAGAGCCGACCCATTCGCCTGCCGTACTGATCGGCTTGATGACCGGCGAAAAGGAAAAAGTCAGCGTGCAGGATTTCGGCATCGACAACCGGACAGAAGCTGACGGCCTTGCAGTCGGCCGGCCGTCTTCCTTCGCTTCCGGGATCAGCGAGCGGTTGGTCAGCGGTGTCTACACATTGGAAGACGATGAATTGTTCAAAGGGCTGGCCTTCTTGGCAGACAGCGAGGATCTGTTTGTCGAACCGTCAGCGACAGCCGGTTTTCCCGGTCCCGTAGCCGTTTTGAAATCCGGCTATCCCGAGAAGAAGGGCCTCGACATGTCAAAAGCTGTCCATCTGGCCTGGGCGACGGGCGGCTCGCTCGTCCCTCAGGCGGACCGCGAACGCTTCTACCGGAAGGGGAAGGATTTGCTGCGTTGATAGAGCTTTGCATGGACTTGGGAAACTGCCAGACTTAATAATTGATTTGCAAGCAGGATATTGTCCCCTCCTCACCGAATACAGAACGCAATAAATCTCGGGGAAAGGAGGGGATAGGATGGCCTTGCAGGCAAAAATGATTTTTGTCAACGTTGCGGTCAAGGACTTACAGCGCTCCATAGACTTTTTCACGCATCTCGGGTTCGCTTTCGACGCTCAGATGACAGATGAAAAAGCCACATGCATGATCGTCGGCGAAAATATTTACGTGATGCTGCTGACTGAACCATTTTTCGAAACCTTCACCAAAAAACCATTGGCCGATCCGGCAGCCAGCACCGAAGTGATCATTGCGATTTCGGCAGACAGCCGGGAAAGCGTGGACGAGCTGGTCCAAAAAGCGCTCGAAGCCGGCGGTTCGGCATCAAACGACAAGATGGACAATGAGTTTATGTACGGCTGGAGTTTCCAGGATCCGGACGGACACCTTTGGGAAGTCATCTATATGGACGAAGGGAATGCAGAATAAAAAAAGAGCCTTTGTGAACTGTACCGCCACTGTTAGAGTCTATCTAACATTTTTGGTGCAGTTCACTCGGGCTCTTTTTTAAACCGGTGCGGAAGTATCTACACTTGCTTCTTTTGCTGCCAAAATAGGATCATCGCCTGAACAAGAAACGACAAGCCAGTAATGAAAAAAATGGAAAAATTGAACCAAATCCAGCCGAGGTCTGGCCCGTTGCCCAAAGGGCCAGTCCGCGGCGCAAAAGCGCTGTACAAGCCGAAAAAAGAAACAGAAATGATGCCGAGCCCTCCGCATAACAAAACGTATTTCGGCATTTTTCATTCCCCCTTAACCGGCTTTTTACTACAAAATGATTTCCTGCGCCGTTTTCATTTGATCAGCCTGCGCCTGAACTTTGCTATCCTTACACCTCTATACGGAACGCTTTCGGAGAGGTTTCAAAAAAACAAGCATCTTTTGCAAGATGCTTGCAGATTGTGGACAAAGTCTAATTTAAATGAATAGAGATGCATAAGCCCGACCGGGCTGGCCACTTCGCTTTCCGTGGGCTCGGCTT
>NZ_JBQJJG010000004.1:0-636846 GCF_052078085.1 Planococcus sp. FY231025
GAGTCTGGGCCGTGTCTCAGTCCCAGTGTGGCCGATCACCCTCTCAGGTCGGCTACGCATCGTCGCCTTGGTGGGCCGTTACCCCACCAACTAGCTAATGCGCCGCGGGCCCATCCTGCAGTGACAGCCGAAACCGTCTTTCCGTCGGGTCCCAGGAGGGACCCAAAACTATTCGGTATTAGCACCGGTTTCCCGGAGTTATCCCGATCTGCAGGGCAGGTTGCCCACGTGTTACTCACCCGTCCGCCGCTAAAGTTGAAGAGCAAGCTCTTCAACTTCCGCTCGACTTGCATGTATTAGGCACGCCGCCAGCGTTCGTCCTGAGCCAGGATCAAACTCTCCATTATAGAAGATTTGATTGCTCAAATGCTTGCTGGCGTGCCGCCGTCCAAAAGGACGCGCGGCTCGCTTTGATCTGCGTGAGCTGATCAGTAATTAAGCCACGAACGCTTGTGGGGTGAAGACCTGTGCTCCGATTGCCTTGCGGCAACCTTCGCAAAAGCCGTTCTCGCGCCTCGGCGCTCGTGACGTCTTTCGTTGACGTTTTGCTGTTCAGTTTTCAAGGTTCATGTTGTTCGCCGCACTCATTGGCGACTTGATTAATATACCATGTACAAAAGTCTGCGTCAACAGTTTTACGAAAAAACTTCTGCATTTAGAAATTCTTTTTCTCTAAGGAAACTTTTCAGAATTGAACGTCAGCTTGCCCGAGGTAAAACCTTCCGGCACAGGCAAAATAAAAACCCGCTGATTGCCTCAGCGGGTTGTGTTCTTATTCTTCATCTTCTTCTTGCTCGTTGTCTTCAATTACTTCTTCGACATGATCGACTTCTTCATTGGCCACGACTTCATCTTCTGCGAAGACATCAGCTGCAGCACTTTCTTCGATCAAGGCTGTATCCACATCTTCATCCTGCTCTTCAGCATCTTCCGGAATGTCGATGTCTTTTTTCACGCGTGCGACTGTCGCAACCGTCTCGTCTTCTGACAGACGAATCAGGCGGACGCCTTGTGTGCTCCGGCCGGTCGTCGAGATATCGTTGACGTCCATACGGATCAAAATGCCGTTGATGGTGATCAACATGATATCTTCCGATCCATTGACTGTGCGGACTGCTACCAGCGGGCCGTTCTTATCGGTGATCTGGCACGTCCGGATTCCCATCCCGCCTCTTGACTGGACGCGGTACTCGGATTCCTTCGTCTGTTTGCCGTAGCCTTTTTCGGTGATGACCAAAATGTTATCGTTCGGCTCCAGGATTTCCATGCCGACCACTTTGTCGCCTTCACGCAGACGGATGCCGCGGACACCGCTGGCTGTACGTCCCATGCTGCGGATATCCGTTTCAGGGAAGCGGATCAATGCGCCGTCGCGCGTACCGATGACCATTTCCTGTTTGCCGTCCGTAAGTTTGACCGAAATCAGCTCATCGTCTTCACGGAGGCTAATGGCAATCAATCCGTTTTGGCGGATATTGGCGTAATTCGATACCGGTGTCCGCTTGCTGATGCCTTCGCGCGTCGTAAAGAAGAAGAAGTCGTCTTCTCTGAACTCTTCGACACGGATGACGGCGGTCACTTTTTCATCTTTGCTGATTTCCAGCAGGTTGACCAATGGAAGGCCTTTGGCGGTGCGGCCATATTCCGGTATATGGTAGCCTTTTTTGCGGTACACTTTCCCTTTGCTCGTAAAGAACAGGATCGTGTCATGGGTGGACGTATATAGAAGGTGTTCAACGAAATCATCGTCGTTCGTGCCCATTCCTTGTACGCCGCGCCCTCCGCGTTTCTGGCTGCGGTACGTGTTCGCCGGCAGGCGTTTCACGTAGCCATTATGCGTCAACGTGATAACGGACGCTTCTCTTGGAATCAAATCTTCATCTTCGAACATTTCAGTTCCGCCGGAAGTGATTTCCGTTCTCCGGTCGTCGCTGAAGCGTTCCTTCACTTCGGTCAATTCTTCGCGGATGATTTCAATGATCCGGTATTCGTTGGCCAAAATTTCACGAAGCTCTTCAATAAGTTTGACAAGACCCTGGTACTCTTCTTCAATCTTGTCGCGTTCGAGGCCCGTCAAGCGCTGGAGGCGCATATCGAGGATTGCTTGCGACTGGCGCTCCGACAAATTGAAATCTTTCATCAATCCATTGCGCGCTTCCTCTGTTGTCTGGGAGCCGCGGATCAATGCGATGATGGCATCAATATGGTCGAGCGCGATGCGCAAACCTTCCAGGATATGTGCGCGGTCTTCCGCTTTCGTCAAATCAAATTGCGTACGGCGGCGGATGACCACTTTCTGGTGTTCTAAGTAATGGTAAAGGACTTCTTTCAATCCCAGTACTTTCGGATGGCCATCCACGAGTGCCAGCATGTTGATGCCGAAGCTCGTCTGCATCGCCGTTTGTTTATAGAGATTGTTCAATAGCACGCTGGCGCTTGCATCGCGGCGGACTTCGATCACGATGCGCATGCCATTGCGGTCGGACTCGTCGCGAAGATCCGTAATGCCGTCGATTTTCTTATCGCGGACAAGTTCAGCGATTTTTTCGATCAGGCGGGCTTTATTGACCTGATAAGGAAGTTCGTGGACCAGAATGACTTCTTTGCCATTCGGTTTTGTTTCGATTTCGACTACGGAACGGATCAGGATGGATCCTTTGCCGGTTTCGTATGCACGGCGGATGCCGCTCCGGCCCAGGATGATCCCGCCTGTCGGGAAATCAGGCCCTGGAATGAACTCCATCAATTCTTCCGTGCTGATGGCCGGATTTTCAGCTACAGCCAATACGGCATCAATTGTTTCGCCCAGGTGGTGCGGCGGAATATTCGTTGCCATTCCGACTGCAATCCCTGACGTTCCGTTAACCAATAGGTTCGGAAAACGGCTTGGCAGAACAATCGGCTCTTTTTCCTGGCCATCGTAGTTGTCGCGGTAATCAATCGTATTTTTGTTCAAGTCACGCAGCAATTCCATGGAAATCTTTGACATTCTGGACTCGGTATAACGCATTGCGGCAGCCGAATCGCCGTCGACGGATCCGAAGTTTCCGTGTCCGTCCACCAGCATGTACCGGTAGCTGAAATCCTGGGCCATGCGGACCATCGTTTCGTAAACAGCCACGTCGCCGTGCGGGTGGTATTTACCGATTACATCCCCGACGATACGCGCTGATTTTTTATAGGCCTTGTCCGAAGTGATCCCTAAATCATGCATTGCATATAGGATGCGGCGATGGACAGGCTTTAACCCGTCGCGCACATCCGGTAAGGCACGGGAAACGATGACGCTCATCGCATAATCCAAAAACGATGTGCGCATCTCCGTGCTTATATTTATTTCTTCAACACCACTGCTAGGCCGTTCAGCCATATCCGCAGCCTCCTCTCAACTCTACATCACTTAAACGTCCAGGTTTTTCACGTATTTCGCATTTTCCTCAATAAAGTTGCGGCGCGGTTCGACGTCGTCTCCCATCAGAATATGGAAGGTTTCATCCGCTACCATCGCATCGTTCAATGTCACTTGCAGCAAGGTCCGGACATCCGGATCCATTGTCGTATCCCAAAGCTGGGTCGCGTTCATTTCCCCTAACCCTTTATAGCGCTGGATATTCGGCTTCGGCGTCGGAGACAATTTCTCAAGCGCGTCTTTCAGTTGCGCATCGGTATAGACATAATCCACGTGCTTGCCTTGTTTAATCTGGAACAATGGCGGCTGGGCAATGTAAATATAGCCAGCTTCAAGCAGCGGCCGCATGTAGCGGAAGAAGAACGTCAGCAGCAACGTACGGATATGGGCGCCGTCGACGTCGGCATCGGTCATGATGACGACTTTATGGTAACGGGCTTTTTCCAAGTTGAACTCTTCGCCGATCCCTGTGCCAAGCGCTGTAATGATGTTGCGGATTTCAGCATTTGTCAGGATTCTATCGAGGCGGGCTTTCTCCACGTTCAGGATTTTACCGCGCAGCGGCAGAATCGCCTGGAAATGGCGGTCGCGTCCTGATTTTGCCGAACCTCCGGCCGAGTCGCCCTCAACGATGTAGATTTCACTGATTTTCGGATCGCGTGAAGAACAGTCGGCCAATTTGCCGGGCAGACTGGAGACTTCCAATACGGATTTTCGGCGCGTAAATTCACGGGCTTTTTTCGCAGCCATGCGGGCATGCGACGCCATGATGCCTTTTTCGACAATCTTGCGTGAAACCGATGGGTTTTCAAGAAGGAAGCGCTCAAAACCGCCGGAGAACAAGTTATTGACGATTGTGCTGACTTCCGTATTGCCCAATTTGGTCTTCGTCTGGCCTTCAAACTGAGGATCCGGGTGCTTGACCGAAATGATGGCCGTCAACCCTTCCCTTACGTCATCGCCTGTTAAATTGGCATCCTGTTCTTTCAGCATGCCGTTTTTGCGGCCGTAATCATTGACGACGCGCGTCAAGGCCGTCTTAAATCCGGACTCGTGCGTACCGCCTTCGTGGGTATTGATATTATTGGCAAACGAAAAAATATTGGCAGCATAGCCGGCATTGTATTGCATCGCAACTTCCACCGTAATACCGTCTTTTTCAGCCTCAACAAAAATCGCCTCTTCATGAAGCGGGTCTTTGGTTTTATTCAAATGTTCGACGTAGGATTTGATCCCGCCTTCGAAATGGTAGACCTTCTCTTTTTCTTCGCCTTCGCGCTCATCGCGGACAACAATCCGCAAGCCGCGGTTCAAATAAGCGAGCTCGCGCAGACGGTGATCTAGAATGTCAAATTCGTAGACAGTCGTTTCCTTGAAGATTTCGCCGTCCGCTTTGAAACGGATCGTCGTGCCGGTCTTTTCGGCGTCGCCGATCACGTGCAGTTCTTCTGTAACCGCTCCGCGTTCGAATTTGATGTAATGGCGTTTGCCGTCGCGGTTGACGTATACTTCCGTCACTTCCGACAATGCGTTCACTACAGAAGCGCCAACGCCGTGGAGGCCGCCGGAAACTTTATAGCCGCCGCCGCCGAATTTACCGCCTGCGTGGAGGACGGTCATGATGACTTCAACAGCCGGCCGGCCCATTTTTTCCTGCATGCCGACCGGAATGCCGCGCCCGTTGTCTTCTACACGGATCCAGTCGCCGGATTCGATCGTCACTTGGATTTCATCACAATAGCCTGCAAGTGCTTCATCGATACTATTATCCACAATTTCCCAAACGAGGTGGTGAAGCCCTTTTGAACTCGTTGAACCGATGTACATCCCGGGTCTTTTGCGGACTGCTTCCAATCCTTCCAGAACTTGAATCTGATTTGCGTCATATGATGGTTGAAGATCTTTTTCTTCCATTGCCACTGCGTTCACCTGCTCTTTCCTTACTGCATAATCTATTGACATATTTGCTATAGCCTTTGTTCTTGCACTTTTTTCAAGATTGACTGCGCCTTTAGAGGCGTTCCATAAATGAAATCATCCGTAACGACGAATGATTTCACTTTATCTATGGGCACAAGCAGCCGCACGAAAGCGGCGGGCGTGTAGTTTTCATGCGAAATGACAGCGATGATTTCATCGGTCCGGACGGTCTGGTCCGTGCTGATGGAAACATACATGGAACCTCACTCCTTGACCGCGCCTTTCGATACTTCGAAAAGGCGGGCGTTCTGGATCGTTGCGTGTTCGATGCCATCCACGCTGGTGGTGGTGACGAATGTCTGGACCGATCCATGAATCGTATTGAGCAGATGCGACTGCCGGTAATCGTCAAGTTCCGACAAAACATCATCCAAGAGCAATACAGGGGCTTCGCCGACTTCCTGCTTGATCAACTCGATTTCCGCCAGTTTCAGCGACAACGCGGTTGTCCGCTGCTGCCCTTGGGAACCATAGGTCTGGATATCGTATCCGTTGACATAGAATTGCAGATCGTCCCGATGAGGCCCGACCAGCGTCACACCTCGTTCGATTTCCCGTTTGCGCACTTCCATAAGTTTCTGCTCTAAAAAAGACGCCATCTCGGTCGGCGTCCATTCGGGCTTTAAACCGCTGATTGGCTGATAGCGGATTTGAAGTTGTTCCAGCCCTCGGGAAATGCCATGATGGATCGGCTCGGCCCATTTCTGCAAAAGCTCCATGAACTGATAGCGTTTCCGGATGATTTTCACTGCCGCATCGATAAACTGCTCGGTGTAGACATCAAACATGACGTCATTGATCTCTTTTTTGCCGTAATGCTGCTTTAATATATGGTTGCGCTGTTTTAATAGCTTTTGGTAAATCAATAAATCGTGCAAATAAACCGGGGAAATCTGCCCGATCTCCATATCGATAAAGCGCCTGCGCACTTGCGGGCTTCCTTTGACGAGATGGAGGTCTTCCGGTGCAAACATCACCACATTCAGCTGTCCGATATAATCGCTCAGCCGGCGCTGCTCCAGGTGGTTGACCTTCGCCTTTTTGCCTTTTTTTGACAAAATTATTTCAAGGGGCAATTTGCCGTATTTACGATGCACATCAGCTTTTATTTTACCATAGTCTGCATCCCAGCGTATTAATTCCTTGTCATTGGTCGTCCGGTGCGATTTAGCCATGGATAAAACATACAGAGATTCCATGATATTGGTTTTCCCCTGCGCATTTTCCCCGATAAAGACGTTGATTTCCGGTGAAAAGTCCAATTTGAGCGTTTCATAATTCCGGTAATCCGTTAACTCGAGATGGTCAATCCACATCGAAGCTCATGCCTTCAGCAACTGCAATGCGGAATTCACCCACTTCTGGAATTGATACTGTGTCGTCCGGACGAAGCTTGCGGCCTCTGCGGTCTTCCGGCTCCCCGTTGACAAAAACTTCATGTTCGCTCAGGAACCATTTGGCCATTCCGCCGGAGCTGATCGTATCGGTCATCTTCAATAATTGGCCAAGGGTAATAAATTCCGTTTCAATCCCTATTTCTCTCAAAATGCACTCATCCTTCAATTCGTAGTCTATCCCTCTATTTTACCTTACCGGGGGTAAAAAGTAAAAAGGATAGCCTTTATGGCTATCCTTGAGGGTCTTTTGTGTTTTTAGTATGTCCGGACAGGAAGAATCAGCTGCAAAATGGAATCGTCCAGCGCTGATTTCAAAATGAACGGGCGCATCGCTCCTGTGAACTGGATCAAGACGTCCTGGCCGTCGATCGCCTTCAGAGCGTCCATCATGAATTTCGCGCTGAATGAAATCTTCAATTCTTCGCCTTCAATGCTTTGTGCCTGGAGCTGCTCTTCCACTTTCCCGACTTCCGGTGAATTGGAAGAAACTTCGATTTCGCTGCCTGAATTTGTGGAAAAGCGCACTACATTATTGCGTTCTTCACGGGCAAGCAAAGAAGCACGGTCAATCGCCTGAAGCAGCGAACGGCCATTGACGACCACTTCCGTTTTGTATTCAGAAGGGATCAGCCGCGACGTATCCGGGTAGTTCCCTTCCAATAGACGGGAGAAGAACAGGATATGCTTCGATTTGAAAAGGACTTGCTGGTTGGTCATGACGATTTCAACCGGATCCGAATTGTCATCGAGGATCTTGTTCAGTTCATTCAAGCTTTTCCCCGGGATGACCACGCTGTACTCATCTTCCGGAAGCGTTTCAAGCTTCGTTTTGCGGCGTGCCAAGCGGTGGCTGTCTGTAGCGACACAAACAAGCTCCCCGTCCTTGACTTCCCAATGGACGCCCGTTAATACCGGCCGCGTTTCCGAACTTGAAACTGCAAACACGGTTTCGCGGTTGATGGTTTTCAACAAGTCGGCAGGAATTGAAAACAGCCGGTCATCTTGGATTTCAGGCAATTGTGGATAATCGAGTGCATCCAGGCCGATCAAGTGAAACTCAGATTTCCCTGAACGGATATGCGTCTGGAAATTCCCGGTGATTTCGATTTCGACATCATTTGTCGGCAATTTGCGGATGATTTCCCCAAAAACTTTTGCCTGGAGCACGATGCTTCCGCCTTGAGTGACACGGATGATCTGTTCTCCATCTTCTTCTGCAGGGATGAACGTCTGGATGGTAATATCCGAATCGCTTCCTGTCAGTCTCATGCCTTCTGAAGAAACATCCATTTTAATACCGGTCAAAATCGGAATCGTCGTTTTTGAACTGACCGCTTTCATTACATCATTTAAACCTTCGACTAATCGTTCACGCATTATCTCGAATTTCATTCTCGAACCTCGCTTATATATATATTTTATTTAATGCTTTTAAAGTAATAATAGTAGTAGGGCCTGTGATTATGTGGATAACCCCAATAAAGTGAATAAAAGCAGCTTATCCACATGTAGATAGCCTGTGTATAAACTGCTTGGGAAAATACCGGGTTATCCACATGTGGATCAACCCTTTCCGAGCGTGCTCCGGATGTCCTTGACGTCCTGCTGGAGCTGCTGGTTGTCTTTCAACATCTTCGAAATCTTCTCATGGGCATGGATGACCGTCGTGTGGTCCCGCCCTCCGAACTCTTCCCCTATTTTCGGCAAAGAAAAATCCGTCATTTCACGGGACAGGTACATCGCTACCTGGCGCGGATAGGCAATGTCCTTTGTCCGGCGCTTCGTCTTGAAATCTTCCAATTTTACATTGAACTGCCCGCCGACCGCGTTCTGGATGTCCAGAATCGTGATCACTTTCGGCTTCGAGTTCGGCATGATGTCTTTCAATGCTTCCGCTGCCAGCTCTGCACTCATATCACGGTTGATCAAAGAGGAATACGCGACCACGCGGATCAAAGCCCCTTCAAGTTCCCGGATATTCGAATCGATGGAATTGGCGATATACGTCATCACGTCATTCGGGATATCGAGCCCGTCGGCTTTCGCTTTTTTGCGCAAAATCGCAATCCGCGTCTCCAAATCAGGCGGTGTGATGTCGGTGATCAATCCCCATTCAAAGCGGGAGCGCAAACGGTCTTCGAGTGTCGGGATTTCCTTAGGCGGCCGGTCACTCGAGATGATGATCTGTTTCGACTCTTCGTGGAGCGTATTGAATGTATGGAAGAATTCTTCTTGCGTCTGCTCTTTTCCGGCCAAAAACTGAATATCATCAATCAAAAGAATGTCGACACTGCGGTATTTATTGCGGAAATCGACGGTCTGGTTGTCGCGGATCGAGTTGATGAACTCGTTGGTGAATTTTTCCGAAGACAAATAAACCACTTTGGCATTCGGATTGTGTTCGAGGACATAATGTCCGATCGCGTGCATTAAATGTGTCTTGCCAAGTCCGACTCCCCCGTAGATAAACAGCGGGTTGTAAGCTTTTGCAGGCGCTTCTGCCACTGCCAGTGAGGCAGCGTGCGCAAAGCGGTTGCCGGATCCGATAACAAATGTATCGAATGTGTATTTGGGATTGAGCATCCCCGGCAAAAATTCCTGCTGCTCATTTTGCCCTGGCTTGACGCGCGGGGCCGGAAGTTGAAAATCGTCCATATCCTGATCTTTGGGCACAACAAACTTTATCAGCAGATCGTCACCCGTCAAATCTGAAAGGATCCCAGTAATTAAATGCACGTAATGGTTTTCCAACCAATCACGTGCAAACGAATTCGGCGCTGATATTGTGACTGTATCGTTCTGATAAGATAAAAGTTTTGTTGATTTTAACCACGTTTCAAAACTAGGTTTGGAGATTTTGGTTTCAACTTGGGCTAAGACACTTGACCATAGTTCGTCTAAGTGTTCCAATAGCTCTTCTCCTTTATATGTAAATATTTTTTTAGTATACCATACACAAAACCACAGCCTGTGGATAACGTTTGCAAACAAGCCCTTGGAAAACTGTCCACACCTTACCCACAATTTGTGGATAAGTTTTTAGGGCTCAAAATTATCAACAAGTGAAAACAAGTTAATGTTATCAGAAAAACTGAGACATTACAAGCGCTTCTTCAAGTTATCCACATTACATTTATTACACACATAAAAGCTATCCACAAGGGGTTCTTATGTGCGGAACTTGTAGATAAGGGGTGTGGATAATTTTATTTGAGAAAAAAACAGCGCACACTGATTTTCACTTTTTCTGGAGGGAGTGTGGATAACTCTATAGAAGAAGAATGTCGGCGAAATAGCATCTTTTTTAATAAGGCGTTGACATTTGATGCATAGCGACTATATAATAGTCAAGACTGTCTTTGAGAAATAGTTGACTTATATAATTCAGGAGGTGTCACCATGACATTACGCACATACCAACCAAATAAACGCAAACACAGCAAAGTACACGGCTTCAGAGCACGTATGAGCACAAAAAACGGACGTAGAGTAATTGCTGCACGCCGTCGCAAAGGAAGAAAAGTACTATCAGCTTAAGTCCACTGACCGCATCAGTGGTCTTTTTTTTCTTTTCTGCCGCTTTTTCGGCAGAGATGAACCAAAATAAGCAGGTGAAAAAATGAATAAGCACCAACGGATCAAGAAGAATAAAGAATTTCAACGCATCTTCAAAAAAGGGAAGTCGTTTGCGAACCGCCAGTTTATCGTCTATGTATTGAAAAGCGATCAGCCGGAATTTCGCCTGGGCTTGTCCGTCAGCAAGAAAGTGGGAAATGCAGTCACCCGCAACCGCATCAAGCGTTATATCCGCCAGGCCTTTCTTGAATGCAAGGAAGAACTGATGCAGAATGCGGATTACGTTATCATCGCCCGGCAACAGGCGGCCGACCTCGATTACCATGAAAGCAAGAAAAGTTTGGAGCATGTGCTGAAAATTGCCCGTGCTTTGCCAAAGAAGTAGAAAGTGCTTCAGCGTGAATGTTATTATAGAAGTAATTGAAATTAGTTTGGGGGAAGAAGGTTGAAGAAACGCACAGTATTGCTCCTTTCATTGATAGCGGTTGCATTGCTGCTATCCGGCTGTACCGAGTTCGAACAGCCGATCAGTGAAGACAGTGAAGGATTTTGGAATGAATTCATAGTATGGCCGCTCGTATCGGCTATCACGTACTTCAAGGATCTGCTTGGAACATACGGACTGGGAATCATCGCAGTAACGGTTCTGATCCGTCTGGCGCTCCTGCCGCTTATGGTCAAACAGACGCGCAGCTCGAAGCGCATGCAGGAACTTCAGCCGGAATTGGCGAAGCTTAAAGAAAAGTACAAATCGAAAGATGCGGTAACGCAGCAGAAGTACCAGCAGGAAATGATGGCGATGTTCTCAGAACGCGGCGTCAATCCGATGGCGGGGTGCTTGCCGGTATTGATCCAAATGCCGGTGCTGATCGGTTTCTATCACGCGATCAGCCGCATGAACAGCACGCCATCGATCGATCTTGGCGCTTTCCTGATTTTCCCGCTCGCTGAACCAAGCATCATCCTCGCAATCATTGCCGGCTTGATGCAATTTGTCGTATTGATGACAGGCCCGGCAATGGACAACCCGCAGATGAAGATCATGATGTACTTTATGCCAGTCATGATCATCGGATTCGGTATCATCCTTCCATCGGCGCTGACCCTATACTGGGTAGTCGGGAACATCATTTCCCTGATCCAGAACCTGGTCATCTACCGTCCGTGGGAAAAGAAAAAAGTAAAGCCGGCAGCTCCTACACATGAAAAACAGCCGGTGGGACCGAAACAGACGAAACAAGTGAAGCAAACGAAGCAACCTGTTAAAACGAAAGCAGGAGGGGCTAAAAAGTGAAACGGATTACGCAAACGGGACTGACTGTTGAAGACGCGATATCTGCCGCCTTGGAAAAACTCCAGGTTTCCCGGGAAGAAGCCACGATCAATGTGATTCAAACCGAGAAAAAAGGATTTTTCGGCTTCGGCGCCAAAGAGGCCGAAGTGGAAGTAACGGTGAACGAAGCGGCCGCTCCGCCGGCCGAAGAGAAAGAGCCGGTTGTTGAAGCGGCTGAAGCCGAACCGGCAGCAACCGAGGAGCAGGCTTCCAGCAAACCGGAAGAAATCCTCGAAGAGCTGGTGGAAGAAGCTTCCGAAGAGTTGAATGAGCGGGCGGTCGAAGAGACGAAAAACTACATTCAAACGATTGCCAAGGGCATGAAGATTGATGACTTGCAGATTACGCACCAGCGCAAAGGCAAGCAAGTGAGTTTCTACCTCGAAAGCGAAAAAGTGGCAATGCTGATCGGGAAGCGCGGCAATACGCTGAACTCCCTTCAGCAATTGGCACAGCTTGTCGCCAATAAACACTCGGACCAGTTCATGATTGTTGAGCTGGACGCTGAAAACTACCGTGAACGGCGGCAAGAGACATTGGAGCAGCTGGCTGACCGGATGGCCGACAAAGCGATCCGCACAGGCGGCCGCGTCCAATTCGAACCGATGCCGTCCTATGAACGGAAAGTGATCCATCAGGCGCTTTCACGGCGGCTTGATATCGACACGTATTCAGAAGGAAAAGAACCGAATCGTTATCTGGTCATTGAACCTCTACGATAATCCCGAACAGCCTGCCTATCCGGCAGGCTGTTTTTTTTTATTGTTTTGTTTTCTTTAGTTTCTTTCAACTTATTGGGATACGGTGAATTAAGGAAGATCCTATTTATATGCCGCTTCGGCGCTTTGGGCATGGCTCCCGCCATGAGCCGAGAAGACCACTCGTCTCATAGCTTCGCCCAGCCCGTAGGCGCGCCGGCGCTAGTTTCAATCTTCAAAAGCTGATAACTTTATCCGTTTTAGCAGTGCTGTCTGAGATATGAAGCAAAACAGCGGAGACGCCCGAGGGAAAGCGAGACAGCCGAGACCCCGCAAGCCGCAACGTGGCTGAGGAGGCTTGGCGCTCGCCCGCAGGCAAGCGCAGCTGTTTTGCGGAATATCGAGAATGAAAAATCACTACTTCCCCGTATCCCAATAATGAGCAAAAGAACGTCAAAATTTTTTCTGCTTATTGCAGTAGTGAAAAAATTGGACGTAAAGATTCGGCGGAGATGGCGAGGAATTATGAACTTAAGTAAATTTCAAGCAAAAACCAAGCAGTCTGTCTTTCGGAATGGCGCCATTTGTGCTAATGTAATATGTTAGAAAGTCGTGTGCTTTTGTTGGTTGTCCACATGTGGACAACTTTTTTAAAGAGGAAATCCCCGATTTCGGGCAGAAAAAAGCCTGGGGATAAGTTTTTTGGACGTTTTTTATTGCCAATACCATTTGAGCGTTTACGCTTTTTATAATTATTGAAGGAGGAACACCATGGAATTCGATACAATTGCTGCAATCTCCACGCCAAGCGGTGAAGGGGCCATTGCCATTGTCCGTCTGAGCGGGCCGGAAGCGATCCCGATTGCGGATAAGCTGTTCCGTGCGCCGAGCGGAAAGAAACTGGCCACACAAGCCACCCATACGATCCATTACGGGCATCTGGCAGATCCGTGGACGGAGGAAACAGTGGAAGAAGTCATGGTATCGTTCATGAAAGCTCCAAAAACGTTCACCCGTGAAGACGTCATCGAGATCAATTGCCACGGCGGCATCGTTTCCGTCAACCGGGTGCTCGAACTTGTGCTGCGTGCAGGCGCACGCCTCGCAGAGCCGGGGGAATTCACCAAGCGGGCGTTCCTGAACGGGCGCATCGACCTGTCGCAGGCGGAAGCTGTCATGGATCTCATCCGTGCAAAAACCGACCGTGCGATGGACGTCGCCTTGAACCAGATGGAAGGCCGCCTGTCGAAGCTGATCGGTACACTGCGCCAGGCTTTATTGGAGTCGATTGCCCAGATGGAAGTGAACATCGATTACCCCGAATACGACGACGTGGAAGAAATGACGCGCCCGATTATGCTGGAAAAAGCACAATGGGTGCGCACGGAGATCGAAAAGCTGCTCCAGACATCCTCGCAAGGGAAAATTTTGAGGGAGGGGCTTTCAACGGTCATCGTCGGCCGTCCGAATGTTGGCAAATCCTCTCTTTTGAACAGCCTGGTGCAGGAAAACAAAGCGATCGTCACGGAAATTGCGGGGACAACCCGTGATATAATAGAGGAATATGTCAATGTCCGCGGCGTGCCGCTGCGTTTGGTGGATACGGCCGGGATCCGCGAAACGGAAGATATCGTGGAACGGATCGGTGTTGAACGCTCACGCAAAGTGCTGAAAGAAGCGGATTTGATCCTTTACGTGCTGAACTACGCTGAACCGCTGACCGCGGAAGACGCTTTGCTGTTTGAAGCGGTGAAAGGCATGAATTATATTGTGGTGATCAATAAAACCGATCTGCCGCAGAAGATTGATTTGGACGAAGTGAAAAAACTCGCCGGCGGCAAATTGCTGGTGACGACTTCTTTAATAGAAGAAGAGGGCATCGACCAATTGGAAAAATCGATTGCTGATTTATTTTTCGAAGGGGAGATCGAAGCGGGGGACATGACGTATGTTTCCAATGTCCGCCACATCTCCCTGCTCCACCAGGCGCATGGAACCATTTCGGATGCCATTGAGGCTGCCGAAATGGATGTGCCGGTGGATATGATACAGATTGATGTCACCCGGACTTGGGAATTGCTTGGCGAAATCATCGGCGATACCGCAGATGACGGATTGCTGAACCAGCTGTTCTCCCAGTTCTGCTTAGGGAAATAAAACTCGAAGGGAATGAACGGACATGCCACAATACGAAGCAGGCACGTTCGATGTCATCGTCGTAGGCGCCGGACATGCAGGAGCGGAAGCTGCTCTTGCATCGGCCCGCATGGGTGCTAAAACACTTGTGTTGACGATGAATCTGGATATGATCGCATTTATGCCGTGCAACCCGTCAATCGGCGGACCAGCAAAAGGCATCGTAGTACGCGAAATCGACGCACTTGGCGGTGCCATGGGGCGCGTGATCGATAAAACACACATTCAAATGAGAATGTTGAATACAGCAAAAGGGCCGGCTGTCCGCGCACTGCGCGCACAAGCCGACAAAGTGCTTTACCAACAGGAAATGAAGCGTTTGATGGAAGAAGAGCCGAATTTGACGCTCCACCAGGGCATCGCGGAAGAATTGATCGTCGAAGACGGCAAAGTACAAGGGTTGATCACACAAGTAGGCGGCATTTACCGCGCCAAATCCGTTGTCATTACGACAGGGACGTTCCTGCGCGGAGAAATCATTATTGGTGATCTGCGTTATTCAAGCGGCCCGAACAACCAGCAGCCGTCGATCAAGCTGGCGGAAAACCTGGAAGCGCTCGGTTTTGAAACTGTGCGTTTTAAAACAGGCACGCCGCCGCGCATCAACAGCAACTCCATCGATTACAGCAAGACCGAAATTCAGCCGGGTGATGATGTACCGCGGGCATTCAGCTATGAAACGACGGAATTCATCATGGACCAGCTGCCTTGCTGGCTGACGTATACAAACGAAAAAACCCACCAGATCATCGATGATAATCTGCACCTGTCGCCGATGTATTCCGGGATGATCAAAGGCACCGGGCCTCGTTATTGCCCGTCCATCGAAGACAAAGTCGTACGGTTCAATGACAAGCCGCGCCACCAGATTTTCCTCGAGCCGGAAGGCCGCAATACGCGCGAGGTTTACGTACAAGGGCTTTCGACAAGTCTGCCTGAGCACGTCCAAAGACAGCTGCTGGAATCGATTCCAGGGCTTGAAAAAGCCGAAATGATGCGTGCCGGATACGCGATTGAATACGATTCGATTGTTCCAACGCAATTATGGCCGACACTCGAATCGAAACAGCTTGAAAACCTCTACACGGCAGGCCAAATCAACGGTACGTCGGGCTACGAGGAAGCAGCGGGGCAAGGCCTGATGGCGGGCATCAATGCCGCAGCGAAAGTGCTCGGCAAAGATGAAGTCATCCTCAGCCGCTCAGATGCTTATATCGGCGTGCTGATCGATGATCTTGTGACCAAAGGGACCAATGAACCGTACCGGTTGCTGACGTCGCGTGCAGAATACCGCTTATTGCTGCGCCATGACAACGCGGACATGCGGTTGACGGAACTGGGCCACAGAATCGGCATGGTTTCCGATGAACGCTACGCGAAATTCCAGGCGAAAAAAGCGCGCATCGAAGAAGAGATCAAGCGCTTGAGAGGCATTATGATCAAGCCGAATGAAGCCACCCAGCAATTGATCCGGGATGCAGGCGGCAGCGAATTGAAAGACGGCATCCGGGGTGCGGACCTATTGAAGCGCCCGGAAATGACCTATGACATGATCGCCCAGCTGACGGCTTCTGAAGTGGATCTGGAGGAAGAAGTGAAAGAACAGGTAGAGATTCATATCAAATATGAAGGCTATATCGAAAAATCGCTTCAGCAAGTGGAAAAACTCAAGAAAATGGAGAACAAAAAGATTCCGGAAGACATCGATTACCATGCAATTTCGGGGATTGCGACCGAAGCGCGCGGCAAATTGGCGGAAGTCCGTCCGCTCTCCATTGCACAGGCTTCCCGGATTTCCGGTGTGAACCCTGCTGACATTTCGATTCTTTTGGTGTATATTGAACAAGGAAGAATCGCGAAAATATCAAGCTAAGCAAGACCGATAAAACGTGGGCTGGTTTGTGCCAGCCCATTTTTACATAGAAGGCGAAACAGAAGAGGGAGGCAGACGGGCATGAACGAACAGCAATTCAAAGAAGCCCTCAGCGCAAAAGGCATCGAGCTGACCGACATACAAATGGCTCAATTCCGCACATATTTTGAAGAGCTGGTCGAATGGAATGAAAAGATGAACTTGACGGCGATTACGGACCAGCCTTCGGTTTACTTGAAGCATTTCTACGATTCGATCACGGCCGCATTTTATCTCGACTTCACCAAGCCGATGAAAGTGTGCGACGTAGGTGCCGGGGCCGGATTTCCGAGCATCCCGCTGAAGATCTGCTTCCCGCAGATTGAAGTGACGATTGTGGATTCCTTGAACAAACGGATTCAGTTCCTGGAGCATCTGAGCAAAAAGTTGAATCTTTCCGGCGTGCAGTTTGTCCATGCACGGGCGGAAGATTTCGGCCAGTCGGAACACCGTGAAAAATACGATCTTGTGACCGCCCGGGCAGTTGCCCGCCTTTCCGTGCTGGCTGAATTATGTGTGCCGCTCGTGAAAAAAGATGGTTTGTTTGCAGCAATGAAAGCTGCGTCAGCACCGGATGAACTGAAAGACGCTGAAGGGGCGCTCGAGAAGCTTGGCGTTAAAAACGAGAACGTATATTCGTTTTTATTGCCTATCGAAGAAAGCGAACGCCATATCCAAGTGTTCCGCAAATTCAAGACGACCCCGAAGAAGTACCCGAGAAAAGCGGGGACGCCGAACAAATCGCCGCTCGTGTAATCCATGCGGCGAAAGGGATGTTCCACGTGGAACATTGCAAGGAAGGTATCCAGTCATAGGGCAGCGAATACTATACAAGTGAGCTTTTAAAAGGTGGTGCTTGAGGATGAAAAGTCCTTTCTCCCGTTTCTTCGGGGGCAATGAAAAAGCGGATGAACCAGAAGAACAACAGTCAATCGAATCGGCGAAAGACACTTCGGAAGAAGTAGTCAAATTGCCGATCGATAAAATAAGTGCGAATAAATTCCAGCCGCGGACAGTCTTCGATGAAGAGAAAATCGAAGAACTGGCCCGGACGATTCATATGCACGGCGTAATCCAGCCGATTGTCGTGCGGAAGACCGACGAAGAGGGGACCTATGAAATCATTGCCGGGGAGCGCCGCTTCCGGGCGATGTCTTCATTGGGCTGGGTAGAAGTGCCGGCCATCATTCGCAATCTGAGCGATAAAGAAACGGCTTCGATTGCATTGATCGAGAACCTTCAGCGGGAAGAGCTGACTGCCATTGAAGAGGCAAATGCGTACCAGAACTTGTTGGAGATCCATGCGATCACCCAGGAAGCATTGGCGCAGCGCCTTGGAAAAGGGCAGTCGACAGTGGCCAATAAACTGCGTTTATTGAAGCTGCCGGATGAAATCCAGCAAGCGCTGTTGGACCGCCAGATCACTGAGCGGCACGCCCGCGTGCTGCTGCAGCTGAAGGATGCCGCCGTGCAGAAAAAAATGTTTGACGAAACGATTGAGCAGAACCTCAACGTCAAACAGCTGGAGCTGAAGGTCGAAAAGCTTTTGTCTGTGGAACCGAAGAAACCGAAGCCGCGCCGAAAAGCGTTCAGCCGGGACGTCAGGATTGCCGTCAACACCATCAAGGAATCATTGAACATGGTCAGCAAGAGCGGCATTGATGTTTCGACGGAAGAAGAAGAACATGAAGAGTATTACCAGATCACCGTGAAAATCCCGAAGAAAAAATGAAAAAAAAGCTCTTTCCGACCTAGGAAAGGGCTTTTATTATGTGAATGTAACATTCTTTTCTACAAAGATTTGCTACAATGGATAAAGATGTACCAAAAAAATATGCGTTATTGATGGTATTAGTCACGTGAGCGCAGTAAAATGAGAGAAGTATGAAAGAAAGTTGGTGCAAGTGTGGGTAGAATTATTGCGATCGCCAATCAAAAAGGCGGCGTAGGAAAAACGACTTCTTCAGTAAATTTAAGTGCCTGCCTTGCTTATTTGGGCAAGAAGGTCCTTTTGATAGATATCGATCCGCAAGGAAATGCGACGAGCGGAGTGGGCGTCAACAAAGGGGACGTCGACCAGTGCATCTATGAAGTGCTGATCGATGATGTGGATGTCAAAGACACAATCATGGAAACGAAAGTGGAGAACCTGCACGTCGTGCCGGCCACGATTTCACTCGCAGGAGCGGAAATTGAGCTCGTTTCTACGATGTCCCGCGAGGTGCGCTTGAAGTCAGCGCTGCAGGAAGTCAAGGAAATATACGATTACATCATCATCGACTGTCCGCCGTCGCTAGGGCTGTTGACCATCAATTCGTTGACGGCTTCTGATGCCATCATCATCCCGGTCCAGTGTGAGTATTATGCGCTTGAAGGATTGAGCCAGCTGCTCAGTACAGTCCGGCTGGTCCAAAAGCATTTAAACCACGACCTGGAGATCGATGGTGTTCTTCTGACCATGCTCGATGCCCGTACAAACTTGGGCCTGCAAGTCATTGAAGAAGTGAAAAAGTATTTTCAGGACAAAGTATACCGGACGATCATTCCGCGGAATGTCCGCCTGAGTGAAGCACCGAGCCACGGAGAACCGATAATCATATACGATCCAAAATCCAGAGGCGCAGATGTCTACTTAGAATTAGCAAGGGAAGTGATTCGTAATGGCTAAAGGATTAGGTAAAGGGATAAATGCATTATTCCCTGGCGAATCATTGAGCGAAACAGAAAAGATTACACAGATCAAAATCGGGCAGCTAAAGACCAATCCGTACCAGCCCCGAAAGATTTTCGATGATGCTGCGCTTCAGGAATTGTCAGAATCGATCAAAGAACACGGCATCCTACAGCCGGTTGTTGTCCGGAAGCACGGACAGCATTTCGAGCTGGTGGTGGGGGAGCGCCGGTTCCGTGCCGCTAAACTTGCCAAGCTCAAGGAAGTGCCGGCGATCGTCAAAGAATTGACCGATCAGCAGATGATGGAACTCGCGATTCTAGAGAACCTCCAGCGCGAGGATCTGACGCCGATTGAAGAAGCGGAAGCTTATCAAAAGCTGATGGAAGCCCTGAGCCTGACTCAGGAGCAGTTGGCATTCCGCCTCGGCAAGAGCCGTCCGCATATCGCGAACCATGTCCGTCTGTTGGCGTTGCCGGAAAACGTGCGGAACATGATTTCGGACAAAAAGCTGACGATGGGCCATGGCCGGACATTGCTCGGCCTGCGCTCCAAGAAACTCATTCCGGAAACCGCTGAAAGAGTGGCGAAAGAAGGATTGAACGTACGCCAGCTGGAAAATCTCGTCCAGAAATTGAATGAAGATGTTCCACGTGAAACAATCGAGAAGAAAAAGGACTTGTTCATTGAAGAAAAGCAGTCTGAACTCCGAGACCGCTTCGGGACGAATGTCCAAATCAAGAAAACAAAAAACAAAGGGAAAATCGAAATCGAATTTTTCTCTGAAGAAGACTTGGAACGCATACTTGAAATCCTAAATTGAGCCGCGCCTATTCCTTGGAAAAGGGATAGGCTCTGTTATGTTGTGGAAATGGGCAGGCAACTTGAAAGGCCTGCTAAGGGCTATAAGACTTTTTCGGGATTAGATGAACTAGTTATTTGAGATAGCCGATATTCCGCAAAACAGCTGCGCTTGCCGCGGGCTCGCGTCTAAGCCTCCTCAGTCGCTAACGCGACTTGCGGGGTCTCGGCTGTCTCGCTGTCCCGCAGGCGTCTCCGCTGGTTTGCTCCATATCTAAGATAGCACTGCGGAAACAGCTAGTGCTGTTGTTCTCAGAGAGCTAATCTAGCGCCGGCGCGTCCAAAGGCTAGGCGGAGCAATGAGACGAGTGGTCTTCTCGGCTCATGGCGGGAGCCAAGGTGGTGCCGGGCACTTTCGGCAGCGCCTTTGCGACGAGCTTGCGCAGGAGCAATTGTCTTTGCTCTGCCCAAAGCGCCGAAGCGGTATATAAATATGATCTTCATTAATTCAACGCATACAGACACAAAAGCATATTTCTATCTACATATGCAAAAAGACGTCAAAATTAAATAACGAAACGCTGGCTTCGGGAGTGAGGAAGGGGAAGTACGGAACATGGTTCTCTTAGGAACATTGATCAATGCGATTTTAATTGTAGTGGGAACTTTAATCGGACGGGCGCTTCGGAATATCCCTGAAAAGATGAAGGAAACAGTATTGTACGCCATTGGCCTTGCAGTCGTAGTCTTGGGCTTGCAGATGGGCTTTGAAAGCAACAATTTCGTCGTGGTCATCGTCAGTCTAGTGATCGGGACGGTCATCGGCGAATGGATGGACCTGGATAAGATGCTGAACAACTTCGGACATTGGATTGAAGAAAAGCTTGGAGCGAAAGAAAGCAAAGGAAGCATTGCACAAGGGTTTGTCACGGCAACGCTCATTTTCGTCATCGGCGCCATGGGCATCATCGGAGCCCTGGAAAGCGGTTTGGCCAATGAACACGGCGTGCTGATTTCGAAAGGGCTGATTGATGGATTCACTTCCATCATCCTGGCATCGACGCTTGGCATCGGTGTATTGCTGGCAGCGATTCCGGTATTCGTCTACCAGGGATTGATTGCGCTGTTCGCGACACAGATCAGTTTGATCATTCCGGATGCTGCGCTTGATATGTTCATCACGGAAATGACAGCAACGGGCGGCGTCATGATCGTCGCCATTGGCTTGAATATGCTTGGAATCACAAAAATGCGTGTGGCGAATTTCTTGCCGGGCGTAATCGTAGTAGCATTTATCGTCACGGTCATCTATAAGCTGAATTTGGGGTAAGGCAAGTGAGGAAGGTGAAACAATGAGTGTGAAAACAGGTGCAGAAACAGCTGCAGAAACGGCGAAAAGCGTCGAAAAAGCGGCATTGGAATGGAAGAATGTCCTGCTTGATGAAGGCATGTGGCTCAGTATCGGATTTGTGCTAATCAAAGTGCTTTTGATTGTCATCGTCGCGGCGATTGTAGTAAGAGTGGCAAAAATGCTCATCCGGAAGACCTTTTCGGTGCGCATCAAAGGGCCGTTGAAGTATAACGAGCGGCGCCAGCAGACGATGTCGAAGCTTTTGGAGAATGTCGTAGCGTATGTGGTTTATTTCATGGCCATCATCGCCGTTCTATCGGCGTTCACAATCGACATCACCGGGTTGATTGCAGGGGCCGGGGTGCTCGGCTTGGCCATCGGCTTTGGTGCACAGAACCTGGTGCGCGACGTGATCACCGGATTCTTCATCATTTTCGAAGATCAGTTCTCGGTCGGGGATTATGTGCGCATCGGACAGGCTGAAGGGACGGTTGAGGAAATCGGTCTCCGGACGACCAAGGTGAAAGGGTTCACGGGAGAGTTGTTCATCTTCCCGAACGGCAACGTCACAGACGTCGTCAACTTCTCGATCCACAATTCGATTGCGGTCGTCGATGTCAACATCTCGTATGAATCGGATATGGCGAGAGTCGAGAAATTGATCCAGGAATTCCTGGTGGATATCCAGGACAAATACGAACAG
Organism: Planococcus sp. FY231025; assembly: GCF_052078085.1. Taxonomy (NCBI): domain Bacteria; kingdom Bacillati; phylum Bacillota; class Bacilli; order Caryophanales; family Caryophanaceae; genus Planococcus; species Planococcus sp. FY231025. The sequence continues at coordinate 22,028 of NZ_JBQJJG010000004.1, forward strand.
ATCATCAAGCCGCCGGAATTGCTTGGGGTGCAGAACCTGACGACGACGGAAGTGGTTATGCGGGTCATCGCCGAGACGCTGCCGATGCAGCATTTTGCGGTATCGCGCGGCATCCGCCGGGACTTGAAGGAATACCTCGACAAGCAGGGCGTAGAAATCCCTTATCCGCGGATGGTCATGGTGCAGCGTTCGCCGGAAGACACGAATCCGTCGGTAATTGCCAAAAAGTGAGTAGGAGGCAGGGCCATGGAAAAGAAAGAATACGGATTGAATGACATTGTGGAAATGAAAAAAGGCCACCCGTGCGGCGCGAATGCCTGGAAAATCATCCGGATGGGCGCCGATATCCGCATCAAATGCGAAGGGTGCCAGCACAGTGTCATGCTGCCGCGTGTGGAGTTCAATAAAAAGATCAAGAAGATCCTGGTGAAAGCCGAAGCGGCGGAATAAAAACCGCGGCGTATAAGAAGAATATTATATTTGTATAAGTTTTGAAAAATGGACAGATTGCGCTTCTATTCCTATAATGGAGAGGTCGCAAAAAAATAATTCGTTTCATATAGAAGAGAGGTTGTGAATCCTATGGCATTGACTGCAGGGATTGTAGGTTTACCAAACGTGGGGAAATCCACTTTATTCAACGCTATTACAAAAGCGGGGGCTGAAGCAGCCAACTACCCGTTCTGTACAATAGACCCGAACGTCGGGATTGTGGAAGTGCCGGACGAGCGGCTGGACAAATTGACGGAATTGGTCGACCCGAAAAAGACCGTTCCGACAGCTTTTGAATTCACCGACATCGCAGGCATCGTCAAAGGCGCCAGCAAAGGTGAAGGACTTGGAAATAAATTCCTTTCCCACATCCGTGAAGTGGATGCCATCGTCCAGGTGGTCCGCTGTTTCGCCGATGAAAACGTCACGCACGTATCCGGCAAAGTGGATCCGATTTCGGATATCGAAGTCATCAACCTTGAATTGGTGCTTGCGGATATGGAAAGCATCGAAAAACGCATTGCCCGCGCAGCGAAACTCGTCAAACAGAAAGACAAAGATGCCGTTGCTGAAGAGCCGGTATTGATGAAGCTCCGTGAAGCGTTTGAAGCCGGCGACTTGGCCCGTTCGATCGATTTTACAGAAGACGAATTGCGCATCGCGAAAAACCTGAACTTGTTGACGCTGAAGCCGATGCTTTATGTCGCGAACGTGGCAGAAGATGAAATCGCAGATGCTGATAACAATGAATACGTCCAGCAAGTCCGCGATTATGCAGCGAAGCAAAATTCGGAAGTGATCGTCGTTTGTGCGAAGATCGAAGAAGAAATGGCTGAACTGGATGACGAGGAAAAAGAAATGTTCTTGGAAGAGCTGGGCATTCAGGAATCCGGCTTGGATCAATTGATCAAAGCTTCTTATAACCTGCTTGGATTGGCAACGTACTTCACTGCCGGAGTGCAGGAAGTGCGCGCATGGACGTTTAAAAAAGGCATGAAGGCTCCACAATGTGCTGGCGTCATCCACTCCGACTTTGAACGCGGATTTATCCGCGCAGAAACAGTCGCTTACGAAGACTTGGTCGAAGCGGGTTCCATGGCTGCTGCGAAAGAAGCCGGGAAAGTCCGCCAAGAAGGCAAGGAGTACGTCGTGAAAGACGGCGACGTTATGTTGTTCCGCTTTAATGTGTAAGTTTTAGGTTTATGCAAGTGGCGGAACGGCTATGTAGGACCAGTATGAAAACACGCCACGGAATACAACCGAACTGGCTGGATGCAAAAGCATCCAGTCTTTTACAGGAGGATCGAACATGCTTTTATTTGTATATGGAACATTGAAACAAGGCGGGAAATACCATTGTTATCTGGGGGAAGCCGCTTTAGTCGCAGAACACGCCACGGCAAAAGGGACATTATATGATTCAGGAATGGGCTATCCGGCGATGGCCGTTTCAGATGAAGGCGAGATTCAAGGCGAGGTTTACGATATTCCTGAAGAGCTTTGGCCCGCCATCGATGATCTGGAAGGATATACGGATGGAGCAGTGACTGACCTTTTCGATAAGATTGAAACCACTGTCAACGCTGCAGGCGAAGTGCTGAATACGATCGTTTACGTTGCGAAAGATCCGGCATTGCTTCAAAAGCAAGTGGAGTCCGGCGTCTGGGACGTCCGCATCCCACAAGAACAGCTGTAAAAAATAAGGCCCCGATGCTTACGCGTCGGGGTTTTTTAGATTGTTGAGAAAGATATAAAATACTTGTCTCTTAATCGATATTCCGCAAAAAAGCTGCGCTTGCCTGCGGGCGAGCGCCAAGCCTCCTCAGCCGCGCTGCGGCTTGCGGGGTCTCGGCTTTCTCGCTTTCCCGCGGGCGTCTCCGCTGTTTTGCTTCATATCTTGGATAGCACTGCTAAATAAGCAAGGTATCAACTTTTAAAGAACTGTACCAGCGCCGGCGCGTCCACGGGCTAGGCGTAGCTATGAGACGGATGTCCTTCCCGGCTCATGGCGGGAGCCATGCCCAAAGCGCCAAAGCGGTATAACTACTTTATTCCATTCATTAATCGACCTCTAAGAGGTTTTTCGACAACTTTAAAGCCCCGATGCTTACGCGTCGGGGCTTTTACTATGTGGTTTTTCGTCGAAGATGTGCAGGCGCGGCAGTTCGGGGTCATCGAGCACCCAGGCGCTTTTCGGTTCTTTCAGCAACGCTTTGTACATATAGAAGTCGCCGTAAGCGCCGGCTGCGAGCATTGCGGCAAGCAGGACCAGCACCTGGTCGCCGATCCAGAAGCCAATGAACCCCGGAATGGCGGCAGTCATCCAGAAGGGCAGAAGAAGCGCTTTTTTCATCGCTTTGACCGGAATGGGCTCAGTGGTCGTCGCATAGGCGACACCCATATCCAGATTCAATCCGACGTCTAGGGAAGAGAAGGGCACTTTAGCGAACAGGACAAAGCCGATCAAATGAAACGCTTCGTGGATAAAGATCAAAACGGCATAGCCGATGATGAAATAAAGGATGCCGGGAATCGAAAAGGCGAAATCCAGCGGTTCGGCCAAAAAATGAAAAGCGGCGGCAAATCCAATAAGAAGCAGGATGTTTGCCCACAGCGCTTTCGGGGCAACTTTCCGCACTTCCATGGTGATAATGCGGGACCTTTCCACGTCATCACTCCTTTCGGCGTCTTGCTTCAATTATAGCTGAGGAATGGCTGAAAAACATAGTTGCGGCGCATCGACGCTTGTGATACAATACATTGATGTGAGTAATAATATGAATTGCTTGCTCCTTGCCCGCTGGAAACAGCAGGGCCCAAGTCCATGAGGAGGTGACAACACGATGAGAGAGTATGAACTAATGTACATCATGCAGCCTGCAATTGAAGAGGAAGCGAAAAAAGCTCTAGTTGAGCGTTTTAACGATATCCTTACTTCAAACGGTGCTGAAATCATCGAGTCGAAAGAGTGGGGTAAACGTCGTTTAGCTTACGAAATCAACGATTTGCGTGAAGGTTTCTACCAGATCGTAAAAGTAAACGCTGGTTCTGAAGCTATCAACGAATACACACGTCTTGCGAACATTAACGAAGACATTATCCGTCATATCGCTGTACGCAAAGACGCGTAAGGCATATAACGAAAACCATGACTTAAAGGAGGTTGAATTCTGATGATTAACCGAGTTGTTTTAGTCGGAAGACTGACAAAAGATCCTGACCTTCGCTACACTCCAAGCGGAGCGGCGGTTGCCCGTTTTACACTTGCTGTAAACCGGACATTCTCCAACGCGCAAGGCGAGAAGGAAACAGATTTTATCAATTGTACTGTTTGGCGCAAACAAGCTGAAAACACGGCGAACTTCTTGAAAAAAGGAAGCTTGGCTGGTGTAGAAGGCCGCATCCAGACTGGAAGCTACGAAGGACAAGACGGGAAACGCGTCTATACGACGGAAGTTGTGGCAGACAGTGTCCAGTTCCTTGAGCCGAAAAACTCTGGAGCTAATGCAGACCGCTCGCAAGGGCAGCAGCCGTCTTATCAGCAGAACCAATCGCCGAGCCCAAGTCAGCAGAACTATACACGTGTAGACCAGGATCCATTCTCAAGCGGCAGCGGCCCGATCGAAGTATCGGATGACGATTTGCCGTTCTAAGAAGGACCGGAACTCGCGATGAACGAAAATCCATTATAAAAAGGAGGTAATTCGATATGGCACCACGTCGCGGAGGAAAGAAACGCAAAAAGGTTTGTTATTTCACTTCAAACAACATTACTTTCATCGACTACAAAGACACTGACTTGTTGAAGAAATTCATTTCTGAACGAGGAAAAATCTTGCCACGTCGTGTTACAGGCACTAGCGCTAAATGGCAACGCAAGTTGACAATCGCTATCAAACGCGCTCGTATCATGGCACTTCTACCGTTTGTTGCGGAAGAAAGATAAGTAAGATGAGGAAAGGCCGGGAAACCGGTCTTTTTTTATTGCCCTAAAATCCGGGCAGGCATGCCGGCGAGCCCCCCTTTTTTGTTCACATTCCTTAATCGTGATACAATTACAAGGATGAAATCAACCCGAAAGAAGGGGAATCTCACTCGGATGCAAAATCAACAAACACGACAACTTACGAACGGTGCGATGATGGCGGCGATCTTCACAGTTCTGCTGGCAATCACAGTCTACGTGCCCGTTTTGAATTTAGCAGCGCTGCTTCTGCTGAGCCTTCCGGTGGCGTGGTACAGCGCCCGCTTCGGCTGGAAAGCGTCCGCCGTTTTTGCGGCGGTCTGCCTCTTGCTGGCCTTTATCGCCGGCGGCCTGCTGGCGCTGCCGCTCGCGCTCGTCCATGTGCCGCTCGGCCTGGCCATCGGCTTGTCGATCCATTATAAAAAGAGCAAGCTGTATATGTTCATGGGCTCGGGCCTCGTGTTTCTGCTGTCGGCCATGCTGCAGTACCTGGCACTGATCTTCCTGTTTGGGATCAACATCCTCGAAGAAATGGTGAATGAAACCAAACGGTCTGCCGAATGGTCTGCGGCTTTAATGGAAGACTTCGGCACGCAGACAGAAGAGTACAAGGAAGCGCTCAATGCACTGATGACCACTTTTGAAATCTTGATGCCTGCCTTTTTGGTGCTGACGGTATTTTTCATGGTGTGGGTCCTCCTGGCGATCCAGCTGCCGATATTGAAGCGCCTAGGCACGGAAGTTCCAAAATTTCCGCCTTTTCGGGATATGAAATTGCCGAAAAGTATATTATGGTATTATCTAATCGTTCTGCTCGCCTCGATGCTGACGGATCTGCAGCCAGGCACCATGGCGTATATGGTGTTCCTGAATGCCTCGGTGCTGCTCCAGTTCCTGCTGTTCCTGCAGGGGATCTCGTTCTACCATTTCTATGTCCGCCAAGAAGGCTGGCCGCAATGGGTGACGGTACTGGTGACAGTGCTGGCGCTGCCGCTGCAGTCGTTCACAAGCATCGTCGGCATCATAGACCTCGGGTTCGATATCCGGGGCTGGGTGAAGCGGGCGCACGAGTTTAAAGGAAAATGAGGAGCTGAAACGGAATGTCGGCTTTTTTTAGACAAAGAAAGCTTCGTTATCCGCTCTTGGCGCTGCTCCTTCTGGGAGTGGCGGCGATTATTTTCATCGCCCTCTGGTCAGAATGGGCAGCCGGGATTTTCACGCTGCTGTTCGGCCTGGCTTTTACAGCCGCCTGGGTGACGGAAAAACGGGTATACGAAGAAACCGAAAAACATATTGAAACGCTCTCCTACCGCATGAAGAAAGTCGGGGAAGAGGCGCTTCTTGAAATGCCGATCGGCATCCTGCTGGTCAATGAGAATTTCGACATCGAATGGGCCAACCCCTATATGACGTCGACGCTGGAATACGATACGCTGATCGGCGAATCGCTTTACAGCTTGTCCGATGAATTCCATACATTGGTGAAGTCGGATGAAATCTCCGACATGACCATCACACTCGGCAACCGCAAATACCGGGTTTATTACCGGGCGGATGACCGGTTGTTCTATTTGTTCGACATTACTGAACAAGTGGAGATCGAGACGCTGTATTATGCAGACCGCACCGTCATCGGCATCCTGTTCATCGACAATTACGATGAATTGTCACAAGGGATGGATGACCAAACGCGGAGCAATCTCAACAGCATCGTGACGTCACTCATCAACGAATGGGGAGCGAAGCACGGAATTTTCGTCAAACGGGTTTCATCTGACCGGTTCGTGGCCGTTTTCAACGAGTCCATCCTGAAAGAACTGGAACAATCGAAGTTCGCCATCCTGGACGACCTTCGCGAAGTGACGTCGAAAGACAATCTCGCACTGACGTTGAGCATCGGCGTAGGGGCCGGTTCGGCTTCGCTTGTCGAACTCGGCAGCATGGCGCAGTCCGGCCTGGACCTGGTCCTCGGCCGCGGCGGCGACCAAGTGGCGATCAAGCATCCGAGCGGCAAAGTGAAATTCTACGGGGGCAAGACGAACCCGGTCGAAAAACGCACACGGGTGCGCGCACGCGTCATTTCGCATGCGTTGCGCGACTTGATCCAGGAAAGCGACCAAGTCTTTGTCATGGGCCATAAAATGCCTGATATGGACGCAATCGGAGCGGCGGTCGGCGTTGCCAAAATGGCGGCGATGAACAAAGTCCAAGGGCGCATCGTCCTGGATTTCAACGAATACGACCGGAGCGTCATGCGGCTGATGGAAGAAATCGAAGGGGACGATGAACTGTTCGACCGGTTCATCACTCCGGAAGAAGCCTTGGCCGACATGACCGACAATTCGCTCCTGGTCATCGTGGATACCCATAAACCGTCGATGGTCATTGATGAACGCCTGCTCCAGCGCATGGAGCGGGTGGTATTGATCGACCATCACCGGCGAGGCGAGGAATTCATCACCAATACGATGCTTGTCTACATGGAGCCGTACGCGTCCTCGACTGCGGAACTGGTCACCGAATTGCTTGAATACCAGCCGAAGCACGAAAAGCTGTCGATGCTGGAAGCGACGGCGATGCTTGCAGGCATTATCGTCGATACGAAGAGCTTCACGCTGCGGACCGGATCGAGGACGTTTGAAGCGGCCTCGTACCTGCGCTCGAACGGCGCGGATACCGTACTGGTCCAGCGCTTGCTGAAAGAAGACCTGGAAACATATATGGAACGCGCGAAAATCGTCGAGACCGTCGAATTTGTGGCGAACGGCATCGCGATCGCCAGAGGAGAAGCCGGCAAAATCTACAGTCCGGTGCTCATCGCACAGACGGCTGATATCCTGCTGACGATGAAAGACGTCAATGCCTCGTTCGTGGTAGCGGAACGGTCAGAAGGCGGCGTCGGCATCTCGGCGCGGTCGCTCGGTGAAGTCAACGTCCAGATCATCATGGAAAATATGGGCGGCGGCGGCCATCTGACAAATGCCGCAACCCAGATGCCGGGCACGACGATCGATGAAGCGATCGACCAATTGAAAACTGTAATAAGGGAACAATACGAGGAGGGCAAATCCGAATGAAAGTTATATTCTTGAAAGACGTAAAAGGCAAAGGCAAAAAAGGCGAAGTGAAAAATGTGGCAGACGGTTATGCACATAACTTTCTGCTGAAAAACAACTTGGCGAGAGAAGCGGACCAGGCGGCAATCAGCCAATTGGCGGGCCAGAAGAAAAAGCAGGAAAAAGAAGCAGCGCAAGAGTTGGAAGAAGCGAAAGCGCTGAAAGAGAAGCTCGAAAGCCTGACGATCGAATTGAAAGCGAAATCCGGTGAAGGCGGCCGCCTGTTCGGCTCGATCACCACCAAACAAGTGGCGACGGAATTGGAAAAGGCGCACGGCTTCAAAATCGACAAGCGCAAGATGGAATTGGATGATGCCATCCGTGCACTCGGCTACACCAACGTGCCGGTCAAAGTGCATCCGGAAGTCACGGCGACACTGCGGGTCCATGTAACAGAAGAAGCGTAAGGTGATGAACTCCATGAATGAAACATTGGACCGCACCCCTCCGCATAACCACGAAGCCGAGCAATCGGTCATCGGGGCGATCTTCCTGGAGCCGCAGGCGCTCATTACCGTAGCGGAAATCGTCATGCCGGAAGACTTCTACCGCCTTGCGCACCAGAAGATCTTCCAGACCATGATTGACCTTTCCGACCGCGGCAAAGCGATCGATGTGGTGACCGTAACCGAAGAATTATCGGTCAAGAAAGAGATTGAAGACGTCGGCGGCCTGTCGTATTTGGCGGAAATCGCCAATTCGGTGCCAACTGCGGCGAACGTCGTGCATTATGCGCGCATCGTCGAAGAGAAAGCGCTGCTGCGCCGTCTGATCCGGGTCGCGACCACGATTGTGGAGGACGGCTTTACCCGCGAAGACGAAGTGGAAGCCTTGCTTGCAGAAGCGGAAAAGAAAATGATGGAAGTGTCGAACCGGAAAAATGCAGGCGACTTCACCCACATCAAAGACGTCCTGGTGAAGACCTACGACAACATTGAACTCTTGCATACCCGCAAAGGCGACGTCACAGGCATCCCTACAGGCTTCCGGGACCTCGACAAGGTCACAGCAGGGTTCCAGCGGAACGACTTGATTATCGTGGCTGCACGGCCTTCTGTCGGTAAGACGGCATTCGCTTTGAATGTCGCGCAGAATGTGGCGACGAAGACCGACGAAAATGTCGCGATCTTCAGCCTGGAGATGGGCGCCGACCAGCTGGTCATGCGGATGCTCTGTGCCGAAGGCAATATCGACGCACAGGTGCTCCGTACGGGGGCCCTTCAGACGGAAGACTGGCGCAAGCTAACGATGGCGATGGGCAGCCTGTCGAATGCCGGCATCTTCATCGACGACACGCCGGGCATCCGGGTCAACGACATCCGGGCGAAATGCCGCCGCCTGAAACAGGAATACGGCCTTGGCATGATCCTCATCGATTATCTGCAGCTGATCCAGGGACCGGGGCGCGCAGGCGAGAACCGCCAGCAGGAAGTATCGGATATTTCCCGTTCGTTGAAAGGATTGGCGCGTGAACTCGAAGTGCCGGTCATTGCACTGTCCCAGTTGTCCCGTGGCGTAGAGCAGCGGCAGGACAAGCGCCCGATGATGTCGGATTTGCGTGAATCCGGATCGATCGAGCAGGATGCCGATATCGTATCCTTCCTGTACCGCGAAGATTATTACGACAAGGAAACCGAAGACCAGAACATGATTGAAATCATCATCGCCAAGCAGCGTAACGGCCCGACCGGAACGGTGAAACTGGCATTTGTGAAAGAATACAATAAATTCGTCACCATCGACTGGAGCCAGCACGAATCCGGCGGGGACTTCTAAACACGAACGTTGAATGTTGAGATACATTCATACGTTCGTGTTTTTCTCTGTTTTTGATTGACGAAGCGGCTTTTCGCTGATACAATGAAGACTGTTTGAAACAAGGGCATAAGCCTAACGGAGGTGCGGACGATGACATCAGTCGTAGTAGTAGGAACGCAATGGGGAGACGAAGGAAAAGGGAAAATCACGGATTTTCTATCGGAACACGCAGAAGTGATTGCGCGTTACCAGGGCGGCAACAACGCCGGCCATACCATCATTTTCGGCGGCGAGACATATAAACTGCATTTGATTCCATCCGGAATTTTCTATAAGGACAAGATTTCGGTAATCGGCAACGGCATGGTCGTGGACCCGAAAGCGTTGGTCACGGAGCTGAAGGCGCTGCACGCACGCGGCGTGACGACGGAGAACCTGCGCATCTCGAACCGCGCACATGTCATTTTGCCGTACCACATCAAGCAGGACGAAGTGGAAGAAGCAAGACGCGGAGCGAACAAAATCGGAACAACTGGTAAAGGCATCGGGCCTGCTTATATGGACAAAGCAGCGCGTGTCGGCATCCGCATGGCGGATCTTCTGGACCACGTTGTGTTCGAGGAAAAGCTGCGCTTGAATTTGAATGAGAAAAACCGGATGTTCGAGAAGTTTTATGAAACGGAAGGCTTCACGGTTGAAGAAATCATGGAAGAGTATTACGAATACGGTCAGGAAATCGCGAAATACGTAACCGATACGTCGAAAGTGCTGAACGATGCCATCGATGACGGCCGCCGCGTCCTTTTTGAAGGCGCACAAGGCGTCATGCTGGATATCGACCAAGGTACATATCCATTCGTCACGTCATCAAACCCGGTAGCGGGCGGTGTAACCATCGGTGCCGGCGTCGGCCCGACAACAATCCAGCACGTCATTGGCGTCTGCAAAGCGTACACATCACGCGTCGGCGACGGCCCGTTCCCGACGGAATTGTTTGATGAAGTCGGCAACCGGATCCGCGAAGTCGGCAAGGAATACGGTACGACAACAGGCCGTCCACGCCGCATCGGCTGGTTCGACAGCGTCGTGGTGCGCCACGCTAGACGCGTCAGCGGATTGACAGATTTGACGGTCAACTCGATCGACGTATTGTCCGGCCTTGAGACAGTGAAGATCTGTACCGCTTACCGCTACAACGGCGAGCTGATCACCGAGTATCCGGCGAACCTCCGCATGCTTGCGGACTGCGAACCGGTATACGAAGAACTGCCAGGCTGGTCGGAAGACGTAACCGGCTGCAAATCATTGGACGAACTGCCGGCGAACGCACGCCATTACCTCGAGCGCATCGCCCAATTGACAGGCGTCCAGATCTCCATCTTCTCGGTGGGGCCTGACCGCAACCAGACCAATATCGTCACAAGCGTTTGGAGATAAGCTTGGACTAACTAAATAAATGCGAAAAGAGCCGGAATACACCTTATTCCGGTTCTTTTTTTGGTTGTGGAGCAATCGATATTCCGCAAAACAGCTGCGCTTGCCTACGGGCGAGCGCAAAGCCTCCTCAGCCGCGTTGCGGCTTGCGGGGTCTCGGCTGTCTCGCTGTCCCGCGGGCAAGTATCGGCCAAACAGCATTTGGTCGATACTTTGCGACGAAGCGCGTAGCGCTGCAGGAGCAGTACGGTTTTCTCCGCTGTTTTGCTCCATATCTCAGAGATGTTTTACTCAACCAGGTTCATAACAAGTACATTTCTCGGATAGAAAGCTTATCTAGCGCCGGCGCGTCCAGGAGCTAGGCGGAGCAATGAGACGAGTGGTCTTCTCGGCTCATTGTGGGAGCCATGCCCAAAGCGGCCGAAGCGGCGTAAATAGTTTTTTTCGTTTATTAACTGGTTTATAAAAGATTCTCGATAGCCCAAAAAGAGCTGGAATAAACATTATCCATCTCTTTTTTTGTCGTTTTTTTGCCCTTTTAACAAAATAGACATATTTTAAGTGGGAAATCTAGTGTTTATATGACAAATATGACAGGAATCCATCGTGTAATTATCGATTTTATTGCATAAAAGGCTCAAATAAAGGCTTTTTCCTCACTGAAAATGCCCGGAAATCTCGGCTCTCTGGCATGTATTGGCAGCAATAAGACAGTTGGGTTACAGGATTGGCGGCGCTGTCGCAGCCTAGGCGGAATATGCTAGAGTGGGAAAAGTTGAAGGAACAGAAAATGAAAAGCGGCAAGCGCTTTAGATATAAAGGAGTAAATGATGAAAAATATCCATACCAAAGGCCTCGCAGCAGGAGGCGGAGCAGCACTCAAGGCAGCTGCCGCGTCTGCCTTGCTGCTGACAGGCCTGACGTTCAGCCCTGCATTCGCCAATCCCCTGGAAATGGACGGCCTCAAGCCGGTCTACCATCTGTATGATGGAGAAGAATATCTAGGTGCAGTCACCGATAAAGACGCCGTCGATTCACTAGTGGAAGCCAAAATCGCCGAAGCCCAGCCCGCATTTGCCGACATGGAACTGGAAGCGGACAAAGAATTCCAAGTGATCAAAGAGCAGGTGTTCAAGCCGGCCGTCAAGGACGAACAGGAGACGCTTGCAAAAGCGTCGGACAGCCTGGAAGTGAAGACGCCGGCCGTCGCCTTGTCGGTCAACGGAGCCGTTGCGGTCCACGTCGAAGATGAAGCGGCGTACCACGAAACGCTGCGCGAGCTGAAATTGGCGTATGCGACGCCGGAGGAACTGGCCCAGTGGGAAGGTGACAATCGCGCTGAAGCGGCCGATACGTCCCTTGCAGCCGGGGAAACCCGCATCCTTGGCCTGTCGGTCAAAGGAAACTTCTCCGGAAAAAGCACACAGGCCGATCCGGAAGCCGTCATGACGGCCAAGGAGGCCGCCCATTACTTGTTGACCGGCGAACGCATCTACACGGCTTTGGACGGAGACAATGCCCGCAAGATCGCCAAAGCGTTCGGCCTGGAATCGGGGCGGCTTGCTGAATGGAACAACGAAGAGGAATTCTCCAAGATCAAAGAAGGAAGCAAGCTTGTAGTGGCAAAAGATGAGCCGCGCGTTGCGGTGGAAATCAAAAAGCTCCAGAACAAGGCGGAGCCGGTTGCTTTCCAAGAGAAGAAAGAGGACGACGCGGCGCTGCTGATCGGCAAGACAAAGGTGAAGCAGCAGGGCAAAAAAGGCGAGAAGCATGTCATGATGGCGGTCCTTTCCATCAACGGCAAGGCGGTTTCGGAAGATGTTATCGAAGAAGAGACCGTCCGTGAGCCGGTGGACAAAATCATCGCTAAAGGCACGAAAGAACTGCCATCTGTCGGCACCGGCCGCTTTGCCTGGCCTGCAGAAGGCGGCTATATTTCAAGCGAGCGCGGCCAGCGCTGGGGGCGCCTCCATAACGGCATCGATATCGCCCAGCCGGACGGGCCGGCGATCAAGTCAGCAGACCACGGCGTTGTAAAAGCGGTGGGGGCAGCCGGCACATTCGGCAACCGAGTCATCGTCGACCACCAAAACGGCTATGAAACGATCTACGCCCATCTGTCGTCGATTGACGTCAAACCGGGCCAGAAAGTGCCGAAAGGGACCAAGCTTGGCAATATGGGGAACACAGGTCGTTCTACTGGCGTCCACCTCCATTTTGAAGTATCTTTAGATGGTAAAACAAAGAATCCATTAAATTATCTTAAATAAATGCTCAACAGATCGGCCTTCCGCAAAGGCCGGTCTTTTTCAATTCATTGCCGATTATTTCCCGGGAAATAGGGTCCGGGGAATGAGAGATGCGAAACCTTCTTAACAGTGATAAAGTAATGGTAGAAAAGAATGTGCATTGGAACAATTCCACCGAAAAAATGCTGGGATATGAAGGGGAGAAAATGATGAATAAAACGATTTTGGTTGTAGATGATGAGAAGCCGATTGCAGACATTCTGCAATTCAATTTGAAGAAAGAAGGATTCAACGTGGTCTGTGCTTATGACGGCGACGAAGCAGTGAAGATCGCTGAAGAAATCCAGCCGGACCTGATGCTTTTGGACATCATGCTGCCGAACCGCGACGGCATGGAAGTATGCCGCGAAATCCGCAAGAAATTCGATTTCCCGATCATCATGCTGACGGCGAAAGACTCGGAAATCGATAAAGTGCTCGGCCTTGAGCTGGGTGCTGATGACTATGTAACAAAGCCGTTTTCAACGCGCGAATTGATTGCACGCGTCAAAGCGAACTTACGCCGCCAGAATGTCGTGCCGCTTGAAGAAGATGGCCCGAATTCGAACGATATCGAAGTCGGCGCCTTGACCATCCAGCCGGACGCATACCTGGTCCAGAAGCGGGATGAAACGATCGAGCTGACGCACCGTGAGTTCGAGCTTCTCCATTACCTTGGGAAACATATCGGGCAGGTCATGACCCGCGAGCATTTATTGCAGACCGTCTGGGGCTATGACTATTTTGGGGACGTCCGCACTGTGGACGTGACCATCCGCCGCCTTCGTGAAAAAATTGAAGACAACCCGAGCCACCCGGCCTGGATTGTGACCCGCAGAGGAGTAGGCTATTACTTGCGGAACCCTGAACAGGAGTAGGTTGAATGCACAAAGTAGGTTTTTTTAAATCGATCCACGTAAAGTTCGTGGTCATTTACATCCTTCTGATCTTGCTGGCGATGCAGATCATCGGGCTGTATTTCGCACAGCAGCTTGAAGATACACTCATCGAGAACTTCACCGGTTCGATTGAAGACCGTATGAATATCGTGGAGTTTAGCGTCAGGGAAGAAATGATCAAAGAACGCACCGAAGACGACTTGACGCTGGAGCAAAGCCTGCGCTCGGTCCTTTACGGCTTCCAATCGGAAGATATCGACGAGATCCGGGTTATCGATTCACGCTACCGGATCCTTGCTTCTTCCGCTGTCGATAACCAGTCGCTCGTCGGCCAGCGTTCGACGGAAGAATTGGTGACGCAGTCCGTGACGAGCGAAACGCCGCTGGACCGGACAAAAGTCAATGCCCAGAAAAACCGGGTATGGGTCCGCACGCAGCCGATCATGGCTGAAGGCGGGGAAGTGCTCGGCACGCTTTATATGGAAGCGGATATCGAAAGCGTCTATAACCAGATGGACGATATCAACTCCATCCTGGCAGGCGGAACCGCCATCGCATTGGCCATCACGGCAATCCTCGGCGTTTTGGTCGCCCAGACCATCTCCAAGCCGATCTCCGATATGCGCCGCCAAGCACAGGCCATGGCCAAAGGGAATTTCTCGCGCAAGGTGCGCGTCTACGGGGACGATGAAATCGGCCAGCTGGCCAAGTCGTTCAATAATTTGACGAACCGCCTGCAGGAATCTCAGCAATCCACGGAAAGCGAACGCCGCAAACTTGCATCGGTCCTGTCGAACATGACGGACGGTGTGCTTTCGACCGACCGCCGGGGGCGGGTGATCCTGATCAACGACCCGGCGCTCCGGCTGTTGAATGTTTCACGTGAAACGGTCATCAACCGGCCGATTACATCTGTCCTAAAGCTCGAAAATGAATATACCTTTGAAGATCTGATCCATTTGAAAGAAGCCGTCACGCTCGATTTCAGCAGCTACGACGAAAGTGCGCTCCTGCGCACCAGCTTCTCGGTCATCCAAAAAGAGACCGGCTTTGTCAACGGCGTCATCGCCGTCCTGCACGACAACACGGAGCAGGAGAAGATCGATGCCGAACGCCGTGAATTCGTCGCGAACGTATCGCATGAACTGCGGACGCCGCTGACGACGATGCGCAGTTATTTAGAAGCGCTCGCAGACGGTGCGTGGGAAGACCCGAACTTGGCGCCGAATTTCCTGAACGTGACCCAGACGGAGACCGAGCGCATGATCCGATTGGTCAACGATTTGCTGAAGCTGTCCAAAATGGACGCCAGCGAAACGGAAATCAACAAAGAAATGGTCGAGTTCAATGTCTTTTTCAACCGCATCATCGACCGCTTTGAAATGTCGAAATCGCAGAATGTGCGTTTTGAACGCCAGCTGCCGGACGAACCTTATTTTGTGGAAGTCGATCCGGACAAGCTGACCCAAGTCATCGACAACATCATCTCCAATGCCTTGAAGTATTCGCCAGAAGGCGGAAAAGTCCGCTTTACCGTGACGGTCGAAGACGGTTTCCTCTTAATCCGCATCAAAGACCAGGGCATGGGGATACCGAAAGAAAACGTCGAGCGCATTTTTGACCGCTTCTACCGGGTCGACCGGGCGCGTTCCCGTGAAATGGGCGGCACCGGACTGGGCCTTGCGATTTCAAAAGAAATGATCAACGCCCATGGCGGCGCCATCTGGGCCGAGAGCGAATACGGCCGCGGCACCACCATCTTCTTCACGCTGCCATTCGAATTGGATGACGGAGGTGAATGGGAATGAAGTATATTGAACACATCAAAACGATCGTCCTGTTCCTCTTGATTTTCCTCAGCCTGGCACTGACATTCAGCGTCTGGACATTCACGCCGGACTACGATGAAATCGAAGCCACGCCGGCTGTCGAAGTGGCCCTGGGTGAAAGCAAGTCGGTCGAACGGGTGGTCAAGCCCCATAAAGTGCTCTACCACGGCGAAGATGAAACAAAAGGCACGATCAACCAAAAGCAAGTGGATCTTTTGCTGAATACGATGAAGAATTGGCAGATCAACGAAATCATGGAAGTCGAAGAAGATGCCTCTCCGGCGCTTCTGAAGTCTTATATGCATGACCCGAACCGCGCGGTCGTCTATTATCCGGCGCCGCTGCCGTTCCCTGTACTGGGTTCGATCCTGCAGATTACAGATGAAAGCCTGCTCGAAGCATCGTTCGACCGCATTGTCCTCGTTTGGGGAGAAAGCAATCAGCCGGAGATGACGCTGTATTTCATCAACTCCCGGTCAGGCCGTATCCATAAAGGCAATGTGGTTTCTGCAGAACTGAATCAGTTCATCCCGAGAATCGTCGAACCCGCGCTGGCGGATTTCGACACATACGTCACAGAGGAAGGGCTTGGCACCATGCCGATCTACTTGCCGGAGAATAAATTGACAGTGGATACGTACCGCTACTTGCTGGAAGACATTCCAGACAAGAAATTCGTCGACGGGCTCTTTGAAAATCCGGGGCAGGTGGAATCTTCCGGAGAGCTGACGAACGAGGAGTACAGCGATGCATCGGAAGCGCTGATGAAGTTCGACGACAGCAAGAAAAGCATCCGCTACGTGCAACCGCAAGCCCAGACATCGGATCCGGCAATCCCGTCCGAGCTGATTTTCGATACGGCCGATTGGATCAACAGCCATAGCGGATGGACGAACGATTACCGGTATTTCAGCATGGAACCGCTGAACCAGCAGATCAACTACCGCCTTTACTTGAACAATCTGCCGGTGTTCAGCGCAGCGCTGGCCGACAGCCTTGAGTTGACGTGGGGCATCGATGGTGAAACGGAACAAATTTTCCGCTATTACCGTCCGTATTATGTACTGGAGTCCCTCGGGGAGCCGCAGCCGGTGGAATTGGCTTCCGGCAGTTCGGCGCTCCACGCCCTCACGCATATGAAAGGACTCAAACCGGAGTCCGTGACGGACGTGATGCTCGGCTACCAGATGACACGCGATGAAAAAGATCCGGACAGGCTCGTGATCCTGGAGCCGACCTGGTTCTATAAAGCCAATGGAAAATGGACGCCGCTTTCAGCAGAAGAGTTAGGGGGCGATCAATTTGGATTGGAATAAAACCAAATCCATTTTCATCATTGTTTTTTCCATCCTGAATGTCTTCCTTTATTCGCTGTATCTGGACCGGTACAACGAGTCGCAGGAATACGATTTTCTGGTGGATCCCACAAACGAAGAAAAACTGAGCGCAGATGATATCACGTACGACGAGCTGCCGAAAAATGTGGAAGATCAGCCGTACGTGACCGGAAAGATTAAATCATTTGTCGCAGCAGACGTTCCGGGTGTAGACTTGAAAGAGAACATCCAGGAAGAGAGTTTTTTGTCGGTGAAATTCACCGAACCGCTGCCGCTCGACGGCAAAGTGAGCACCGAGACGCTGGAGGAATTTGTCGCGAAGACCGTCTACCAGGGCAAGAACTACAGTATCTGGAAAATTGACGAGAAGGAGCGGCAAGCGGTGTTCTTCCAGAACATCAACGGCAAGCCGCTGTACTACAGCGAGCGCGGGAAGCTGACGCTCTATTGGAACGAAGAGTCCGAAGTCACCAATTACGAACAGACGATTTTCGGTGAGATCGAGCTCAGCGAGCAGCAGAAAAAGCTGGTCCCGGCTATCCAGGCCGTGCATACGCTGTACCAGAAGCGGATGCTGCCGACCGGCACGCATATCGATTCTGCGGAAATCGGCTACACCGAATATGTCACGGTATCTGAAGGGACCCAGATGTTTGTGCCGACCTGGCGCATCCAGGCAACACTCGAAGACGGCACGGAAAAGGAATTTTTCGTGAATGCGGTCAAAGGCGACGTCATCGAGCTGAAAGGCAAAACAGAGTCAGAAGTTACACCATAAGGAGTTTTTCACATGCGTTTTAGCGTATTGGCAAGCGGCTCAAGCGGCAATGCGATTTATATAGAAAGCGGGCAGCATTCATTTCTGGTGGATGCGGGCCTGAGCGGCCGGAAAATGGAGGAGCTGTTCGCCGGCATCGGCAAGAACATGGCAGACCTCGACGGCATCCTGGTGACGCACGAGCACAGCGACCACATCAAAGGGCTCGGCATTGTCGCCCGGAAACACAAAGTGCCGGTCTATGCCAATGCGAAGACGTGGGACGCGATGGACGGCCTGGTCGGAGCGATCCCGGTCGAGCAGCGCTTTCATTTCGACATGGGCACCGTGAAAACGTTCGGCTCGGTCGACATCGAGTCGTTCGCGGTCTCGCATGACGCGGCGGACCCGATGTTCTATGTGTTCCACGAGAACGGCCGCAAGCTTTCGCTCATCACCGATACGGGATATGTCAGCGACCGCATGAAAGGGGTCATCGGGGCTTCGGATGCGTACGTCTTCGAGAGCAACCACGACGTCGGCATGCTGCAGATGGGCAGATACCCTTGGTCGGTCAAACGGCGCATCCTGAGCGACGTGGGGCATGTTTCCAACGAAGATGCGGCGGTCGCCATGAGCGAAGTGATGGCGGAGAAGCCGACCCGCATCTATTTGTCGCATTTGAGCAAAGACAACAACATGAAGGCATTGGCACGCATGAGCGTCGAGCAGACGCTGCAGTCCAAAGGCATCATTGTCGGCGAGTACGTCGACCTGCTCGACACGGACGCCAACGTGCCGACGCCGCTTGTCTTGGTATAAAGAAGAATGAAGGCCGGAAGCTTATGCTTCCGGCTTTTTTCTTTGGGGAAATGAAAGGATCGGGCTGAATGATCATGGAACGGCGCAACCTACTTATCGGAGTCGGACTGGAAGTCAGGTGAGTTGGGTGTAAGGGCTGTTAATGAAGACTTCATGTAGAAACGTAAAGAGTTCATGTAGAGGATGAAAAAGTTCATGTAAGAGACGAAAGAGTTTATATAAGAATGAAAATACTACCTGTAGAAATTGTCTTTAAGCGTCATTATTTTATAGACCGCTTCGGCGCTTTAGGCATGGCTCCCGCAATGAGCCGGGAAAAGCACCCGTCTCACAGCTTCGCCTAGCCCGTGGGCGCGCCGGCGTTGGAGAGGTGTTTAGGAGATGCTAGTCACCTTCGTCCTCGTTGATAGGGAGGGTAGAAGTTAAGATGCTGCTTCGGCGCTTTGGGCATGGCTTCGCTGGAGAGTTGTTTAGGAGATGATAGTCAACTTCGTCCTCATAGATATGGAGGAAAGAAGCTGAGGCACTGCTTCGGTGCTTAGGGAGGTTTGGGATCTGACACAAATCGATTTTTTAGGTAAGGAGGAAAGGGTCTCCTGCTTGCCAATCCCGTTTGAGCTTTTTACACTTAGGCTATAGAGAAATAAAGAGGAAGAGAGGATGAGCGAATTGGGATATTACAATCAACCGCCGGAAGGGCGGCAGCGGCCGAGACGGGGTAACTCTTTCCTGGCAGGCCTCGCCGGCGTGTTAGTCGGCGCCTTGCTGGTGTGGCTGCTGTTTCAGACGGTGCCGCAATTGCTGCCGGGTGCCAATAATCGGGCAGAGACGGGCCTCCAAACGACGGAAGGAAATAGAGAAGGCCAGCAGCAGGAATCGGTGTCGGTCGATGT
Source organism: Planococcus sp. FY231025 (assembly GCF_052078085.1). NCBI lineage: Bacteria > Bacillati > Bacillota > Bacilli > Caryophanales > Caryophanaceae > Planococcus > Planococcus sp. FY231025. The sequence goes on from NZ_JBQJJG010000004.1 coordinate 41,617, forward strand.
GACGACGGATGTCACGGCAGCGGTCGATGAAGCAGCGGATGCCGTTGTCGGCGTATCGAATTTGCAGGAGACGTCTGATTTTTGGTCCCAGCCGCAGCAGCAGGAAGCAGGCACCGGTTCCGGCGTCATTTACAAAAGTGAGAACGGGCGGGCATTCGTGGTGACGAATCACCACGTAATCGATGGCGCGACCAATATTGAAGTGACGCTGTCGGACGGGACGAAAGTGCCGGCTGAGCTGGTCGGTTCGGATATCTGGACGGATTTGGCCGTTGTAGAGATGGATGCCGCGTCGGTCCAGGATGTAGCGGAATTCGGCGATTCGGATGCATTGAAACGCGGGGAGACGGTGATTGCAATCGGCAATCCGCTCGGCCTTGATTTCTCAGGTTCGGTAACGACCGGCGTCGTCTCCGGCAAGGACCGTGCTGTACCGGTTGATTTGGACGGCAACGGCACGGAAGACTGGCAGGCGGAAGTCCTCCAGACGGACGCCGCCATCAACCCCGGCAATAGCGGCGGTGCATTGGTGAACCTGGCGGGCCAGCTGATCGGCATCAACTCGATGAAGATCGCCACTTCCAACGTGGAAGGAATCGGATTCGCCATCCCGATCAATTCGGCTATGCCGGTCATCCAATCGATTGAGGAAAACGGGGAAATGATCCGTCCGGCAATGGGTGTCGCTTTGCTCGATCTTGCCCAAGTCCCGCAGGCGCAGCGCGAAGAGTCGCTGAACCTGCCGGCCGACATTAAAGAAGGCGTTGTCGTCAACTCGGTCGTCGAAGGCTCAGCAGCCGAAAAAGCGGGCATGGAGCAATTCGATGTCATCGTCGAAATGGACGGCAAGCCGATCGGCGACATCATCGACCTTCGCAAGCATTTATACAACGAAAAGAAAATCGGTGACACGATGGCGGTTAAAGCGTACCGCGACGGAGAACCTTTGGATTTCGAACTCGAGCTTGTGGACAACTCGGCACTATAGGATGGATCCAAAACCGGAGGCACATCGCTTCCGGTTTTATTCGTTTAAAGGGAATAAAACCGATGCCCTTCTGCAAAAGCGGTCCTGAGGCAGGAAAACGTTCTTATGCGGCGAATAGACCAAAGGAGAAAGAAAATGGAGGGATCGAGCGTGTACAGAAAACTGAATGATTTTTTCAAGGATTGGAAGCGCGAAGAAGAAGCCACCCAGAAGATTCTGGATGCGCTAACAGACGAATCACTCAGCCAGCAGGTCACAGATGAACACCGGACGCTTGGTCGGCTGGCATGGCATCTGGTAACCACGCTGGATGAAATGGTCGGACATACCGGGCTGCAGTTTTCAGCAGCTAAATTCGGCAACCCTGTTCCGGATACCGCCGAAGAAATTGCAGAAGCCTACCGGTTTTCCAATCAATCGATGATCACGGCAATGAAAGAAAACTGGACCGATGAAACCTTGGAAGAAGAGCATAATATGTACGGCGAGATGTGGAGCGTGGCGACGCTCCTGCAGGTGCTGATTACTCACCAGGTCCATCACCGGGGCCAGATGACGGTCCTGATGCGCCAGGCAGGATTGAAAGTTCCCGGCGTCTACGGCCCGGCAAAAGAAGAATGGGCAGCAATGGGAGCCCAGCCGCCTGAAATTTAATAAAGTCCGATAGACCGGAATACAGCTTCCCTGTATTCCGGTCTATTTTTATGTAACGCTCCTGTAATTTTTGTAAACAATCTGTCCAAAAATAATAAGCAATGTTCGTGAAAGCAAAAAACTATTATGTGGATAACTTATTTCGATGCAAGAAGGAACAGACTATCCACAGGTCTTCTGAAGCTTGGCTATTCGGGAAGATATTCTTCTGTTAAAATAGAGTGTGGATAAACGTGAACGAAATGTGTATAACTGTGTGGAATATTCGGAAATCGAAAGGAATGAGTATTATGAAAATTTATTGCTGCAAAACCCACGTGGAGCATGCGTTAGACATGTTTGTGGCAGAGGCAAAAACTTATCCGATTCTTACAGAATTGTCAGAGCAAGAAAAGTTATCCACAAAATGCGAGTACTGCGAAGAGGCTGCTTTGTATCTTGTGGCGAACACCTGAGCGGACACAAGATGTAGAAACTTCTGTGGATATGTGTATAACATTTGTGGGTAACTTGTTTGTAAATTTAGCGTAAAGGGGGATAAGGTGTGAATATCTCAATTATCAGTGTCGGTAAACTGAAAGAGAAATACCTGAAGGCGGGTATCGAAGAATACACAAAACGGCTTGGAAGCTATGCGAAAATCACGGAAGTGGAAGTTGCGGATGAAAAAGCGCCGGAGCAATTGAGCGAAGCGGACATGGAAATCGTCAAAAAGAAAGAAGCGGAGCGGATCATGGCCAAGATTTCTCCCGACGCCTACGTCATCGCCTTGGCGATCGACGGCAAGATGAAAACATCCGAAGGGCTGGCAAAAGACATCGAATCCCTCATGACCTACGGCCGCAGCAAAATTGTTTTTGTAATCGGGGGATCATTAGGCCTCCACGACGAGGTCTTGAAGCGGGCGGATGAAAAACTGTCATTCTCGAAGATGACGTTTCCCCACCAGTTGATGAAACTGATCTTGGTGGAGCAGGTTTACCGGGCTTTCCGGATTATGAAGGGTGAGCCGTACCATAAGTAAGTGAATTTTTATATAAATTTAAGGAGAATTATCATGATAACTATTCGATAAATCTATCGAAAAATCTTTCTGAAGGGAAATAGTGTTTTATGAATATATCTTGAAGAATCTTATCATAAGTAATCCCCTGTAATCATAAGATTACAGGGGGTTTATCAATTGGTCGGCAAATTTGCAAGTTCAAGAATTTCATTTAAGTCTTGGAATTGAAGCCACATTATAAAACTCTTATCTACTACACTCAATCGTAAATTGGTTTCATCATAATCAATTATGATAGGTTGAATTTTTTTGGTCACTTGTAGAGAAGCTACAGATTGCAAAGCTTGAGTTAAGTTACCTGGATTTAAGTCAATTCCGCTAGGATGTTTTGATTGGATAGACTTTCTAATTTCAGAATATCTAATGCCTTTTCCTAAAATTTCTGGAGTTGCGGTTATCAAAGGATATAATATCCATTTATGCATTTCTAATGATGTTGCTTGAAATCCATCTGAAAATTTTGTTAAAAAACTATTATATCTTCCAGATTGTTGATTAACTATTTTTTTAATTAATTTATCCATATCGATGTTTGTTCCAATGGTAATATTGGAGTCCTGCGTTTCGTAAATATTATTTTCTAAACAAGCACTATAACAGGCTTCTTGAACAATATAAATACTATCAAAACAATTTTTCAGAAGATAATTTTTAAAGTTGGCATCAAAGGTAATATTAAGCAATTCTTCACCATTAGTTATTGCTTTCTCCAATTCATTTTCTGTCCATTTGTCAGCGTTTATCGAAATTACTCTGCCGGTTAAGTCACCGTTATAAATAGACAGTCTATTTTCATCCAACCATACTCCAATTACTATAAAAGTAAAATTTGAGTTTTCATGAAATGCCTTTAAAGCAATGGAAAAATCTCTTTGAGCATCAGTATTGAGATAGTGAAAATCCTCTAAAAGAATATATTTTTTAAAATTTAATGATTTCAAAGCACTTATAATATCGTTAACATCTTCAGGATCTAATTCCAGTGGATTTAATGTAATTTCAGTTTGTTTTGACTTCTCGATTTCTGAACCAACTGAAGGCGTAAATCCTGGTATTAACATTGATTTTATTGAAGCGACAATTTTATATTTGCCAGAAGAGGTTTTTTTAGTGGATTGAGTAATTTCAAAACCAGCTCGCTTTAAGATGTTTATATGAATATCTTCTAAAGACCATTTGTTGGAACAATGTATTACAATTGTATCGTCTTCGGATAAATATTTTTTCCTGAGTGACGTTTTACCTTGTTTTGAACTTCCAAAAATTACAACATGTTTATTTCTTTTTAAACTATCGTTAAATAGTATATCAATATCATTTCGAATTACGTAATTCAATGGTAAATCTCTAGAAATGCCAAAAACTGATTCAGCTCTATAAATAATCTCTTTAATTTGAACCACCCCTTTCAATCTATGATACAACAAATTTCAGGAAAATTATATTGAAATTTATGAGAAAATAGTCATTATTACTTATTCATAAATATTATCATGTTTATTTATTAATGATTAACTGTGTTTTTTTCTCTAACTCAATTATTGTTATAATAAAAGAGCACCAAAAGCTGCACGCCGGCTTTGGATGCTTCTTTTTTTGTGCCTTGCACGGATTTTATTAGCCAGGGAGTTGGAATTGGACATGAACAACAAAGATATAGCAGATATTCGCAAGCGCTTTAAGCTCGATACCGATCTACTGAAGATCGCCGAGATTTACAACGTCTACATACAGCAGGAAAGCACTGAGATCTTCCATGAGGAGAGCCGTCCGTTTTCGATGTTGGACCGGGAGCAGCAGGAGCTGTTCCTCGCTAATTTCAAGAAGGTGCTGGGCGGCAAGATGGACGTGAAGCTGTTTGAGGTGAAGTTCCAGCCGCAGGAAGAAGGGCAGGCGGACCATACGCAGCGGCTCTTGTACGAAGGCCTGGAGGCAGAGGACGCTGCAGAGTGGAAAACGAATATGCAGCGCATCGCCTTGAAGACGGTGGAAGAGAAGCCGTACGAGAAGGACATGGTGATCACGTTCATCCGCGGCACTTATTTCAAAACGACAAAGCGCCAGGCGGATGAAACGGAAATCGACATGCGCGATGAGGTGTACACGACGCCGTTCATCCTCTGCAGCATGAACCAGACCGAGCTGCCGAAAAGTTCGCTGGTGTTTGATTTTGTCGAAAAGGAGTTCAAGTCGAATGTGCTGATGGATCCGGTCATCAAACTGGCATCGCCAATCGGCGGCTTCCTGTTTCCGAGCTTTACGGACAACGCCGCAGACATCCATCACATCGTCTATGCATCAGGAAAGGCGAATAAACCCGATTTCGGATTTATCGAGAACGTCTTGAACGGCAATGAAATCATGACAGCCGAAGAAGACAAGGCGGTGTTCGAGGAAATCGTCAAAGCGGTAATCGGCGAAGAAGTGAATTCGCGGACGCTTGCTGGCCTCTACGATGAAATCAACATCATGCTCGAAGTAGAGAAAGAAGCCGAGAATGAAGACGCAGAAGCGCCGGTATTGGATACGGTGGAAGTGACGCGTGTGCTGAAGGCGAGCGGCGTCAAAGACGTGAGTGAGGAAAAAGTGGAGCGGGCATTCCAGCAGGTGGTGGAAGACCGCAACTATGAAATGAAAGCAAGCCACGTCGTCCCGAGCTACGCCTCTAAATCCATCAAAATCAGCACGAAAGTCGCGGACATCAAAATCAGCCCGCAGGACTTACGTTACGTCAAAGAAGTCAATTACAACGGCAAGCGCTGCATTTTGATCGAAGTGGAAGAAGACACGATGATCGAAGGGTTCAAGCTGCTTGCGGAAGAAGAGCTGGAATAGGAGAGCGTCGGAAGGGTTTGATGAAAAACACACGAAGGAGGAGCTAACATGATCAGTGAAACGGATTTGAAGCATTTGCAGCGTTGTGTGGAATTGGCGGAAACGGCTTTGGAAAAAGGGGACGAGCCATTCGGGTCGGTTCTGGTTTCCAGAGCGGGGGAAGTGCTTTTTGAAGATCATAACCATGTGGCAGGCGGCGACCATACGCAGCATCCGGAGTTTGCGATCGCGCGGTGGGCGGCTAATAACATGGCACCCGAGGAAAGAAGCCAGGCGACGGTCTATACATCCGGAGAACATTGCCCGATGTGTTCTGCTGCCCACGGGTGGGCTGGCTTGGGGCGGATCGTCTATGCAAGTTCTTCCGAACAATTGGCCGGGTGGCTGAGTGAACTGGGCGCTCCAACCTCGCGCGTCCGGAATCTGGCCATTGCGGATGTGATCAAGGATACGGAGGTAGACGGCCCTGTCCCGGAACTAGCGGAGCAGGTCCGCGAACTCCATCGCCGGCTGTATGAAGCGAAGGGGTAAACAGGCGATATTTTATGTAAGTTGAAGCTAGAGAGCTAGCTTTTATAGGCCGCTTAGGCGCTTTGGGCATGGCTCTCGCCATGAGCCGGGAAGGACACCCGTCTCATAGCTTCGCCTAGCCCTTAAACGCGCCGGCGCTGTTTATGCTCATTAACTTTAAGCATCTCCACCTTTTTTTGAAGTGCTATCTAAGATATGGAGCAAAACAGCGGAGACGCCTGCGGGATAGCGAGACAGCCGAGACCCCGCAAGCCGCAACGCGGCTGAGGAGGCTTGGCGCTCGCCCGCGGCAAGCGCAGCTGTTTTGCGGAATATCGACAATACAAGAAGATGAAAGAGCGGGACTTTATTCCAACAAACAAAAAAAGGACTGCGGAAGAGAGGCAATCTCTTTCCACAGTCCTTTTCATTTTTTATGCCATGACAGGGACTTCGCTTCGGATGAGGTGGTCGAACGCACTCAATGAAGCAGTGGCGCCGGATCCCATCGAAATGATGATCTGTTTGTACGGGCTGTTCGTGCAGTCGCCTGCAGCAAAGACGCCCGGGATGTTCGTTGCACCGCGGTTGTCGATGACGATTTCGCCGAATTTATTGCGTTCGACGGTGTCGCCGAGCCAGTCGGTGTTCGGCACAAGGCCGATCTGGACGAAGACGCCGGACAGTTCGACATGCTTTTCTTCGCCTGTTTGCAGGTCGATATAAGAAATGCCGTTCACTTTGTCCGTGCCGGTGATTTCCTGTGTGCGGGCGTTTGTCAGAACCGTTACGTTCGGCAGGCTCTTCAAGCGGTCCTGCAGCACAGAATCTGCTTTCAGTTCGGCATTGTATTCCAGCACGGTTACGTGGTTCACAATGTTTGCGAGATCGATGGCCGCTTCGACGCCGGAGTTTCCGCCGCCGACAACTGCCACATCTTTGCCGGCAAACAATGGGCCGTCGCAATGCGGGCAGTAGGCGACGCCTTTGTTCTTGAATTCAGCCTCGCCCGGCACGCCGATGTTGCGCCAGCGCGCACCGGTGGAAAGGATGACGGTTTTGCCTTTGAGGACAGCACCGTTTTCGAGTTCAATCTCGACGAACTCCTTCTTCTCCAAGCGCTTGGCGCGCTGCAGGTTCATGACATCGATGTTGTACTCTTTCACGTGCTCTTCGAGGCTTGCTGCGAACTTCGGCCCTTCCGTGTGCTTGACGCTGATGAAGTTTTCGATGCTCAGCGTATCAAGCACCTGGCCGCCGAAGCGTTCAGCGACGATGCCTGTGCGGATGCCTTTGCGCGCCGCATAGATGGCTGCGCTGGCACCTGCCGGCCCTCCGCCGACGACAAGGACATCGTACGGATCCTTGTCCGCGAATTCGGATGCGTCCGGCGCAGTGCCCAGTTTCGCAAGCAGTTCTTCAAGGGACATGCGTCCGCTGGAGAACGGTTCGCCGTTCAGGAAGACCGTCGGGACGGCCATGATGTCTTTGCTTTCGACTTCTTCTTTGAATGCTCCGCCGTCAATCATCGTATGCGAGATATTCGGGTTGAGCACGCTCATCAAGTTCAGGCTCTGGACCACTTCCGGACAGTTCTGGCAGCTTAGGCTGATGTACGAGTCGAAATGGTAGTTGCCTTCGATGCTCTTGATCTGCTCGATGACTTTCACGTCGGCTTTCGGCGCACGTCCGCTCACTTGCAGCAAAGCAAGGACCAAGGACGTGAACTCATGGCCGAGGGGAATGCCGGCAAACGTGATGCCGGTGTCTTCGCCGATGCGGTTGACGCTGAAGCTCGGCGTTCTTTCAAGCTGTGCATGTTCCACTTTGATGCGGGCAGACATTGCGGACAATTCTTCTACGAGAGCCGCCATGTCGCGGGAGACGTCGTCCCTACCTGCGCTGACTTTGAGCAGCACGTCGCCCTCAAGCAGCTGCAGGTATTGCTCTAATTGTGCTTTTATATCTGCATCTAATATCATGATCAGAACTCCTTATATTTTGCCGACAAGGTCGAGGCTCGGCTTCAGTGTCGCGCTGCCTTCTTCCCATTTAGCCGGGCAAACTTCGCCTGGGTTGTTGCGGACATATTGAGCCGCTTTGATTTTGCCTACTAGCGTGCTTGCGTCGCGGCCGATGCCGTCCGCATTGATTTCCGCTGCTTGGACGATGCCGTCCGGGTCAACGATGAATGTACCGCGCTGTGCAAGGCCGGCTTCTTCGTCCAAGACATCAAAGCTGCGTGAAATGCGTTGTGACGGGTCGCCGATCATGACGTATTGGAGTGTGCTGATCGCGTCTGAATGGTCGTGCCATGCTTTATGCGTGAAGTGAGTATCCGTTGATACAGAATATACTTCAACGCCCAAGCTTTTAAGCGTTGCGTATTGTTTCTGAAGGTCTTCAAGTTCAGTCGGGCAAACGAATGTAAAGTCAGCTGGGTAGAAGCAAACCACACTCCATTGGCCTTTCATGTTTTGTTCTGATACCTCGATAAAGTCACCGCTTCCCGCGTGGTAAGCAGAAGCTGCGAATGGCTGGATTTCTTTTCCGATCAAAGACATATTAAATTCCTCCTAAATGTTTTTTTAGAATGATCAAAGCCAATAATTCCATAAAAAAATATTAATCAAAGTCCATCACCTCAATTAATATAATTATTTAACTATAATCATTCTAATTCCTGCTTCTAATTGTTATATGAAATCGGATATTTGTCAAAGGAAACCCTTGAGTTGAAAAAAATCTTTGAATTACTCCGGAAGTTATGGGAGAGTAAGCGTTATCATTTTTCCTTCTGGACCGTTTTATTTCGAAAAGGAGCAAGAAGAACTAATATAAATATTTTAGAATAATTTTAATTTTCAAACCACAATAACGTTTCTCATGTAGAAAACGTTAATTGATAAAAAGGCTTGGTGCTCGTAAAAGGAGTTGAATCAATTGGACACCGTGTGCGGTAATTTTATCTTGCTGCATGCTTTAATAATCACTCAAGCGTCCATCGTCATTCCATTGGCCGTATATCTTGTTCTCGCGGGTGTTTTTAATGAACTTATCCAATCGTTTATTGTAAATTTCAGAATCAACTTCTTTATATCCTTGGATGTTGTCAATTCTGATTCTCCGGTACAATTCGGGGAAATTCATGAAGTTCTGATAGACCTGCGCGTCTTCTTGCAGACGGGATAAAATCTCTGGATGAACCGCAAACGATTCAGGGCGCATGTCAGGGAGCACGTTCAATCCCTGGTCTTTCATCAACCCCAGCTTTTCGAGCCTCCGCACTCTTTCTTTGTTCAATTCCGTCCAGTTGCTCTTTTTCTGTCTCGGGGAAAGCCTTTGGGCCACTTGGGTGCCGGTAAGCTTCTTCTTGATGCCGTCGATCCAGCCGAAGCAAAGGGCCTCTTCGACTGTGTCCAGGTACTGGAGGGCATCGGGCTGCTGCTTCGTGCCAAGAATCACCCAGCAAAACTTTTCTTTCGTTGAATTTTCTTCCAGCCAATCCCTCAATTCCTGCCGGGTCTTAGCGCCGATCATGTTCACGATTTCCATGCCGGTTCCGTCCTTTCCAAAAGAAGGTTTTCTTTACTATAACGGTTCGGAGAAGGCATGGAAAAGCGCCGGATGCACGAAACAGGGATTTAAAAAGGACTTCCTGAAACGCCGATTAAAGAAGCGTTCAGGAAGTCCTTTTGGAGATGGTCCGAAATTTGTCACTCCACGAATCGGTTAAGCGAGAAGATGGAGATGTCCAATTCACTCCGTCCCTCCAAAACCATTTGGCTCAGGACTTCGCCCATCACGCTTCCGAATTTAAAGCCGTGGCCCGAAAAGCCGCAGGCGAAAATGACGTGCTTGTTTTCAGGATGGAAGTCGACGATGAAATCATGGTCGCTTGAAACGGTATAGAGGCAGGTCTTCGCTTCGAGCAGTTCGCCGTTCGCTTCCGGCAGGAAAGTTTGGAGCACGCGCCTAAGGTCGCCTTCATCGGTTTCATACTGCCCGAAGTTCTGTGAATGCACGTCCGGATCAATCGGGTCCCCGCCGTCGGACCGCCCGATTTTCAGGCCGGTGCCGTCCAAGTTCGGGAAGCCGTACGCCTTGTGGTTGTTGTCCTCGATGAAAAAGGACGGAAAGTGTGCGGCATCAAAAAGAGCGGCAGGGGCTTCGAACCAGCCGACGGCTTTTCGGGTCGGCTGGATGGGCAAATGAAGTTCCGGCAATAATTTCGCTGCCCAGGCACCCGCTGTAACAATCACTTTCTTTGCATAAAAGTCCGTTGTTCCAGTCGAAATTTTCACGCCTTGCGGATCATTGGGGTCAATGTGCTGAACCGGTGTATTGGCAGCAAGGTCTGCTCCGTATTTCAAAGCGGTTTCCTTATAGGCCCGAATGGCATTTTCGCTGTAGATCAGCCCCGATGCCGATTCAAAGCAGCCGATGTACTGGTCTGGCACGGAAAACCCCGGCCATCTTTCGTTGATTTCCCGGCCGTTCAAAATCTCTAACGATAGGTTATGCTTCCGGGCAGAAGCGATCGTTTCCTGAAGAAAAGGGGAGTCTTCCGGGCCGATGCCGAGCACACCGGTGTTCTCGAAAATTTTATGGCCCGTTTCTTGTTCGAGCTGCTCCCATAATTGCTGCGCGCGCTTCACAAGCGTCACATATTGCCGGCCTTCGCCGTACGCATGCCGAATCAGGCGGGTGTCGCCGTGATGGCTCCCTTTAGTATGCGGCGGATCGAAGGCATCGATCAGCAAGGTCTTCGCATTCTGCTTCGCCAAAAAGGCGCCGGCCGCCATGCCCATCGTTCCTGCACCGATGATTGCGACATCATAAACCTGGTCTTTTGTCATGTTCAGTCCGCTCCGCTCTTTGTGGAATTCGAAAGTATGACTAGATGGTATGCAAGATTCCGATGATTGTCAATTGGCCAAAAGAGTGCTGCCTGCCTTGGACGAATGAGCGGTTAGCACTTGAAATAAACCCTTCAATCAAGCGAGGAAGGGAAACACGCCGCATGAATTCCGGACATTTCCCGGGAAATAATTCATCAAAATTCGAAATAGATGAAAAATGTGTTTGACAGAAGCGGTAATCTCAAATACTATCTTAATTATGTAAAAAAATTAAATAACTTATCAAGAGAGACTGAGGGACAGGCCCTGTGACGTCCAGCAACCATCATTTTCATGAGCGGTGCTAATTCCTGCAGGGCATTTGCTCTGAGAGATAAGATCTAGATTAAAACCTATTTCCTATCGAAATAGGTTTTTTTGCGTTTACTTGCCTCATCCATCCCAATAGCGCAAGGTTTTCCTGCAAGGCAGGAGCTTGCGACTCTCTACTAACGAAGGAGTTTTAACATGAAAAGAAAAAATTATTTAACCCTCTCACTGGTTTTATTGATCGGCGCAGGCGGCGTCTTAAGCGGCTGTTCGTCAAAAGAAGCGACAGCCACGGGCGAAGGAGTGATCCTGGTGGGAACGCAGAATGACTATCCGCCGTTTGCGTTTGCGGACGATAACAACGAATTGACCGGCTATGATGTGGAAGTGGTCAAAGCGGTCGATGAGAAACTGGACGGCTACACGTTCGAATTCACCGCCGTTCCTTGGGATAGCATGTTCCTGGCGCTCGAGTCCAATAAAATCCAGGCGATCGCCGACCAAGTCGCGAAAACGCCGGAACGCCAAGAAAAGTATCTGTTCACCGATGAATCCTATTTTGCGGCCGAAACGGTCATTGCCGTGAAGAAGGGACGAGAAGATATCCAGACGATTGAAGACTTGGAAGGCAAGAAAGTCGGGGCTTTGGCCGGCGACTCCTACACTTTGCTCTTGGAGGAATACAATAAGGGAGCAGCGACGCCGATCGAATTGAAATACAGCGAAAGCGGCAACCCTTCCGAGATTCTGCAGGACGTGCAAAACGGCCGAATCGACGCTTATGTCAACGATCCGATCATGATCGATGCAGTTTTGGAGAAAAACGATCTGGGCGTGGAAATTGTCGGGCAGCCATTGGTCAATGACGACATGGGAATCGTCTTGAAAAACGGAGAAGAAGGCGAAAAGCTGAAAGCGCTGATCGACCCTGTTCTTGAAGAGCTCAAGCAGGACGGCACACTCGCGGAGCTGTCGAACAAGTGGACCGGCGGAGAGTACATCCCTGAATAGGTTTGTGGAGGGGAAGAGACAATGGAGAATTTACTGGATATCAATTTTTTAATCGAAAGCTTTCCCGCAATCCTTGCGCGGTTGCCCATCACGATAGGCATCGCAGTGGGGTCGCTGGTTATCAGCTTATTGATCGGCGTGATTACCGCCCTTATCAAAATTTATAAAGTCCCGGTATTGCGGGTGATTTCGTCCATCTACGTATCCTTTATCAGGGGAACGCCTTTACTGGTCCAGATCTATCTGGTGTTTTACGGGATTCCGAAAATCATCTACTATCTGCAGATCGAATACGGCTGGCTCCAGTCGGCGGACGTCAACAGCATCCCGCCTGAAGTCTATGCGCTGGTGGCATTCTCCGTGAATCTGGGAGCTTATCTTTCCGAGACGATTCGCTCTGCGATTGAGTCAGTTGACCGCGGGCAGTTTGAAGCGGCCAAGTCGATCGGAATGAGCCCGTCACAAATGATGATCAAGATCATTTTCCCGCAGGCGCTGGCCACAGCCATCCCGAACCTCGGAAACATGTTCATCAGCACGATCAAGGATACGTCTTTGGTATTCATCATCGGCGTCATCGACATCATGGGGCAAGCGAAAATTCTCGGATCCCGCGGATTGGCATTTTTTGAAGTGTATATCGCGGTATCAATCGTCTACTGGATCCTTTGCATCGCAGTGGAGCGGCTGCTGGTAAGAGTCGAGAAGCGGGCACGCCGATATGAAAGAAGGATTGCGTGATGATCAAATTGGAAAATATCCATAAGTATTTCGACAGCCAGCACGTACTGAAAGGAATCGACTTGAACGTCAAGAAAGGCGAAGTGGTTTCGATTCTGGGGCCGAGCGGTTCAGGCAAATCAACGCTCCTGCGCTGCATCAATTTCCTGGAGGAGCCGACCCGCGGGATTGTGGAGATCGGCGGCAAACGAGTGGACGCCGAATCAGCCAAAAAAGCGGACATCGTCTCCTTACGGAATTCGACCGGCATGGTGTTCCAGCAATACAACTTGTTCAAGAATTTCACGGTGCTGCAAAACGTCATGATCGGGTTGACCAGTGTAAAGAAATTACATAAAGAAGAAGCCGAAAAGCGGAGCATGGAAATCCTGGAACGGGTCGGATTGGCGAACCGGATGAACCATTATCCGGCCCAATTGTCGGGCGGCCAGCAGCAGCGGGTCGGCATTGCGCGGGCACTGGCGCTGGGCCCGGAAGTGCTGCTGTTCGATGAACCGACCTCCTCTTTGGATCCGGAGCTGGTGGACGAAGTGCTGGCGACGATCCGGAAAGTGGCGGACGAAGGGAACACGATGCTGATTGTGACCCATGAGCTCCATTTTGCGCAGGATATCTCCGACCGCGTCGTTTTCATGGAAGACGGACAGATTGTCGAAGAAGGAACGCCGGAACAGCTTTTCAATAATCCGAAAATGGAACGGACAAAGCAATTCTTAAGTAGAGCCAACAGAAGCAACTAAGGACAGTATCTTGAAGGTGGACATGGAAAGGATGAGGATGCATGAACCCGATTGAACAGATTTTAAAGGACTTTCCGGTCCTCATTCTCGACGGCGCGATGGCGACAGAACTTGAGAATTACGGCTGTGATTTGAATGACCGGTTGTGGTCGGCAAAAATCGTCATGGAAAACCCGGAAATGATCAAAAGAGTCCATCTGGATTATTTTGAGGCAGGGGCGGACTGTGCGATCACAGCAAGCTACCAGGCAACGATCCAAGGCTATCAGGAAAGAGGGCTTACAGAAGAAGAGGCGATCCGTTTGATCCAACAGTCGGTCGGGATCGCCGTCGGGGCCCGCGATGAATTCTGGGCAGGCGTTGCAGACAAATCCGCAAGGCCGAAACCGTTAGTGGCGGCTTCCGTCGGCCCCTACGGCGCTTTTCTCTCGGACGGCTCCGAGTACCGCGGCGATTATTCGCTGACCGAAGAGGAGCTCGTGGCTTTCCACAAAGACCGCATCCAGGTGCTAATCGAAGCGGGAGCCGACATCTTAGCGTGTGAGACCCTGCCATGCCTTGCGGAAGCGAAAGCTATCGTACACGTGCTCAAGGATTTTCCGGATGTCCATGCCTGGTTCAGCTTCAGTGCGAAAGACGGGCTCCACATCAGTGACGGAGAAAAGATCTCCGCCTGTGCGGAATGGCTGGACGGCGAAGCGCAGGCAGCGGCCATCGGCATCAACTGCTCCGCGCCAGGCTTTATCGAATCGCTGATTGGTGAAGTGAAAAGCCGGTCTGCCAAACCGGTCATCGTCTACCCGAATTCAGGCGAAGAATACGATGCCAAAAGCAAGACGTGGAGCGAAGAGCCGTCGGCAAACCCGTTCTCCGCCCACACCAAAGGATGGCATGAAGCAGGCGCACGAGTCATCGGCGGATGCTGCAGGACCACACCGGAAGATATCGCAGCCATTGCGGCATGGGCCCGGTGAAGCAGAAAAGAACCGGAAGTCAAAATGAATAAGCCCCCGGATGGATGGGCGAAGCCATAAGTGTCATGGCTTCGCCCATCTTTTTTAGGTGCCGCTTGAAGAAGTAGTGAAGAACAGGCCGCAACGCCGAGCGAATTTCCCCTCTCCCTTGTTGCACAATTCCTTTGTGGATGCGGTGTTTATCAAATAAAAGAATTAAATGCTATATTTTATTTGATAATTCTGATAACTTACAGTAGAAAAGAACAAAGTAAATATTAGTAATTAGAAAAGGCTGTTGCCTAAATGGCAACCGAAAGGAGGGAGAAACCATGGTAAGGGAAGAGCGATTGCGCAAAGAACATGAAGTGAATCCATTCACCGCTATTTGGCTGCGCACACGTGAAACGGTCCGCTTCGTCATTGACCGGAAGCCTGTCAATTTTATTATTCTGCTCATCGTCTTGACAGGCTTTGCATCCGGTCTGATCGGGCTTATGAACACCCGCAGCGCCGATATGGGAGGGTGGAACATCTTTATTCAGGTGCTGATCGGCGGGCCGATCGGCAGTGCTTTCGGCTATTTCATCGGTGCTGCCATCTTGCTGCTGGTAGGGCGGCTGTTCAAGGGGACGGCTTCCTACGGGGACATGTTCAAGGCGCTGGCCACTGCACAGATACCGCAAATCTGGCTCCTGCCGGTGCTGGTCATCTGGGCGCTGGCAGCACCGGAAACGTTCTTTGCGGACCGCATGGACGTGGAAGGGAATCCGATTGTGGTAATCATGTCTGTGGTGATGGCAGTCGTTTCGATTTGGACATTCGTCATCGTCTGCAAAGCGGTAGGCGAAGCGCATCGCGTTTCGTCCTGGAAAGGATTTTTCATCGTCATAATACCAGGCATCATCATTACTATCGCTGTGCTAATTATCGTCTTTGTCTTGTTTGCCTCATTCTTCGGCCAGTTCTGGTAGGAAACCGGCGCTGATTCAAATTTAAAAAGCAGATCCCGAAGCAAGGCTATCGGAATCTGCTTTTTATTTAACATTCGACCGATTGAATTTCCGGTAATTTCCAGATTACATACTGGTCAAAAAATTTGAACTTGTTTGAATTCTTATTGCTGTTCAGACGTAGCCCACTTTAGTACAATTCTAATGTAAGAATTATTATCTGCCTCTGGCAATGGCCATGGATAATAGTTATAAACTGAAATTCGCTTTTTGCACTTAATTACTCAGGGGGTTAAAAGATGGAGAACAATGTACATGACAGCAATGACAAAAAACGCCACACAGCGGCAGCAGATGCACAATGTCCGGTAACCGGCGCAGGCGGCGGGGAACTAAGAGGCCAAACTGACGGACATCGGGACAGTGCCATCACAACTTCGAACAAACCGGGCAAAACACAAAATAAAGACTGGTGGCCGAACATGCTGAACGTGGGCATCCTGCATCAGCATGATAAAAAGTCGAATCCTCTAGGGGAAGATTTTGATTACAAAGCAGAATTCGAGAAATTGGATTATGAGGCATTAAAGCAAGATCTTCATGCTTTGATGACCGACAGCCAAGACTGGTGGCCGGCTGACTATGGCCATTACGGCGGGTTGTTCATCCGCATGTCCTGGCATGCCGCAGGTACTTACCGTACGACAGATGGACGCGGGGGCGGCGCTACAGGAAACCAGCGATTTGCACCACTTAACAGCTGGCCGGATAATGTCAACCTGGACAAGGCCCGCCGATTGTTGTGGCCGATCAAGAAAAAATACGGCAACAAAATTTCCTGGGCTGATTTAATTGTCTTAACGGGCAACGTGGCACTTGAATCCATGGGCTTCAAAACGTTCGGATTCGGGGCAGGCCGTGAAGACATTTGGGCACCCGAAGAAGACGTTTATTGGGGCAATGAAAAAGAGTGGCTGGCGGACAACCGTTATTCAGGAGACCGCGAGTTAGAAGAACCTCTTGCTGCAGTTGTCATGGGCTTGATCTATGTCGATCCGCAAGGACCGAACGGCAAACCGGATCCTCTTGCAAGTGCTTACGATATTCGCGAGACATTCGGCCGCATGGGAATGAATGATGAAGAGACCGTTGCATTGATTGCAGGCGGGCATACATTCGGCAAGGCCCACGGTGCTGGAGACGCTTCTAACGTAGGGGACGATCCGGAAGCAGCTGTTATGGAAAACCTGGGCATGGGCTGGAAGAGCACCTACGGCTCAGGAAAAGGCCGCGATACGATTTCAAGCGGCATCGAAGGCGCATGGACGGCCAACCCGATTCAATGGGACAACGGCTATTACGAGCAATTACTCGGCTACGAGTGGGAATTGACGAAATCTCCTGCCGGTGCATATCAATGGACGGCAAAAGATCTGCCCGAAGACCATATGGCGCCTGACGCAGAAGATGCATCCATCAAAGTGAAAACGATGATGACGACGGCAGACATGGCGCTGCGCATGGATCCGGAATACGAAAAAATTTCCCGCCGTTATTATGAAAATATGGAAGAGTTCCAAGATGCCTTTGCCCGCGCGTGGTTCAAGCTTCTCCACCGTGATATGGGACCGATAAAGCGCTACTGGGGACCAGAAGTTCCAACAGAAGAATTGATCTGGCAAGATCCGGTACCGGAAGCACCAGGTGCAGTAAAAGACAAGGAATTGGATGAGCTGAAAGTGAAGATCCTTGAAAGCGGATTAAACCCGCAGTTTTTGGTCAAAACAGCGTGGGCTTCTGCTAGCACGTACCGTGATTCAGACAAGCGCGGCGGTGCCAACGGAGCACGCATCCGATTCGCGCCTCAACGCGATTGGGAAGTAAACGAGCCGGAAGAATTGGCGAAAGTTCTTTCCTTCTACGAGCAGCTGAAAGCGGAAACTGGCGATAAAATCAGCATTGCGGACCTGATCGTGCTTGGAGGGAACGCTGCCATTGAACAAGCTGCAAAAGCAGCCGGCTTCGACCTTGCCGTTCCTTTCACGCAAGGACGCGGAGATGCACTCGAAGAACAAACGGATGCGGAAAGCTTCAAGGTATTGGAGCCGATTTCAGACGGTTTCAGAAACTACCAAAAGAAAGAATATGCAACCAGCCCGGAAGAAATGCTGCTTGATAAAGCGAACTTGCTTGGCCTGACTGCACCGGAAATGACGGCACTAGTCGGCGGCATGCGCGCATTCGGTGCGAATCACCAAGGGGCTACCGAAGGGATTCTGACCGATAAAGTCGGCGTGTTAACAAACGATTTCTTCGTCAACTTGCTGGATATGAACATCGAGTGGACGCCGGCCGAGTTCAATAAATACGAAGGCAGATACCGCGGCACTGAAGAAGTTGTCCGCACAGCCACACGTTTTGACCTGGTGTTCGGCTCGAACGCGATCCTGCGGGCAATTGCCGAAGTATACGCACAAGATGACAATAAAGAAAAATTCGTCCGCGACTTCATCAAAGCATGGAACAAAGTGATGAATGCCGACCGTTTTGATGTTGTAAACTGATCAGGAAAAATCGGAGCTTGCAGAGCAAGCTCGCCGAAAGTTAGATGGTATCTATAAATTACAAAGACATGAGCCCGCTGGTTTGCCGGGCTCATGTCTTTAATTTTGCCTTCATTCGCTACCGGTGGTTGCCCGTGAAAAATGATTCTATCCTAAATTTGGAGAAGTGAAAAAGCGGTCATCTTGAATATCGGCTCACTTGTTAAGTTCTATGTCCACTAATGTTCCGGTTGCTTTCAAGTATGTAGCTTTACAATGGATGTTTTCTTCTTGCAAAAAAGGGAATTCGTCGGCAGCTGCTTTTAGGTTCAGCCCGTTTATGTGCACCGTATAATAGCTTGGATGACCACCCCGGGCACTGTTATTTTCCTCGAAAAAGAAAATTTCACAAATTCCTTCTGAGGTATGGAAATTGTTCGTCTTGAAACTAACGATGTCCGCAACTCCTGTGGAAAAAAGATACAAGGCCAACACTCCGAAAAAGCCACAACCAGTTACGATAAGGTAAAAATCTTTATGGTGCCTGTTTTTAGTTAGGAAATGAACAACGATTAAAAGTAAAACCACCAGGAAGATGCCGGAAAAAATGGTGTTCGAATAGATTTCATTCAATATTTTTAGCTCCTTTCCTCTTACTTTACAACAATCCAAGGCATTCACCTATGTCTGATTCATTGATTTTGTATACGGACAAACAAGAGGAAGTGGACAAGCTCTTGATCCAAATCAAACAAGCCGCCGGACCAGTTGGTGAAAAGAGCCGATAAATTGCTTTACGCAGCCAAAAACATGGGAAGAAACCGGATTGTCTATGCACCGGCAGGGTAAAAGGGAAAGCAGGAATTCATGAACCAAAAGCGGTCGTTTGTTCACCGAAAATCCGGCGCCGGGAACCTCTCCTGCGCCGGATTTTATTAGTAGGGACGCCGAAAAGGGATTTTACAGAGGATGTGGAATAGGTATATAAACGCTGAAACGAAGGGGAGACGCTGCTTGAAGACAGTAGCTGCTTGGTCATGTGTGATAGGCGGAATGTTGTGGGGATTGAAGCCGTTATACGACTGGCTGGTATTGGGCAGAAGGGCCAATACCGGCTATATTGCCAGTGATTTCACTGATTGGATCAAGTTCCTGTTCCCGTTTCTCTGCCTCGGAGGGCTGTATGTTCTTTTCGCGCTGTATAAAGGGAAGGTAAGGAAGTCCGTCGTGATCCTTGCGGCTGCGTTGGTTTTCAATGGCCTGTTCCACTTTTTTGAAATTTATTTCACCGGTTCCGGAATTCCATTCGGCCTTCTGTTCTTGTTTTCCGGGACGCTCCTGCTCTTGGCCGGCGCAGGTTCCCTGATGATCCAGCTGCGTGGCAGCCAGGAGATTCCGCGCGCCTTGGCACGATCGGCCGAAGCCTTGTTCACCGTTACGCTCCTGTTCTGCCTGCTTCCGTTCCTTTCGGGAAGTCTGTCGGAACGGATCCTGAAGCCGGTCATGGTGTTGCTGATGCTCCTCACCGGGTTTATTTGGGCAGCCATGGGCGCTGTGCTTGCCGGTATCGTCAGGAAAGAAGCTTCGGTAAAACTTGGGAAGTCCGAGGTGTAAGCAAGCAGGTTTTTAGCCAAGCACAAAGGGGGAAATCAGATGAAACAATTCTACATCAAGCAAAAAGTATTCAGCTTGAGCGGCAAATTCACCGTGAAAGACCAAGAGGAGCAGGATGCCTATTTTGTGGAAGGCAGCTTCATGCAAATCCCGAAGACGTTCACAGTCATGGACGCCGAGCGGAATGAAGTGGCGCTGATTACGAAAAAGACATTCAGTTTTTTGCCGACATTTTTTGTAGAAGTCAACGGACAGGAAGCCGTGACGATCAAGAAGGAGTTCACGTTCCTGAAAGCGCGATATACGATCGAGGCGGCGGGCCTGGATGTGCAGGGCAACTGGTGGGATATGAATTTCCAGATTCTGCGCGGAGGGGAAGTCGTAGGGGAAGTGAGCAAGGAATGGTTCACATGGGGCGACAGCTATAAAGTTCAGGTATGGAATGAAGAAATGGAGCACCTTATCCTTTCGCTTGTCATTGCGATCGACTGTGTAAAAGCTGATCAGGCAGCGGCTTCCGCGGCCGGTGCAACGTAAAAGGGAGCCACTCATAGAAGGACGGCTCGCACACTGCATTTGCAGCTTGCGAGCCGTCCTTTTTGTTATAAGAAAGAATTCTTCACCGGTGCTGGTCGAACAACACCGGGTTCCCATCCGGGTCATCAATGATGAAGCTGGCTGGCCCTTGGCCCGATTCATCGACTTCGCTGGCGAATGGGACCCCCGCAGCTTTCAGGTTTTTCTGAAGTTCGCGGATGTCAGTGAACGCGTCCAGGTTCTGGGCGTTTTGGTCCCATCCCGGATTGAATGTCAGCATATTCTTCTCGAACATCCCCTGGAACAGCCCGATAATCGTCGGCCCGTTTTTCATAATGAGCCAGTTTTGCTTGATGTCGCCGCCGAACGCCTCGAATCCGATTTTTTCATAGAAGTCTTTTGATGCGTGGATATCCTTCACGGCGAGGCTGATTGAAAAAGCGCCTAATTGCATCTTGTTGCCTCCATTCATTTTTTACTGTTGGATGGGTTGCATCCGGACTCTCCTAACCATTCAAGAAGTTAGGGGGAGATTCCTGCATTGCCCGGCTGGCTTCCTGTAAAGCAGTGCAAAGCCGGAAAATGAAATACAGCCCGGCGTTATCAAAAAATGGAGCGAAAACGTTGTTTTTTAGGGGGAAATGAGGCTCATAGACGGACAATTTCGGCGAAATGGCTTATAATAGAAATGTTTTGAGCTATAATTATCAATCTCACATTATGATATAGTTAGTAGTAACAAGGAAAAGATGGCCTTCCCGGAACGACAGAACGGGCAGCGCATGCATCCTTTCTCCAAATTTCAGGTTAGAAAAGGAAGGTAATAATGAGCAATAGAGAAGCTGATACAGACGTTATCTTGATAGGTGCCGGAATTATGAGTGCGACATTGGGAATCCTTCTGAAAGAATTAGCGCCGGACTGGAAAATTTCCGTTTATGAAAAACTTTCAAGCGCTGGGCAGGAAAGCTCCAACGAATGGAACAATGCGGGAACCGGGCACGCGGCACTTTGCGAGCTGAATTACACGACCGAAAAATCTGATGGATCTGTTGATATTAGCAAGGCCGTCAAAATCAATGAGCAATTCCAGGTGTCCATGCAATTCTGGTCGCACCTCGTGAACAAACAAGTGGTGCCGAACCCGAAAGATTTCATCGTGCAATTGCCGCATATGAGCATGGTCCGCGGGGAAGACAACGTCCGTTTCTTGAGAAAGCGCTTTGAAGCGATGTCGAAAAACCCGTTGTTCGAAGGCATGGAATACTCCGAAGATCCGAAACGGTTGAAAGAGTGGATGCCGCTGGTCATGTATAGCCGGAAGCCGGGCGAACCGATTGCGGCCACCAAAATCGACACAGGGACTGACGTCAACTTTGGCGCATTGACTCGCATCTTGTTCAACCAGTTCCAGCGTGCCAATGTGGACGTCAATTACAACCACAGCGTCGAAGATCTGAAGCGCACGAAAGACGGCCTGTGGGAAGTGAAAGTAAAGGATCAACAAAGCGGCAAAACGAAGCGCCAGACGGCGAAATTCGTCTTTATCGGCGGCGGCGGCGGAAGCATCCACTTGCTGCAGAAATCCGGCATCCCGGAATCGAAGCATATTGGCGGATTCCCGGTAAGCGGCCTGTTCATGGTCTGCAACAACCCGATCGTCATCGACCAGCACAACGCCAAAATCTATGGAAAAGCGGCGATCGGCGCTCCGCCAATGTCCGTTCCGCATTTGGATACCCGCTTTATCGACAACAAGAAATCATTGCTGTTCGGGCCATTTGCCGGCTTTACGCCGAAGTTCCTGAAAACCGGATCGAATCTCGACTTGATCACTTCCGTGAAGCCGAGCAATGTCCTGACAATGCTGTCGGCAGGCGCGAAAGAGATGGCGCTGACCAAATACTTGATCCAGCAAGTCATGCTGACGAAAGAACAGCGCATGGAAGAATTGCGTGACTTTATTCCGGATGCGAAAAGCGAAGATTGGGATCTGATTGTAGCCGGACAGCGTGTCCAGGTCATCAAAGATACCGAATCCGGAAAAGGCACATTGCAATTCGGCACCGAAGTGGTTACAGCTTCGGACGGTTCGATTGCAGCGCTTCTCGGCGCATCTCCTGGTGCGTCGACAGCCGTGAACGTCATGCTGGAAGTCATCACGAAATGCTTCCCGGAACGCATCGTCGAATGGGAGCCGAAAATCAAGGAAATGATTCCTTCGTACGGATTGGCGTTGATGGATAACCCGGAACTGCTCCGCGAAATCCATGAACATACAGCCCGGACGCTCGGTTTTCCTGAGAAAAAACCTGTAGCCCGCTGATCGAAAGCTGATTAGTGCAGCGCTAAAATCTGAACCGCCCATCTCGAAACGGATGGGCGGTTCTTTTGGGTTCGCCGGGGTTTATTGCCATCGAGCGGTTCGGGAATGGAGGGAGGAGCAGCCATCCAAAAGAGCCTTCTGCCCGTGAATTACCGGACGGAAGGCTCTTTTTCTATTGGCTAAAAACCTGAAAGGTTTCCGGCCCCTTGCTATTCGTGTTTTTTAAAGAACGCCAGCGTTTCATCGATGATGCGCTGCTGGTCGTTGTCGAGCGTAGCCACATGGTAGCTTTCGGGCATTTCGATGATGGACTTTTCTTCGGAAGCGATGCCGTCATAGATGAGCTGCGCATTTTCAGGCGGAACCACATGGTCTTCCGGCGATACGAAAATCAGCGCCGGGCATCGGACATCGGACAAGCCGCTGCGCACTTCGTCCATGAATGCGAGGATCTGCTTGACGGAGGCGACCGGCGTCTTTTCGTAGGCCAGTTCCACAATGCCCGGTTTTTTGATGTCCGAGCCGATGGCATCGAGGAATCGGATGTCCTCCTGCATATCGTGCACCGACTTCATCGCCGGCACGTCCACTGCCGCGTTGATCAGGGAGATGGCGCGGATTTCAGGGTGCTGCTGCGCCATATAGAGGGCGAGCGTTCCGCCCATCGACAGGCCGGCCATGAAAATGGTGTCGCACCGTTCCTTCAGCCAGGCAAAAGCCTCTTCAACAGAGGCTATCCAATCCTGGTACGTCGTTCCTTCCATTTCTTCGTGGTGGGTGCCGTGGCCTTCCAGGCGCGGGACCGTCACCGTATAGCCCTCCCGTGCAAATGCTTCGCCAAGCGGCCGCATGCTCTGCACGGTCCCTGTAAAGCCGTGTGAAACGAGTACGCCGGTACGGCTGCCTTCTGCTGTATACGGTTCGGCACCGCTTAATACTTTGAAATCTCCTGCCATTCGCCATCCTCCTTTTTCTTTCTGTTAGTTACTTCGCTGCAGTTTTCAGGAATTCCTTTTTAGCCGCCGCCTTCTTTATGCCAGCAGCCGGGTGCCAATGGGGTGGTGGCAGCCAGCGGCAGGTTTTGCGCAGCAGCTTCAATGAAGAAAAAAAAGACTAAAAAGGAAGGCAGGATGCTAGTTGAACATCCGGCCTTCCTTTTCATGTTTTTAGGAATCGCTGCGTGGTGGAGACAGTACAAAAACGATATAGCCCAAATCCTCATCGAAATTCCAATCCAAAAAAGTCTCCTGTATATTTTGATGCAGAATATTCTCGAGGCCGGCTTGGTCCAATAGAGAGCGTTCCAACGGACGTTTGGCCAACTTCAAAATCTCTGTATAGCCTTCGCCAATTAGCGCTTTTTCGATGCCGACCAAGATCTCTACCCGTTTAATGATCAGCGTCCGGTCGCTGAGCCAATAGCTTTCAATGCCACCCGGCTTTTTCTCTGCTTCCTCATGAACCTTTTCAATTTTTTTGTAGAAGGCCTGTTTGTCTGCCTCATCATGCCATTCAAAATCCTTTTGCGTCGGTTTTTCGTCCATGACACCGAAAATCATCCCTGTTTCCAAAGGCAGGTTCCAGTCGGCATATAAGTGCTTGAACTCCAATCCGGTTATTTTCAATAGTTCATCGGTTATCAAGGGTTTAAGGCTGCTCATCATCAAATCCCGGGTTTCCAGCACCCGTTTCCATTCGTCTTGTTTGAGCAGGACTTTCTCCATCGGGCTATTGAATCCTCTAAAGTGGATGGTGATAAAGGGCCTTTTCATTGTCACATAGACAGAAGTCGGGCCCTTGTCAAAATGCTGCCGCATCAAGGTGGAAATGAACCCGCTTATTTCGGTTTGGACAGTTCTTTCTTTTGGCATGTTTAACAATCCCTTCTCGGCAGATAACCCGCCATTAAAGAAAAGTGAAATCGGCAGCTCCACAACGGGCTTTTAATTCATCACTTTTCAAGCAGCAAGACCATATAGCTGTTATCTTGCTGGAAATCCCAATCCACAAAAAGTTCCTGGACCTGTCCGTTCAATAGCGACTCCAGGTTGAACAGCTTGGTGATCCGGTGTTCAAGCGGCCGTTTAGCCAGCCGCAGCTCTTCGACTATTCCGTTCTTGACCAATTGCTTTTCAATTTCCACTAAGATGCCGATGCGTTCAACCAGCAAAACCTTTTTGCTCAGCCAGTAAAAATTGGTCTGATCCGGCTTCTTTTGGGTATGCATGCTGTTCATGAGGATGATATCCCGGATGGCTTCCTGGTCGACCTCTTCCGGCCATGGAAACTCTTCCGGAAGAGGAGTCTTTTCCATGGTGGCAATCAGCATGCCGCTTTTGTTGGCCAGATTCCAGTCGGCATACAGATCCAGCACTTTTCGGCCGCTGCGTTCTTCGAGTCCCGTGATCAGCTCAGCTTTCATGGACGCGATGATCAAATCGCGTGTTTCCAGAACACGATTCCAATCTCCCCGCTCCACAAACATTTTTTCAGAAGGCAACAGAAATCCGCTCAAGTGGACCAAAAGAAAAGGCGGGTGGAGTGTCACTGTAACTTGATCCGGTTTTTCACCAAGCTGGCTTTCAAGGAATTGTTCAATATATTGAGTAATGGCAGTTTGAACTTGTGGATTTTCAGGCATTGGAAATACTCCTTTCATTGTCGGGAATATGCTGCTGGTACCAATCAATACTGCTGTAAAAAAATAACGCCAAAAAGAATAGTTCATTCTTTTTGGCGTTATTGCCAGCGCTAATTGTCTGGAATACTCTACCTCTATACATCAGCCGCTAGCAGCCAGTTTTGCAAAATCACTATAAATAAATAATAAAAACCAGGAATTTCTCTACATCTCCACCATATCTATTCTTTCCTGAAAAGTAAAGGAGGAGAGCGCCTTTATGTCTATTTTAATGCATCAACATGCTTATTTTTGGATAATTATCGAGTCCGACATATATTTAAGAACATTTGCTTTTTCAGCAATAAAAAAGCTGGAATCGATTGATTCCAGCTTTTGAGAGCCTTTGGTGATTCAGCAAAAATTATTTGAAAAACGGTGTTTTTTTCAAAGCAGCCGCCACCGGAATGGCTACCAGGAGCCCGACGACGTTTTGGACGATATTGCCCGGGATGGAAGCGGCCGGCACCACGAAGTTGCCGAAGATGATCGCTTCGCCGACATAATAGACCGCCAGCATAACCGGAATCGATGCGATAGCTGCGAGGATATTGAAGCTGAAGCTGTTTCCGTTGCGGCCATTCGACCAGGCAATTTTCCCGACAAGGTAGCCTTGTAAACCGCGTGCTACGATGGTGATCGGCGCCCATAATGTCCAACCAGAGACCAGATCGAACAATCCCATGCCGACAGCGCCGGCGATGGCCGCTTTTTTCGGGCCGAAGACGAGGGCAATGATGAAGAGCATGGCTGTTCCGAGGTGGACCAAGCCGCCGTTTGCGGTGATCGGCAATTTGATATTCAGGAGGAGAGTGGCCACGAATACGAGTGCGATGGCCATGGACGTCAAAATAAGATCAAAAGTGCGTTTGTTTGAATATGTCGCAGTGGTTGTTTTTTGCATAGCCTGAACCTGCCTTTTATGTTATTTTTTATGGCTGAAGAAGAGCCGGTCGAGAGCAGCATTCTGCACGCCGTTTATAATTTCTTGCTAATACTAGCAGAGGGGTGGCCTAGTGGAAAGTATCAATAACGAACAATTCTTAGGGGTCAGTTTGGAAAGAGCTTGGAGTTCCGGCTATCCTTCCCAAGCGGTACCAATTGACACAGCGGGCGCCATGCCTTATTGTTAAAGACGCGATGAGCTCGTTTGCGTAAGACGGACCAATACCCCTTTAATTAGGAACACGTTGTGAACCGTGATTTGGACGCCGCAATACACAAGACACTTTACCTTCGGGTAAGGTGTTTTTTTTGTTTCCACGGACAGTCCTATCCATTGCAGCAGCAGGATTTTCATCTCCTGAACAACTTCACTTTCCGAAACATTGCCCCTTGCGCTATTAGATTTCCCCTCCGGCATGTAAAATAAAAGGAGACAGGAATTTATTAGAAAAAGCATGCAGGCTTTTCTGCTCGGCCTGGTGATAGGAGACTGCGCGGATGATACAGGAACAAACAAGATATTCTAGGCTAGCCAATATAACAAAAGTCATCAATACGAAACTGGAGCTTCGCGAAGTGCTCCAGCACGTCACGCTGGCCATCTCGGAAGAAATTATGCAATGCAGTTCGGTCGGCATTTTCCTGCCTTACAAAGACGGGAAATACAAAGCGTTTGCCGGAAAGCCGGAAATCCAGAGCGGCCAATCGCTGGACTCACAGATCATCGACCCGGAAGTCGATCTTTTGGCACGCGAAGTGATTGAGACGAGAAAGACCATCTACATTCCGGACACGTCAAAAGACAGCCGGCCTGATACCGGACCGATCAAGTCATTTGAGATCAAGTCGTTGTTGGCCCTGCCCATTTCGTTTGAACAGGAGCTGTTCGGGCTCGTTTTCCTGTTTGACTACGGGACGCCGATGAATTTGACAGAATTGGAAATTCAGAGCGTCGAAGCCTACGTCAACATGGCGGCGGTGGCGATCCAAAATGCGAAAAACCTGAAGCAGAAGGAAAACCTCATCGCCCAGAAGCAAATGCTGCTCAATGTGACGCGGGACTTGTCGATGTGCTCGTCAATCGAGGAAAGTTTGGAAAAATGCTTCTACTATCTGGAAAAGATTTTGGAGACGAAAAATCTGGCGGCCCACTTGCTCGACCCGGTCGGAAAAAAAGAGATCCGGCTGACGAAGTTCGGCAAAGAATGCGAATGGGCGGAAGAGGAATGGGGTGTGCCGGAAGGGTGCCTGGAAACTTATGAAGAGCTGATCCAGCAGGTCATCCGCGAAAGGGAGATCCTGTTCATCCCGGATACAGAACGGACGGACCTGCTCATGATTCCGTTGGTTTCCCGCGGGCAGGTGCTGGGCGTCATTACCGCCGCCGGCTTGATCGGGGGAGGGCCGAGCTACGAGGACTTCCAGATTCAGCTGGCGCAATCGATTGTCGATGCGACAGCACCGACTTTTTCGAATTTGATGTACATGGATGAACTGGAAAGCATGGTGGATGAACGGACGAGCGAACTCGCCGCTGCCAACGAACGGGTGACCAGTGTCATCGAAAGCATCACCGACGGATTTTTTGCCTTGAACAAAGAATGGCAGTTCATCTACGTCAACAAGCATCAGTATTTGCCGGACGGAAAAAAAGCGAAAGAAGTATTGGGCAAAAGTTTCTGGGACGTCTTCCCGGATACAGCCGGCACCATCATGCAGACGGAGTTCGAACGCGCCATGGTGGACCGGATTCCGGTGCACTTCGAGATGTCTTCGATTTCCGAGGAGCATTGGCACGAAGTGGTCGCATACCCGTATGATGAAGGCATCTGCTGCCTGTTCAAGAACATCTCGGAGAAAAAGAAATACGAAAAAGAATTGAAGAGGCTGGCGAGCCTGGACTTGATCGGGCAAATGGCGGCCGGCATCAGCCACGAGATTCGGAATCCGATGACCACTGTCCGTGGATTTCTCCAGATCCTGCATCAAAAGGATGGGCTGGAAGAGCATAGCGAGCATTTCAAGCTGATGATCGATGAGCTGGACCGGGCAAATTCCATCATCACTGAATTTCTGTCCGTGGGGAATACCCGGACATCTCCGCTGCAGATGCTCGATTTGAACTCAATCATCCATGATATCGCCCCGCTCATCAAAATCGATACGTTCAGCCAGGACAAGCTGATTGAATTCGAAACGGCGGATATACCGGAGCTGCTGCTGAACCGCAACGAGATCCGGCAATTGCTGATCAATCTGTACCGCAACGGCTTGGAATCGATGGAAGCAGGGAAGGTCCTGACCATCGGCACTTATACCGAAGGGGACCATTGTGTGGTGCTGGCCGTGAAGGACGAAGGGGAGGGCATCAAGCCCGAGGTGCTGGAAAAGCTCGGTACGCCATTCTTTACGACGAAAGACAATGGCACCGGCCTGGGCCTTGGCATCTGTTATGCCATCGCCGCCCGACACAATGCCAAGATCGAAATTGACACCAGCCCGAAAGGTACGACATTTTTCATCAAGTTCTATACATGAAGCACGGCGCCGGATGAATAAAATCCTGAAAAAGCTGAAGGGGATTTTATTTTCAAGCGGTGCCGCATCGTTTCAGCGAAAGGGGGAACCGGTTTGTCTTCACTGTCCTATTGGTTCAAAGAGAAATTCTGGGTCACACCTGCAATTTACAGCATTCTCGCTGTGCTGCTGTCGGTCGGTTTTTTCTACGTCGACTTGCTGCTGGTTGAACGCTATAAGGACTTTATCCCGTCGATTCTCCTCACCAAAGTGGATTTGGCGAAAACGATCATGGGCACCTTGTCGGGCGCCTTGCTGACCATGAGCACGTTTACCTTTTCGACAATCCTCGTCGTATTGACGATGTATTCTTCCCAGTTCTCTCCGCGCGCATTGAAGAACTTTGTCCACGATCCGGTGACGTGGCGCGTGCTCGGTGTTTTTCTGGGCGGGTTCATCTACAATACCTTGTCGCTGCTGTTCATGCGGGAGCATCTTTATACGCATGACGTGATTTCTACATTTGTCGGCATTTTGATCGCGTTTTTCTGCCTGGCGACATTCGCATTCTTTATCCATAAAATCGCGACGACGGTCCAGGTCGGGAAGCTCGTTGACGAACTGGTCAAAGACACAGAAGAAGTCATTGCCCGCAGCAAGAAGCTGGAGGAAAAAGAAGCGGACGCTCCTGCACCGGGCTCATGGGCTCCCACCGGCATCAAACAGGAGGTCAAAGGGGAACGGGACGGGTACCTGCAGTTTGTCTCGCTCGAAAAGGTCAAGCAGTATGCCAAAAAGCACGAGCTCGAAATCGAGATCCTGGTTTCCGTCGGCGATTATATTTATGAAGGCATGCCGATCATAAATGTTTATTCGAAGGAGCAAACAGATTTTTCGTTGAAAGAGTTCTACGCTATCGGAAGCGAACGGCTGTCGGGGCAGGACATTCCTTACGCACTGCAAAAACTGGTCGAAATCGCGCTCCGCGCCATCTCGCCGGGCATCAATGACCCGAACACCGCAAACGACATCCTCCTGCGTACCGGCAGCCTGCTCGGGAAGATCGGATCCATCCGGACCGGGACGCTGATCCTCGCGGACAAAGAAGGAACGCAGCTGGTCAAATACCAGTTCCCATCCTATCAATCGATTTTGTACAGCGTGTTCTTCCAGCTGTCGCATTACGGAAAAGAGGATATCTCCGTACTGTATTCCATGACGGACTCCTTGAAGGTGGCGGCTAAAATCGCTCCACAACACCAGCACGAAACCATCTGGAACATGCAGATGTATGTCCTTGAAGTACTGGAAGGGCAGAAGTTGAAATCGTTCGACCACCAAGCGCTCCAGAACAAAATTGACGAACTTGCAGCGGCGACGAATCAGCGCTCCATCGTGCTCGATTCTTTCGAAGCATAAGTTCCACGTGGAACATAAAAAAGCTCCAGCTCTGCAGGCAATGCCGCAGGGCTGGAGTTTTTTTGTCCCTTAGGGGAAAAGCAATTTCGCTGAATAAACGACCACAGTGACCGTCACGATGCTGAAAACGGTCGACATCAACACCGCCTGTGCAGCATAATCGGGATGGTTTCCGTATTCCAGCGCAAAAAGCGAGCTGTTGCGGGAGGTCGGAAACGAACTTGCGATAAAGAGAGCCTGGGCCGTCGTGCCTTCGAGGCTCAGTGCTGTAATCACTAGGATGGCGATGGCCGGAGACAGCACCAGCCGGCCGAGGATGCTGAGCGTCAGCGGCAAGGAAAACCGGATCAGTTTGAGGGAAGCGCTTTGTGCGCCGAGCGTGACCAATGCAACGGCTAAAAAGGCATCGGCCGTATTATCGATAGGCGTCCAGATGGATTGGGGGATATCGACCGACAGCAAGTGGAGAAGCAAACCGGCCACGAACGCATAAATCACCGGATTCCGCAGGAACACTTTCATCGCCTGCAGCCCGCGGTTGTTGACGGAGACGGAATTGTACAAGCCGTATGTGTATGTCAGCAGGTTCTGGAAAATCATGACGATGATCTGAATCGACAGCCCAAGGGGGTTCTGATGGAACACCAGCTGGCTCACCGGCAAGCCGAAATTTCCGGAATTGATGAGGACGACACTGTTCTTGAACGTCGCAGACATGCCGGGTTCGAACTTGGCCGCCCGGGAAATGGCGGTGCTCACAAGCATGAGTGCTGCGCTTTGGACCACCAGGAAACTCAGAACATGGAGGAGCGTATCTGCGCTCATGGAGCTTTCATACACATTGACGAAGCTCAAAGCGGGCATCAGGAGATAGGTGTTCAGCTTGGCGAGCGTCGTCAGGTCCAGCGTATATTTAAGGTGAAGAACCGCTCCTGCCCCGATCAGCAGGAATACCGGCAAAATGACGTTGAGGATAATGAGGGACAGTACATCCATAAGGGCCAACTCCAATTCGATAAAGGGCAGCAGGGTGGTTCCTGCTATACCTCCATCTTAGAACAAGCCGCTTCCGGGGTGAAATAGCAATTTCGCATGTCCGGCCATGCCGAAAGCGAATGGCATCAAAAAGAACGCAGGCTCCAACAGAAGCTTACGTTCTTCAACTTGTTAAGAAAAACATAAATTTCTTTTCTTTTAATTGTTAAACCGATATTCCGCAAAACAGCTGCAAAGCTATTGGCCGAAGGTAATTCGGTCGATAGCTTTGCGACGAAGCGCATAGCGCTGCAACGGTTTTTCATGTCCCGAAGCTAGCGCAGCGATGCAGGGACAGGAGCATATGTTTTAGCCGCGGGCGAGCGCCAAGCCTCCTCAGTCGCGTTGAAGACCTTGTGCTCCTGCATCGCTTCGCAAGCTTCGTCGCAAAGACTTAGCCTCGCAAGCTTCGGCTAATGTCTTGCTTGCGGGGGCTCGGCTGTCTCGTCGCTACGCTGCTCCGTGGGCGTCTCTGCTGTTTTGCTTCATATCTTGGATAGCACTGCTAAATAAGCCAGGTATCAACTTTTAAAGAACTGTACCAGCGCCGGCGCGTCTAAGGGCTAGGCGAAGCAATGAGACGAGTGGTTTTATCGGCTCATGGCGAAAGCCATGCCCAAAGCGCCGAAGCGGTGTAAATAGTTTGTTTCGTTCATTCCCTCATCTATGGAAAGTTTCTCGACAGCCTGAAAAATGCAAACTTATCACTAGCCTGGGTTCTTTTATAATTGATTCTTGAAATCCAGTTCGCCGACGAAACGGACAAATTCTTTGACGGCGCGCGATTCCAGGGAATCTTCCCGGTAGAAAAGCCAAGTCCGCCGTACGAGGGGCTCGCCGTTTCCGTCTAGCAGCGGGATGAGGTGGAGGCCGGGGGCATTTTCAGCGAGGACACCCGGCAGGATGCCGTACCCTAATCCGTTTTGCACCATCTCTTTGCACGTGTCGGCTTTATCGACTTCCATTCCGATCAGTGGCGCCTGCGAGAAGGTGCCTGTCCACCAATTGTCGATCATCGTCTTCAGCAAAGCATCTGTCTCGTACTCGATCCGCGGGAGGCGGGGAAGTTCCTCCAGTTCGATCGCATTCTTGGAAGCGATGCACAAATTCTCTTCAAACAATAAAAGCTTCGGCCCGGCCCATTGGTAGTCGCCGCGGACGATTCCGACTTGGACTTCCTGGTTATAGGTGAGATTGAAGACGTCGCGGCTCCAGCCGGTTGTCACTTTGAAATTCACTTTCGGAAACCGGTCCTGGAACAGCTTCAACAGGAGCGGCAGCTTATGCCGGGTGATGAAATTCGAAACCCCGAGCCGGAGTGTGCCGGCAGCTTCCTGATCCATGTTCTGTACATGGGCCTTGATGTGGTGGAGGCGGTCGAGCATCTCATCTGCACAGCGTGCTAAATATTCGCCTTCGGGAGTGAACCGGATGCCTTTGGTTCCGCGCTGCAGAAGAGGGCGGTCGTATTCCTTCTCGATCTGCTGGATCCTTTTCGTCAAGGAAGGCTGGGACAGGTACAAGCTTTCGGCCGCCTTGGTAATATTCTTTTTCTCATAAAGCGTTTTTAAAATGAGCCAGTCGCGTTCGTTCATTGCGTTTCCTCCAGTACCTGAGTAGCGGTGCGGGCAAATGCCTATAGAAAAACCTTACCACAGAAAGGAACGGGAAGCGGCAGCCTATTCCGGAAAAAATATTGGTGCCCCGCCGTTTAGATTAGGTATTTCCGCAGATTCTTAGTATATTAAGAGGGAAATCAACAGAACCGGATCTTGCCGGGAAAGTAAAGAGGATTCCGTGCAATCGGCTGGGAGGAAGAACGATGGAAGCAATCTTGCTGGAGTATGCCTGGGTGCTGCTGGTCCTTGTGGGGCTTGAAGGGGTTTTGGCTGCCGACAATGCGGTGGTGATGGCCGTCATGGTCAAGCATTTGCCGAAAGACCAAAAGAAAAAAGCCTTGTTCTACGGGTTGGCGGCTGCTTTCGTCTTCCGGTTTGCCGCGCTTTTCATGATTACGCTATTGGTCAACATCTGGCAGATCCAGGCGCTCGGGGCCGCATATCTGCTGTTCATCGCAATGAAACACATCCTGGATGGCAATAATGCAGCCGAGGATATCCGCCGGGGCGGATCGGAGAAGGGTTCAGGCTTTTGGGTCACGGTGCTGAAAATCGAATTAGCGGACATCGCCTTTGCCGTCGATTCGATGCTCGCCGCCGTCGCGCTGGCGGTCACACTGCCGCCTGTCGGCGATTTCCAAATCGGCGGCATCAACGGCGGACCGTTTTTGGTCATGCTTGCCGGCGGGCTGATCGGGGTGGTGCTGATGCGGTTTGCGGCGCATAAATTCGTCCAGCTGCTGGAGAAATACCCCCATCTGGAGACGACCGCCTTTATCGTCGTCGGCTGGGTAGGCGTCAAGCTCCTCGTCATGACGCTCTCGCATAAAAAAATCCATGTGCTGCCGCATGAATTTCCGCATTCCTTGGAATGGTCGATCGCTTTTTGGGGAGTGCTGGTCGCCATCATCGTCACAGGAGCTGCCATCGGATTGAAGAAAAACCGTTCTTAACGCGGCAAGGAAGAGAGGGCTTCTTTCTGCGTTACTTTAGGAACACCGAGTTGAAAAGACACGGCTTCAACCAATAAAAGATGCCATGCGCAATCGGCTGGGAGGGAGTGCGATGGAAGCAGTCTTGCTGGAATATGCCTGGGTGCTGCTGGTCCTTGTGGGATTGGAAGGGATTCTTGCTGCAGATAACGCAGTGGTGCTGGCGGTCATGGTTGACCACTTGCCAAAACAGCAAAAGAAAAAAGCCTTATTTTACGGCTTGGCTGCCGCTTTCGCTTTCCGTTTCGCCGCGCTTTTTGTCATTACACTGCTGGTGGATCTCTGGCAGATCCAGGCGTTCGGTGCCGTGTTTGTCCTGTTTGTCGCTTTCAGAAACCTCTTTAACAAAAAACGAAGAGCAGGAGGCCGCACTAAAGCAAAGCCGGCGAAGGCGTCGGGTTTCTGGGTCACCGTGCTGAAAATTGAACTGGCTGACATCGCCTTTGCTGTTGATTCGATGCTCGCCGCCTTTGCGCTCGCTACGACCTTGCCGCCTATCGGCGATTTCGACATCGGCGGCATGAATGGCACACAATTTTTTGTGATGCTCGTCGGCGGCCTGGTGGGAGTGGTGCTGCTGCGTTTTGCGGCGCATAGATTTGTGGGGCTCCTGGAGAAATACCCGTATTTGGAAACCACTGCTTTTGTGGTTGTCGGATGGGTGGGAGTGAAATATCTTGTCATGACACTGGCACATGAAGAAATTCGCGTACTTCCCCATGCATTTCCCCACTCGTTTGCATGGACGTTGGTTTTCTGGGGAGGAATGATCATCATTATCCTCATTGGTGTTTCTAGCAGGTGGAAAAAGAAGCTTGATTGAAAGCATAATTTATCCGCTTATAGCTGTTGGCAAAAACCATATAGGCACATTTGTTCAGAGGGACGTTTACAAACGCAAAAGAAAGGAATAGGGGGAGTATAGAACAGATTGAAAAGAGGCGTTTGTATTGATGACCCACCAAATACTTATTCTTTTGCTTATCGGCTATATCATCTATACCGTCGACCTGAAGAAAAAGTTCTTTCCGGTTCCTGTCATCTTGGTCGTGATCGGGCTGGCGCTATCGTTTGTCCCTTATTTTTCTGAGCTCCACATTTCCAAGGATATGGTTTTCGAAGTGTTCCTGCCTGCGCTCCTTTTCACAGCCGCTTATCAGTTTCCGCTGAAGCAGCTGAAAGAAAACTGGGGCATCATAGCTGTCCTCAGTACGCTCGGCCTGATTGTGACAGCCGTGCTATTGGGGGCTTCCATCTACTGGATCAGCGGTTTTTTTGTTTCCCTTTCTTTTACGGGGGCGCTGCTGCTGGCCGCAATCCTGATTCCCACAGACCCGGTATCGGTAACCTCCATCCTGAAAGAAAGTACCGGTGCAGAACAAATTGCAGACGTCGTAGAAGGGGAGTCGATGGTGAACGACGGGACCAGCATCGTGCTGTTCACCGTTTTCCTGTCGATGTTCCAGACCGGGAACGGCTTCTCCATCGGGAAGTTTTTGGGCGAATTTCTGCTGGTGTCCGTCGGCGGAGTCGCAATCGGCCTCTTGCTTGGCTGGATTTTGAGCAAAGTCGTCCACATTACGCACCATAAGGAATATCAGGTGATGCTGAGCATCGCCGTTGCTTACGGCGGTTTCTATATTGCCGAAGCTCTGGGCGTATCCGGCGTGTTGGCGACGGTTGTGACCGGCATCATGCTGTCTTATGAAATCGAAAAAACAAAGGAAGACCACAACATCCGGGAATACCTCGACGGCTTCTGGGACATCATCACCCCGACGCTCCTGTCGGTTTTATTCCTCTTGATCGGCATCCAGGCGGCAAGCTACCTGGCGTTTCCGGAGTGGGGCTTCGCAGCGGCCATTTTCCTCTTGTCCCTTGTGGCCCGCTTCGTCATGCTCGGCGGCTTCATCTATGCCGTTCCTGCCTGGCGCAATGAATTCCAGAACGACTTCTCGACCATCTCATTGATCACCTGGTCCGGAATCAAAGGCTCGATGTCAGTAGCGCTTCTTCTCTGGCTGGAGGAGGCGGCGTCCAGCCAAGACCAATTGCTGGTATCGCTGTCATTTGCAGTGATTGTGATTTCGCTGATCGTACAGAGCACCGGCATCTATCCATTGACCAAGCTATTGGCCAAAAAGGACGGCAATTAGAACCGGTCTTCCTTGGAATGGAACATGTGCCGCTCAAAGAGCCGAAGGGAGGGAATCCCGATGACCGCAAGGAAAACCATGGCTTCTGCCACATTCTTGATCGCCTTTATGGCCGCAATCGCCTCTGGGGGCGGCCTGTTCCTTGACGGGCTTTACCGGGACAATGCACTCGTTGTCGCGGCCTGGCGCGGAAATGACATCGTGACCTTGTTCATCGTGGTGCCGCTGCTCCTGGCTTCGCTGGCCTTTTCGCTCCGCGGCTCAAAGAGGGGGCGGCTGTTCTGAATGGGTTCGCTGTGGTATATGGCTTATAATTACATGTTCTACCTTTTCGGCGCGGCCTTCAACGAGTTTTTCCTGCTCTATGCCGCGCTGCTCGTGCTGTCCATCTATGGACTGATTTTTGCATTGGTCCAAACCGATGCACCGGAATTCAGCCGAAGCTTCGGCGAAAAGCTTCCGTATAAACCGGTCAGCGCATTCATGCTGTTTTTTGCTATTCTGCTTGGGGGCATATGGGTCGGCCTGTCACTGCTTTTCGTGTTCACCGACCAGGTGCATGAAAGCATCGCGCAAACCGGCCATCCGACCGCCGTGGTGTTTGGGGTCGATCTGTCGCTGCTGATTCCTTCTTTAGTCATCAGCGGCGTCTTGTTATGGCGCAAGAAAGCATGGGGGCCGATATTAAGTGCCGTGGTATTAATCAAAGCTGCCGCCTACGGATTGGCCTTGATCAATATGACGGTCATCAGCTATCGGGATACGGGAGCGGTGGATCCGTTCCTGTCGTTGTGGATCGTTCTGACGATAGGGTGCGCCGTTTCGCTGGCTTTCTTGCTGCGGAATATTGGATCCGGCTCGAAAAAAGCGGACGGCGGCACGGCCTGAAGGGTGGAAGAGAATAAAAAAAGGAGCCTGCAACTTGCCGCAGGGCTCCCCGTACTTCGATTTCGAAGCGAAAGCTTCTTTACGCTTCAAAGCTATGATAATCCTGGGCATGCATGACTTTAAAACCGACTTCCTCATACAGGCGTAGCGCATGGGCATTCTTGGTTTCCACTTCCAGATGGACGGAATGGCCTTTTTCGCTTTCGGTTTTAACAACGTGCTTCAGGACTTTGCGTCCGATCCCTTTCCCTTGGTGTTCGGGAAGAATCGAAAACCCATAGATCCATGTTTGGCCCGCATCACGCGCCAAGCGGATCTTTCCGATTGTTTCCCCATCCACATCGATCATCAGCATATCCGTATCTTCATCTTTATCAATCCGGCTTTCCGATGCCTGGGCATCTTCAGCCGGCAGTTTGAACGCCTCCACATCAAGCCGTACGCGCATCTCCAAGTCGGCAGTCGTCGCTTTGCGCAGCGTGAAGCCGGTTGAAGCATCGAGCGGCTGAGGCTGCCACTGCATCTGGTGTTCCGAGAATTTATATGGTGCGCCTTGCTCCTTCAGGAACGCTTTCGCGGCAACAGAACTTGCCGGAGCGTTCAAGAGGATCGTCTTATATCCGGTTTGCTTAACTGCTGCCATGGCATCAGCAAACAGCCGGGTGAAATGGCCTTTCCGGCGTTTGCTCAGCTTCACCATTCCTGTGGCTTCGACAGTAGAGCCGAATGGATATAGGCCTAAAAACGCAATCAGTTCATCTTTTTCATAGTGGAAAAAATCGAACCGGTTCGAAGCCCGGGAGCGAAGCATATCCCAGTTCAGCTTCAGTTCCAATCCATCTTGGGCTTCCACTTCTTTTTGCAATTTCTCAATATCACCAAGCTGGCTGGTTGTTAGCATACGTATCTCCTTCGTTTTTTGAATATTCACCTTTTAAAAGTTTCCCATATTCCATTTTATGAAGCAAGCAGTTGTTTTGCTGCGTATCGGGATACGGTGAAGCAGGATGATGTAATTAACCGATATTCCGCAAAACAGCTGCGCTTGCCTGCGGGCGAGCGCCAAGCCTCCTCAGCCGCATTGCGGCTTGCGGGGTCTCGGCTGTCTCGCTTTCCCGCGGGCGTCTCCGCAGTTTTGCTCCATATCTAAGATAGTACTGCTAAATAGGTGAAGTTATCAGCTTTCAAAGAACTGAACCAGCGCCGGCGCGCCTACGGGCTAGGCGAAGCAATGAGACGAGTGGTTTTCTCGGCTCATTGTGAGAGCCAAGGTGGTGCCGGGCACTTTCGGCAGCGCCTTTGCGACGAGCTTGCGCAGGAGCAATCGTCTTTGCTCTGCCCAAAGCGCCGAAGCGGCATATAAATATTTTCTTCATTAATTCACCGTATCCCGATAAGTTGAACTAATTGAAAAAATCCATTCAAAAAGACAGCTTGTGCGGCTGCCTTTTTGGATATTACCATTTAATAGCGATGTCTTTCCTCGGGTACTGATGTTGAATAGTATGCGGCTTCGCGTTTTTCGGGATTCTTCCGGTTTTTCACCAGATCGAACAAGCCGAAAGCCGTGTTGGTCCATTGGTTGACCTGGGCGGTTTTGCTTCTGTCGCGATCGACTCGTGAAGCAATTCCGCTCGTGATGGCATGGACCGATGCGTTCAAGTCGACGACCGAATTCTTGGTGCCTTTTGCGGCATCAAGAAAAACGGTGACTTTCTCTGATTTCTGCTGCATGTCTTCCTTCAATTCATTTGTATGGTGCTGCAGGCTGGTCGTTTCCAGTTTGAGCTTGTCCATCCGGTCTTTTAGATTGTCTGCAGAGCCCTTGATCTTTTTCATCGGCTCTTTCATGCCCTTGATGAACAGGAAAACCCCGATGCCGGCTACAATCAGCGCCAATACAACGATAGCGAGTGCTATGTAAAGCCACATTGTTGAATCCATATTGTTTCCTCCTTCGTTTTGTTGACGTGTTGGTATGCTATACCCGTTATAGGGATTTGATTAACATCATCTGTCCCGGTAAAGTGCAAGGTTTCCGCCTTTACATAAGAAAGACGGACTTTCCATATACCTGGATGCTCTCTGGTTGTTATACTTAAGCGGAAGGCAACTATGATTTTGGCAGCATCCCCGAAGCGGGGCACAAAGAATATTCATTGGTTCATCCATATAAGCAATACATACAGGCGTACGGAGAATAAGTTTTTGGAGGAGGATTCCGGATGTTGAATTTAAAGTACTTGGATTTATTGGCACAGAAATACGATAGCGAAGAAAAAGTGGCGACAGAAATCATCAATCTGGAGGCGATACTGGATCTGCCCAAGGGGACGGAGCATTTTGTCAGCGATCTGCACGGCGAGTACCAGGCGTTTCAGCATGTGCTTCGCAACGGTTCCGGGAATGTGAAAGTGAAAATCAGGGACCTTTTCAAAGATGAAATGCAGGAAAAAGAACTCAATGAATTTGCGACATTGGTTTATTATCCCGAAGAGAAGTTGCAATTGATCAAAAGCCATTTCAGCAGCAAAAAGGAATTGAAGGAATGGTATATCGAAATCATCGAACGGATGCTGAAACTGGTGTCCTATGCGTCCTCAAAATATACCCGCTCCAAACTGCGCAAGGCTTTGCCGAAGCAATTCGTCTATATTATCGAAGAGCTGCTGTACAAGACGGATGAGTTCACCAATAAGAAGGATTATTACGGGAAGATGGTCGAGCAGGTCATTTCACTTGGCCAAGCCGATAAACTGATCATTGGCCTGGCTTACACCACACAGCGGCTGGTGGTGGACCATCTGCATGTGGTCGGCGATATTTATGACCGGGGGCCGGATCCGCATAAGATTGTGGATACACTGATCGATTACCATTCGGTCGATATCCAGTGGGGGAACCATGATGTCCTTTGGCTGGGTGCCTTTGCCGGATCTAAGGTTTGCCTTGCGAACATCATCCGGATCTGTGCGCGCTATAATAATCTCGACATCATCGAAGATGTCTATGGCATCAATCTGCGGCCGCTTTTGAATTTGGCGGAGAAATATTATGACGACAACGCGGCATTCCGTCCGAAACGGATTTCAGGCGAGGTCTTGACTGAGCAGGAGCAGCTGCAGATCACCAAGATCCACCAGGCCATCTCCATCATCCAGTTCAAGCTGGAAAGCCCGATCATCAAACGGCGCCCATGCTTCGATATGTCGGACCGCCTGCTTTTGGAGAAGGCCAATTATGCCAACAATGAAGTCACGCTCAACGGCCAGACGTACGCACTGGAAAATACGTGTTTTGCGACGGTCAATCCGGAGAAGCCGGAAGAATTGCTGGAAGAGGAGCAGCAAGTGATGGATAAATTGCTGTTCTCGATCCAGCATTCCGAAAAACTGGCGCGGCATATGAACTTCCTCATGAAAAAAGGGAGCCTTTATTTGAAATATAACGGGAACCTCCTGATCCACGGCTGCATTCCGTTGGATGAGGAAGGCAATATGGAAAGCATGGAGATCGAAGGGAAGACTTATGCCGGACGTGAGCTGTTGGACGTTTTTGAGCATTATCTTCGGTACGCATTCGCCCATCCGGAAGAGACGGATGATTTCGCGACCGATATGGTTTGGTATTTGTGGACAGGGGAAAAATCGTCCCTTTTCGGCAAACGGGAGATGACCACGTTCGAGCGGTATTTCATCAAGGAGAAAGAGACGCATAAGGAGCGGAAGAACCCTTACTATTACTTGCGGGAAGACGAAGAAGTGTGCCGCAAAATGCTCGCGGAATTCGATTTGAACCCGGACTACGGCCGCATCATCAACGGGCATACGCCGGTGAAGGAGATCGACGGGGAAAACCCGATCAAAGCGAACGGCAAGATGCTGGTCATCGACGGCGGGTTTTCGAAAGCCTACCAGTCGACGACCGGGATTGCCGGCTACACGCTCCTGTACAATTCCTATGGCATGCAGCTAGTCGCCCATCAGCTTTTCAATTCAAAAGAGGATGTGCTCAGCAAAGAAACCGACGTCTTGTCTGTCAAACGCCTGGTGGACGAGGAACTGGAGCGGAAAAAGGTGCGGGAGACGAATATCGGCGAGGCGCTGCTGCAGGAAATTGCAAGTTTGAGAAGCTTGAGGGAACACCGGTATATGGATTGAGGATCGCTTGGCGGGACAGCAGGGTTTATTCCAAAATAAAAAGCCCCTGAATAGGAGCCTGTATATTAGTGAGCCTGCAGTTGCTGGGAAATGGTGTGGGCTGCTTCTGATACAGAGGTGAAGCACTCGATCTTTCCGGTAGTGAGAAAAGTCAGTTCCAAGGTGCTGGTTCCGGGAACGCAACTCACGCTGATCCAATCTGTTCCCTCACGGGTGAAGACCTGGGTGATTTTTACGAAATTGAATCTGCTTACGGTTTCCAATAAGGTTTCTATGCTTTGTAATTTCATCGTAGATTCCTCCTTTCCTTGGCTGGAAATTGACTAAGTAAAGTCGGGAAGAATCCACTGACGTGAAACTTAACCATAACACACAGCAGGCCGAATAAAAACTGTAAGCGGCTCCGCTTGAAAAGGCGGAATCCAAAAAGACTGAAATTAAAAACAGAGGGGGAAAAGCGTCGCTTTTCCCCCTCTGTTGCTTTATACAGTGACAGTAGAATCGATTTCCTGCAGGATCGTTTCTGCAGCTTCGGAAACCGAATCGTAAAGTTCTATTTTTTGATCATGCAAGTATGTAAGTTCCAAAGTGCATGTGGACGGGATGCAGCGAACGCTGATCCAATCGGCCTGGCCGCGGGTGAAGGTCTGGGTGATTCTCACCGTGTTGTATTCACAAACCGTTGATAACAGAAGTTCAATGCTTTCTAATTTCATGCGAATTCCTCTTTTCCGTGACTGGAAATTGACTAAGAAAAGTCTCGAAGAATCCATTGATAATAATAGCCCCAAACATACCATACAACCCCATAAGTAACAAACAAAGCGAGTTAAAAAGCAACAAGGCGCCTTGCTGTCTAAGAGATGCAAACGCCGCTTGAACATATAAGCATATGCTGATATGCTGTTATTGAATAGAAAAATAAAAATACTATAGTAAGTGGCGAGCCAATGTGGCAAATGAAACGGGGTGAACGAAAGTGGAAGTGAAAACAAAGGAGATCGAAATCGAAAAAGCCAGCATTGTCCTGAAATTACTGGGGGACAAAACCCGGCTTGCGATGATGAAGCTGCTGGAGAAAAATGAGTGCTGCGTCTGCGAGTTTGTGGAGATTTTCGGCATCAGCCAGTCGGCGATCAGCCAGCATTTGCGGAAACTTCGGGATGTGGGATTGGTGAAGGAAAACCGGAAAGGCCAGTGGATTTTCTATTCCTTGAACAAAAACAGCGATATGTATGAAATGGTGCTGCATATCCTGGAGCTCATCCCGAACCAGGACGAGCGGATCCGCGAGCTGGAGAAGCGGGGCCTGCGGATCAGCTGCGGCTCGTAAGGGTTTCATTACAGCGCATTTTAAACTATAAAAACAATCATTCGAACCGGAAAAGGAGTTTTATATTATGACGAAAAAAACATTGTATTTCCTATGCACAGGCAACTCATGCCGCAGCCAGATGGCAGAGGGCTGGGGGAAAGAAATTCTTGGAGACGAGTGGCAGGTGCTGAGTGCCGGCATTGAAGCGCACGGGTTGAACCCGAACGCGGTCAAAGCGATGAACGAAGTGGGCATCGACATCTCCAACCAGACATCGGATGTCATCGACACCGACATCTTGAACAATGCGGACTTTGTTGTAACCCTTTGCGGCGACGCAGCGGACAAATGCCCGATGACGCCGCCTCATGTCAAGCGCGACCACTGGGGCTTTACAGACCCCGCAAAAGCGCAAGGCACGGAAGAAGAAAAGTGGACCGTCTTCCAAAACGTCCGCGATGAAATCGGTGCACGCATCCGCCAGTTCGCAGAAACTGGCAAGTAATCAAAGAGCCGTGATTTGGCATCACGGCTTTTTTTCTCAAATGAACATTCGTATATTCTACTATTCGTAATGGAGGGGAATTTATCATGAAAAAAGTCGAAATCTTTGATCCGGCGATGTGCTGCTCCACAGGCGTCTGTGGACCCGTTGTAGATCCGGAGCTCACCCGCATTGCATCTGCTGTTTATTCACTCGAAAAGCGAGGCTTCACAATCAAACGCTATAATTTGACCAGTGACCCCGGTGCATTTGTCGAAAACGGAACCGTCAACCAAGCGTTGGCAGAAAAGGGGCCGGAAGCGCTTCCTGTGGTCCTGGTCGATGGAGAAATCGTGAAGATGGCGGAGTATCCGACAAATGAAGAGCTGGCGAAATGGTTCGGAACAACGCCGGCCGAATTGCAGGAAAAACCGCGGTTACGTGTGTCCGTCAATTTTGGCAACTAAAGGAGAGACGCAAATGTATTCACTGTTCAATCCGAAAAAGATGCCCCTAACACCGTTTCTGTTCTTCACCGGCAAAGGCGGAGTCGGGAAGACCTCGACAGCTTGTGCCACGGCGGTCGCTTTGGCTGACCAAGGAAAAAAAGTGCTGCTGGTCAGCACTGACCCGGCCTCCAATCTGCAGGACGTGCTGGAAGTCGGCTTGACGAACGAGCCGATGGCTATTCCAAGCGTTGCCAATCTTTCGGCGTGCAACATCGATCCCGAAGAATCGGCGCGGGCTTACAAGGAAAACGTGGTCGGCCCGTACCGCGGCAAACTGCCGGAGGCGGTCTTAGCCACCATGGAAGAGCAGTTGTCCGGCGCCTGTACGGTAGAAATTGCCGCCTTTGATGAATTCTCACATTTGCTGGCGGATGAAACCATCTTAGAGCAATTCGACCATGTTTTGTTTGATACGGCACCGACC
Organism: Planococcus sp. FY231025; assembly: GCF_052078085.1. Classification (NCBI taxonomy): domain Bacteria; kingdom Bacillati; phylum Bacillota; class Bacilli; order Caryophanales; family Caryophanaceae; genus Planococcus; species Planococcus sp. FY231025. Next base: position 85,402 of record NZ_JBQJJG010000004.1, read on the forward strand.
GGTCACACGCTGCGGCTGTTGCAGCTGCCGACGGCATGGAGCGGATTCCTGGAAGAAAGCACACACGGCGCTTCTTGCTTGGGACCGCTCGCAGGCTTGGAAGGGAAAAAAGAGATGTACGCCAAAGCGGTCGCTTCCCTTTCCGACCGGGAAAAGACGACACTGCTGCTGATTGCGCGCCCCGACAATTCGTCATTGCTTGAAGCGGACCGCGCTTCGGCCGAATTGAAAGAAATCGGCATCCGCAACCAATTGCTGATTGTGAACGGACTGCTGCAGACGCACCAGCCGAAAGATGCGGTATCGGCTGCATTCTACAGGCGCCAGCGGCAAGCGCTGCAAGAAACGCCGGAAGCCTTGAAACAGGTCATGACGTTTGCGCTGCCGTTTGTTTCATATTCCCTGACTGGCGTGGAGAACTTGCGCCACCTGTTCAGCTCGTACGCCATGACGAATTTCGAAGTGGAAGATGCGAACGAAGAAGCGTTGGCCCTTCCGGGTTTGAACCAAGTGATTGAAGATTTCTCTGAAAAGAATATGCGGGTCATCTTCACGATGGGCAAAGGCGGCGTTGGCAAAACCTCGATTGCATCAGCTATTGCGGTGGGCTTGTCCGAAAAAGGGCATCGTGTTCATTTGACTACGACAGATCCGGCTGCGCATCTGGCCTATACGTTTGCAGGAAGCGAGACACGCGATAATTTGTCCATCAGCAGCATCAATCCCCAAATCGAAGTTGCACGGTACAAGCAAACGGTTCTTGCCAATGCTGGGAACGGGCTGAGCGAAGAAGAGCTGGCCTATCTTCAGGAAGACCTGGAATCGCCGTGCACGGAAGAAATCGCCTTGTTCCAAGCTTTTGCAGCGGTGGTTGAGAAATCGGAGAACGAGATTGTCGTGATTGACACGGCTCCGACCGGCCATACGCTGTTGCTGCTGGATTCGACCGAAGCCTACCATCAAGAGATGAGCCGTTCGACGGGTGACGTGCCGGAAAACGTCAAAAAACTCCTGCCGCGCCTGCGCAATCCGCAGGAAACCGCTGTGGTCATTGTGACGCTGGCGGAAGCGACGCCTGTACTCGAAGCGGCAAGGTTGCAGGAGGACTTGAAGCGAGCCCAGATCGAACCGGAATGGTGGATCATTAACCAAAGCCTGTACGCTACGGAAACGGCAGATCCGATTTTACGCGGCCGGGCGAATTCCGAGAAGAAATGGATCAAGAAAGTTAACGATGAACTGGCTCCAAAATGCGCCGTGATTCCATGGCTGCACGAAGAAAAAATCGGCTATACCCAGTTGAAAGAATTCATCCTATAATCCGTTGGAGGGAAGCAGCATGCATAAAGTAGTCATCCTGGGAACCGGCCCTGCCGGTCTTACAGCAGCGATTTACTTGGCAAGAGCGAACATGAATCCACTGATTATTGAAGGGAATGAGCCGGGCGGACAATTGACGCTGACGACAGAAGTAGAGAACTTTCCCGGCTTTGTCGATGGCATTATGGGCCCGGAATTGATTGACAATATGCGCAAGCAGGCCGAACGCTTCGGTGCGGTATTCAAAAGCGGCTGGGTCACTTCAGTCGATACTTCGCAAAGCCCTTTTCTTTTGCAGGTCAATGGCATAGGCGAAGTGGCGGCAGAAGCGCTTATCTTGTCCACCGGCGCTTCCGCCAAAATGTTGCAGATTCCCGGCGAAGCCGAGAACATCGGCACCGGCGTCAGCACGTGTGCGACATGCGATGGTTTTTTCTACCGCGGCAAAAAGATCGTCATTGTGGGAGGCGGGGATTCAGCGATGGAAGAAGCAAGCTTCCTGACGAAGTTTGCAGCAGAAGTCGTTATTGTCCATCGCCGGAACGAATTGCGGGCTTCCAAAATCATGCAGGACCGCGCCCGCCAAAACGAAAAGATTTCATGGAAGCTGAACCGCACGCCGGTTGAAGTGGTCAGCGACGGCATGAAAGTGACCGGGTTGAAAGTGCGCAACGGCGAAACAGGGGAAGAAGAGATCATCGAAACAGACGGCATTTTCGTGGCGATTGGCCATACCCCGAATACGGCTTTCCTGGACGGACAGATTGAGACGGATAACACGGGCTATATCCAGGTGGTGCCTGGCACCACTGAAACGAACATCCCGGGCATCTTTGCCTGCGGCGATGTGCAGGACAAGCGCTATCGCCAAGCGATTACGGCGGCGGGGTCCGGCTGCATGGCCGCGATGGATACCGAGCGCTACCTGGAAGGACAGGAAATCATCGACTGGAGCCAGACATTATCAGAAAAGGCGGGACCGAAATGACCAAAGACTATCAGGAACTTGTAAAAGACCGCATTTTCATCGGCGGGGCAGCAGATGCCAAGGATGCAGTCGAAACGGAACAGGTTGACCTAGTAGTCGATTTGCGCGCCGAAGCGGCGGAAGACGATTACGGATATGAACGGATCCACAGCCCGATTCTTGACGACTCCGAAGAACACCAGGATGAATCGGTCAAGAAAGCGATTGAAGAGGTCGTCAATGCCTACAACGATGGCAAGAAAGTTTATTTCCATTGTGCAGGCGGCAGCAACCGCACCGGCACTGTGGCCATCGGCACACTCCTGGCGTTGGGTAAAGCCGGAAGCATCGGGGAAGCGGAAGCCCAGGCAACCGCCGTGCGCCCTAAAATCAGCGTAAAACCGCAAATGAAAGAGTCGCTGCAGCGGATTTTTCCGAACGCCTGACACAAAAAATAAAATGAACTTTCACCCAAAAGGAGAGACAGATTCCATGAAAATCACAGATGAAGCAAAACAATACATCCAAACGATCCTCGAAGAACATAACGCCGAAGGCCTACGCATTTATGCGACAGCCGGCTGCTGCGGGCCGTCGATCGGCTTGTCGCTTGATGCACCGGAAGCGGCGGATGAAGTGGCGGACGTCAACGGAATCCGCACGGCGATTGCCCCGGATGCAAAAGAAGCTGCCGAAAGCCTGACGCTGGATTTCGAGACGCAAGGCGAGCAGTCCGGCCTTGTAATGGTCGGAGCGACAGCCGGCTGCTAAACAAAGTAAACGCCCGATGAATTCAAAATCCAAAGCCCGCGGAGAAAAGCATCGCTTTCTCCGCGGGCTTTTTGTGTTTCATTGATAAATTAGGTTTATAAAAAGGAATTCGAGCCAGCATATCGAATACTCAGTGGACAGACATGAAAAAGGAAAGGACTTGGTCATCGTATTGCTGGAAACCGCTGGACTCTGACAGTAAAAAGGCGTTGTAAAAGAGGGGATGGATGAAGATGGACGTGATCAGGCATTCGGAATGGGCAGAAACCAAATTCACCTTGCATTTGATCTCACAGATTCTCGGGAAAATAAAACTGGAAACCGCACAGCAGGAACCGCAATGGGCGCATGTGGCTCTCGCCGTTACCCCGGATGGCTTCTCTACCGGCCTGTTGTTTTGGAAAGAGACTGCCTTTCAGCTCGATCTGGATATCCGAAACAGCCGAATACTCGTGAACGCCGATGGGGAGGTTGAAGCGTTTCAATTGGCGGCTTCCAAATCCATCAAGGATTACTACGATGAAGTGTTCAGATCGCTGGCTTCCCACGGCATCGGCGTCGCCATCAACCCAAAGCCGCAGGAGATGGCTTATCAAAAGGGCCTGAACGAAGACCATACACCATTGGCATTCGACCAGCCGGCGGCAATGAGAGGGCTTCGGCTTTTCCATTTCGCCCTTCAGGAACAGCAGAAGTTCCTGGCGCCGCTGCGCTGCCGGAAAATGATGCCGGCTCTTTTCTGGGGAACATTCGATGTATCGATGCTCCTCATCCAAAACAGAATGGAGCCGTTTCCGGAAGACAAAGTGATTGAAAAAGCGGCGTTTGACGAGCCCATGATTGAATATGGGTTCTGGCTTGGCGACGGCAATGTGGATGTGCCGTCCTTTTTTGTCCTGCCTTACCCGTTTATCTACAAGGACTTGAATGGTCCTTCGGTGAAGCCCGCGCAGGCCTATTACGACCAGTCGCTGAGCGAGTACTTTTTGGACCTGGAAAGCGCCGCTGCGTCGAACGGCACAGGCGAAACCGTACAGGAATTTTTCCATTCCACGTTTGCAGTTTTAGCAGAGGAACTCGAGTGGGAAGGCACCTCCCATTTTTTCATTCCGTTGAAAATGAAAAAAACGGAAGGACAAGGCTAAAAAGGCCGATAAAGTTCTCGGCTGTGCTGCATGAGATTCTTCTTTTTTGTTAATTTATACGAATATTCGGTATTTAATTTGAAATCGACAGATATTTCTTTTACGATGAAGGTGCATCAAGGAGTGAAAGTTCACCGGTTTAGACAATCACAAATTGAGGAGGACGATATCGATGACGAAGATTGGCATTATTACAGGAAGCACACGGCCGGGGCGCAACAGCCCGCAGGTGGCGGAATGGGTCAAAGGCATAGCGGACAAGCGGGGGGATGCAGAATACGAAATCGTGGATCTGGCGGAATTCAATCTGCCGATGTACGCCGAACCGATTTCCGCTGCCTATAGCCAGGACTACCAGACGCCGGAAGCGATTCCATGGTCGAAGAAAATTGCCGAGCTGGATGGCTATGTCTTTATTTGCCCTGAATACAATAGAGGCGTGACGTCAGCGCTGAAAAATGCCATCGACTATCTGTATATCGAATGGAACAACAAAGCGGCCGGCATCGTGAGCTACGGCTCGGCCGGCGGAGTCCGGGCAGCGGAATCCTTGCGCATCATCTTGGCAGAGCTCCAGATAGCCTCCGTACGCGCCCACCCGGCAATGTCGCTGTTCACGGATTTTGTCAAAATGAAAGAGTTCAAGCCGGCGGAGGTCCATGAAAAGTCCGTAACAGCGATGCTCGATCAGGTTGTTGCCTGGACGAACGCTCTCGAGCCGATGCGGAATAAAGGATAAATACCAGAGGACAAGGGGCTGCCTATGGTGCCTTGAAAATAAGAAGCGGACGGGGAAAAGCAGGTTCCCGGACGCTTTTCTTTTTCCACAGGTGAGATGCTGAGTCGTATCGATTGTTTCCCGGAAGCCGAAGCGATACTCTTAGAGGTATACATACCCCAAGGGGTTTAAAAGCAAGGAGGAGTCGTTCAATGAGCGAAAAACAATTCGATCCAGGAAAAGCGGAAGTGTTGTTCAGTGAAGAGCGCCAGACACTCTTGCCTACAGAAGCTGTGCTGCAGCATCTGAAGCTGAATTCGGCTGATGCTGTAGCGGATTTGGGCGCAGGGAATGGCTATTTCACCATTCCGATGGCCAAAAAAGTGGATGGCTCGGTCTATGCAGTGGACATCGAACCGAAAATGCTGGCGCTGCTGAAAGAGCGGGCGGCAAAAGAAGGGCTTGGGAACGTCGAATACATCGTCAGCGATTTGGAGAATATCCCACTGAGCGAAGGGTCGGTGGACAAGGTGATGGCTGCATTTGTCATCCATGAAGTGCCGGATGTGGCAAAAGCCATCCACGAAGCAAAAAGAGTATTAAAGCCCGGCGGTACGCTGATGATTGTCGAATGGGAGAAAGTCGAGACTGCTGTCGGCCCGCCGCTGGAAGATAAAATTTCTTCACAAGAAATGGCGGAACTGCTCAGGCAGAACGGATTTGTTCCAGAAGTGGTGCGCTTGAACGACAGGCATTACGCCGCCGTCGCAAAAAATGGTTGATGAAAGGGGCAGAACATGAAACCATTTTGGAATGCGTTATGACCGTCCCAAAAACTTGCGTTCCTGGGAGGAATCGCTTTTCTATTATTCACTTTAGCCGGGAAGTTCTAAATACGATTTGGCGACAAAATGTTTTATTCGGATGAATGAGGGAAATTTACCAAAGACCAAGTTTATAAAAAGAGAGGAGCACCAACATGTTCAATTACACTGTAGAAACATCGAAAAGCCGCGAGGAAGCTGTCCGTGCGCTTGAAGAAAACCTGAAAGAAGAAAAATTCGGAGTCCTGTGGAATTTTGATCTGACGGCAAAACTTCAGGAAAAAGGCACTGACTTTGATACACCGTTCACGATACTGGAAGTCTGCAACCCGCAGGAAGCGAACCGGGTCTTGTCCGAAGATTTGCTGGTCGGCTATTTCCTTCCATGTAAAATCGTCGTCTACGAAGAAAACGGCACAACAAAGATCGGAATGCCGAAACCGAGTGCATTGATTGAAATGGTACAGAAGGATTCGATCAAGGAAATTGCTGTGGACATTGAAGAAAGATTGATCGGGTGCATCGATAAATCTGTCTAACAGCCAATGGTTTTTTTTTACCTGTTTTATACCCCATACGGTAAAAGTGCTGAATGCTAGGAGGAATTCTACATGACGGTAAAATCAATATCGCCAAAGGACGTTGCGGATCAGGTGATCAAGCAGGAGCCGGTATATATCTTGGATGTCCGTGACACTGAGGCTTCAAAGGACTGGCAAATCGAAGGGAGCAATGTGCAGCTCCTGAATATTCCGTTCAAAGAGCTGAAAGGTTCCGGGTCATCGGAGCTTGCGGACCTTCCGAAAGACCGGCCGGTGTATACGGTTTGTGCAAAAGGGAATACGTCGAAGCAAGCGGCGGAGTATCTGACAGAGAACGGATTTGAAAACATCTACTCTATTGAAGGCGGAATGGCTGCCTGGAGTGAACAGCTGGAACCGGTGAAAATCGGGGATGTGGAAGGCGGAGCCATCTATCAATTTGTCCGCCTCGGAAAAGGATGCCTTTCCTACTTGATTGAATCGGATGGCGAAGCTGCGGTGATCGATGCGAACCGCATGATCGAAAACTATAAGAAGTTTGCTCAGGAAAAGGGCTTGACCATTAAATACGTATTGGATACCCATCTGCATGCTGACCATATTTCAGGAGGCAAAGCGCTGGCTGACGATTCGGGGGCCGCATATTATCTGCCGCCGGATGATGCTGACGAAGTGGTGTTTGATTTTGAAGCAGCCACGGACGGGCTGAAGCTGGAAGTCGGCAAAACGGTGATAGAAGCGGTATACTCGCCGGGGCATACAATCGGCAGTACGACCTTCCTTGTCGATGATCAATACCTTCTGACAGGCGATATCCTTTTTGTCGAATCGATCGGCCGTCCGGATTTGGCCGGGAAAGCGCAGGATTGGGCAGACGATTTGTACGAAACATTGAACAAGCGCTATAAAGAGCTTGCCGGGGACCTGCTTGTCTTGCCGGCTCATTATGCAGAATCCGGCGAGATGAATAAAGACGGCAGCGTCTCGGAAAAATTAAGCGTCCTCTATGAAAAGAATGAAGGGCTGCAGATCAAAGACGAAGCCAGCTTTATCAAGCGGGTGACGGAAGGCCTGAAAGAACAGCCGAACGCCTATGAAGAAATCCGGCAGACCAATATGGGGAAACTCAAGCCGGAACCGGAAAAGGCAAGTGAAATGGAGACAGGCCCGAATAATTGCGCGGTCTGATTGATGAAATGGTCTATCTTTGGCGCGCAGCTGCGGCAGACAGCTGGCGTTGGAGATGGTCCATTTATTGTGCTGAGCTAATGGGTTGATTTTATACCCTAAAGGGTATATACTAAGGGTAATGAAGTTAAGAATTAAGGAGGCAAACCATAATGGAATACGATAAACAAATTCAGAATCGCTTGAAGCGGATTGAAGGCCAGCTCAAAGGTGTACTTCGAATGATCGAGAAAAACGATGATTGCCGTGACGTAGTAACTCAATTGTCAGCTGTACGAAGCGCAGTGGACCGCACAATCGGAGTGATTGTCAGCGAAAACCTCGAGCAATGTGTACGGGAAAGCCTTGAAAACGGGGAAAGCACCGACAAATTGGTTAAGGATGCAGTAAGCCTTCTTGTAAAAAGTAGATAAAAAGCAGACAAGAAATCGATTTAAGCTTTCGGGTTGACGCAGGTCATCTCGGATGTTAGGATACCCATGTAGGTATTAAAACTTTGTCGCTCAAGCCGGTGATTTTTTTATTTTGATTTTTAAATACCCCTATAGGTATATTGGATGGAGGAAACAGGATAGTGGAACAAACAAAATCAACAAACATTATTTTATTCAGTGGGGATTACGACAAAGCGATGGCAGCATATATCATCGCGAACGGTGCAGCAGCCTATGACCACAAGGTGACCATCTTCCATACTTTCTGGGGATTGAATGCATTGCGGAAAGATAATCCGCCGGCAGTGAAGAAAACTTTCCTTGAACGGCAGTTCGCGAAAATGATGCCAAGAGGCGCAGACAAGATGGGCTTGTCCAATATGAACATGGTTGGCATGGGGCCAAAAATGATCAAACAAGTCATCAACAAGCACAACGCAATGACAATGCCGCAGCTGATCGAAATGGCGCAGGAACAGGAAATCGATTTGGTGGCATGCACGATGACGATGGACCTTCTCGGACTGAAGCAGGAAGAATTGCTCGACGACGTAACATACGCCGGAGTTGCAGCATACCTGGCTGACGCTGAAGACGGCAACGTGAATCTGTTCATCTAAAAAATATCAATATAATTAATAAATGGTGTAAAAATCGCTCCGGTCGCTTTGGGAAGAGCAAAGACGATTGCTCCTGCGCAAGCTCGTCGCAAAAGAGTCACCCAAATGCTTTGGGCGCCTCTTTGGCTCTCGCCATGAGCCGAGAAGAACGCTCGTCTCATAGCGAAAAACCTTCTGCTCCTGCATCGCTGCGCTAGCTTCGTCGCAAATAAAATGGCCCAAACCACCTTTGGACCATTTTATTGCCTAGCCCTTGACGCGCCGTCGCTATAAAATCTCTCGATATGGAGTGAAATAGCGGAGACGCCTGCGGGATAGCGAGACAGCCGAGACCCCGCAAGCCGCCACGAGGCTGAGGAGGCTTGGCGCTCGCCCGCGGCAAGCGTAGCTGTTTCGCGGAATATCGGATAATAAAATTCATTAGTTCAACTCTAAACTAAATAGAAAAGAGGGGTATTATGGACACTTGGGTAATGATTTTAATCGGTGCAGTAATCGTCTTTAGCGGCTACCGGGCCATCACTCCGTCAAAAGGGACCAAGTCCATTTCGACAGATGAATTGAAACCTGAACTGAAAAAGTCAGGGAAGCAGTTTATCGATGTCCGGACGCCAGCTGAATACAAAGCGAATCGGATCAAGGAATTCAAGAACATCCCGCTAAACGAATTGTCGGCGCGCATCGGCGAACTTGATGCAAACAAGGAAACTTATGTGATTTGCCAAAGCGGCATGAGAAGCAGCAAAGCAGCCGCTCTTTTGAAGAAAAAAGGTTTCGACAAAGTGATCAACGTAAGAGGCGGCATGGGCAGTTACCATCCACAATCCATTCACCATTCAGAGGAGGAAAACCGATGAATCGCATGACAACGCAAGAAGTGGAAAAATACATGAACGCCAATAACGATGTTTCAATTATAGATGTACGGAAAACAGAAGAAGTGAGAGCCGGGAAGATTCCGGGAGCCGTGAATATTCCGCTCAGCCTTCTGGAGTTCCGTCTTCAGGACATCGACAAGTCCAAAGAGCATGTCCTCGTTTGCCGATCCGGCAACCGGAGCGGTATGGCGGCACAGCTGCTCCAAAGCCGCGGCTATAACGTCATCAACATGGATGGCGGCATGCTCGACTGGGATGCCCCGACCGAATAAATTTTTTTAAAGATTAATATACCCCGCGAGGTAATTAGGAGGAATCTTGATGATTAAAACAGACCAAATTCTTGATGCTAAAGGGCTTGCGTGCCCGATGCCGATCGTGCGCACGAAAAAAGCGATGAAAGATTTAGAGCCAGGGCAAGTGATTGAAGTGCAGGCGACTGACAAAGGATCGCTCGCAGATATGAAAGCCTGGGCAAAAAGCAGCGGAAACCAGTATCTTGGCACTTCTGAAGAAGGCGACGTGCTGAAGCATTACTTGCGCAAAGCGGACTCATCAGAAGAAAAAAACGAAGCCAAATTCCCGCACACCGTGACGAACAGCGAATTGCAGGAGCAGCTTGGGCGCGACGATGTCATCGTCTTGGACGTCCGCGAACCGGCAGAATATGCATTCGGTCATGTAAAAGGCGCAGTATCGATTCCGCTTGGGGAACTTGAAGGGCGTGCAGGCGAACTGGATTCAGAAAAAGAAGTTTTCGTCATCTGCCGCACAGGCAACCGCAGCGATTTTGCAGCGAAGCAATTGGCTGAAAAAGGATTCAGCCGCGTGAAAAACGTAAATGAAGGCATGTCCGTATGGGGCGGCGACATCGAACAGGACAACGCATAAACCAAAAATAAAACACATTAGTGGAGGAATATAAATGACAGCAAAAACAGCAATCATTGCATCAAACGGATCTTTATTCGACGCATACAAAGTGTACAATATCGCAACTGCAGCAGCAGCGAGCGACCACGAAGTGGCAATCTTCTTCACATTTGAAGGGTTGAACCTGATCCACAAAGAAGCATACGGTCAATTGGCATTGCCGGAAGGCAAGGAAGACTTGGCAGAAGGCTTCGAAAAAGCGAACGTACCGGCAATTCCGGAACTTGTGGAAATGGCACAGGAACTTGGCGTCAAATTCATCGGTTGCCAAATGACTATGGACTTGAACGGACTTGAAAAAGAAGCATTTGTAGACGGCATTGATGTTGGCGGAGCGGTAACATTCCTAGATTTCGCTAAAGATGCAGACGTGACATTGACATTCTAATTAAAAAAATTTAAACGATAAAATACACCGGGAGGTATTATAGTGGCAGTAAAAGCATTGTCAGCAAAAGAAGTAGCAAGAAAAGTAATCGATAACGAACCATTGTTCATCCTTGATGTGCGCAACGGCGACGCATTCGCCGACTGGAAAATCGAAGGCGGCAACATCCAATATTTGAACACACCTTATTTTGATTTATTGGACGGAGTCGAAGAAGTGGTTTCAGAGCTTCCAAAAGACAGAGACATCCTTGTGGTTTGTGCAAAAGAAGGATCTTCTATCATGGTAGCCGAAATGCTTTCTGAAGAAGGCGTCGACGCGGCGTACTTGGCAGGCGGCATGAAAGCCTGGAGCGAACATTTGGAACCAGTGAAAGTCGGCGATTTGAAAAACGGCGGCGAATTGTACCAGTTCGTCCGTATCGGAAAAGGCTGCTTGTCTTACATGGCCATCTCCGGCGGCGAAGCTGCAATCATCGACGCAACTCGCATGGCTGATATCTTCTTGGATTTCGCGCAGGAAAAAGGTGCAACGATTAAGCACGTATTCGATACACATTTGCATGCTGACCATATTTCAGGAGGTCGCACAATTGCAGAAGCGACTGGCGCAACGTATTACTTACCGCCTGCGGATGCAGAAGAAGTGGTATTCGACTATGCGAAATTGGTCAATGGATTGGAAGTGGCGATTGGCGATGCAAAAATTGAGATTGAAGCATTGTACTCACCAGGCCATACAATCGGTTCAACATCCTTTATCGTAGATGACCAGTACTTGATGACAGGCGACATTTTGTTCATCGATTCCATCGGACGCCCTGACCTTGCCGGCCTGGCGGAAGACTGGGTAGGCGACTTGCGTGAATCACTTTATAGCCGCTATGCAGAATTGGCCGATGAGTTGATCGTATTGCCGGCTCACTTCATGATCATCGAAGAGCTTAACGAGGACGGCAGCGTCGCGAAAAAACTAGGCGACCTGTTCAAAGAAAACCACGGCTTGAATATTGAAGACGAGCAGGAGTTCCGCGATATGGTAACGAAAAACCTGCCGCCGCAGCCGAATGCTTACCAGGATATCCGCAAGACGAATATGGGCAAAATCACACCGGATGATGAAGTTCAGCGCGAAATGGAAATCGGACCGAACCGCTGTGCAGTTCGGTAAGCGATAATCTTTATTATCCGATATTCCGCAAAACAGCTTCCTTGCCTAGGGGCTTGCGCTTAGCTGCTCCCCTAGGCGGCTGTGCTGTTTTGCTCCATATCTTTAGAGACTTCACTTAGCGCCGGCGCGCTTCCGGACTGAGCGAAGAACTAAGAAGAGTGCACTTCTCGGCTTAGTGCGGGAGCTTTGTCCCAAGCGCCAAGCGGCATACAAAATTGAGTTTTGATTCAACAACAAACAACACAACCCAAAAGGAGAGATTATGATGAACGCAGATAAAGTATTAGACGCAAAAGGCTTGGCTTGCCCAATGCCGATCGTAAAAACAAGAAAAGAAATGAAAGACATGGAGTCAGGGCAGGTACTTGAAATCCTTGCAACAGATAAAGGCGCAAAAGCGGACATGACTGCTTGGGCGAAATCCGGAGGCCACGAACTTTTGGATATCCAAGAAGATGGCGACGTCCTTAAATTCTGGATCCAGAAAGGCTAAAAGCAGGGAAGGGTATCTCCGATGCCCTTTTTCCTTTTAGAAAGGTGGAGTTAGGATGAGTATAGATTTTATTATCGTTATTTTCCTGATCGGTTTTATCGGCTCATTCATCTCGGGAATGGTCGGCATCGGGGGTTCCATCATCAAATACCCTATGCTTCTCTATATACCGGTGATGTTGGGGTATACGGCATTCAGCGCCCATGAAGTATCAGGCATCAGTGCGATCCAAGTGTTTTTCGCGACGATCGCCGGTGTCTGGGCTTACCGCGGCAGCGGCTATATCAATCGGACACTCATTGTTTACATGGGTGGAGCGATTTTGCTGGGCAGTTTCATCGGCGGCTATGGTTCCACCTTGCTGTCGGAAGGGGCCATCAATATCGTCTATGCGATTTTGGCAACCATTGCTGTCATCATGATGTTCATGCCGAAAAAAGGCGTCGATGACATTCCGCTTGAAGGAGTCACGTTCAATAAATGGCTGGCTGCCGGTTTGGCATTCATCGTCGGGATTGCGGCAGGCATTGTCGGGGCAGCAGGAGCGTTCATCCTCGTACCGATCATGCTAGTCGTCTTAAAGATTCCGACGCGCATGACCATTGCAACGTCGCTTGCGATTACGTTCATTTCGTCCATCGGTTCGACTATAGGGAAAATTGTCACTGACCAGATCCTTTATGGGCCTGCAGCGGTGATGATTGTGGCCAGTCTCTTGGCTGCACCGCTTGGCGCGAAGCTGGGGCAGAAGATGAACACGAAATACCTCCAGTGGATTTTGGCGCTGCTCATCCTGGGCACAGCCATCAAAATCTGGGCAGACATTTTATAAGCATCAAAAAAGGAGGCAGCGATTGGCTGCCTCCTTTTTGTATGGCTTTACGAATAAAAGCCGGTATAGATCTTTTCGATTTTCCGTTTGAATTCGTCGACATGCACAAATCTGGCTTCCCGCAGGATTTCTTTTCCGCCAGCAAACAAGACAAGGACAGGGACGGTGAAAATGGACAAGAAACCAGCGAGTTCCGGGATTTCTTCTGCATTGACTTCCCTTGTTTCGATTCGCGGAAATTCGTTCATCGCTTCCTCAACCTGAGGAAGTAGCCCATGGCAGACGCTTCAACTGGTGGTTAGTACATAAAGGAATTGCAGCCCCGGTTCCTGTAGATAGTTTTCCACTTCTTCCATTGTTGACAGTTCTTTCATTTGGCATCACTCCTGACGTTCGCTTTTTTATTCCATACCCTTTTTAGCCCGTTTGAAGCCAGCGAATCTGCAGGGAGGCAGCAAGAGACAAAAATGAAATGTCCGGATGCGCCATAATTCAGACAAATTTACTGTGTCGCTCAGCCTTCCGGTATGGTATTCTATTGATACAACTCAAGAGACTTTTGACATTCGTCAAAGGGGAGTAGCTATAGGGAAACCTATTTCACAGTCGTCATTACATGGCTTTGCGCCATCGGTTGTGATAGCAATGAATTTTGCTTAGCAAGACCTTTGCCTTTAATTAGGCATGGGTCTTTTTTGTTGGCCAAAAAGAGGGGGATGGAAGATGGAAGCAATTTTATTGGAGTATTTATGGGTGCTGCTCGTGCTGGTGGCGCTCGAAGGGTTGCTGGCTGCCGACAACGCTGTCGTGATGGCGGTCATGGTCAAGCACTTGCCGAAGGAACAGCAGAAAAAGGCGCTGTTCTACGGATTGGTGGGGGCGTTCGTGTTCCGCTTTGCCGCTTTGTTCATGATTACGCTTTTGGTCGACGTTTGGCAGATCCAGGCGCTCGGGGCCGCGTACCTGTTGTTCATCGCATTCAAGCATATCTACGATCAGCGGAAAGGCAAGGAGCATTCCCTGGAGCCTGAAGCGACAAAAGGGTCCGGCTTCTGGATGACCGTCCTGAAAGTGGAACTGGCGGATATCGCCTTCGCGGTCGATTCGATGCTCGCAGCCGTGGCGCTGGCCATGACCTTGCCGCATTTGGGCGCTATGGAAATCGGTGGCATCAACGGCGGCCAGTTCGGCGTCATGCTGGCAGGCGGTATCGTCGGAATTATCATCATGCGTTTTGCCGCCCATAAATTCGTCAAGCTGCTGGAAAAATACCCGCAGCTCGAAACCACAGCTTTCGTCATTGTCGGCTGGGTGGGCGTGAAGCTGACGGTCCTCACATTGGCGCATAAAGATCTTGGCATACTGCCATATGACTTCGCCCATTCAGCTGAGTGGAAGCTGATTTTCTGGGCAGTGCTGCTAGGTATTGTGGCAGTTGGCGCATTGATCAGTGTGAAGAAAAACAAAGCGCAGGAAGCGTAAAGCCTTCCCCTGCGTCAAAGGTTCTCAAATTTGGAGATGGTGCCGGAAAACCGGCACCATCTTTTTATTTTTATAATCGTTACTTTTAAGATTCCCCTTACGTCAGTCTTTTGGTATGTTGAATTTCTTGTGAAGAAACTAAAAGCCCCTCGGACAGGGCTGCAAGCAGGGCAGCACCGTCCGGGGGGAAGGTCTTAGGAATATTTTCTTTATTCTTGAAGCGCTTTGGCAACCCGGTTGATGCCGTCTTCCAAAACGGTCCGCGGACAAGCGATGTTCATCCGCAAGAAGCCGCGGCCGGCCTCGCCGTACTTGCTGCCAGGCTCCAAAGCGACTTTTCCTTCCGAAAGCAGTTTCTCCATCACTTCATCTTCCGATAAGCCAAGGGCTCGGTAGTCGATCCACAACAAGTACGTAGACTCCGGTTTCACGATGCGCAGCGCCGGAACTTTCACAGCAAGCGCCTGGATGGCGAAATCCATATTTTCAGAAATGGTGGAGAGCATTTCCGTAAGCCACTCTTCGCTTTCGTTGTAAGCTGCCAGCAACGCGGCAGGGGCAAAAGAGTTCAGCATGCCGTTGCCGTGGGCCGCCGCGTGCTGCTCGAGCTTCAAACGCTTTTCTTCGTCAGTCGCCACAATCATCGCCACTTGGATGCCGGCCAAATTGAATGTTTTGGTGGGCGCCATGCATGTAAAGATCCGGTGGCTTTCTGCACCGGCAATCTTCTCCAGCGGAATGTGGTGGTTTGAGCCCATCATCAAGTCGCCGTGGATTTCATCTGAAATGATGAGGACGTCATGCTTGCTGCACAATCGGACAATTTCCTGCAATTCGGCTTGGGTCCATACACGTCCGCCGGGATTGTGCGGGTTGCAGAAGATGAACAGCGAAGCGCTTCGCAGTTTTTCCTCGAAGTCTCGGAAATCGATCGTGTAGCGGCCGTCCTGTTCGACAAGGGGCGAATACAGGACTTCGCGGCCCTGGTTTTCAGCAAGCTGGAAAAACGGAGGATAGACAGGCGGCGTAACCACTATTTTATCCTCTTTTTCGGTGAACGTTTCGATGATCGAGGCGATTGCCGGGATGATTCCGTGATGGAACAGCAGCCACTCCGGTTTGATGTGCCAATCGTTCCGTTTTGCGTGCCAGTCGATTACAGCTGTGCGGCATTCTTCACACATGAACGAATAGCCGAAAATGCCGTGCTCGAGCCTTTTATGCAAGGCCTCAAGGACGGGCGGCGGGGCAGGGAAGTCCATATCCGCAATCCACATCGGCAGGATATCTGACGGGTCTTCCAGCTTGTAGATGGTTCCGACGGCATCCCATTTAACGGAACGTGTATTTTTTCGGTCGTGTACTTTTGTGAAAGCATTCATTCGTTGCGTGCTCCTTTATGGTCTGAAGTATAGCCTAGCCTAAATCGTTATTAGCATCAGCAATGGTTATTAAAAGCATAGCCCGTTCCCTTGTATCTTTCAAGATTCCTTCAGCCTAGCTCCGGCTCTTGGGCTGAAGGAATCGGAAAGAATCGATTTAAGCAATTGAGGAGAGCGGACTAAACATTCCGATTCAACATCCGCAGCCCGTTCAGGATGACCAGGATTGTGCTGCCTTCATGGCCGATCACGCCGTAGGGGATCGTGATGGACTGCATGAAGTTCAGAATCAGCAAAATGATGATGACGCCGACGGAAAAATACATGTTCTGCTTGATGATCCGCTCCATTTTTCTGGCCAGGCGAATCGAATAGGCGATGCGGGACAGGTCATTTTTCATCAGGATGATGTCGGCTGTTTCAAGCGCTACGTCCGTTCCTTCCCCCATGGCGATGCCGGTGGTGGCAATCGCGAGTGCAGGCGCATCGTTGATGCCGTCGCCGGTCATCGCGACGTATTGATACTCGGCGACCAGTTTCTTCAATTCCTTCACCTTATCGCCGGGCATGCAGCTGCCCACATACGCATCGACGCCGCTTTCTTCAGCGATGATTTTGGCGGTCTTTTGGTTGTCGCCGGTCAGCAGGATGCAATAAAGGCCAGCGTCTTGCAGTTCCCTGACCGTGCTCTTGGTATTGTCGCGGATGGTGTCTTTCAAAGCAATGGCTACGGCAATCCCTTGGCTGTCCCGCACAAAGGTGACAGTTTTCCCTTCGTTCGCCAATCGGTTCAATAAACCATCCTGAAACTCTTCTGCGTCGGCCTCATTGACGAAATCCGGCTTGCCGATGCGAATTTCCTCGCCGCCGATGACCGTTTTCAATCCATTTCCCGGGACATCCGTGATGTGGAGGTTGGCCAAAGGGGCAATCCCTTCGTTTTGGATATATTCCGTGATGGCTTTGGCGAGCGGATGGTTGGACTGCATTTCGATTCCTGCGATTTTCTCCATCGTTTCTTTCGGATTCAGCTCTTCGCGCAGCACAAAATCCGTCACTTCCGGACGACCCCGCGTCAACGTGCCCGTCTTATCGAAAGCGATCGCCCGGACCGCGCTCAGGTTTTCCAGATGGACGCCGCCTTTGAAGATGATGCCGCTTTTGGCACCGTTGGAAATGGCGGCAAGCGTCGCCGGCATGATGGACGCGACCAGCGCACAAGGCGAGGCCACGACAAGAAGGAGGATTGCCCGATAGAAAGTGGTATTCCAATCCCAGCCGACCAGGTAATGGGGAAGAAAGAGCATCAGCACAAACACGACCAGGACCACTTTTACGTATTTTCCTTCAAAGCGTTCGACGAATTGCTGGGAAGGCGGTTTTTCGCTTTGCGCGGACTGCACCAGGTCGATGATTTTCTGGACCAGCGTTTCTGAATTCGGTTTGTTCATTTCCATCGTAATGGCTCCGCTTAGATTGACGGTCGAAGCGAACAGCGGATCAGCTTCGTTCTTTGAAACCGGAATTGCTTCCCCGCTGATGGTCGACTCGTCAACTACCGTATGGCCGGTCAGCAATTTGCCGTCTGCCGGTATGCGTTCCCCGGGTTTGACGACCAGCGTATCGCCGGGCAGCAGGGTTTCGATCCCCACGCGGATGGTTACATCGTCTTTCAGCAGCCACGCTTCTTCCGGCTGGATTTTCATCAATGCCGAAAGTTCCTTGCGGCTTTTATTGACCGTATACGTTTCCAGTGCGCCGCTCAGGGAGAAGATGAAGATCAGTATTGCGCCTTCCGTCCAGTAGCCGATGATCGAAGCGCCGATCGCAGCCAAGACCATGAGCAGCTCCACATTGGGTTCCCGGTCCTCAATCGTCTTCTTAAAGCCGTATTTCGCCTTGGCGTAGCCTCCGATCAGAAAAGCGAGCAAGTAGACAAGGACGAACCAGCTGCCCGTTGAAGAAGACTCCAGGAAGTAAGCAATCACAATTAAAATGCCTGACGCAATGGCGGCAATCAATTCGATGTGGGTTTTCCAGTTGCCCATGAAACCATCCCCCTTGGACGTGTCCGGATTCCTGCCGACTGACGGCAGGAGCAAATCATGTTTTTTCTTTGAGGATAAATTTTTGAACATTCGATAAACAATGGTATATCTCTAGTCTACTACGATTGCAAGAAAAGATAATCTTTCCTGTCCCAAAATTGCCTCCTGATTCAGGAACGGGGAATAAAAAAATGGCTCCAGCATCAAGCCGAAACCATTCTTTGGCGTACCATCCCGCACCCCTTCTTCAAAGAGGGAGCGGCTGGCGTTCATCGTTTAATTAATATAGCGCCTTGCGCCAGCGTAGTTCGTTTTGTAGACGCCGGCATTCAAAGCTTCGATGCGCACTTTTGAGGAGGAGTTCGGCGCATGGAGCATCTTGCCGGAGCCGATATAGATGCCGACATGATAGACTTTTCCGCGGCCGCCGCTATACGCGAAGAACACGAGGTCGCCGGGCTTCAAGTTCTGCTTGGAGACGGCGGTTCCTTTGGTGGCCTGATAGAACGAGTCGCGCGGGATGAGCATGCCGTAATTCTTGTAGACCGCATAGATGATGCCGGAACAGTCAAAGCCGTATGCCGAGGTGCCGGCCCATAAATACGGAAGCCCCAGGAATTTTTTCGCGCTGTAAACGATATCCGCCTGCGTCGGCTTTTTGAAAGCGGCGTAGTTTTTCGCCGTTTTCGCCATCGATTTATGCAATAGCTTGATGCCATTGGCAGGAGTTTGGACGTGAAGCCATTCGCCTTCCGTTTTAATGACGGGAAGGAGGGTGGAGTAGCTGATGTCCAAAAACTTTTTCTTGTTGTCGGTGTTATAAAGCGTCGCCATTTTTGCCGTGACGAGGGCTACGGCGCAATCGGAATAATCCTTTGTCACTTTGGTGATGTGTGATTTCGGAATCCAGCCGGGATAGCCTTCTTTCTGGTAGGGAACATACTGGTGTTTGGCCGCAATCCGGTACCAGCTGCTGCCGGTTGTCAGCAGATTCACTTCTTCGCCGAACACCGCTTGGGTATCTGTGCGGTCGGTCAGCCATCTTTTCTGGCTGGTGGTCATGCTGCCGAGCCATTTCGGCATATCGACGGGATACGCGAGGGACGGCCGGTCAAGGGTGCGGGTCTGGTTCGGGTATTTCCACATATTCGTTACCGCCACATTCACTTTATAGGAGGCAGTCTTGGCCGGCTTTTCGCAGCTTGTAGGCGGTGTCGGAGCAGGCGGTTTGGCCGCCGGAGGCGGGGGCACCTCTGTCCGGAACTCCGGATTCAAGATGCGGGCAAGAAATACGATGAAATGAGAGCGGCTGATGAATTGATTCGGCTTGAATGTATAGTCCTTATAGCCGACGGTGATTTTATTGCCGATCAGGGTCAGGATGTAAGGCGAAGCCCAGAACTTTGCCGGCACGTCTTTGAAAGTGGTCGACGAAGTGCCTTTTAGGCCAAAAGCTTTGACGAGGATGACAGCCATCTGGGCGCGTGTCAGCTTATCATTCGGCCGGAATTCGCCTTCGAGTGTACCGAGCATGATCTTTTCATCGACGATTGCGGCAATGAGGGGGAGGTTCGGGTCGTCCGGCGAAACGTCTGAAAACACCGGAACCGGCCGGTTTTCAACATCGAGCTTCAAAGCAGCTGCTAAAAAAGCAGCTGCTTCAATGCGTGTGATTTCCTCATCCACCCGGAAATCGGCCGCCGCATCAGGGGCAAGTATGCCTTGTTTGGCCAGGAAATCGAATTCGGCTTTGAACCGGTAAGAATCGGTGACATCTTTGTAGACGGGAGCAGCATATGTAGGGGCGGCGAATGCGAGAAACATGAAAAAAGCCAGTGAAAAAACCAAAACTCTCTTGCCCATCAGAAACCTCCTTCTAAAATATCTTAATTTTCAGTATACAGTAAAAGGAAAGAATGGAAATGGGAAAACAGATTTTTAAGTGCTGATTTTTATTTTGAATAAAAAACAGCAACACCGTTTGCTTTCATCTGATTTTCACTTAAACCCCTTATAGTATAGATAGGACAAGAAACGGAAAAATTTTTAAACAGGGGGCTATACTATGTGGGTAAAAGAGAAAAGTTTGCTGTCAGTAATCGATTGCCGGGACAAAGTGCGCTGGAATGGCATTATAGATGAATTTTCGGAGCAGGACATCTACTTTTCCCACGAATATTTTACGGGTTCCCTGCTTTTGGATGAAGGGGAGGCGATCTTATTCTTTTATGAAAACGGGAACGGGAAAGTCGCCTATCCGGTAATCAAAAGAAAAATCGAAAACGGCGCGGATATGGAGTTGTGGGACATCACAACGCCTTATGGATACGGAGGTCCGCTTGTTTCCGCTAATGGAAACAAGCAGGCGCTGCTTCTGGAATTCCGTGAAGCAGTAGGCGAATATTGCAAGGTGAACCGGATCGTTTCGGAGTTCGTGCGGTTCCACCCGCTGCTCGACAACCACAATGGGTTCCAAAGCAGCATGGAGATAGTGCACGCCAACAACACTGTGAAAATCGCATTACAGAAAGACGGCGATCTCTTGGGCCGGATTCCCGGAAAAAACCGCAATATGATCCGGAAAGCGATGAAAAATGGCGTGGAGATCAAGAAAATCGGCCTTGAGGAAAATCTGGAAGAGTTCATCCTGATCTACTACGCGACCATGCGCCGGAACGACGCAGCCGCCTTCTACTTTTTCACCGAAGCGTATTTCCGCAAGGCCATCGAGCTGTTCGGCGAAGATATCCATTTGTTCGGTGCTTTTGTGGACGGCAAAATGATTTCGGCTACGCTGATCCTGACCCGCGGCAACTACATGCATTACCACCTGTCCGGTTCGCTGGACGGCTACCGGAACCTGGGCGCCAACAACCTGCTGCTCTTTAAAATCGCGGAATGGGGCCAAGGAAGAGGGATTCAGAACTTTCACCTAGGGGGAGGATATTCGGGGCAGGAAGACAGCCTTTACCGCTTTAAGAAGACGTTCACGGCAGACGGGCCGTCGGAGTTCTACATCGGCAAGAAGATCCACAACCCAAACCTGTACCAAATGCTCGTCCTGGAGAAGGAGATTCCCGAAGACAGCGGGTATTTCCCGCTGTACCGCTCGCCAAACTGAACGGAAAGCTCTAGCACACCTCCATGCGGAAGGTGTGCTTTTTTGCAATGTGCAGGAGTTGGTTTACGCGTTCAGGAAAGGTAAAATGGAGGCATATCAGTTCAGAGGAGAGGGTTTTATGGATAGCATCATTTTCGATTTGGACGGCACCTTGTGGGACTCGAGGGAAACCGTTGTTTTGGCATGGAATAAGGCGATTGAACAGAACGATAAAATAGATCATACCTTGACGAAGCAGCATTTGAAAGAAACAATGGGGCTCCAGATGCATGAGATCATGCAGAAGCTGTTCCCACATTTGAATGCAGAGGTGCACACGGAACTCATCCAGTCTTGCGGAGAGATCGAAGGCGATTTCTTGAGCGAACGCGGCGGCATCCTTTATGAAAACCTGGAGGAAGTCCTGAAGGCGTTATCGGAGAAATATGAATTATACATCGTCAGCAATTGCCAGGAAGGCTATATTGAAGCCTTCTATGCCTATCATGGCTTGGACAAGTATTTCCGGGATTTCGAAAATCCGGGAAGAACAGGGCTTTCAAAAGGTGAAAACATCAAGCTGCTCATGAAACGCAACGGTCTGGAAGCACCGGTTTATGTAGGGGATACTGCCGGAGACCAAAAAGCGGCAGAAGACGCAGGCATTCCTTTTGTTTATGCCAAATACGGATTTGGCGATGTCGAGAAGTACGACTATGCCATCGAACGGTTTGATGAACTGTTGGAGATTTTTTGATCAAAGCTGTATGTTTAATCCGAATAATTAAGTTCAATTTATATCGGTTGAATAAAGAAGCTGGCTTTTGCATGCCGCTTGGGTGCTTGGGGCATAGCTTCCACAATGAGCCGAGAAGTCCACTCGGCTCATTGCTCCGCTTAGTCCATGGGCGCGCCGGCACTGGTTTAGCTCATTGAAAACTGGCGGCTTTGTTCGTTTATACAATGCTATCTGAGAAATTCGTTGATTCAACATATAATAAAAAAGTGCTGAAGCTTAAGTCTTCAGCACTTTTTCCTTTTAAACAGCTTTTATGGATGGTGAAGCCTCTCAATAATTCGTCCATGATTTCTCGTAGACCTCGATCAAGTTCGGCCGGATCAGCGTGTTGGGTTCAAGCGTGACCGCTTCGCCGCTGCTGTCCAGGATCTCTGCATCTTCATCTTTGCCGAACGCCGTGAGTGCCGGGAGCAGCTCGGTGGTCAGGTACTCGGTGTCCTCGATGATGGCCAGGCTGTCGATGTCCACTTCGCTGCGAGAGGCAAGCACATAGCCCCAGCCGCCGAAGCTCGGGATGTCGGCATGCAGGTTCTGGGTCTGGAGGCCGGTTGCCTGGATGGTCTTGTCAATCGTCCAATAGACTTGCGGCGCGAACACCGGGCTTGTGGCCTGGACCATCATGGCACCGTCCGGATGCAGGTGGTTGCGGGCAAGCGAATAGAATTCCTGCGTGTAGAGTTTATTGAGCGATTCGTTGTTCGGGTCCGGCAGGTCGATGATGATCACATCATAAAAGCCGTCCGCGGTTTCCAAAAAGCGGAAGGCGTCTTCGTTGACCACCTTCACTTTCGGGTGGTCGAGTGAGCCTTCGTTGAGTTCGGTCAGCAAATGCTGGGTGCGGGCGATTTCGGTCATTTTCGGATCAAGGTCGACCAGGTCCACAGTGCCGAGGTCCTTATATTTCAACAGTTCCCTTACCGCGAGCCCGTCTCCACCGCCCAGGACCAGCACGCGGTCATGGCGCGCTGCCGCAGCCATCGGCGGGTGGACCAGGATCTCGTGGTAGCGGTGCTCGTCGGATGCACTGAATTGCAGCTGGCCGTCCAGGTAAAGGCGCGTATCGCCCTGCTGCTTGGTCAGGATGATTTTCTGGTACGATGTCTGCTCGGAGAAAATCACCGGATCCTTGTAGAGCTGCTGCTCGAAATGAAAAGCCGCCTGTTCACCGAACAAGGCGCCCCCGATGAGAATAGCCAAAAAGAAAATTCCGGAAGCCGCATGCAGCTGGAAGCGTTTCAGTTCATGCTTGAAGCGGAAAACGATCCAGAGGGCGACCGAGACGTTGATCAGCGCCACCAGAAAGGATGTTTTGACGAGCCCGAAATACGGGCGCAGCAAAAACAGGAAGAGCAGACCGCCGACTAAGCCGCCGGCATAATCGGAAAACAGCACTTTGGCCGCGCTCTTCTGGAGAGAGACGCCGATTTCATTCGCTTTGCGGATCAAAATCGGCAGCTCGACCCCCGTCAGCGAACCGACAATCAGGATGACGCTGTACAAAAACAGCGAACTGGTCCCGGGCGGCAGGTAAGCGGTCACGCCGAACAGCAGCATGGCCGAAAAGCCGCCGATGATGCCGATAGCGTATTCGATCCAGATAAAAGAGGCGATCAGGTGCCGGGTCATTTTCTCGCTGAGGTAGGCGCCGATGCCCATTCCGGTTAAAAAAAGGGAGATGGTGAGCGTATACTGCTTCACTCCATCTCCTAAAATGTATGAACCGAGCGCTCCGAACAGCACCTCGAAAATGATGCCGCAGATGGAGACGATTCCGGAAGCATAGTAAATCGCCCGGCTTTGCCGGACGGATTCCTGTTGGGTCAGCATGGGAACCACCGCCTTACGTTATCGAAGCGCCGATGACGAACGCCAATCCGACAGAAACGGCAAATGAAATGATGCCGACAGATGTATTTCTTTCTTTCAGCTGGGTTTCAACCGAAAAGCGGGGCGTCAGCAATTCGAACAGGAAATAAGCGATGAATTGCAGGAGCAGCCCGAAAAGGCCCCAGATGACGGTTTCGATGATGGTGTCGTTTTCCAGGATGGAGAACGTCAAGATGACGCACGTACCGATGATTTTTCCGGCAATCGACAAGGCGACGGCCGTATTGTTGGCGTTGATTTCTTCCCAGTCCTTGTATTTTCTCGTCAACAGCTCGAAAATGACGAGGCCGACAAGGACAACAGCGATTGCTGCCAGGAAATATAAAAAAGTCAGTAAGAATGAATTCACAAGTCAAGCTCCTTTGCTATGAGTTATTTTCCGACACCCGGACCGCCGCCGCGGAATACGGATCCGCGCCCGCCTGTAGTGGATGGAATCGAATTGTATCCGCCGCCGCCGGAATAGCATCCGCCGCGTGCACAGCGGGTGGCCTGCGATTGGCTCCAGCCCGAACCGAACCGGTTGCTGATGAATGAACCGAAGAACATCCCAGTGAAAAATCCTGGGTTGTAATGATTCCGGACAAATTCGTCATCTGCCACTTCGACAAGGGTGGAGCCGGGATTGTCCGGATCTTCCGTCAAAATAATGAATTCATCATCATAGACCATCACTTGGCGGCCTTCGACTTTCTCGCCGATTTGTTCCGGTTCCTGGATTTCACTCAGTTCCGCTATGGTGCCTTCAATGTCCTTGCCGGACCGGTACATCATTGCACGGCTGTTTGAACCGCTTTCGCTTTGGACGGCATTTACAAACGTATAATTGTCTTCTACATAATCTTCCGCCTGTACAAGGCTGCCGCATGCTGACAGGAACAGGACTGCAGCCACCAGGCCCGTTAGCCAAGTTTTTTTAGTCATCGTCTAAACACTCCATATGAACGGAAACGGCCCGTCCGCAAGGGAGCGGGCCGCGGTTCGTTATTCTTTTCCAAACTGTTTTTTCAAGGCGGCCAGCTCGTCGTCCACAGCGCTGCCTTTTTTCAGGGACTCGAATTCGTCGTCGAGGCTGCGCGAACCTGCCCGCAGGTCTTCCGACGTCTCCGCTTCCGCTTCCAGATGCATGACTTTCTCTTCCATCCGGTTGAAGCCTTGGCGGGATTCGTCGCTGCCGACAGAACTCATCGTACGATTGATCTTGGTGCGCGTCTTCGCGGATTCCGCACGCGCTTTCAGCGAATCCTTCTTGATCTGCATTTCTTCGTATTCGCGCTTCATCTCCGCTAGCTTTTCGCGCAGCACGGCCGAATCATTCGCTGCCCGTTCGTAAGCCTCTTTCATGGAATTGGCCTGGATCACATGGTTCTGCTTGTCTTCCAGCGCGCGGCGGGCCAAGTCTTCATTGCCGGCTTCGACCGCTTGGACGGCCTGCTGCTGGCGTTTTTCCATCATGCTGCTGGCATCATCGTATTTTTTCTTCAGGATCTTTTCATTGGCGATCTGTTTGGCGACAGCCGTCTCTGCTTCCCGGATGTCCAGGGCCATGTCCCGCATGAACTGGTCGAGCATTTTCACCGGATCTTCCGCTTTATCAAGTGCTGCGTTAAGCTCCGATTCTACATAAGTGCGTACACGACTGAAAAATTGAAACATATTCTCTCCTCCTATTGGTTAGCTTGCCGCTAGAATGGTGATTTCGTATTCTTCGATGCTGTAGCCTTTGCTGACTTCGACTTCGCTGCCCCATACTTCGACGGACAGGAAGGTTTCACCGGACTCATCCAAGTATTCGAAATAGTCCATTTCCGCACCATTGATATTTTCGCTGCGGCCTTGGGAGGTGACATATGCCTGGCCCTGCTCTTCGAGATAATAGGTTTTGCCGTCATGCTCAATTTGCTTCGCTCCGGGTTCAAGCCCCGGAATCCGGATCTTTTCATAAATGCCCACTTCCAGCTCATCATCCATTTCCACGCTGAGCCATTTGCTTTTGCCGGCAGATGCAAGCTGATAGGCATCCCATGTATAGCCGCTGTCATTGTAATGGATTTTGCCGACCACTTCGTAGTCTGCCAGGTCGTAGGTCACAAAGTCCTTGACCCGCAGATTGCGCAGCGTCCGCTTTTCCACTTCCGGCGCCTGTTTGTCCGTTCCGCCGAACAAACGATTAAAAAACCCCATGTTCTCACCTCTTTAGAAATTACGGGCCATGTGCTTAGAAGTTTCATTTTTTGATTGGGACTGTTGTTAAAAAAACGGCCCTTCAAATTCCTGGAATTGAAAAGAATTTCGTTTTTGTTTACCCGTTCCAAACGGCGTTTAAGCCTGTTTGGGCGGGGCGGGAAAGAAAAAAGCCCGCGGCACAAACCGGTCGATCCGATTGGGCCGTGGACCATGCTGAAATCTTTCAACTTCACTGTTTTTTCATAATAAAAGCCATATGCCGGCCGCATTTTTTGTCCTGCCGGTAGGAGAAGCCTTGAGGGCTGTCGAACGTACACGTGCGGTCGATGGAAATCCGTTCTTCCGGGACGCCCGCAAGTTCGATCTGTTTTTTCACGGCCGCCTGGTTATCGATATGGTATTTGCCCGTCGCTTCCTTGAAATACATGAACTCATCCGCATAGCCGAGCGCTTTGAATTTGGAATAGACGTCTTCGTCCACTTCGAAGCGGTCTTGGCTCAAGGCGGCGCCGATCTGCACGCGGAAACCGTCCGGCGTGCAGTTTTCCATTTGGATCAAATGCCGGAAAAGCTGTAATGCGATTTCCTTTACGGTTCCCTGCCAGCCCGAATGGACTGCACCGATGAGCCCTGACGTTTCGTGATAGAAGACGATCGGCACGCAGTCGGCGGCAAAGCTCGTCAAGACCATCCCCGGTTCATACGTATAAAGTGCATCGGTCTCCGGTATTGCCGTGCTTGCTGAAAAGGCGCCGCGGCCTTTGTCCGCGGCCTCGGCACGGTGGAAATTCGCGCTGTGCGTCTGATTCGCACAGACAAAGCTTCCGGGCTCCGTACCGAGGGAGTCGGCAAAATGCTGCCGGTTCACGAGGACGAGCGCCGGATCGCTGCAGGCATGGAGCGCCATATTATTGGATTCCAATGTTGACTCATCTTTCAATGTCAGCCCTGCGATGGATCTTTCATTATCAAAATAAATTTTCCTGTCCATATCATCACCCAATTTCAATATAAAGGAGCAGGGGAGATAAGCCAAACAAAAAAAGGGGATTCCGCTAATCAGTCCCTTCGCAGATGGCTTTGATGTTTTCGAGCGTATGGTTTGCAGAATTTCTGCTGATCCGTTCGTAGATCATCCGGTCGGTGATTCGGCCGAAGAGGTCATGCGGAATATAGCTCTCAATATCCAGCGTCAGCTCGGTGCCGTTGTCGACCGCTTTGTACAAGCCGGTCTGTTTTGCGGTGAAGCTGCCGCTCATCATGCCGGTCCAGCGGGCAGTGGAGCCTGAAAGCTCGCATTCCGTCACTTGGATTGTCTGCGGGAAATGCATGCCCATGATGGCGTAGTCCGCTTCGACGACAGTGCCGGCTTCGCCGTTTCCGTCGATCCTCTTCGGGGACGCGAGGTTATTATAGAAATAAGCCCAGTTTTCAGGATTGATCGTATACTGGAAAACATCTTCGAGCGGGGCATTGATGAAAATGCTTTGGTTTGTATGCGCCATGGAACCGTTCGCCTCCAATAAAATAGGGTATACATTTAAATTAACATAAAATTCTAATAACTTCATGTTATTATTGAAAGGCCAGCAAAAGGGCTTCGGCTGCCGAGTATTAAAACACTGCTGGAAAACGGTTGGGTGTATACTTGGATAGGAGGCTTGGAAATGCCAGGCCGAAGTACAAAGTAACCTTAACGAATGCTGCCGGCAGAGTATGGCGGCGGCTGTACAAGGAACTTTTGGAGGAAAGAATCATGTTCAGCAATATAACAGTCGAAGAGCTGGTCCCGGCAATCGAAAATGGAGGAATGGTCCTGATCGATGTCCGGTCACCGGCTGAATTTAAAAATTTCACGATTCCCGGAAGCATCAATATCCCATTTTTTGATGACGCGGAGCGGGCGGAAGTCGGCACGCTTTATAAACAGGTCAGCGTGGAAGCTGCAAAAGAGCGCGGACTGGAAATCATTTCTGCAAAGCTGCCGGAATTTATCCGGCAATTCAAAGCGCTCGAAGGAGATCTGACGGTTTTCTGCTGGCGCGGCGGAATGCGAAGCCGGACCACCGCTACGCTATTGAGTTTGATGAATATCCATTCGCACCGCTTGGAAGGCGGAATCCGCAGCTACCGGAAATGGGTAGTGGCGCAGCTGGAGGAAATGGCGGCTCCCTCCCGTGCGTTCGTGTTGAACGGCTTGACGGGCGCCGGAAAAACGAGAGTGTTGAAGGCATTGGAGAAGGAAGGCTTTCCGGTCATCGATTTTGAAGGGATGGCGAACCATAAGGGGTCCATCTTCGGCCAGATCGGCCTCGAGCCGCATAACCAGAAAGTGTTCGATTCGCTGCTTGTCCATCGGTTGAGAAAGTTGGCAGATGCTCCGTATGTGCTGTTTGAAGCAGAAAGCCATCGGATCGGGAAAGTGGTGATCCCGCCGTTTTTATGCGATTTGAAAAACCGGAGCACGCATTTGGTCATCGAAATGCCGATGGCTGAAAGAGTGCAGGAAATCATGGAAGATTACCGTCCGAGAGAGTATGCCGCAGAATGCCTCGAGGCGTTCCACCGCATAAAGTCCCGCATCCGCGTGCCTGTTGCAGGGCAGATCGAAGCGGATTTGGAAACGGGGCGCTTCCCGTCGGCCATCCAATTGCTGTTGGAATACTATTACGATTCCCGCTACAAGCACACGGAACATCAATATCCGGATGCGCAGAAAAAGTTCCTGCAGGTAGGCAATGTGGAAGAAGCCGCGCGGGCTGTCAAAGGGAGCATCCCGCACTTTTCCGAAGGGCAGAGGGAGGCACGCGGAAATGGGGCCGGCGCTTGGCGGGAGAGCCCCGATTCAATCGAAGTCGGGCAATGAAAACTTAGATTGACAGGTAAAAAGCCTTATTGTAGACTATGAAAAACAAGTGAATATATAACCTCACTTTCCGGTGAGGTAGAGGCGCGGGATTTATTAGTCCATAGAAGAGTTTGAGAAGCAGGGATGCTATGGAGAAGGAAAGACCGCCGAAGTTTGTAATATTTCTCGACTATTACTTGCTGGGTCTGCAGTGAACAATTGCAGGACTGCCGCCATGGACTTCCCGGTCCATAGCGGAGCGCTATCTCGAACCAGGGAAAAGAGGATTTAGGGCAACTATGCATATAGCGATCTGAGTCTAACTCAGATCTTTTTTTGTAGCTGGTTGCCTTTTTTGTATATTCAGGAAAATGAGAAGTGCAGAAACCAAAGGGGGAAAAGGATTATGAAGAAGAAAACAGGATTGTGGTTGACGGCGATTCTTTCGGCCGGCATGCTGCTGGGCGGATGCGGATCGGAAGAAAGCGGCTCGACAGGCGGAGGAGCTTCAGAGGAAAGCGAAACATTCAAGGTCGGCTTGGAAGCGGCGTATGCTCCGTTCAACTGGACGCAAGGGGATGATTCCAACGGCGCAGTGAAAATTTCAGGAAATGCGGAATATGCCGGCGGCTATGACGTGGAAATCGCCAAGCGCATCGCTGAAGACATGGGCAAAGAGCTTGAAATCGTCAAAACGGAATGGGACGGTCTGGTGCCGGCTCTGACTTCCGGCAAAATCGATGCGATCATTGCAGGCATGTCGCCGACAGCCGAACGCAAAGAGACCATCGACTTTTCGGACCACTACTATACATCTGAACTGGTGATGGTCGTGAAAAAAGGCGGCGAATATGAAAATGCCACAAAACTCGCCGATTTTGAAGGGGCGAAAATCACGGCACAATTGAACACGTTCCATTACACCGTCATCGACCAGATCGAAGGCGTCTCTAAAGAAACGGCTATGGAGAGCTTCCCGTCAATGCGGGTAGCGCTAGAATCCGGCATGATTGACGGCTATGTATCGGAACGCCCGGAAGCGGTCAGTGCTTCTGCAGCAAATGAAAACTTCGCGATGGTGGAATTCGAAGACGGATTTGAAACGTCGGAAGACGATACAGCGGTGGCCGTCGGACTTGAAAAAGGAAGCGGCCTCGCCGAAGCGATCAATGAAACCTTGGCGGGCATTTCCGAAGAAGAGCGCCAGGAAATCATGGATACAGCAATCCAGAACCAACCAGCTGCGCAATAATGATGGGGTGGTGCCGGCTGCATGCACATGCGGCCGGCTTTACTTTTGCTTAGGAGGAAAACAATGAGTCTTGAATGGGTCATTACCATACTTACAGATAATTGGCCGATGTTCCTGCGCGGAGCAGGAATGACGCTGTTGATTTCGATCATCGGGACATTGATCGGCGCTGCCATCGGGCTGATCATCGGCATCATCCACACAATCCCGATGCCGGAGCGGGGCATTAAGAAACCGCTATTGAAAACGGTCAACGGGCTGCTTTCCGCCTATATCGAATTTTTCCGGGGCACCCCGATGATGGTGCAGGCCATGGTCATCTTCTACGGCTCGGCAATGGCATTCGGCATCGATATGGATGTCTTCACTGCGGCCATATTTATCGTTTCCATCAACACGGGAGCGTATATGGCCGAAATCGTCCGGGGCGGCATCATTTCCGTCGACAAGGGCCAATTCGAAGCGGCGCAAGCCATCGGGATGAACCATTTCCAGACGATGATGAACGTCGTCCTGCCGCAGGTGATCCGCAATATCCTGCCGGCCACCGGCAACCAGTTCGTCATCAACATCAAGGATACAGCGGTGCTCAGCGTCATCGGCGTGACGGAACTGTTTTTCCAGACCCGTTCGGTTTCCGGGAACAACTTCCGCTATTTCGAATCGTTCTTCATCGCCTGCGTCCTTTATTTCATCATGACGTTTGCCATTACGCTCCTCTTGCGCAAACTTGAAAGAAGGCTGGCAGGGCCGGCAAACTACAGCATGATCGGCGGATTGCCGATGCAAGTGGTGAACCCGGAAGACACGGAACACAAAATCAAAGAGTGACCGCGCCAAAAAGCTGAAATGGAAGAGGAGAGTTTATGGAAAAAGTGATCGAGATCCAGCATTTAAGCAAATCGTTCGGAACGCATGAAGTGTTGAAAGACATCGACTTTTCAGTGCATAAAGGCGAAGTGGTGTGCGTTATCGGCTCTTCGGGATCCGGGAAATCGACGCTGCTCCGCTGCATCAACCTGCTCGAGAAGCCGAGCGGCGGAAAAATCATCTATAACGGCGAGAACATCCTCGATGACCGCCATGATATCCACGCCTACCGCACGAAACTCGGGATGGTGTTCCAGCAATTCAATCTGTTCAACAACCACAACGTCCTGGCCAATTGCTCCGTCGGCCAGGTGAAAGTGCTGAAGCGCCGCAAAGAAGAAGCGGAAAAAGTGGCGATGAAATACTTGAATGTCGTCGGCATGGACCAGTACGTCAACGCCAAAGCCCAACAGCTCTCCGGCGGGCAGAAGCAGAGGGTAGCGATTGCGCGTGCGCTGTCGATGGAGCCGGACGTCATGCTGTTTGACGAACCGACTTCGGCCCTCGATCCGGAAATGGTCGGGGAAGTGCTGAAGGTCATGAAAGACCTCGCGAAAAGCGGCTTGACGATGCTCATCGTAACCCACGAGATGGAATTCGCAAAAGAAGTGGCCGACCGGGTCGTCTTCATGGACAAAGGCGTCATCGTCGAAGAAGGGCCGCCGGAGCAGATTTTCAATGCGCCGCAGAAAGAGCGCACACGAGAATTCCTGAAACGCACATTAAGATGAAGCATGCACAAAAAGAACCCTCTGACGGACCGGGCTAGGCCTGGCGCGTCAGAGGGTTTGCTATGCCTGCAGAGGGTTGTCTGCGGAACGATTTTGTCTTGAACAGGCTGAAGAGGTAGCAGCCAAGAATTACGAGGGCGCTTCCGAGCACCTGCACGCCCGACATGCGCTCGCCCAGGAGCAGGAACGCCAGGACCGCGGTGAAGACCGGATTGAAGTTTAGGAACAACCCGGAAGTCGTCGCCCCCAGCTTCTGGACGCCGATGTTCCAGAGGACAAAACAGACGACGGTCGAGACGACGCCGGTATAAAGAATGGAATAGACGAAAGAGGCATTGATGTTGGTCACGGTGAAGTCAGCAAGATTGAACGGCAGCAGCGCGGCGACACCGAATATGCCTGAATACAGTGTAGCCATCATCGGAGAGACATGTGCCATCGCCCATTTGCTGCAGACCGAGTAGACCCCCCAGATGCCGACAGCAGCCAGCATGAACAAATCGCCCTTGTTGAACTGAAGCGAAAATAAGAGCTCGGCATTCCCTTTTGTCAGCACCAGGACGACGCCGAACAGCGAAAGGCCCATCGCGGCTGTCTGCAGCGAACGGATCCTTTCCTTCAGCAAAAGAGCGGAAAAAACAGCAATGGAAATCATGTTCAATGTAGAAATCAGCCCGATGTTCGTCGCGGACGTATGGTCGAGTGCGATAAATTGCAGGATGTTGAACAGCACCACGCCGGTTACGCCCATCAACGCGAGCGGCAGTAGCGCCTTGCGCGGCGGCAGGAGCTTTTTCTCGCTGGCCCAGACAAGCGGGATGAGGCAGAGCACGGCAATCATCCACCGCAGGCTGGTCAGCGTCATCGGCGAGGCGTGGCCGACCAGCCATTTGCCGACCACAAAATTGCCGGCCCACATGAAGCTTGTCAGCAATAATAACAGTGAATAGAAATAGCGCATGGCGAACCTTCTTTCCCGGAATTTATTCAAAAGAACTTTGAATTGTATATTAATAATTTTAGCATCCTACGCTATAATAAGAATGAATCTTTTGAAGAACGATTAAAATTCAAAAAGAATTAAAGTTATTCCCTTTATTTCATTATTATCTTCAGAATCTTAAGCTGAACCCGGACTGGTTTAGAAAAATCGAAAGGGAGTGGAGCGGTGGAATCGGTCGTCAATAAAGTGCTGGACCAGACGGATGTCCAGATCCTCGATATTTTGCAGCGGCAGGCGGATTTGAGCAATACGGAAATTGCGAAGCGGGTCAATCTGTCTTCTCCGGCCGTCCATTCACGGATCAAACGTTTGGAAACGGAAGGCTATATCAAAGGGCACGTTGCTATCCTGAACCAGGAAAAGCTCGGCTTTGATCTTCTGTGTTTTATTTTCATCAGTACGAACCTCCATCAGGCAGAGGAACTGGCAACATTGGAGCGCGCCTTGGAAGGGATGGCAGAAGTGCTGGAATGCCAATGCATCACGGGAGAATACGACTACCTGCTGAAAGTCGCCAACCGCAACCGCAGCGGCCTGCAGGGGTTCATCCGGAAATTGAACGAGCTCGGCATCGCCAAAATCCAGACCAATCTGGCGCTGCGGGAAATCAAAAGCTCGACGGTGCTGCCGATCGGCGAACCGAAAACCACATGAATGGAGGGGCAGCATGAAAGAGATGCAGAGATTCACCGAACAGTTTCAAGAAGAGATGGGCTGGAGCATCAGTGAGGGGAGCTACCCGGAAACCCGCGCGTCGCTCCTGGGAAATTATATGCTTTTGACGACGGAAGTGGCCGAAGTGGCGGAGGAGCTGCGAAAAGCCTTTAATCTGACGCGGCGCTATGTGGACGAGGGGATGGACGAAGATGCAGCGTTCCGGCTGGCGTCGCAGAACGTGAAGGAGGACATCGGCAAAGAACTGGCCGATTGCCTCGCCTATATGATGAAGTTCGCGAACTTTTTCGGCATCGACATGGAAGAAAGCTTCTACGCGAAGATGGAAGAAGTGAAAAACCGGCAAAACAAGGATGCGGTGGCAACAGGCAGCCGTAGCCATAAGAAGCAGGCGTAAGCGATCATCAAAATGAATGGAGGAAATGAAAATGGAGAAATTGCCAAATTGTCCGGAATGCAATTCGGAATATACATACGAAGACGGCAGCATGCTGGTGTGCCCGGAATGCGCACATGAATGGATGTCCGGCGCAGAAGCCGAGCCGGAAGAATCCCAGAAGGTCGTGCGCGATGCCAATGGCAACGTCCTTTCAGACGGCGATTCCGTCACGGTCATCAAGGACTTGAAAGTGAAAGGGAGCTCGTCGGTCCTGAAGATCGGCACAAAAGTCAAAAGCATCCGCCTGGTCGAAGGCGACCATGACATCGACTGCAAAATCGACGGGTTCGGCCCGATGAAGCTGAAGTCGGAATTTGTTAAAAAGGGCTGACATTGTTTCACGTGAAACGGGAAAAAGGGGAGGAGGTGGAGCGATAGGCTCCGCCTTTTTTCTTTTGCGGCGTAGCTTTTGACCCGCCGCCGGGCGCATGCTAGGCTGAAAAGAAACAGAACCGGATAAGGAAGTACATAGCGATGGATATTACATTAAACACCTGGAAAATCAAAAATCTATGCGGCGAAGCCGCTTATAAAAAAGGGCGTAGCTATTTCCTTAACGGAAAAGTCGAATTGGCCCCTCAACAAGCAGGGGAGCCGGAAAAGGGGCGGGTGTGGACAGGCGCCGGGTTTGACGTGACGGTAAAAGCTGCCAGCGGCCGGGTGGAAGCATCCTGCAGCTGTCCGCCGGTCGCTTTTGTCGGTACTTACTGCCAGCACATCGCAGCTGTTCTGCTCGCCATCGAAGAGCGGCAAAAAACAGAAGGCGAAGCGGCAGACCGCATGCTTGGGCTGTTCAGCCAGACGCCTGTCCAGCCGAGCGGAAGGCAGCTCCACTTCGACAGGCGCGAGACGATGCCGGTCGAAATCATTTGCGTGCCAATCAGCAGGGAAGAAGCCGGCTTCAGCATCGGCATCCGCCTGGCGGCTGGAGGACGGAGGGCTGAAGTGATCGCGGAGCCCCGCCAGTTTTTGAAAAACTTCGCCGGCCGTCTCCCCTATGAATATGCACCCGGCAAAATTTACAGTCCGGAGCGCCATAATTTCAGCCGGGAGACAGATGCCGTGCTGCGCTTTTTGATGAAGAGCCAGGCCGCTGCCTATAACGGGAGCGGGGCTGTGCTGCCCGTTTCGGCAGCTGAATGGGAGCTCCTTGTGCCGCTCCTCGAAGCGGCACCTGACGTCTATGTAGAACAAGGAACACGCCGTTACCCCGGCCTTTCCTACGGGGAACGGCTGCCGCTCGCCTTCGAGCTGGTTCCTGCAGAAGCGGGCAGTTTCCGCTTGGAAGCTTCCGGTCTCGACGGGATTGTCGTTTTCACTGCCTACGACTGCGCCCTTTCAGAAGGGAAGCTGTACCGGTTGGCAGTGGAAGACTGCCTGCGGCTCGCGGAACTGAAAGGGATGCTTGGGGAAGGGCAAGATTTCCGGATTCCGGAAAGGCAGGTCCCGCATTTCCTGGAAACGGCTGTGCCGGGCCTGATGCGCCTCGGCGAAGTGGATGTGGCTGAAGAAGCGGTTAAGACGATTGAAGAAACCCCGCTGAAAGCGAAATTGTTCCTCGACCGGGTGCGCAACCGGCTGCTCGCCGGCGTCGAGTTCCATTACGGAAAGCTTGTCATCAACCCATGCGAAGAGGAAGAGCAGGAGTACCGCCATATTCCGGGCATCCGGCGCGAACGCGCCAAGGAGCAGCGCATCATGAAAGGGATGGAGGACAGCCTCTTCACCAGGACGCCGGGTGGATTTTACCTGCAGGACGAAGAAGCGGAATACGAATTCCTCTACCGGAAGGTTCCGGAATTGGAGGAATTGGTGCAGGTCTATGCGACAAGTGCAGTGAAGATGCGCGTGCAGCGCGGATACAGCGGCCCGAAGATCCGGGTGGAAGTCAAGGAGCGCACCGACTGGCTGTCGTTCCGCTTCGACCTCGAAGGGATCCCGGAAACAGAGATCAAAGGGTTGTTGCAGGCAATTGAAGAAAAGCGCAAGTACTACCGGGTGCCGAATGGCACGCTGATGTCGCTTGAAACGCCGGAATATTGGGCGCTGCAGGACTTTATGGAGGAACTCGGCCTGGATGCGGACGATTTGGAAGAAGAGGAGATCCGGGTGCCGCTGATCCACGGCATGCGGCTCGCCGGAGAATTGGAAGAAGGCGGGCTGGCAGAGCCGGACGGGGCGTTTGCGGAATTGATGAAAAACCTTTCAGACCCGTCAGACGTGGAAGCGGCGGTTCCGGATGAACTGAAGCTGGTGCTCCGGGACTACCAGAAAACCGGGGTGGCCTGGCTGAAAGGGCTCGCCCGCTATGGTTTCGGCGGCATCCTGGCCGATGACATGGGCCTCGGGAAGACCCTGCAAAGCATTGCCTTCATCGTTTCGGTGCTTCCGGAAATGCGCCGGCGCAAAGAGCCGGCCCTGGTCATCTGCCCGTCGTCGCTTGTCTACAATTGGCTGAATGAATTGAAGAAATTTGCGCCGGGTCTAAAAGCCAAGGTCATTGATGGCAGCCGTTCCGACAGGCTGGCAGCATTAAAGGACCTTTCGGCTGCCGATGTGGTCATCACCTCGTATCCATCGCTCCGGATGGACAGCCACCTCTATCAGGGCAAAAGATTCCATACGATTTTCTTTGACGAGGCTCAGGCTTTCAAAAATCCGGTGACCCGGACGGCCAAAGCCGCAAAAGCGCTGGAAGCGGATTACCGGTTCGCATTAACGGGAACACCAGTAGAAAACTCCCTGGATGAACTATGGTCCATCTTCCGGGTCGTCTTCCCGGAACTGCTGCCGAACCGCCGCGAATTCAGCGAGATGAGGCGCGAGCACATCGCCAAGCGCATCCGGCCGTTCCTGCTGCGCCGGACCAAAGGGGAAGTGCTCGGCGAGCTGCCGGCAAAGATCGAGACCGACCAATATTCCAATCTGTACCCGGCACAGAAAAAACTGTATGCCGCGTATCTGGCAGAACTGAAGCACGACGCGCTGAAGCACCTGACAAAAGGCAGCTTCCAGAAAAACCGCATCAAAATCCTGGCAGGGCTGACGCGCCTGCGCCAGATCTGCTGCCATCCGGCCCTGTTCGTGCAAGGCTACGAAGGCGGCTCCGCCAAATTCGATCAGCTGATGGAAATTCTGGAGGAATGCCGGCTCAGCGGGCGGCGGGTGCTGATCTTTTCGCAATTCACCCAAATGCTCGGCTTGGTCGGGCAGAACCTCAGCCGCCAAGGGGTCCCGTATTTCTACCTGGACGGACAGACGCCGCCCGTTGACCGCGTGGAAATGTGCAGCCGGTTCAACGGCGGCAAAGGCAGCCTGTTCCTGATTTCATTGAAAGCAGGGGGCACCGGGCTGAATCTGACAGGGGCCGATACGGTCATCCTTTATGACCTGTGGTGGAATCCGGCAGTCGAGCAGCAGGCCGCTGACCGGGCGCACCGCATGGGCCAGGAAAACGAAGTCCACGTCATTCGGATGATGGCGAAAGGGAGTATCGAGGAAAAAATCAGCGAACTCCAGGAGCGGAAGAAGAACCTGGTCGATGAAGTGATCCATTCCGGGGAGGAGTCGCTCACTTCCTTGACAGAACACGATATCCGGGAAATACTGATGTTATAGTGAGAGGTGATTGGATGGACGCCAAAAAAATTACCGAAAAGATCAAAACCCATAAACCGCAGGTGCTCGGCAGCCGGAATTTCTCGAAATACTCGATTTTGCTGCCGCTTGTCCAAAAAGACGGGGAAGTCCATGTCCTCTTCGAGACGCGCTCTGAAGAGCTCCGCCGCCAGCCGGGGGAAGTCTGCTTTCCAGGCGGGCGGATCGATCCCGGGGACACTTCCGCAAAGTTCGCCGCACTCCGGGAAACCAATGAAGAACTCGGCATCAGCGAAGATGAAATCTCGGAAGTGTTCCCGCTCGACTACATCGTCTCGCCGTTCGGGATGATCGTCTATGCGTTTGCCGGGTTCATTGATCCTTCCGCGACGTTCGAACCGAATCCTGCAGAAGTGGGCAGCCTCTTCAGCGTGCCGTTGAGTTTTTTCCTCGAAAACGAACCGCGGATCTACCAGATCCAATTCGATGTCCAGCCGGAAGACGATTTTCCGTATGAGCTGATCGAAGGGGGCCGCGATTACAGCTGGCGCGCCCGGGAGATGGAAGAATATTTCTACCTGTATGAAGACAAAGTGATATGGGGGCTGACGGCCCGCATCCTTGCCCATTTTATCGATGTGATCCGATAGAAAGCATTGCTCCGAATGCCGCGTGGCATCGAAGCAGTGCTTTTTTTTCTCTTTTTATATTGACGGAATAAATAATTTATTTGAAAATGGAGAAAGCTCCATCTTCGCAAGCCGCCGCTTTTTAAACCCCCGCATCACGTTTTTCCCAGACGGAAAACCGGACCCTTCTCTAATGAATGATCAAAAATAGAAGGGGAGGATTAATGATGGCTTCTGTTTATTCTGCTGTTGAATGTCCGCATTGCGGAAGATCTGCTAGTGAAGATTATTATTATAAAATTAGTGTGGGGTACATTGTCTGCAGGCGCTGCGGATATAATGCTGTTCGATCCCGCATGCCGGAAGACGCTATAAAATATGGACACGAAATCCAGGAGAACTTGGGCTATGGCGTCTGTTGCCAGGTATCTGCAGATGGCCGGCGCAAGATGACACTGCTCAATTGCTATCCCGATAACCTGGAGGAGTTCAAACTCGAAATCGAAAGCGGCGACCCTGAATTAAAAGAAAGCTATCTTGTCACTTTTTTAGACGGGGTCTTTGAAATCCTACTTGGAAACCCGCCGGAAAATTTTCATTTGCCGTTCGAGGAGTACAAAGAAAAGATGCATGAAAAGTATGGTGGCTTCGAAGAGTTTGATGGCTTAGTCCCCATCGAAAATTAACAAATGAATAGTTAGTCAACGCCAATGTCAGGCCTTTTCTCTTAATTTTCTTTATTTTATAAAAAACGCTTTAACTTGGCAGAGAGGGGGTGTATAATTATCCGCATTACCCAATCCCATCCACGATTTCGAAAGGAGTGCCTGACATTGGTAAGTACATATGAACTTGAAATTGTTAACAGCACGAATAAGAAAGAGAAGCCGTCACAGGATCAGGTGCCCTTTGGGACCATTTTTACTGACCACATGTTCACGATGGAATATGAGGAAGGAACAGGCTGGCACGAACCGAAAATCACGCCGTACGCTCCGATTACGCTGGACCCGGCGGCCATGATTTTCCACTACGGACAGACGGTTTTCGAAGGCATGAAAGCCTACCGGACCGAGGACGGCAGAATCTTGCTGTTCCGTCCGGAGAAGAACTTCGAGCGCCTCAACTTGTCGAGCGAGCGCCTCAGCATTCCGCCGGTCGATGAAGCGAAAATGCTCGACTACCTGACAAAACTGATTGAGCTGGAGAAAGACTGGGTTCCTTCCACGCAAGGGACATCGCTGTATATCCGGCCGTTCATTATCTCTACTGAAGCGAATCTGGCAGTAGGGCCTTCAAAAACCTATAAACTCATGATCATCCTGTCTCCAGTTGGCTCTTATTTCCCGGGCGGCTTGAAACCGGTCGTGATCCATGTCGAAGACCAGTTCACCCGAGCCGTAAAAGGCGGCACGGGAATGGCGAAGACTGCCGGGAACTATTCATCCGGCTACCAGGCGCAGGCCCAAGCAAAACAAGCAGGGAATGCAGATGTCTTATGGCTCGATGGCGTCGAGAAGAAGTACATCGAAGAAGTCGGCAGCATGAACATTTTCTTCAAGATCAACGGCGAAGTGGTGACGCCTGCACTCAACGGCAGCATCCTGAAAGGCATCACGCGCACCTCAATCATCGAATTATTGAATTCGTGGGGCGTGCCGGTGACAGAACGGAAAGTTTCAATCAATGAAATCTATCAGGCCTTCGCAGACGGCCAGCTCGAGGAAGTATTCGGCACGGGCACGGCTGCCGTTATCTCTCCGGTCGGCGAATTGAACTGGCAGGGCCGGAAAATGGTCGTCAACAACCACGAAATCGGCGAGTTGTCGCAGAAATTATACAATACGATCACCGGCATCCAGACAGGCAAAGTGGAAGATACGCTTGGCTGGACGGTTGAAGTGAAATAAATAAAGTCGAAAAAGCATCCACCCTGAATTGGGCTGGATGCTTTTTTGTTAGGCCATTTTTTATGAAGGTAGTCTGACAAACGGCAGGTCGGATAAAAAACCAGCACCGCCGGAGCGGTGCTGGTTGGCTGTTATTTTTTGATGCTGAAGGTCTGTGATTCGTTGCGGGTTGTCATGCCGTCAAGCGTGATAGAGATCACGGCTTTATACTGGCCGACTTCCAAATCTTTTGTGCCGAGGTTGAAGATGTATTGATTGTCAGTCAGGTCATAGCGGAACAGATTGCCGGTTGTCGCATTCGAAGTGGAAGTCACTTGGATTTCTTCTCCAGCTTCGTTGTTCGACAATTTAACTAGGTGGATGGTCGCTGTTGCGTCTTTGACGAACAAGCTGCCGTCTGCAATCTGGAACTTCACTGGAACCGTTCTGTTTTTCTGGAATGCGCTCTTGCCGTCTGCTTTGACCGGCTCAAGGACGCCGCTGAAGCCGTATACGTAATAGGACATGGTATACGTGCTCACATTGCCCGCTTTATCGGTTACAGAGACTGTCACCGATTGTTTTCCGGTTTTTGACGTGTCCAATAGCGTTGTTGCCATTTGGAGGCTATTGTCGAAATTATCGGCAGCAACAGGAGTTACTGATACTGTCTGGCCCTGGAGGAAGCGCTGGCCATCGAACAGCCCTTGCAGCCCGCTGATGACTGGAGCGGTATTGTCGACCACATAAGTGATCGAAGCTTCGGATTGGTTGCCCGCAGCATCCACTGCCGAAACGGTCAGCGTATGCTCGCCTTCAGCCGTTGCCAGTTCATCCGCGTTTACTTCTCCCAAATGAGCATCTGTTGCTGTGTAGTAAGTTCCGCCAGCCAAAGCTTCCGCCAGCGATTGAGTTGTGTAATGGCCGCCGTTTTCCAAAAGGAAGGCGATTTCCGGATTGGTGTTGTCGACCGTATACGTGACCGAATCAGTTGACGTGTTGCCGGCTCGATCGGTTGCCGTCACGTTCAATGTGTAGCTGCCGTCCACGTTCGTTACCAAAGCATCTGCGTTCACGTTAACGCCGCCATTCTCGTCTGCAGCGTTATAATACTGGCCGATCGCTTCGAGTGAAGCTGCGTTATAGACGCCGCCGTTTTTCAATTCAAATGAAATGCTTGGTGCTGTGTTGTCGACAGTATACGAAACGGTTTTGGAAGAAGTATTTCCTGCTTTGTCGGTTGCCGTAATAGTGTATTCATGTGTTCCTTCTTCAGTTTCGAAATCGCTCGCACTGTCAGAAGCGGGGTTGGCGTCAACGATTGTATAAGGCTTTTCAGTCAGTGACTTCAGATAAGCCGCGTTATAGAACCCGCCGTCTGCCAGTTTTTCGCCGTTCAGTTCGATGACCGGCGCCGTGTTGTCGACGTGGTATTCGACGGAAACGGTTGTTTCGTTGCCCGCTCTATCGATTGCCGTCACGGTTGCAGTATGCGTGCCGTCCGTTAAAGCGAGATTTGAAGCATCAGTACTTGCTAAGTTTGTATCTGTTGCTTTCCAGTATTGCCCGAGTTCTTCAAGTGCCGCAAGGTTATAGTATTTGCCTGCTTCAAGAGCCACTGAAACTTCAGGCTTCGTGTTGTCGATCGTGTAGCTGGCGGTTGCTTCGTTTGTGTTTTTCGCCAAATCGGCTGCGCTGACAGTCAGGCTGTTTTGGCCTTCTGCTAAGCTGACTTCATTAGCGGAAACCGATTCTTCGTCCAGGTTTTCGTCTATTACTGAGTAATACGGATCAAAAGTTTTGAAGGTAGCGGAAGTATAGAAGCCCCCGTCTTCAAATTTGAACCCGATGCTTGGTACGGTGTTGTCCACTGTATAGCTGATCGTTTTTTCGGTTTTATTGCCGGCTTTGTCTGTCGCAGTAATTACGGCAGCGTGCTGGCCTTCAGTGAAATTCAGTTCGCTTGCAGAGACGCTCTCTTCATTAAGGTTTGCATCCGAAACGCTGTAATAAGTTTGGAGTGCCCGCAGAGCGTCCGCGTTATAGTAGCCGCCGTCCACTAAAGTGGAAGTGATGGCCGGCTCTGTGTTGTCCAGAGTATACGTGACAGCAGCTTGGCCAGTGTTTCCTGCAGCGTCCGTAGCTGTAACGGTTGCGGTATGGGTTGCTTCATCCGTCGTATTCCAGCCGATTACATTGGATTTATAAGAATTGGTTTCATCCACAGTGAACGCCGGTTGTTCCGGCAAGTTAGCGGAATTGTAGTATCCGCCATCAGCCGGTGCAGAAATCGCGACTTTCGGAGCTGTATCGTCAACCGTATAGGAAACAGATAAAGTCGTGCTGTTGCCGGCTGCATCCATAGCCGTCACCGTCAACGTGTGCAGGCCTTCGGCAGCGGCAGATTCATCAGCGGAAACGATGCTGACCACGCCGTTCTTGTCTGTGGCGTTAAACAGAACTGCTGGAAGTTTGGCCGATTGGTAGAAACCGCCGTTTTTCAGATTGAACGAAATTTCAGGAGCAGAATCATCCACGGTGTAAGTGACCGTTTCAACGGAAGTGTTGCCAGCTTTATCCGTCGCGGTTACCGAGAAGGTGTGTGTGCCTTCTTCGGACTTCAATGCGCTCGCTTGGACTTTATCTGCATCAAGATTTGTGTCTTCTACAGTGTAGAAATCGGAAAGGCCTTCAAGGTAAGCGGAAGTATAGAACCCGCCGTTGGCCAATTTTTCAGCATCGATTGCGATTGCCGGTCCAGCGGTATCGACTACATAGTTCACCGTCTTCACCGTTTCGTTGCCGGCTAGATCCGTCGCAGTTACGGTCGCCTGATGCTTGCCGTCTTCTGTGCCGAAACCGTCAGCCCCTGTGCTGAAAAGATTAGTGTCCGATACGGAATAAAATTCTCCAACAGAGCTCAGTGCGCGCTGGTTATAGAATTTGCCTTCTTCCAGGTGGATGGACACATTTGGTTTTGTGTCATCGATTGTATAAGAAGCTTTTGCACTGCCCACGTTGCCGGCAAGGTCTGCCGCTTCAACCGTCAGCGATTGGGTGCCTTCTGTAAGGACCGGCGCAGCAGCTTTGGTTTTCGTGCTGTCCAAATTATCATCAAAAATTGTATAAAGCGGTTTGATAGCTTCAAAAGCGGAAGATGTGTAATAGCCGCCGTCTGTGAAGTTGAATGAAATCGAAGGGACTTCATTGTCTACAAAATAAGTGATCGTTTTTTCCGCTTGGTTGCCCGCTTTATCTTCTGCGGTGATAGAAACAGTGTGCTCGCCAGCAGAAGTTTCCAGCGGATCTGCCTGAGAACCTTTCAAGTTATCTTCAGTGACTCCATAATAATTTTCTTTCAACGTTTCCAGGGTCTCGGTATTATAGACGCCGCCATCCGCCACTTGGGAAGTGATGAGCGGATCTGTATCATCTACTGTGTACGTGGCTGAAGCGCTGCCTTTGTTCTCATAAGCATCTATAGAAGAAACCGTCAGCGTGTGGGTGCCTTCTTCTTTGCTCCAGCCGGTGGAGCTAGTTGTTGTGGTGCTATCGTCAACTACAGTGAACGCCGGTTCTGATGGTAGCTGGCTTGATTGGTAGAAGCCGCCATCGATTGGGTTGGTAATTGAGACGGTAGGAGCAGTGGTGTCGCTTGAAAGAACAGAAATAGACACGGCATCTACTGTTCTGTTATAGAGGTTATGTCCATCGCCAGTTTTGTCTGTTTCATTTATAATGGAAACGTTGATTGGCATTGCATAAATGTTAGATGGTGCCTTACCCATATCGACAGTAATTTCAACATTTGATGTTGATAAATTTTTCCCTTCAAAGCTAATTACTGTAGGTTTACTAGAAGTAAATTTGCCACCATCCCAATAATAATGGGTATCAATGGACAATTTTCCTTTCAAGTTTTGATTGCCATCATAAGATAATGCAATATTGAAATTTTTGGAAACTCCTTGTTTGATTTCAACATTTCCATTACTTATTGCTGTAAATTCTGGTTTAGAAACCAATTCTACAGCCAACACCGAACTCGTCGATACAACGCCCGACAACAATAAAGCTGATACCACAGCAAACCCCTTTGATGCTTTTTTCTTCATTCTCTTTCTCCTCCTTCAGGCTGGTGTTCTTTTTTTTCGAAACTATAAAAGCTAGCTGATTGGCTCCGACCACCCAGCAAGTCCGGTTGCACTTGGACAAAATGAATCCAGCAAAGGACTTATGACTAAAACTGAACAAAAATAACCAAAAAATAAATTATGACTGATAAATTATGCCTAGTAAACGGATTATAGCACCTCTTTATTACAAAATATATACAATTTTTTGAAAACTTGAAGAAAAAATTAAAGAACTTTAAAATGTGTTCATTCGCCAATAAATTCAGCTGGAAAATCTTAAAGAGACAAGCTTCCGATCTTTTATTCTGATGGACCGAAAAAATCGTCGATAAAGGCTTTAAAGGGAAAAGAGGGCCGATGAAGAATTTAATATAGAGACAACATCTGAGGAGGGTATGACGGAATGGAGCATGTGACTGAAGGGTTTATTCCTGTTGAAGGAGGCAATGTATGGTTCCGCATTACAGGAGCTGGACCGGGGATTCCGCTGCTGGTGCTGCACGGAGGTCCGGGCGGCATGAGTTCTGAGATCGATCCGCTGCGGAATTTGGGCAGCGAGCGGCCGGTCATCCAGTACGATCAGCTCGGATGCGGCAAATCGGGCCGGCCGACGGATACGGATTTATGGACGGTGGAGCGTTATGTGGAAGAGCTGGAACACCTGATCGAAGCGCTGGAGCTTAAAGAGTTCCATCTGCTGGGGCATTCGTGGGGGTCGAT
Source organism: Planococcus sp. FY231025 (assembly GCF_052078085.1). NCBI lineage: Bacteria > Bacillati > Bacillota > Bacilli > Caryophanales > Caryophanaceae > Planococcus > Planococcus sp. FY231025. Next base: position 130,299 of record NZ_JBQJJG010000004.1, read on the forward strand.
GCTTGCCGCTTCGTACCTCCTGGATAAACAGCCAAAAGGCGTCCGGAGCGTCATCTTCTCGAGTCCGGCGCTCAGTGCGCCGATGTGGGAAGAGGACCAGCGGAATTACTTAAAAGCGTTTCCGGAAGACATCCAGGAAATTGTTGCGCGCAACGAATGGGCGCAGACGACGGATACGGAAGAGTATCAAGAGGCGATGATGGCCTATTACAAGCGCCATATGTGCCGGATCGATCCGTGGCCGGAAGAAATGAAAAAGGAATTGGATGAGATGAACCTACAGATCTACCATTACATGTGGGGAGCTTCCGAGTTCACGGTGACGGGCACACTGAAGGATTTCGACGTCACGGCACGGCTCGTTGAAATCGACTTGCCGGCATTCTTCACCTGCGGGCGCTTTGATGAAGCGACGCCGGAGACCACCGAATATTATGCCAGCCTCGTGGCGGATTCGGAATTCCGTGTATTTGAAAACTGCTCCCACATGCCAGGGATTGAAGCGCCGGAAACCTATACGGCAGCGATCCGCGAGTTTATCAACGGACAGGAATTCAAGCCGGGTGCCTGAATGGAATAGACTAAAGCGAAAGCCTTCATTTTATATGGAGGCTTTTTTATTTGGGGAAGGGGTGTTCGAAGCTTGAACCATTACGGCCGGACGCGGGTGCGCTCATAACCTTCAAAGAAATAAACCCAACCTGAATCGAAGAGTCCGCGGAAGAAAAAACGCTTTAGCCGAGCAAAATGAGAGGGAAATAATGCCTTTTGTGATAATCTAATAAACAGCTGTTTTGAACGTATACATAATAGCGAAAATAAATAGAGGTGTTCTCGGAAAGAAAGGCTGTTGCATTATGGAAAATCTTACAGGGGCGAAACGCGCACGTTTCGTCATCCTTTTAGGGGCGCTCACGTCGCTCATCCCGTTCACGATTGATATGTATTTGCCGGCGTTCCCGGTACTGGCAGGCATATTCGATACGACGGCTTCTTCGGTCCAGTTGAGCTTGACGGCCTGTCTCCTGGGGCTTGCGCTCGGCCAGCTGTTTGCCGGCGCGCTCAGTGATATGCACGGCAGACGGAAGCCGCTGATCATTTCATTGGTGATCTACGTCATCGCTTCGGCGGCCTGCATTTTTGCGCCGAATATCTATATCTTCATCGCACTGCGCTTTGCGCAAGGGTTTGCTGCTTCTGCAGGACTCGTTATTTCCCGGGCAATAGTGCGGGACGTCAGCAGCGGGGCAGAGCTGACGCGGCTGTTTGCATTGCTGATGGTGGTGAACAACCTGGTGCCGCTGCTTGCGCCATCTGTCGGAAGCGGCGTGCTGCTGTTCGCCGACTGGAAAGGCATCTTCATGGCGCTTTCGCTGCTCGGAATCACATTGCTGCTGATCACCGCATTCCGCCTGCCGGAGAGCCTGCCTGCTGAAAAGCGCATCCCGAGCCAATTGGGTTCGACGTTCGGCAGTTTTGCCTCGATCTTACGGGACAAGCAGTTCACGGGCTATGCGCTGGCACAGGGCTTTCTGATTGGCGGCGTTTTCGCCTATGTCGCAGGGACACCGTTCATCTACCAGAACATTTACGGCGTTTCGCCTCAAGTGTTCAGTTTGCTGTTCGGCATGAACGGCATCGGCCTGATCATCGGAAGCTACGCGGTCGGGCGGTTTGCGCATAAGGTGTCTGAAAAACGCTTTTTGGAAGGTGCGCTTTATGCGGCGGTGTTGGCGGGCGCGGTGCTGCTCGCTGTGGTCGTTTTGCACGGACCGCTATGGGCCGTCGTCATTCCGATCTTCTTTTTCGTCTCGGCAATCGGCGTGGTCGGGACAGCTTCGTTCACACTGGCGATGGAACGCCAAAGCCATGTGGCCGGCAGCGCGTCCGCCTTGTTGGGCCTTTTGCCTTTCATTTTGGGAGCCTTGACGGCGCCGCTTGTCGGCATCGCCGGCGAAGAAACGGCCGTTCCGATGGGCTTGACCATCTTTACGATGTGCCTGATTGCGCTGCTTGCGTATTTATTCCTGGTGAAGAACGTTGCAAAACCAGCTGTTTAATAGAATAAAACATTTCCAGACTGTCTGCTCAGTGCAGACGGTTTTTATATTGCAATAATTTACAAAATCCAAACATTGCTGTGATTTTCCGTTAACAACCGCCCCGTATACTGGCGTAGGAAATAAAAAATTGGAGGCGGAAAAATGATCAGCAAACCATTCACGAAAAAAGTTCTTCCATTCGTCATTGCATCAGCCGTGGCACTTACAGGAATCGCATCGTCTGTACCGAGTGCAGAAGCGCAGGCACCTGGGAAAAGCCAAGGGAAAGCGCACCAGCAAGGAAAAGTGAAAAACGTCATTTTCCTGATCGGGGACGGCATGGGGACTTCTTATACATCGGCTTATCGCTATATGCAGGATGATGCCGGAACGAAAGGTGCTGAAGTCACTGCTTTAGACTCGTACCTTGTGGGCCAGCAGATGACGTATCCGGAAGACCCGCATCAAAACGTCACGGATTCAGCTTCTGCAGCCACTGCCATGTCCGCGGGCATCAAAACGTACAATAACGCAATCGCCGTCGACAACGACGAAAGCGAAGTGAAGACGGTGCTTGAAGCAGCCAAGGAAAAAGGCAAAGCGACCGGCCTTGTCGCCACTTCCGAAATCACCCATGCGACACCGGCTTCATTCGGGGCGCATGACATCGCGCGCAAAAACATGAATGCCATTGCGGATGACTATTACGATGAATTGATTACCGGCCAGCATAAAGTGGACGTTTTGCTTGGCGGAGGCACAAACTTGTTTGAGCGCAAAGACCGTAACCTAACGGAAGAGTTCAAGGAAGATGGCTACAGCTATGTAACAGACCGCAAATCCCTTCTTGAAAACGACGATGAGCAAGTGCTGGGTCTGTTCGCGCCGGCCGGCTTGCCGAAAATGATCGACCGCGAAGACACGGTTCCGTCTCTTGAAGACATGACCTCTTCGGCGATTGATCGCCTGAACAAAGACAAAGACGGGTTTTTCCTGATGATTGAAGGGAGCCAAGTTGACTGGGCGGGGCATGACAACGACATCGTCGGCGCCATGAGCGAAATGGAAGATTTCGAGAAGGCATTTGCGGCGGCGATCGAATTCGCCAAGAAAGACAAAAACACCCTAGTTGTTGCAACGGCTGACCATTCAACCGGCGGCTTCTCGATCGGAGCAGACGGTATCTACAACTGGTTCGGCGAGCCGATCAAAGCAGCGAAACGTACGCCTGACTTCATGGCCCAGCAGATTGTCGACGGCGCAGGCGTTGAAGAAACACTTTCCGAGTTCATTGACCTTGAATTGAGGAGCGCAGAAATCAGCGGAGTGAAAACAGCGGCAGAAACAAAGGATCTCACAAAGATCGACAACGCCATCGAAGAGATTTTCAATGAGCGCACACACACCGGCTGGACGACAGGCGGACATACCGGCGAGGACGTGCCGGTCTATGCATTCGGACCTTCGAGCGGAGAATTTGCAGGCCAAATGGAGAATACCGACCATGCGAAAATCATTTTCGATCTATTGAAAGCCAAAGTGGAAATCAACGATAAATAAGGGAGCGGAGTTATGAAAAAGCAGAGCATGTACATCTTCCTGGCTTCGGCATTGCTGCTTGCAGGATGTTCCGGCAAGGAAACAACTTCATCTGCCGTTTCCGCCGGCAGCCTGAGCGAACCTCCGGCTTATTACGAAGGATACGCCGAGAGCCCTCAGGTGACAGGGGATCAGGCGCTATTGGCGGAAGGCGACACGGTGCGTGACGACAAAGGTGAACTGGCACTCGAAGGAATCAATCTGGAAGGGGAGACGCTGACCATCGGCGAGATCGAATTGACGGTGCGGGAAGCGAAAAACCTTCGGTACAAACCTTCTTACGGATTGATCGACTTTTTCCACTCCTACACACATGACACGGAATTTAATTTGGTGAAGCTGTTCGTGGAAATCAAGAACATAGGCGATGAACCGCTCCGGTTTGCGCCGGTCGCTCTCCTGGAGACGAGCGCAGGGGAGACCAAACTGTGGGAAGATGATGTTTACTTGGAAGAACTGAACGGAGAGATTGCGCCGGGTGAAACGAAAAAAGGAAATCTAGGCTTTATCGTTGAAAAAACCGGCATTGAATCGGTCCTCATTACCACGAGCGATTTGTTCAACGAAGACGGAGAAGTCATTGTACCCGCTCAGCAGATCAATATGGATTTTTAGGCAGCACTTCAGCGCCGGCTCTCTTCAGGAGAGCCGGCGTTTTTCATTTGAAAGAACATGCAAAATACTATTCAAATTAAAGGCCAACTGCTGATATAAATTATCTTGAATTAAAAATAAATATATTAAAATATTTTAATTTAAAATAATCTTTCTTTTCTTGTAGGTACATTTTCCTTTTCACAGTTGAATTTTGAGCCAGTGACAGGGTAGATTTAATTAAATGTGTAAGAAAATATAGTTTTTTCAAAATATTATATTTATAATTCTTTTATTAGTGTTATTATTCTAATAACATAGAACAGTACATAGGAGGCGTAACGGATGATCACTTTTTTTGGAGCACTTTTATTTTTGATTGTGGGGTATGTATTTTATTCGAAATTTATTGAAAAAGTATTCGGGGTGGACGACAATACACCGACGCCTGCTTATACGAAAAGGGACAATCTTGATTTTATGCCGATGAGCTGGTGGAAAGGCAACTTGATCCAGCTATTGAACATTGCCGGGCTTGGTCCGATCTACGGCGCGGTAGCCGGTGCTTTGTACGGGCCGGTCGCGTTTGTCTGGATCGTTGTCGGTTCTATCTTTGCTGGAGCTGTGCATGACTATTTCTCCGGCATGATGTCGATGCGCCACGGCGGAGCTCAATTCCCGACGCTTGTCGGCCGCTATCTTGGCAAGCACATGAAACTGTTCATCAACGGCTTGTCGCTTGTGCTGATGCTGCTGGTGGCAGCGGCATTCACAGCAGGTCCGGCACAGCTGATTTCCCAAATCTCACCGATCAGCTTTACGGTGGCGCTGGGGCTGATTTTCTTCTACTTCATCCTGGCGACCATCCTGCCGATCAACCGCATCATCGGCCGCATCTATCCGCTGCTTGGCGGCATCTTATTGTTTATGGCAATCGCCGTAGCGGTCGCGCTTGTATTCTCCGGCAAGCCGATGCCAAACTTAACGTTCTCGAACTTGCATCCCGGTGAACTTCCGATTTGGCCGCTGTTGATGGTCACCATCTCCTGTGGAGCGATTTCAGGTTTTCACTGCACGCAAAGCCCGATTGTCGCCTGTACGATGAAAAAAGAAACCGACGGCCGCAAGATCTTTTACGGGGCGATGATCATCGAAGGGGTAATCGCTTTGATCTGGGCAGCTGCGGGCATGACATTCTTCAGCGGCACCGAAGGCTTGGCAGCAGCGCTTGCTGCGGGCGGACCTTCAGGCGTCGTCAACGAAATCTCCATCTCGCTTCTTGGCACATTGGGCGGAATCCTGGCTATTTTCGGCGTCATCATCCTGCCAATCACCACGGGCGACACAGCACTGCGCTCATCCCGAATGATTGTGACGGATATCCTGTCCAAGTTCATGGATATGAAAGGCAAATGGAAAATCCTTTTGGTGACAATTCCATTGGGCATCCCGACCTTCTACATGGCAACCATTGACTATACATTCCTTTGGAGATATGTCGGCTGGACCAATCAAGTCGTGGCGACCGTCATGCTGTGGACGGCAACCGTCTATTTGCTCAGAAACTTCAAATTCCATTGGATCGCCGGAATTCCGGCAAGCTTCATGACCGGCGTGGTTTCCACCTATATCTTCTATGCGCCGGAAGGGCTGAACATGGACTACCAGCTGTCGATGATCATCGGTTCGTGCATCACGTTGGTTGTCCTGCTGTGGTACGCTGCGCAAATCATCAAATACAGAAGTTTGAAAGCAAGCGATTCCGAATACGCAGCATAATGAAGGGGCTTGGATCTTATCCAAGCCTCTTTTTTTATGCCTTTATTCCATATTTCGCGTTGACGGAATATACTAACAAAAGATTTTTTAATTATCAGATTTCTATTGTTGGAGAAAATCAAAAGGTGTATGATGAAGGCAAAGATAGTGTACGACACATAGTATAAAAAGGGGATGGCGAAATGGACGATCCGCTCTTCAGCAGCTTATCGACGGAACTGCGCAGAGGCACGCTCACGCTTGCTGTTTTGAGCCAGCTGCGGCACCCGCAATACGGCTACTCGCTCGTGCAATTGCTGGAAAGCCATGGCATTGCCATCGAGCAGAGTACACTTTATCCGCTGCTGCGCCGCCTGGAAAAACAAGGGTTGGTCACAAGCAGCTGGGAAACACCGGAAAGCAGGGCACGGAAATATTATGTACTGAGTGAACACGGAAAATGGACATTCGGACAGCTGAAAAAGGAATGGGAGAAAACGTACGAAGGGCTCCGCACTTTAATGGAAGGAGAGGTTGGCAATGAACCTGATTGACCTCTATATCGGCGAAGTGACCCGCAGGCTTCCCGAAAAGAACAGGGCGGACATTGCTTTGGAGCTGCATTCTGCAATCGAAGACATGCTGCCCGAAAATCCTTCGGAAGAGGAGGTCAAAGCGGCTCTGGCAGAAATGGGGGACCCGGCTGTCCTGGCCAGCGGCTATAACGACCGTCCCATGCACCTGATCGGCCCGCGCTATTTTGAAATGTACCTCAGCCTTTTGAAGCTGATTGTGCCCATCGCTGTGATGGTGACGCTCATCGTGCTGGTCATTACGACCATCTTCTCAAATGCGAGAGATGCAACAGTCGGGGATGCAGCAGCTTCGTTGGTCGGAGATGCCATATCAGCCGCCATCGCCACCGCGGTCCAGGTCTTTGCATGGTTGACGCTGGTATTTGCCGTGATTGAACGCTTCGACCGGTCGGCATCGCAAAAGCCGCTGACAGCCGCCAGCAAAGAATGGACGCCGGACGACTTGAAGGAGGTCGCCCATGTCCCGAAAGAAAAAATGATTTCCAAGTACGAAATCATAGGCGCATTGATCTGGACCGCGATCTGGTCAGCGGGCTACTTCTATGCGGACCGGCTGGTCGGCATCTACATGGACAGAGGGGATGGCCTTGAGCTCACCGCACCGGCGTTCAACCAGGAAGTACTGTTGTCGTATTGGCCGCTGGTCGTCCTGGCGATCATCCTGCAAATCGTGTTGGCCGCCTACAAATGGCGGGAAGGCCAGTGGACCCAAAGGGTGGCAATACTCAACGCCGTAGTCCAAGCCGTCTATGTCGGTACGATTATCCTAATTTTCACGAATCCGAACCTGATCAACCAGGGCTTTTTGGATGAAATGGTTGCAGTTTTCGGCGGCATTTCCGGCTTGAACTGGATTATCGGAAGCATCCTGCTGATTGCCGTCATCGCCGCCGTTTCCGATTCCTACCAAGGCTTCAGAAGAGCACGCATCCCTTCGGAAAATAGGGTGGAGAGAGCGGTTTGAGAAGCCGCTGTTTTACCGGTTCCCAATAAAAACACAATAAAAGGCATGGTCCGGTGGAATTCCGGATCATGCCTTTTAACTCGCTTTTCTTAAGAAGCTTCGATTTCGCTCATCAATGCGTGGGTATTGCCCTGGGTATCGGTGAAAAACGCCATCCACGTCTCAATCTGCCCCATCTTGGCCACTCGATGCGGTTCATCGATAAACCGCACCCCTTTATGCTTCAATTCCGCAAATGCCTCGTGAATCGCCGCCACCTGAAAATACAGGATGGAGCTCGAATGGGCAAACTCCTCTTTTTCTGGCAAGCTCAATAGCAACCGGATCCCTCCGCAATCGAAAAATGCCAGTGTGCCGGTGTTGAAAAGGAGCGGCAGTTCCAATACGTTTTCATAAAATTCCACTGCCTGTTCCAGGTCTTTCACCGGAACCGCTACTTGTCCGATTTTTTGAATCATCCTTGCTTCCATCTTCATTCCTCTCCGAATATGAAACTGCTGGCTGCACTTCGTTTGCTCGATTTACAAACAATTCTTTCTAAATAAAAATATAGCATGTTTTTCCAGAAAGTGGAACTGTGCAGGGGAACCGAGGCTACACCACTAAATCGAAAGAGAAGAATGAATATTTATTCTATAAAAAGATTAAATAGGAGCTTTTTAATAGTTTTTATTGATTAAAAATTCTAAATGATGCATAATAATTCTATTATAAATTTTCACAAGTGCCTCGGGCAATAAAAAAATAGGTGGTGGCCAGTAGTGAAGAAGAAAAGGATTGTCGTAAAAATTGGCAGCAGTTCATTGACCAATACAAACGGCGGGCTTTGCATCGAAAAACTCCAGGAACACGTGGAAGCCCTGGCGCATTTGAAAGGAGAGGGCCATGAAGTGGTCCTCGTCTCTTCCGGAGCGGTCGCGGCCGGGTTCAGCGACCTAGGCTACTCGGCCCGTCCGGTAAGCATTGTTGGAAAACAGGCGGCAGCGGCGATCGGGCAGGGGCAATTGCTGCATGCCTATGCCCAGGAATTCAAGAAGCATGGCATTGTGTCCGCGCAATTGTTGCTGACGCGACAAAACCTCCTCGAGAAAGACCTCTACCAGAATGCCGGGGCGGCGCTCGGGGAGCTGCTGAAACGTGGCGCCCTGCCGATCATCAATGAAAATGATTCCGTGTCGGTCGAAGGGCTGACGTTTGGGGACAACGACATGCTGTCGGCGCTTGTCTGCGGGCTCGCGCATGCACAGATGCTCATCATCCTCACCGATATCAACGGCATATACGATAAAAATCCGCGCGCCCATTCGGACGCTTCACGCATCGATTTCCTGCCAGGGATTTCCGATAAGATGGTCGAGGAAACTTCGAGCGAAGGTTCGATTGTCGGCACGGGCGGCATGAAGTCGAAAGTGGAAGCTGCCCAGACTGCGCTCGCGCTCGGGACCCCTGTTTTTATCGGGACGGGCGCAGGGAAAGACAAGCTTACAAAAATTGTGGCAGGAAAAGGGGACGGAACTTACATCGGCGACGACCCTCAGGCGACAGTGAAGAATTCCAAGCAATGGCTTGCCCTGCATTCGGTTCCGCACGGGAAGATCGGAGTGGACGACGGGGCGGCACTCGCCATCTCGCAGCATGGCAAGAGCCTACTTCCGGTCGGCATCACGGAAATCAGCGGCCGGTTCACGGCAGCGGACGTCGTGGAAGTAGTTAACCCGGCCGGCGAAGTGATCGGGCGCGGCCAGGTGAACTTCTCGTCCGATGAACTCCATGAAATCAAAGGCTTGTGCAGCAACGAAGCCCGGGTCATCACCAAAACCGGGAAGCGACAAGTGGTCATCCACCGCAATCAATGGTTCAGCCATACAGGAAAGGGGAGATGAACGATGAGTGAACTTCTTGAAACGGTCCAAACAAGCGACTTGGTTGCAAAAGCGCAAGGAGCCAAAGCGGCAGCCGGGGTGATGGCACAGGTGTCGACCGCCCAGAAAGACGGTGCGCTGAAAAAGATTTCAGAACAGCTTTTAAAAGAACAGGATTTTATTTTGGAGGAAAACAGGAAAGACATCGAAGCGGGCAAGCAGGCGGGCATGAACGAGTCGCTGGTGGACCGCCTGAAACTCGACGAGGCGCGCATCGCCGATATGGCGTCCGCACTTTTCCAACTGACCGAATTGCAGGATCCAATCGGCGAAAAACTCGAGGAGTGGGAGCGGCCGAACGGCTTGAAGATGGAGAAGATCCGTGTGCCGCTCGGGGTCATCGGCATGATCTATGAAGCGCGGCCGAACGTTACCGTCGATGCGTCCAGCCTATGCTTGAAAACTGGCAATGCGGTGGTGCTTCGCGGCAGCTCGACCGCCATCCATTCGAATAAAGCCCTTGTGCAAGTGATCCACAACGCCTTGGAGGGAAGCGGGCTGCCGAAAGAAGCTGTGCAATTGGTTGAAGACACGAGCCGGGAGACGGCAGCGCAAATGTTCAAGCTGAACGATTATCTGGACGTGCTGATCCCGAGGGGCGGCGCAAAGCTGATCCAGACGGTTGTCGCAAACGCTACAGTGCCTGTCCTTGAAACCGGCGCCGGCAATTGCCATGTCTTTATCGACGAATCGGCGAACCCGTCCATGGCCATCCGAATCGCTTTGAATGCCAAAGTGCAGCGGCCGTCGGTGTGCAATTCCTGCGAAACGGTCCTTGTCCACGCAGCGTGGGCCGAAAAGCATTTGGGCGAGCTCGTCCTCGCGCTCCAGGAAAACGGTGTGCAGATTCACGGCGATAACACCGTACAACAGTGGAGCGGCGTCGTTCCGGCGACTGAAGAGGATTGGGGAACCGAATACCTGGCTCTTGAAGCCGCGGTCAAAGTCGTAGGTTCTGTAGAGGAAGCGATCGATCATATCAATGCATACGGCACCCAGCATTCCGAAGCGATCATTTCGGAAGATGCCGACAGCATCGGGAAATTCTTCAACCGAGTCGATGCGGCTGCGGTGTACCATAACGCTTCGACCCGCTTCACAGACGGCTTTGAATTCGGGTTCGGCGCCGAAATCGGCATCAGCACCCAAAAGCTCCACGCCCGCGGACCGATGGGGCTGCCGGCACTCACTTCGACCAAATACCTGGTCCATGGAAATGGGCAGACCAAATAGAAGAAAGGCCGGAAGCGAGGGCTTCCGGCCTTTTGTCGATTTAAGCGTTGGCTTTTTGGTGTTTCCACATCATATAACGGTAACGGATCGTGCAGCCGATGCAATAACCCATCAGCGCCACGCCGGAAGCGATCAGGACCATAATGCTGAATGCATAGCCTGCTGCGGTGATGCCGAGCGCAAAGAACAGCAACGACAAGCCGAGGCAGATGGTGGCAATCCACTGATTGAAGAGCTGCTGGTCGCGGTCTTCCTGGATATATTGGTTTGCCGGCTTTTTCAAAAATCGTTTATTGAACTGGATCACGGGATTCTTTTTGGTGATTAATGTATAAGCGCCGACTAAGAACGGCAAAAGCAAAATCGCTTTATGGAAAACAAGGGCAAGGATGACAGAAAGGACAATAAAGGCTTGATTGGATTGCACAAGCGGTTTTGGAATAGACATACAGCAACCTCCTCTGATTATTCATTATTATACCAAGTTGTTTAGTTGGTTTAAAGGAAGTTGCTTGAACTTTAATGTTTCTTAGTTTTCAGGATACGGTGAAGTAGAGATCAGTAATAGACGATATTCCGCAAAACAGCTGTGCTTGCCGCGGGCTCGCGCTGAGCTAACTCGGGCTAAACGCCCGAGTGGATCTCAGCACTTCGCTGTTCCCGCAGGCGTCTCCGCCGTTTTGCTCCATATCTTGGACAGTATTGCTAAAGAGGTGAGCTCATCCGTTTTCAATGAACTATCACAGCGCCGGCGCGTCTACGGGCTAGGCGAAGCTATGAGACGAGTGGTTTTCTCGGCTCATTGTGGGAGCCAAGGTGGTGCCGGGCACTTTCGGCAGCGCCTTTGCGACGAGCTTGCGCAGGAGCAATCGTCTTTGCTCTGCCCAAAGCGCCGAAGCGACATATAAATATGATCTTCATTAATTCACCGTATCCCGATACGCAGCATACAAAAAAAGCAGGTGCCTTTATTGAAAAAGAGGCACCTGCTTTTTGGATGATTACTTGTCCGTGTCTTTTTTGCCTTTCGGCTTGAGCGCGGATGAAGCGCTGAGGGAAATTGCCAGCGCTACGCCGATGATGAAAAACGCGAGATCTTTCTGGACGATGCCGAGAACCAGGAACGGCAGTCCGATGGCGATGCCGGTCCCGAAGTTCAAGCCGGCCGCTTTTTCTTTCATTTTCCTCACATCCCCTCAAAATCCTTGTTCTTAAGGTACGGATAGGCACCGGAAAAGTTCCAGAAAGGAGGCAAACAAAAAGAACCGGCACAAGGGCCGGTCCAGTTCGTTGATTTAAGATTGCACGCCTTCTTCTTCCTGGTAGACCGGCACCCATCCTTCAGTCGTAACAAAGATGCGCACGGCAACCACTTTGCGGTCGTCTGCCAATGTGAAGTAATGCGTGATATTTTCAGGAACGGAGATCAAGTCCCCTGGAGACAGGTGGACTTCGAAAAAGCGCTCGTCTTTTCCTTGGATGATGAAGACGCCGTGCCCGCTTACGATATAGCGAACTTCGTCGTCCGTGTGGATGTGCTTGCGCTGGAAGTTCTTCAGCAGCTCATCGAGTTTTGGATTGGAATCCGACAGGGAAATGATATCTGCTGCCTGGTAGCCGCGGCGTTCGGAAATGTCGTCGATTTCGGCTTTGAATGCTGCCAGGATTTCTTCCTTCTCTTCGTCGCTCAAGTCAAATTTCTCCCGGAGGTGCTCCGGCAATTTGTTGATGTCCCAGTGCTCATAGACGACTTCCTGCTGCTCAAGAAATGCTGCTACTTCGTTTTGCGCTTCGATTGTTTCGTTCGTGCCTTGGATTTTGATGATTGCCATAATGGATCTTCCTCTCTTATTGTGAATGGATTTGGTATAACGCCATTTGGTACTGGAATAAAAACTCGCTGGCTTCAAGCAGTTTCTTCGCTTCAAAGCCGTCCTTGCCCCAGACGGTGATGCCGTGGTTGCGAATCAGCACCGCGCCGCTGTCGGCTTGGATATGCTTTTGGAACTCTTCCGCAAGGTCAGGGATGTGCGCATGGTTCGGGATAATCGGGATTGTCAGGACCGCATCTTCATCCCACAGGCCGAATGCCTTGATGAGCTCGAGGCCTTGGAAATCGATTTTGCCCTGGTCGCCGTAGATTTCTGAAATGACGTTATTGGCGACGGTATGGATGTGCAGGCTGCAGCCGGCGTTCGTCTTGGAATAGACCTCGCAGTGCAGCAGCGTTTCAGCCGACGGCTTCAAAGGTGTGTCGTCCACCGCTTTGCCGGAGGCATCCACCAGCAGGAAATCTTCCGAAGTGCGTTTGCGTTTGTCTTTGCCGCTTGCGGTCACCAGGAATTCGAGCGGTGCGTCCTGGACCTTGATTGCCAGGTTGCCGCTCGTCCCCATGAACCAGTCGCGCAACGCAAGTTCGTCTTTGATGTCTGCAAGTTCCTGCCATCTTGCCTGAAGGGCAGTCATGATTTCACCCCCAGCCGTGCATCGATGATCGACATGACGTCGTGGAAGTTCTCGAACGGTTCATACGGAAGCCCCAGCTCTTCGCATTTCTCGATAAGGAAGTCGCGTGCAATGACGAGATCCGCCCTTTTCGCCGCTTCGAGGTCGGTGATGGAATCACCGATGACGATGCTGTCTGCGCCGCTTTCCAACAGGTTCCGGATGATCGATGGCTTGCAGCATCCGCAGCCCTGGCTCGTGCATTCACTGTCGCATCCATGCGGGAAAGAAATCCGTATCGTGTCGCCGGAAAAATCCGCTTCGTTGCAATAAACGCCGGCAAACGGGCCGAACGGTTCGAGCAGCGGATGGACGAAAAAGTCGATGCCGCCGCTGACGATGTAGAGCGGAATGTCCTGTTCCTTGGCATAGCCCACAAATTCAGCGAAGCCTTCGCGGATTTCCGCCTGTTCGAGCACATAGTCGACGACTTCGTCTTTCTTGTCCGAAGGCAGAAGCGAAAACATTTTCGCCACGCCTTCGCGGATTGATATATTCTGCGCCAGGATGTCGTCCTTGATCGGGCTCCATCCCGGCGGATTGAAATGTTTCATGATGGCGATGATGTTGTCGTTGTTGGTGATCGTGCCATCAAAATCGCAAAAGATGACCGGTTTGTCCATTGCCGTTACCCCCATATGTCCAGTGCTGTTTTTAATTCTTGATGCTGTTCAGAAGCTTCAGCCAGCGTTTTTCCGCCGAGTACGGCGTCGACCGCTTGGCGGAATGCCTTGCCGCCGCCAGCTGCGCCGTACGGATGGCCATGCACGCCGCCTCCGGCATTGATGATGCTGTCGATGCCGAAATCATTGATCAATAGCGGCACGAGGCCGGGATGGATGCCGGCTGATGGAACCGGGAAGCTGCGTTTCAGCGGGCTTTCCTCCACCAAGGCATTGCCGAGTGCAAGCGCCTGCGCTTTTTCAAGTGCAACACTTCCGTAAGGGGAAGGGAACAGCGAGAAGTCGGCGCCGGCGATGCGCGTCAGCTTCCCGAGTGCAAGCGCCGTCGACAGCCCGTAGAACGGGGAAGAGGTAAAAGCGCCGCTGAATGCCGGATGCGCCATGAGCGGCAAGCCGATTTCCGTATCCTCCGCCAGTTCCTGGAGCACATCAAGCCCGTACGCATGGACATTGAACAAAAGGGCGTCCGCGCCGAGTTCGCGCGCTTTTTTCGCTTTGTCACGCAAGCCGGAAGTGCGGCCCGATAAGTTTACCGCGTAAAGCGTGCGGTGGCCGGTTTCTTCAAAGACGGCTTCGAGTACGCTCTTGCCGGTGGTGATCCGCTGGTCGAACGGCGTCAGCGGATTGTCGAAGAGGATCTCGTCGTCTTTCACCAAATCTACGCCACCAAGCGCCTGTTCGCGGAGCTGTGCGGCCATGAAATCCAGGTCGCGGCCGATGACACCTTTGAATATGCTCATGACGAGCGGCCGGTCCGTGACGCCCAGCTTGCTGCGGATGCCTTCGATGCCGAAGCGCGGGCCCGGGAAATGGGCGAGCAGCTCTTCGCTGAATTCGAGGTCCAGAAGCTTCACTTCGCCGTCGAGCGACAATTTGCCGAATACTGTCGTCAGGATCGCCGGCAGGTCCGCTGAGAAGTTGGCGCTCGGATAAGCAATCTTCACTTCGGCTTTTATGGCGTCGGGTTTTAGCGGATGCGGGGCATCCCCGAATTCCTGCACTGATACGACTTGCCCTTTATGGTGCTTTAATTGTTCCTGCTCCAGCAAAGGCAGGTCCGTCCACGATCCGATCGTCAGGCCGAGGGCGATGCCTTCCGCCTTTTTTTCAAATGAACCGGGTTTGCCATAAAGCTGGTACGTTGCTGTCAAAATGCTCACTATATGCACACTCCATTTAAAATCAAGTTTAGGTTTTTAATTTGCACTGCTTTTTTAACACTTTTTAGATATGAAGCAAAACAGCGGAGACGCCTGCGGGACCAGCGAAGTGTCGAGATCCACTCGGGCGTAAAGCTCGAGTTAGCTCGGCGCGAGCCCGCGGCAAAGGCAGGGCGCAATGTGCCCTGTCTTTGCGACGAAGCGCATAGCGCGAAGGAGCAAGCGGTCTTACGAAGCTGTTTTGCGGAATATCGGCAGATATAATAATTAATTCAACAAAATATAAAAAGGTGAAATCGGCATAAAAAAACCTCTTCAAACAAGAAGAGGTTAAGGGCGTTAACGACTTCTTATTTCTCAGCCGCGAAATCGCGCTGCAAGAATTAGCACCGTGTCCACTGGACCGGTTGCCGGGTATCATAGGGCTTGTCCCTCCACCTGCTCTGAATAAGAAAGTATTCAATTGGTTTTTGAAAGAGTAAATTAATTTTGATTATTCCATGCCGAAAACCATCTGTCAATCGTTACCCGCGAAAATTTTTTTTGCAAAAAAAATTATTGACACTCAATTCTGAACCATGATAGGATTCATTTCAAACAGCATACAGTATTAACAACAAACACTCTTATCAAGAGCAGGCAGAGGGATATTGGCCCTATGACGCCCAGCAACCGACCGTAATTCCTTCGTGAGAAGGGGCGCTTTTGCGCCGGGATGAACATCCCGCAAGGCACGGTGCTAATTCCATCAGAAACCGCGGTTTCTGAAAGATAAGAGGTGCGGAATCTCTTATTCTACGCCTCTTTCTTTGGAAAGGGGCTTTTTTATTGCCCAAAAACAGCTTCTCAAACCCAACCACAACAGCTGAAAGGTAGATGACCTATGACAATAGCAACAAACCAATATGCAGCATTAACCGAAGAAACCGCAATCGCCCTGGCGAAAAGCGTTTATCCGTTCCCGGAAGGGGCAGAACTTTCGTGCCGTGAAATCGGCGACGGCAATTTGAATTACGTTTTCCGGATCACCGATTCGGCCAGCGGCAAAGGCGTCATCATCAAGCAGGCGCTGCCGTATGCGAAAGTCGTCGGCGAAAGCTGGCCGCTGACATTGAAGCGTGCAGAAACCGAAGCCGCAGCGCTCCTGAAGCACGGCGAATTTGCACCGGGCCTTGTGCCGGAAGTGTATGCCACCGATACGGATTTGGCGGTGACGGTCATGGAGGACCTGTCGCATCTGAAGATTGCACGCGAAGGCCTCATTGCAGGGGAAAGCTATCCGAAGCTTTCTTCGGATATCGGAGAATACCTGGCGCGCACGCTATTCCACACATCGGATTTTGCGCTCCATCCGTTTGAGAAAAAGCGGCTTGCCGCAGAATTTTCAAATCCGGAGCTCTGCAAAATCACGGAAGACCTGATTTTCACCGATCCGTTCTTCGACCACGAGACGAACGATTTTGAGCCTCAGCTGCGCCCGGCAGTGGAGGCGATCTGGAACAACGCGCCGCTTCAGCTGGAGGCCGCCAAATTGAAGTACAGCTTTTTGACGGAAGCGGAAGCATTGCTGCATGGCGACCTCCATACCGGCAGCATTTTCGCCAGTGCGAAAGAGACGAAAGTCATTGATCCGGAATTCGCGTTTTACGGGCCGATCGGTTTTGACGTGGGGCTGTTCCTTGCAAATCTGATCGCTCAAGGGATCACGCGAACCGGCGAAGGACGCAAAGTGATCACAGACCATATCGCAAAGACATGGGAAACGTTTGAAGGGACCTTCAGCGCTTTATGGGAAGCAGAAGGCGTGGAGGCGTTCAAAAATACGCCCGGCTACCGCGAAGCGATCCTTGAAAAAGTATTTAGCGATGCGCTCGGCTTTGCCGGCTGCGAATTGATTCGCCGCACCATCGGCTTGGCGCACGTCAAGGACCTCGACGGCATTGAAGAGGAAGCACGGCGCATCGAATTGAAAAAACAGGCGCTGGAGCTCGGTGAAACCTTGATCCTCCACCGGCGCACCATCAAAGACATAGGGACAGTTGTCCGTTTGGCAGAGGGGGAAGCACGATGAGCATCCCGTTGTCGATTTCCTGGTCCGAAGGCCAACTGGTCATACTTGATCAGCAGAAACTGCCACATGAAATTGAATATGTCACACTTGAGACGCTCGAAGATGTCTTTGACGCCATCTTCACATTGAAAGTGCGCGGCGCTCCGGCAATCGGCATCGCCGCTGCCTACGGGCTGGCGCTTTCCGCCGTCCGCCACGAAACGGAAGACTTGGAGACGTTTTTCCGCCTCGTCCAAAAAGATGCCGAATACCTGGGAAGCTCACGCCCGACGGCAGTCAATCTCGTCTGGGCGCTCCAGCGGCTAGCATCGGTGGTCCGGAACGCTGGGTCAGTGGATGCGGCAAAACAATTGCTGGCAGAAGAAGCGGTCCGGATCCACGAGGAAGACGAAGCTTCCTGCCGCCAGATCGGCGCATACGGACTCGCGCTGCTCGAGGGCAAAAAACGCGTCATGACCATCTGCAACGCCGGTTCCATCGCGACGGCCAAATACGGCACGGCGTTGGCGCCGTTCCATCTCGGAGCGGAAATCGGCCGGGAATTTGAAGTCTACGCCTGCGAGACGCGGCCGGTATTCCAAGGATCCCGGCTGACCGTCTGGGAGCTGCAGCAATCAGGCGTCGACGTCACGTTGATCACCGACAGCATGGCAGCCCACACGATCGAGGCGAAAGAGGTCGAGGCGATCATTGTCGGTGCGGACCGCATCGCAGCAAACGGCGACACAGCCAATAAGATCGGCACCCTGAACTTGGCGATCCTTGCCAATGCCTACAACATCCCGTTTTATGTAGCCGCTCCGTCTTCGACATTCGACGTGTCGATCGGTTCCGGTGCAGAAATTCCGATTGAAGAACGGAAACCGGAAGAAATCACCCATTTTGCGGGAGAACCGGTGGCGCCGCTTGGCACAAAAGTGTTCAACCCCGCCTTTGATGTCGCGCCGGCCCGGCTCATCACAGCCATCATCACGGAAAAAGGCATCATCAAACCGGATTACGAGAAAAATATCCCTGCCGCCCTCGGCGCTTACCCAGGAAAAGGAGCCCATTCATGAAAAGACAATCGTTTTTATTGCTAGCATTTCTTTTGATCATCAGCGCGTTTTTGGCGGCCTGCCAGCCAAAAGGCGAAGTCAGCGAAGAAGCAACGACCGACGCGACAAAAGCGGAAGCTTCGGACAACCCGCTTGCCGGAAAGAAAGTCGCGCTCGTTATGCAGCAGAACCTCGGGACGTTTTCGGCCCAATACATTGAAGGTGTCAAAGAGCAGGCCCAAAAATTCGGCGGCAGCGTGACGGTCTTCACGTCTGACGGCGACCTGGCAAAAATGGCATCGAACCTGGATGCTGCGGTCAACCAGGGGTTTGACGGCATCATGATCGACCATGGCACGAAAGAAGCGCTGAACCAAGGCGTCGAAAAAGCGGTGGAAAAAGGCATTCCGGTCGTTGCATTTGACGCCGGCGTGGAGGTGCCAGGTGTGGTGTCGCTTGAACAAGGCGACCAGCAGATGGCTGAAATGACCTTGCAGAAATTGGCGGACGACAACGGCGGGGAAGCGAACATCGTGAAAATCTGGGTAGCTGGCTTTGCGCCGATGGAACGCCGCCAAGTGGCGTTCCAGGAATTCCTCGAAAGCAATCCGGGCATCAAAGAAATCACAGCGTTCGGTGCTGCCACGCAGAACACCGCGCTTGATACCCAGGCGCAGATGGAAGCGGTATTGAAGCAATACCCGAACGAAGGCGAAATCACAGCGGTCTGGGCCGCATGGGATGAATTCGCCAAAGGCGCAGTACGCGCCATCGAACAGGCAGGGCGTACAGACATCAAGGTCTACAGCATCGACATGAGCGATGAAGACCTGCAGATGATCCAGAAAGAAAACAGCCCGTGGGCAGCTTCTGCAGCGGTCGATCCGATGGATATCGGACGCATCCAGGTGCGCTACCTGTACCAATTGATCAACGGCGAAACACCGGAAGAAAAAGTGGTGCTTGAACCGGTCTTTGTGGACGCGGCGAAACTTCCGGAAGAAGCGATCACCACGGCAGAACTCAGCGAATACATCGACGGCTGGGGAGCGAGCGACCAAGGCTATACGGAAGATCTGAAAAAGCTGGAAAACGAATAAATGAAAGAGGAAGAGCTGTCCTGAACGACGGGGCGGCTTTTTTCTCAGAAAGGGGGCGAAGCATGGAACAGCGATTGCTTGACATGGCCGGAATCCATAAAGCGTTCGGAAACGTGGCAGCGCTCCAAGGAGCGGAATTCAGCTTGGCGCGCGGCGAAGTGCATGCGCTGCTTGGCGTCAACGGAGCCGGAAAAAGCACATTGATGAAAATCCTCTCCGGCGTCGATGCGCCGGACAGCGGCAGCATCCGCCTCGAAGGGGAAGAAATCGGTCTCCACTCGCCGAAAGCGGCAAAAGAACACGGCATCTATACGGTTTATCAGGAAGTCGATACCGCAATCGTCCCGGGGCTATCGGTCGCAGAGAACATCCTGCTCGACCAGTTTGCCGGAAGGGGAAGCTTTTTCATTTCCAAAAAGAAGCTTCATGCAAAAGCGCGCATTGCCCTTCAAGAACTTCAGGCAGAAGGCATTGATGTCCGCCGGAAAGCGGCTGGCCTGACGCTTGCAGAAAAGCAGCTGGTGCTGATTGCCCGTGCGCTCGTGCACAAGGCGAAAGCCATCATTTTCGACGAACCGACCGCGCCGCTGTCTCTGCGCGAATCGGACAAGCTGTTCGCTGTCATCCGGGACTTAAAAGCGCAGGGCGTCGGCTGCGTCTTCATCTCGCACCGGCTGCCGGAAGTGTTTGAAATCAGCGACCGTATCACGGTCATGGCCGAAGGGAAATGGGTCGCCACGTTCGATACCGCATCGGCCATTCAGGAGGAAATCGTCGAAGCGATGCTCGGCGCCAAGCTCAGCAGTGAACTGGTCCACCGGGAGCATGCGATCGGCGGCCCGCTGCTGGAGGCGGAAAATGTATCGGACGGCGACAAGCTGAAGGACGTCTCTTTGGCGGTCGCATCCGGTGAGATTGTCGGCGTGGTCGGCCTGGTCGGGGCCGGGAAGACGGAGCTTGCAAAAGCGCTGTTCGGCAGCGCCAAAACCGTTTCCGGAACGGTCCGGCTAGACGGCAAGGAGCTGAACTTGAAGCACCCGGCTGACGCCATCCGCGCAGGAATGGCCTTGGTGCCCGAAGAGCGGCGCAAAGAAGGGCTCTTCGTCCACGAATCGCTCGAAACGAATGCCTCTTTTCCGAATTTGCGGAAATTCTCGCCGCGCGGGTTCATGGACAAAGGAGCGGAAAGCGGATTCGCGAAAGACATTATCGGGCGGCTGGGAATCAAGGCCGGCAGCACGAAGACGCCGCTCGTCCATCTGAGCGGGGGCAACCAGCAGAAAGTGGCAATCGGCAAATGGATGTCGCTCGATTCCCGGCTCTACCTCTTCGATGAACCGACCAAAGGCGTCGACATCGGTGCCAAGGTCGATATTTTCAAATTGATCCGCAGCCTCGCTGCAAGCGGCAAAGGCTGCCTGTATTTCTCCAGCGAAATCCATGAAGCGATCGGCATCTCCGATCGGATCTTGGTCATGTACAACGGTCAGGTCGTGAAGGAATTTTCACGGCAAGAAGCGACCCAGGAAAGGATTTTATTATATGCAAGCGGTGGAAAAGAAGGGCAAAATGAAAACGGAGAGTCCGCTGAAGGAAAACGCCATCCAGTTTCTGTTTAAATACGGGGCAATCGCGCTCCTTGCAATCATCGTGTTTTATTTCAGCACCGTCAGCGACGCGTTCTTCACATACGGCAACTTTACGGATATCTTGCGGTCGATCTCCATTGTGACGCTGCTCGCGCTCGGCGTGACATTCACTTTAGTGGTGGACGGCTTTGATCTGTCGGTCGGCTCGACGATGTCGCTGTCGACAGTGGTGACGGCGTCGCTCATGGTCTGGTACGACATGCCGCTTTGGCTGGTCTTGCTGCTGCCGCTTCTGGTCGGGGTCCTGGTCGGTGTGGTCAACAGCTTCCTGATCGTGGTGGTCGGCATTCCGGACCTGCTCGCGACGCTCAGCATGATGTACATTGTCGCCGGGCTTCACCGGACCTATACGGAAGGCTACTCGATCTACAATAATATGCCGCTGACGTCCGGCGGAACCGCTCCTGGCCAGTTATCGGAAGCGTTCCTATGGATCGGCCAGGGGCAGATGCTCGGCCTGCCGGTGCCGGTCTGGATCATGCTTCTCTTCGTGCTTGCGGCGTATGTCCTGCTTAACCACACGCGCTGGGGCCGGGTCCTGTACATGACCGGCGGCAATGCGGAAGCCGCCACGCTTTCAGGCGTCAATGTGAAAAAAGTGAAGTTCACGGCATATGTCGTGTCCGGTGTGTTTGCGTCGATGGCAGGCATCCTGTTCACGGCGCGCGTCGGCTCCGGCCAGATCGACGCCGGGGCGCCGCTCCTCATGGAAGCGGTGGCTGCAGTATTCGTTGGCTACTCTGTGCTCGGCGCCGGCAAACCGAATGCACTTGGCACGTTCTTCGGGGCAGCCGTCATCGGCATCCTGTTGAACGGCTTGACGATCCTGAATCTCCCGTATTATGCATTCGACATCATCAAAGGCGCTGTGCTTGTGGCCGCGCTAGCGGTGACGTATGTTTACGCGAAGAACAAGTTTGCCAAGACTTGAACCTGAAAGGCTCCCTATACGGGAGTCTTTTTTGTGCGGACAGCGAATGCTGCGAGTTTGGTTTTCAAGAGGGAAAAATATTTCGGGAGGCTAAAATATTGAAAAAAAGGTATAAGAAATTACAGGAATAAAGTACACTATTATTACCAATATCAAGGGGGAAATAATTTGGAATGTAATAATTGTACAGTTGCGAGCTTGAAGTTCGAAATTCGCCTGGAAGGCGAATTGAACAGCTCGGTTTTGGAACAAGTTGCGGAATTTTTGGAAAGACGAAATATAGCAGTGACTCGAAAAGAAAACAAACTGCAGATGGACGAACAGGGGGCCAGGGAATTCCTCGATTTCTGCAATGACTTGCTGGATCCGGCGGAAGCAGTGTTTCGCATCAACCAGGAGGACTGGAAGCCGCTTTCTGAAATGGAGCATGTCTTCAATATGGAATGGATCGATGACGTCATCCGATACGAGCGGTTGAGCTGCCATTACCAGCCGATCATCGATGCCGACGGAAAAGTGTTCGCCTATGAAATGCTGGCGCGCTTCCGGAACGAAGACGGCACCGTGATCTATCCAGGGGAAATCTTTCCGGCTGCCAAAAGCCGGGGGCGCTTGTATGCTCTTGACCGGGTATGCCGCATGACAGCCGTCAAGCACGCAGCTGTACTGAAAGGCGAGAAGGCGTTCATCAATTTCATTCCGACATCGATCTACTCGCCGGAATTCTGCCTGCGTTCGACGACAGAACTTGCCAATAAACTTGGGGTTGACCCGCAGCAGCTGGTCTTTGAAGTCGTCGAAACCGAGCAAGTGAACGATCTCGATCATTTGAAGAAAATTCTCGCCTATTACAAAGAAAAAGGATTTGAATATGCGCTGGATGATGTCGGCGAAGGCTACAGCACGATTGAAATGCTGGCTGACCTGAAACCGAACTATATGAAACTGGACATGCAATATGTGCAAGGGGCCGCAAATGACCCTGCTAAACAGGAAGTGGCGCTTCAATTTCTCAAAAAAGCGCTCGAAATCGGATCGGTGCCCCTTGCAGAAGGAATTGAAGAGCGAGCCGACTTTGATTGGCTCAAGGAGCAGGGCTACCAGCTTTTCCAGGGGTATTATTTCGGAAAGCCGTCTCCGGCTCCAATGAAAGTCGAAGGGGCGCTCACACTCTAGATGTATTGCCAACAAGAAAAGGGAAGCGCCGGTCCAAAAGGTGCTTCCCTTTTTTGCTTGCCTGGAAAAGCACATTTCACCTCAAACCATTTATAATGGAGAGAGTAAGATGCCAGTTCATCCTGCTCCTTCATTTCTGAAAAAATACATTAAAAACCAGGAGGAATCGCCATGCTTTCGATCGACCCGAACGAACAGACAGAACGTGAAAATTACAAATTGCTGGTCGGCAGCGTCATTCCGCGCCCGATTGCCTTTGTTACCAGCATGTCGGCTGACGGAATCGTGAATGCCGCGCCGTTCAGCTACTTCAATATTGTGGCATCCGATCCGCCGCTCCTGTCGGTTTCAGTCCAGAGCAGAGCGGGCGCGCTGAAGGACACTGCACGGAACGCCATCGAAACCGGAGAGTTCGTCATCCATGTCGTGGATGAATCGAATGTCGAGGAAGTCAATAAAACCGCGGCCTCCTTGCCGCCGGGAGAAAGCGAAATCGATTTGACATCCTTGACGCTCATCGACTCCGAAGCTGTAAAAGTGCCATCGGTCAAAGAAGCGAAAGTCCGGTTTGAATGCCGGTTGGAGCAGGCAGTGGAACTTGGCGGCACCCGTCTCTTGATCGGCCGGGCCGTCCGTTTCGTGATTGACGAATCGATCTTCGATAACGGCCGCATCAATCCGGAAGCTTTAAAGCCGGTTAGCCGCCTAGCTGGCATCAACTACGCCAAGCTCGGCGACATCTTCCCGCTGAAGCGCCCGGAATAACGAAAACCCCTGTTGAGAAGGGTTCTTCTCTTCAGGGGTTTATTTTTTATTTTTTCAGCAGCAAAAAGATGAAATAAGGTGCGCCGATGAGCGCTGCCATGATGCCGGCCGGGATGCCCGCCGGCTCAAGCAAGTTGCGTCCGAACGTGTCGGCAATCAGCAGCAGCCAGCCGCCGATCAGAATGGCAAGCGGCAGGAACATCTGGTGCCTTGGCCCGACAAGCGATTTTGCAATATGCGGCGCCATGAGTCCGATAAAGGCGATGCCGCCTGTGACGGAGACAGCCGCCGCCGCAAGGGCGACAGCAGTCATCAATAGGACCAGGCGTTCCCGTTCGATTGAGACGCCAAGGCCGACCGCCACGGGTTCACTCAGGTTCAGCATGTTCAAGCGGTTCGCTTTATACAGCGTGAACGGGATGAGCACAAGCAGCCAAGGCAGGATGGCCAGGATGAACGGCCAATCCGTTCCCCAGATATTGCCGGCAAGCCAATTGGCGATAAAGTCCACTTTCTCCCGTTCGGCGGAAGAAATCAGCACGATCATGATGCCGGACAACGCCATCGAGAACCCGATGCCGATCAGGACGAGCCGCACCGGCTGCAGGCCAGTCCGTTTATTATAGGAAAATGCATAGATCAAGAGCGCGGTCACCATGGCCCCTGCGAACGCGACAGCAGGGAGCACATAGACGAATGAGCCCGCATCGACCGGAAAGTACAGGAAGAACACGGCAATTGCGACGCCGGCGCCCGAATTGATGCCGATGATGCCCGGGTCCGCCAAGTCGTTGCGCGTGATGCTCTGCAGGATGGCGCCGGCGAGTGCAAGCGCCATTCCCGCAAGCAGCGTGATCAAGATGCGCGGCAAGCGGATGGAATAGAGGACAAATTCCTCCTTGAACGTGCCTTGTCCGGCAAATGCCGCAAACAGGCGGTCATAGGAAAGGGACGAGTACCCTGTTCCCAAACTGATGGTGATGGTGGCCAGGATCAGCCCGAGGAGCGAATAAAAGAAAATGCGCTGTTTTTTCAGCAATGCGGTTTGAATCATGTGAATGCGCCTCCTCCTTTACGGACGATGAGCAGGAAGAACGGCAAGCCGAGCATCGCGACGATCGCTGCGACAGGCGTCTCGAACGGCGCATTGAGCGTGCGGCCGAGAAGATCGGCAAACAGCATGAAAATCGCTCCGACCACTGCAGACATCGGAATCACGTGGCGGTAATCGATGCCGACAATCATGCGGACGATATGCGGCACCAGGAGCCCGACAAACGCCATGTTTCCTGCGAGAGCCACGGCAGCACCGGCAAGCAAGGTGACGACGAGGAACAGCAACGCTTTCGTCTGTCCGGTCTTCTGTCCAAGGCCGATCGCAGCTTCTTCGCTCAAGCTGAGAATCGACAATTGGCGGGACAGCAGCAGCGCGATAATCAGCGACACCAGGATGAACGGGAAGATGACCTGCAGCTGGCCCCAGGTCGTGCCGATCAAGCCGCCGGCAGTCCACATGGAGACGTCTTTCGAAATTTTGAAATACAAAGCGATCCCTTCAGCGAGCGCCGTCAGGAACGCCGAAATGGCTGCGCCGGCCAGCACGATGCGGAACGGGGAAAAGCCGCCTTTTTTGGAAGCCCCGATGCCGAACACCAATGCCGCGCCTGCAGCGGCTCCGATAAAGCAGGCAATCATGATATTGAAGTAATTGGCTCCAGGAATGAACGCAAGCGTAATGGCCAGCGCCGCGTTCGCACCGGCAGTGAGTCCGAGCAAGCCCGGATCCGCAAGCGGATTGCGCGTCATGCCCTGCATGATGGCGCCGGACACCGCCAAAGCGGCGCCGACCAATACTGCAGCGAGCTCGCGCGGCAGGCGGATTTCCCGGATGATGGAAATGGCATCATTCGAAGCGGACGAAAACAGCGCAAGCCACGTATCCGTCACACTGATGTCGGCAGCTCCGAAGGCGATGGAGATGACGAACATCGCGAGAAACGCGGCGAGCCCAGCGATGAACTTAAGGAAGAATGAAGTTTTGATTGGCATAAGGCATCATCTTTTCTCTATGGATTAAGGCTTTTAGGTCGTTACATCTTTCTAAATTAAAGATATTATTCTATACCGCTTCGGCCGCTTTGGGCTGGGCTTCCGCCATGAGCCGAGAAAAACACTCGTCTCATAGCTCCGCCTAGCCCTGAACGCGCCGGCGCTAGTTTAGCACATTGGGAAGGGGTAACTCTATCTTTTTTGCTGTGTTATCTGAGGTATGTAGCAAAACAGCGCAGAAAACCGTACTACTCCTGCAGCACTACGCGCTTCGTCGCAAAGTATCGGCCAAATGCTGTTTGGCCGATACTTGCCTGCGGGAAAGCGAGACAGCCGAGACCCCGCAAGGCGCGTAAGCGCCTGAGGAGGCTTGGCGCTCGCCCGCGGCAAGCGTAGCTGTTTTGCGGAATATCGGCAAGCAGGAAAAGTGTATACCTACTATAACAATACATAACATACTAAAGAGGAATCCCTGTATCCAGGAATTCCTCTTCTTTTTTATTTCAAGAAATGTTCTTTGAAAAACTCAAGCTGGTAGTCCAATGAAATTGGATCGTTAAAGTAAAATTCTTTGGCGTTGGCTTCAAAGACCTGGCCGTTTTTGACAGCCGGTGTGTTCTTGTAGACATCGGTTTCCTGGAACGAGTTGTCCTGTTCGCTGTCTTTGCTGAAGATCACGTAATCGCCCATGAATTCAGGCAGCACTTCCTGCGACAAAGCATAGAAGCCGTCTTTCAATGCCATTTCTTCCACTTTCGCCGGCATCTTCAGTTTCATTTCCTGGTAAAGGATTTCTGTTCCGCGTCCCCAGTTGTCGCCGAAGACATACAATTGCTTGTCAAAGTTCTCGATGACAGAAACCGTTGCATCTTCGCCGATTTCAGCGCGGATCTCTTCGCCGGCTTCACCAGCACGGGTTTTGAAATCGTCGATCCATGTCTGTGCTTCTTCTTCTTTGTTCAACAGCTTTCCGATTTCGAGGTGCTGCGTCAAGTAATCGACTTTTCCGTAAGTGTACGTAACGGTCGGTGCGATTTCATTCAACTTGTCGATATTTTTAATCGTCGACAAGCCGATGATCAAGTCCGGATCTAGTTCGATGATCTTTTCCAGGTTGTCTTCCGTCACTTCTTCCACGCCTTCCAATTGTTCCTGGAAGCGAGGGTTCGATTTCGACCATGAGTCGACGCCGACTAGCGGCACGTCAAGCGCCATAACATTTCCTGCATAAGTGGAGAGGACAAGTACGCGCTGCGGATCAGCCGGCACTTCGACCGGGCCATTTTCGGATTCGTATGTGATGGTTTCAGGCGAATCAGCTGCGCCGCCTTCTTCTTTGCTCGGGGATGCGGAATCGCTGCCGCATGCAGCAAGCAGCATGGCTGCCAATAATATAAGGATGAATGATAATTTTTTCATGGTTAAGCTCCTTTGATTAAATTGTAGGTGATGCAGATGGGTTTTTGCGTCCGGGGGTCGATGCCGATGTCCGCGTCGATGCGGAACACGGTTTTTAAGACTTCCGGTGTAATCACTTCGTGGCTTGTGCCGGATTTGATGATTTCGCCGCTTTTCATGGCGATCAGGTGATCGGCGAAGCGGGAAGCCTGATTGAGGTCATGGAGCACCATGACAATCGTGCGCTCCTGTTCTTCATTCAGCTTCTGCAGCAGCTCGAGGATCTCGAGCTGATGGGCCATGTCCAGGTAGGTCGTCGGCTCATCGAGGAAAATCATTTCGGTTTCCTGGGCCAGCGCCATCGCAATCCAGACGCGCTGGCGCTGCCCGCCGGACAAGGCGTCGACGGGATGGTACTTGAAAAACTGGGTTCCCGTGACATCCATCGCCCAATTGATGATTTCATAATCGCGGGCGGACAGGCGGCCGAACCCTTTCTGATAAGGGAAGCGACCATAGGAAACCAGCTCGCCGACCGTCAATCCGGGCGAGCTTTCAGGCGTCTGCGGCAGGATGGCCATCTTGCGCGCGAGCAGCTTGGTGTTTTCCTTGGCGATTTCGCCGCCGTCGAGGATGATCGAACCGGCCTGATGCGGAATGACGCGGGTCAAAGCCTTCAGCAAGGTCGACTTGCCGCAGCCGTTGGAGCCGATGATCGTGGTGATTTTTTTATCGGGGATTTCGAGTGACAGGTTTTTGACGATTTTCCGTTCCCCGTAGCTGATGTCGAGATTTTCGGCGGACAGTCGAACCATGGATGAGCCTCCTTTGCTGAAAATAAATATGTATGTAGAAGTTGATAATGATTCTCAATTCCGTTACAATGACTACTATAAAGCGAATGAGAATCCTTGTCAATAAGAAAAGCGGAAGCGGCCGTTTAGGTTCGACCGGCATAAGACGGCCTGGCGAAGCGGTGTGTTTTCAACCGCATAGCCAGGCTGGCTTATGACCCGAGAACCTGGCCGCTGGAGTCTGGACAAAGAAAAGCGGAAGCGGCCGTTCAGTCCCGACAAGCGCTGGAGGACTTGGCGTGAATGGCGTCCTTTGCCATTCGGGACAAGACCGAAGCGACTCGAGGGGCTGGCCGCTGGAGTCTGGACAAAGAAAAGCGGAAGCGGCCGTTCAGCCCCGACAAGCGCTGGAGGACTTGGCGTGAATGGCGTCCTTTGCCATTCGGGACAAGACCGAAGCGACTCGAGGGGCTGGCCGCTGGAGTCTGGACACGAAACAAAGAGTCTAAAAGTTATACTTTCTTATACTTTTAAAAATAGAAGCAGGAGTGGAGCAAAATGGCGAACTCGGAAATATTCGACGTGACAATTATCGGCGGCGGTCCGGCAGGCCTTTATTCGGCCTTTTACAGCGGCCTCCGGGAAATGAAGACGAAACTGATCGAATTTCAGCCGCAGCTTGGCGGCAAGCTGCATGTCTATCCGGAGAAGATGATTTGGGATGTCGGAGGGCAGCCGCCGATCCAGGGAGCCAAACTGATCGAGCAGCTGGTCACGCAAGGCCTGACGTTCAATCCGGAAGTCGTGCTCAATGAGAAAGTGGAATCGATTGACCGCAACAGCGCCGGCATTTTCGAATTGATGGGTTCGTCGGGTGAAGTCCATTTGTCCAAGACCATCATCGTCGCAGTCGGCGGAGGCATCCTGAATCCGCAGAAGCTTGCGATCGAAGGGGCCGAACGGTTCGAATTGTCGAACTTGAACTACACCGTCAAATCGCTTGGGCGCTTTAAAGGAAAGAACGTCCTGATTTCCGGTGGCGGAAATTCCGCGATCGACTGGGCGAACGAACTTGAGCCGATTGCCGCGAAAGTCTCGGTCACGTACCGCAAAGGCGAACTGGCCGGGCATGAAGCGCAGGTTTCCCAGCTGATGAACAGCTCGGTCCAATGCTTCCTGAACACCACCATCACCAAATTGATCGCATCGGACGAGCGGGATGCCATCGAATACGTCGAGTTAACCCACCAGGAGACTGGAGGCACGTTCTTCGAAGCGGTCGACGAAGTCATCATCAACCACGGCTACGAACAGGATGCCACCTTGCTCCAACAAAGCGGCCTCGATATCGAGATGGTGGACGGCTTCTATATTTCCGGCAGCTCCGCCAGTGAATCATCCGTACCGGGCCTTTTTGCAGCAGGCGATATCCTGAAGCATCCAGGCAAGCTGAACTTGATTGCCGGAACGTTCCATGACGCGGCGAACGCCGTCAACAAAGCCAAACAATTCATCCAGCCAAGCGCCAACGAAATTGCCATGGTCTCCTCCCATAACGAAGTTTTCAAGAAGCGCAACAAGGAACTGGTCAAGCAATTGGTCAATTGAGCTCGGAATCCCTTGTTTGAATTAGGGCATTCAAAGGTATAGAAGGAATGTCTAGTTAATTCAAAGGAGGAATTCTGAATGGATTTCAAAGATCATGGAAAAGAACCTTATGTGGTGAATATCGAAGAAGCGACAGTGAAAAACGAAAATTTCCGTACGACGATCTGGACCGGCGAAAACTTGCAGGTGACAGTCATGAGCGTCGAGCCGGGCGATGACATCGGACTCGAAAAGCATGAAGGCGACCAGTTCCTGCGCATCGAAGGCGGCAGCGGATTTGTCCAGATGGGCGACAGCGAAGACAATTTGACGTTCGAACAGAATGCCAAAGATGACGACGCCATCATGATTCCGGCCGGCAAATACCATAACGTAACCAATAAAGGCGATGAGCCATTGAAAGTCTACTCCATCTACGCACCGCCGGAGCACGAACCGGGCACTGTCCACAAGACAAAAGCCGAAGCGGATGCTGCGGAAGCGGAAGAAGAATAAAAGGTATTGTGAAAAGCGTATTCTCTGGGTAAAGGATGCCTTTAAGTCAATAAGAAACGCAAGAGAGGCAGAATGGAGGGGGGAACCCTTCTCATTCTGCCTCTTTTTTATGCTCTCTATCTCTTCAAAAGGCTAAGAGCAGGAGGGTTTAATAGACCTTGCAAAAAGAAGTCCATTAGAAACGATTAATCGAACTGCATGCCCTTCTCCTTTTAAAACCGCAATGTTAAATCTTTTTTTCCATTTTAATATTTGTTTCTGCATATCCGAGGTTTTTGTATAAACCTCGTGCGACTTGATTGTGTGCAAATACGTGCAGACCTATACTTTTCAAATTTAAATTTCTTGCTACTTTTTCTATTTCTTTCATGGCCTGTTTGCCGTAGCCGCGACCGCGGCTGTCTTTCTGAATTTCGAGGTCGTAAATAAACCCTTTATCGTTTGGGCCTTGTGCCAGCCATATGATTCCTACTTCTTCGTCTCCATCCCGAATAATGAATAGCTCATTATCAGCAGTTTTTTCTCCTTCTGGCAATAGCTCTTCGTATGCTTTAATCGACTTGCTTATGGCCTCCTGTTCATTCCAATTTCCTGCTTTAACGTGTTCACCAGCGTAATTTTTAATTGCGTATCTTAGATACTCTTCAAATTCATTGGAATTCATTTTGTCCAATCTGACCATGATAATTCGCCCTCCTATGAGTTAGCTGATTTTTTGAGTAAAGTTGCTATTCATTTAACCATGTCTTTGAATCCATATTATCATAGTATTCCGCAAGGATTTATTTCCTTGCAAGTAGTATTAAATCGGACTGCGTCAAAAATCTATCTATTATTTCATCGAAAAAGGGCATCCTCCATGTGAGGATGCCCTTTTTTAGTTGGCTAAGCCGAAGCCAGCCGGTTGTCCCGGCGTTCTTTCCGGCCGTGCAGGAAATAGTACAGGATGGAAGCGGCAGCCACGACGCCTCCGAGAATGGCATACAGCATGCTGTAGCCGGTAAACGAAATGATAAAGCCGAGAAGGTAAGGCCCGAAGCCGAGTCCGGCATCCATAAAGATGAAGAACGTCGACGTTGCCAGGCCCATCCGGTGCGGC
The DNA here is from genome assembly GCF_052078085.1 of Planococcus sp. FY231025. Classification (NCBI taxonomy): domain Bacteria; kingdom Bacillati; phylum Bacillota; class Bacilli; order Caryophanales; family Caryophanaceae; genus Planococcus; species Planococcus sp. FY231025. The sequence goes on from NZ_JBQJJG010000004.1 coordinate 161,527, forward strand.
GGCGTCATTTTGATGGCCACCGCCTGCGTTGTGGACTGCATATTTCCGAAGCCAAGGCCGATCAGGAATCCGGCCAGCAGAAACATGGTTGTGCTTTCCGCGGTGCTCAGCAGCAAGAGGCCGGCAGCGAAAATGAAGAACGCGGGATACATGACGTAATTCGCGCCTTTGACATCCATGAGGCGTCCCGTGAACGGCCTGGAGATAAGGATCGCGATCGAATAAACGATGAAGAAGAAACTCGCGGCCTGCACCAAGTCGCGTTCGACGGCATAGAAGCTGATGAACGACAGCACACTTGCATAGCAGAACGCCGCAATAAAGATCACCAACGTGATCGGCACCGCTTTCGGTTCCACATACTGCGCGAGTTTGAAGCCTTTCATTTCGTCTCCGGCAGGCGGCGCTTCGATGGTCGGCACGGTGACGAACAAGGAAATGGACAAGCTTGCCACTCCGCAGGCCAGGCACAATGCAAAGATCATTTCATAGCTCGAGTTCTGGTTCATGTACAGGCCAATGAACGGGCCGATAGCGGTCGCCAAGGTGTTGCTGAGGCTGTAGTAGCCGATCCCTTCGCCTTTTCGCGACATCGGGATGATTTGCGCGACGATTGTGCCGGCTGCGGTTGCCGCAAACCCGAGCATCATGCCGTGCAGAAAGCGGTTGAACATCAGGAACGTCAGCCCGAAATCCAAAAAGTAAAAGAACGTTGTCAGCGTAAACAAGATGAGGCCGACCACCATCGTCCGCTTGCGCCCGATGCGGTCAAGAAAGCGTCCGATGAGGAGGCGGCCGGCCAATACGCCGATGATGAAAATTCCGGTCACCAGGCCGGCCTCGCTCGTCGAGGCATCGTAAGCGTCGACGGCATAGACAGCAATGGTCACCATCAATAGGTAAAAAATCAGAACCAGAAAGAAGTTGACGGAAGAGGTAAGGATGAAGTCTTTGGTCCACAATGGGGGTTTGGTTTTATTCAAATTGGCTGCTCCTTGGGTTTTTATTTCGTTAATCTAATGAATGCTCAATAATATGGTAAACGAAATGGAGGCAGCCGTCCATTTATCGGGTGTTTGCTGGAGGCGCGGGATGGAGGCGAAACGTCGATAGGAAAAGCAGAAACATCGATAGAAAAGGCAGAAACGTGGATAGGGAGCTTAGAAACACGGGTTAAAGGGGAGGGGAACGCCGATAGCGGAGAGTGTCGATTAAAACTTGAGAAGTGTTGAATAAAATCTAATTAGTGTCGATTAATTCTCAGAAAGTGTCGATTAAATTCTAGGTTGCTGTTGTTGTGGGAAGAATTTAAGGAAAAATGTACCATTTAAAGACCGCATAGCTTATAATTTTAAGAATCTAAAAAAAAGGAGGTGGCCAGTTATGCAGAAAACGGATATGGACTTCCGATGGGCAGGAAGCAAGGAGCATTTCGTCGATCAGCCCTTCGTCACGAAGATAGGGGAAATCGAAATCGGCCGCTTCGGCGGCAATTCCTCCGCCGGCCAGTCCAAAAATGAAGACGCCTGCCTGGTGTGGAGCAGCGAAACGGCGGACTGGGAATTCGCTATGCTGCTGGACGCCCATCAAACGACGGAAAGCGCGGAAGCCGTGCTGGAGCAGGTGAATGCGCATAAGGAAAAAATTAAAGCGCTGCTAAGCCAGCCGCTGCAAAAGGAGTTTTTCCGGAACCTTGAAGGTGCGGTACTGAACATATTCCAGGAAGAATCTTTCCTCGCCCGCTGCCGGAATCTGCAAGGGGAAACTGCTTGCCTCCTCGCAGTACGGAAAGGGAAATACATCTGGTGGTTCTCGGTCGGCGACTGCCTCTTGTACTTATTTCATCCGGAGCTGGCAGCGCTCGGTCAGCATCAGCTGAACCAGCGCCAGTTCTATGAATGGATCGGCCAGGTGAACACGTTTGAAGGAGCCGTCCCTTGCTACTCTGCCGGTACGAGAGAGTTGCGCCAAGGCCTTAACCGCCTCTTCCTGGCCACGGACGGACTGGTGGAATGCCCGGGTAATCCTTACATCGACCCGCTGAGCATTTCCCGATCTATGGAAGGGGAAGGCGGCATCGGAGAAATGCTGCAAACCATCCAGCAATGCGGAGTCCGCGACAGCACGACGGTTATTTCCTGGGAAATAACGGTCCGGGAACCGGCAGTGATGCCGAGCGACCAATAAAGGAGAGAAATATAATGGAAAGAGAAGAAATTTACAGGAACGTGCCGGCACTCGAAACGGAGCGGCTGCTTCTGCGGAAACTGGTGATGGAAGATGCGGAAGACTTGTTCAGGTATGCGTCCGAACCGTCCGTCTCCCGCTTCATGCCTTGGGATGTACATAAAACGATTGAAGAGACGAAAGGGTTTCTGGCGTTCATACTCGACTCATACGACCAGTATCAAAAACTGACATGGGCGATTGAACTGAAACAAACCGGGAAGATGATCGGAACTATTGACTATGTGAGTTGGCAGCCCAAGCGGTCCAAAGCGGAAATAGCCTATACGCTTTCGCATGAATACTGGGGACAGGGATTGATGAAGGAAGCTGCCGACGGACTGCTGGCATTTGGCTTCAAAGAGATGGAGCTGAACAAAATAGAAGCTCCGATCATGCTGGAAAATGCCCAATCCCGCCGGCTTGCCGAGAAGCTCGGCATGAAACTCGAGGGCGTGGCGCGCGACCATATGGTCATCAAGGGCGAGTTTGTCGACCTGGCGATGTATTCCATATTGAAAAGGGAGTTTTCAGCGAAGCGCCATTAAAAGGGTTGCCGCACTGTGCTAGAATCGGGGATAGGTCTTTATGTAAGCGGGTGTTTAAATGGAAGTATTTTTGTTCATTGTCATCATTCTGATAGCTTCAGTTCTGCAGACCAGCACCGGTTTCGGCTTTTCGATACTGGCGACGCCGTTCCTGCTGCTGCTCTTCAGTGTCGGGGACGCCATCCAGATCAATCTGATCCTATCGCTTGTCATTTCAGGAGCGCTGATATTAAAAATCCGTTCCGACATCGACAGAGCGGTCCTGAAAAGGCTGATTGCCGGAAGCATCGCCGGCATGCCGGCCGGGATTGCGGTTTTTCTGTGGGCGAACTTGGAAGGGCTGAAACTGGCGGTCAGCATCGTCATTCTACTGCTTACTGCATTGCTGATTTTATCTTTCCGCATCCGTCAGACAGACCGGCGGGATTTCGTGTTTGGCGGCCTGTCCGGAAGTTTAACCACCAGCATCGGTATGCCGGGGCCGCCGCTATTGCTGTATTTTTCAGGGACGGATACCAGGAAGGAAAAGCTGCGCGGCACGACACTCGCTTTTTACTTGGTCATCTACTCGGTTAGCTTGGCCCTGCAGATCTTCTTTGCCGGCACCAATAAAACCGTATGGATTTCCAGCGGCTTGGCGCTTCCGCTCGTATTGGCGGGACTGTATGTGGGCCAGCGCTTGTTCACAAAGATCGACCAACGGACATTCCGCTTTGTTACGTATGCGATTTTGCTGTTTACCGGATTCTATTTGCTTATCGAACAAATAAAATAGAAGGGGCTGTCCAAAAAGCCCAAAACGAAAAGTCAGAGGAGAAAAAGTAATGCTTTCCTCCTCTGACTTTTTCTTAATCCTATAATGGCTGCTGGGAATGGAGGCGGCGACTCCAGCGGGACAGCGAAGTGCCGAAATCCACTCGGACGCGAGTCCGAGTTAGTTCGGCGCAAGCCCGCGGAAAGCGTCCGCCGCAATGGACAGCAGCCCTTTTTAGACAGTCCCTTTTGTCAGAAATCGAAATTATCCGGATCGGGCCCGACGCGGCGGTTTTCATTCAATGCGGATATGCGCTCCATGTCATCTTCGGTAAGCTCGAAATCGAAGATTTGGGAATTCTGGATGATGCGGAATTCCTTGGTCGATTTCGGGATGGTCACGACGCCGTTTTGCAAATCCCAGCGAAGGATGACTTGCGCCACGGTCTTTTCAAGTTTGGAGGCAATCTCCACAAGCAGCGGCTCCTCGAGCAGTTCGCCTTGCATGAGCGGCGACCAGGCTTCAAGTTGGATGCCTTGGGATTTACAGAATTCATGGAGGTCTTTTTGCGTCAGGAACGGGTGGTATTCGACCTGGTCGACCATCGGCTTGATCTCTGCGTCTTTCAGCAGTTCCTCCAAATGATGGATGTGGAAATTGCTGACGCCGATCGCTTTGACACGGCCTTCCTTGTACAAGGTTTCCAGCGCGCGCCAGGCATCTTTGAATTTGCCTTCGACCGGCCAGTGGATCAAGTACAGGTCGAGATAATCGAGGCCAAGTTTCTTGAGGCTCTTTTCAAAAGCAGCCAGCGCGGATTCATAGCCGAGGTCGGAATTCCAAACCTTCGAGGTGATGAACAGGTCTTCACGCGCCAGGCCGGTTTCGTTGAGCCCTTCACGGACCCCTTGGCCGACACCGGTTTCATTGCCGTAAAGCGAGGCCGTATCGAAACTCCGATAGCCATGGACAATCGCGTTTTTTACCGCATTTGCCGCTTCGGGACCGTCTTCTGCCCCGGACAGCCCGAGACCGAACCACGGCATTTTGACGCCATTGTGCAAAGTGATTGTATCCTGTAGATGTTCCATAAAAAGCGGCCCCCAATTCAAATAGTATTTTGAACAATCTAACATTATGATAAAAGTATGGATGAGGCTGAAGAAATCTGCAAATAATACGCTGTCCAAAGAGAGCATTTGCGGACAGGAACGCAAGCCTTCATGGGAATAAAATAAAGTCAGGGAGTGAGCGGTATGGGATGGGTGGAATCATTGCAGCGGGCGATCGACTACATGGAAGAGCATCTGGAGGAACCGATCGGGCTCGATCAGATTGCGGCGAAAGCCAATTCGTCGGTGTTCCACTTCCAGCGGACGTTCGCCATTTTGACGGATATGTCGGTTGGCGAATATCTTCGGGGCCGGCGTTTGACGCTTGCCGCCCATGAATTGGTCAGCACCGACATGAAAATCATCGACATCGCCCTGAAGTACGGCTATGACACTCCGGAGGCTTTCGCCAAAGCTTTCCGCCGCCAACACGGCATGGCGCCGACCGACGCGCGGAAGCATTTGGGCAGCCTGAAATCTTACAACCGCCTGGTGATCCAGGTGAGTCTGAAAGGGGCAGAACCGATGAAGTACAAAATTGTGGAACGGGCCGGCTTTAAAGTGGCAGGGGTAAAGCGGGAATTTTCGACCCAGGACGATGGCAATTTGAAAGGGATTCCGGCCATGTGGCAAAAAGCGCTCGCAGACGGGACGGATGAACGGCTGTTCCGTCTGAATGACGGACAAATCGAAGGCGTTCTCGGCGTCTGCATCGGCAAGGAAGGCGGCTTAATGGATTACTGGATTGCGGCAGAAACCGGCCAGGAAGCGCCGGAAGGCTTTGAGGCGATGGAAATCCCCGCTTCGAAATGGGGCGTATTTGAAGTGCACGGGCCGATGCCCGATGCGATGCAGGACGCCTGGAAGAAAATCTTCTCGGAATGGTTCCCGTCAAACCCGTATGAATATGCCGGGACGCCGGAGCTTGAAGTGTATCCGCAGGAAGACGCCTACCAGCCGGATTCCTATTCGGAAATCTGGATTCCGCTGAAAGCGAAGCAAAAAAGCCATTTACAATAAATCCCTGAAGTGCTATTGTAAATAAAATCAAATGCGATGACGAGAAGAGTAGATGGCCGCGTTTCTCCAAGAAAGCCCCGAAGGATGGGAAGGGGCAGGTACGCCCCATTGAACCAAGCCTCCGAGCAGTGCGCCGGAATCCGAACCGAAGATGGCGCAACAGGCGCTCCTGTTACAGAGCAAAAGTATAAGCGGTTCAGGCCGCCGTACTTGATGAGGCTTCCATGGCGACATGGCCGCACAACTGGAGTGGCACCGCGATTTCACATCCCGCCTCCAAGACAATTGTCTTGGGGGTGGGATTTTTTGTGTTCAAAAACCGAAAACGGGGAGGGCTGGAAATGGAGAAATGGAAGGACCCGGCCATTTTGCTTTTGGCCATAGGCATTTCGAACGCCGGCGCATGGATTTACCTGATTGCGCTGAACCTTACCGTGCTGGAGCTCGCAGGCGGATCGCCTCTTGCAGTGGCTGTATTGTATATGATCGGCCCCGCGGCTGTCTTGGCGACCGGTTTCTGGTCCGGCAGTTTGATCGACCGCAGGAACAAACGGAGGCTGCTCGTTGTTTTGGATGTGCTCCGGGCGGCAATCGTCGTGCTGCTGCCTTTTGCCGATTCGCTGCTGGTGATCTACTTGGCCGTTTTCATCCTTGGCATTGCTGGAGCCGTTTTCGAGCCGGCTGCGATGGCGTATGTCACGATGCTGCTGGCGCCGGAACAGCGGAAGCGGTTCAATGCGCTCCGCAGCCTGGCTACGTCCGGTGCTTTTTTGGTGGGGCCAGCCGCTGCCGGTCTGCTGCTGGCCATCGGACCGCCGGAATTTGCCATCTGGATCAATGCAGCAGCACTTGCGTTTGCCGGGATTTTGGCAATATGCCTTCCGGACCTTGAAAAGGACGAGGCAAGCGGCGGCAGCGAAAAAATGTCGCTTGAGACAATCAAAAGAGATTGGCAGACAGTTCAGCGCTGCAGCCGAAGCAACAGCTACGTAACGGGAGTGTATGTGGTTTTCATCGCATTCATGGTGATGGCCACTGCTTTGGACTCGCTTGAAGTGTCGTTTGCCACCCTTGTATTGGGGCTGTCAGACAGCCAGTACGGCGTCCTGGTCAGTACAGCGGGAGCCGGTATCCTCACTGGTGCGCTGCTGAATGCGGCAGTCGCCGACCGGCTTGCCGTCCCGTTCCTGCTGGGTGCCGGAACTTTCGGCACGGCGCTCGGCTATCTTCTTTATGCATTTTCTGGCACATTTGCCGCAGCCGCTTCCGGATTTTTCATCCTGGCATTTGCCTTGGGATTCGCCAACACCGGATTCCAGACATTTTGCTAGGAAGAAATCCCGGCTGCCATCATGGGAAGGTTCGTCAGCCTCTTCGCCCTCGTTGAGGCTATCGGCATCCTGGCGGCGATAGCAACGCTCGCCGCCGCTGCACATTTTTTCACGGTTCAGGCAATTGTTATCGCCGTCTCGTTGGGCATGCTCGGCATCGCTGCTGCAATGGGCATGCTCAGCTCGGTTCAAAAAGACCGAGCGATTGAAAATTAGAAAACCGGCATAGGAGATTCTCCTGTGCCGGTTTTTCTGCATCAAAGCCGCTTGTGCGACATCGCTTCGCGCATGTCCTGCAGCGCCTTTTTGCCTTCGTCGCCGCGGGCGATCATCAAATTGGTGTACAGCGCATCGATCAGGCTGAGCTGGGCGATGCGGGAAGAAAGGGCCTCCGAACGGAAATCGGTTTCTTCCGAAACGGTATAAAGGGCAATGTCGGCGTCCTTGGACAGCGGCGATTTTGCGAAATTCGTGACGCAGATGATGGTGACGCCTTTGTCTTTCAGGATGCGAAGGACATCCAGAACATCGGTCGTGGAGCCGGAATGGGAAATGACGATGGCGACGTCTTCGGCCTGCAGCTGGGAAGCCGCCATGAGCTGCATATGGGAATCGAGGTTCATCGATACGGACAGCCCGAGGCGGATGAATTTATGATAGCCGTCCATGGCGATCATCGCCGAGCCGCCGTTGCCGAAAAACTCGGTTTTCCGCGCTTTCAGGACAGCCTGGGTTGCCCCCTCCATCGCTTCGGCGTCCGCAATCTGCAGCGTGTCTTCAAGCGTCTTGAGGTTCGAGCGGAACACTTTTTCAGTGACGCTCCTTACACTGTCACCTTCTTCAATCTGTTCATGGATATCCTTCAGCGGCGTGACGACTTCCGCCGCGAGCGAAATTTTAAACGCCTGGAACCCCTTGAAGCCGATCCGCTGGCAGAAGCGGAAAATCGTCGACTCCGCCAATCCGAGCTCGTCGGCAATCTGGCTGATGGTCAGGTGGATGATATTTTTCGGGTCATTCAGAACGAAATCTGCAATCTTTTTCTCTTTATCGCTGAAAATGCGGTAGCTGCCGCGCACCGCTGCCAGCGCAAATTGCTGCTCTTTCATAGGGGTCTGCCTCATTTCTGTATCGGTTATTTCACTTTCCTTAGAATAACATGTTGCGTAAGAAAAAATATTCGATATAATAAAACCAATACGGAAAAATATTCTTTTATTCCACAGGAGGTTTTATTATGCAAATCGGAGTGATCGGTTTAGGAAAGATGGGTTTGAACCTGGCACTGAACTTGAACGACCACGGCCATGAAGTGTTCGGCTATGACAGCCATGCGGCTGTTGAAGAAAGCGGTTTCACCAAAGCTTCTTCTATAGAAGAGCTGATCAGCAAACTTTTGGCTCCGCGCACGGTCTGGCTGATGGTGCCTGCCGGCGAAGTGACAGAGACGGTGATGGCCCAAGTGGCCGGGCTTCTCGAAGCGGGCGACGCCATCATCGACGGCGGCAATTCGAATTTCAAGGACAGCATCCGCCGTGCGGCAGAGCTGAAGGAGCAGGGCATCTACCTGTTTGACTGCGGGACAAGCGGCGGAACTGAAGGCGCGCGCCACGGCATCTGCTCGATGATCGGCGGAGACGCAGAGAAATTCAAGGACATCGAACCGCTGTTCAAGGACATCTCGGTGGAAAACGGCTATTTGTTCACCGGTGAAGCCGGAAGCGGGCATTTCCTGAAGATGGTCCACAACGGCATCGAGTACGGCATGATGCAATCCATCGCAGAAGGATTTGAAATCCTCAACAAAAGCAATTTCGATTTTGATTATGAAAAAGTGGCAGGGGTCTGGAACAACGGCAGCATCATCCGCTCGTACTTGATGGGGCTGACGCAAAATGCCTTTTCAAAAGACGAGAAGCTCGACGGCATCCGCGGCGTCATGCATTCGTCCGGCGAAGGGAAATGGACGGTCGAAACGGCACTGGATTTGAACGTGCCGGCACCGGTCATCACGCTTTCGCTGATGATGCGCTACCGCTCACTCGAAGACGATACGTTCACAGGGAAAGTCGTCGCTGCGCTGCGCAATGAGTTCGGCGGGCACGCAGTCGAAAAGAAATAACAGGCACACAATGGGGTTGCACAAAGAGGAGGAGACAATTTGTCAGGTTCAACGTTGATTTTGGTCGCACTTGCAGGGATTTTTCTATTATTGTTTTTAGTCATCCGCACGAAATTGCATGCATTTGTCGCACTTTTGCTCGTCAGTTTGCTGGTGGGCATCGCGGCGGGCATGCCGCTTAACGAAGTCATCACATCGATCCAGAACGGCATGGGCGGCACGCTCGGCTTTGTCGCAGTCGTAGTCGGCCTTGGCGCCATGTTCGGGAAGATGCTTGAAGTTTCCGGCGGGGCAGAGCGCCTTGCCGCTACTATGATCAATAAATTCGGGGAAGACAAAGCGACATGGGCGCTCGGCATCACCGGCTTCATCGTTGCCATCCCGGTATTTTTCGATGTCGGTTTCATCATCCTCGTCCCGATCGTCTACGGATTGGCGCGCAAGACCGGCAAATCGCTCTTGCATTACGGGATTCCGCTTTTAGCGGGCCTTGCGGTAACACATAGCTTCATCCCGCCGACACCGGGGCCGATTGCGGTCGCGCAGCTGGTCAATGCTGAACTCGGCTGGGTCATTTTGTTCGGTGCGATTGCCGGGATTCCTGCCATGATTCTCGCAGGTCCAGTTTTCGGCCGGTACATAGGCAAGAAAATCCATCTGGAGATTCCGGATTACATGGAAATGGAAGAGCGCGAGTACGACAAGGAGCTGCCAAGCTTCGGCATGGTCACGGCGCTGATCCTTATTCCGCTTGTTCTGATCCTTTTGAACACCGTAACAGGGGTGCTGCTCGAAGAAGGGAACACCATCCGCAATATCTTCACTTTCCTTGGCCATCCATTCGTCGCATTGACGATTGCGACTTTGCTGACGTTCTACCTGTTGGGGACAAAACGCGGCTATACACGCCAGGAAGTCCAAGACATCGCAACGAAATCGCTTGAACCTGCCGGGATCATCATCCTGGTGACAGGCGCCGGGGGCGTCTTCAAACAAGTATTGATTGACTCTGGCGTCGGTGAAGTACTGGGCGACATGATGGGCGATTCGGCATTGCCGCCGATCGTTCTCGCGTTCCTCATCGCGACCGCTGTCCGTGTGGCGCAAGGTTCGGCAACTGTTGCCATGGTCACAGCTGCCGGCCTGATTACACCGCTGCTTGAAATGGTCGGCATGACGGGCCCGGCACTCGGCTTGATCGTTATCGCCATCGCATCCGGTGCAACCGTGCTTTCGCACGTCAACGACTCCGGCTTCTGGCTGGTCAACCGCTACTTCGGCATGGACGTCAAAGACACACTGAAATCGTGGACGGTCATGGAAACCATCATCGGCCTCACCGGTTTCGTCGTCGTGCTCATCATAAGCTTCTTCATCTAATAAAACGGGAAAAGAAAAAGGAGAAGTTCCTTTTTCTTTTTCAGTTTATCTATAAAGTTATAACTTAAAGAAACTGATTAGAGCGTAAGGCGGCGACTCCAGCGGGGCAGCGTAAGCGACGAAGCAGCCGAGACCCTGGAGTCGCGAAGCGAATGTTTTTTCAATTTGCGACGAGTAATCGCAGGAGCAACGAAGCGGCTCGGCGCGAGCCCGCGGAACGCGTCCGCCTGCAGCGGAAATAAAAACAACCTATTCATTGCCTGTAAAGCAAGCTTCTAAAATTGCTATTTTTCTTATATTCTCCAAAGGAGGGCTAGCATGCCTGAGAAATCATATTACCTGGGCGTGGACGTCGGAACCACTTCGACCAAAGCGGTTTTATTCGATAAACAAGGGGGCGTCGTGGAATGCGAGACCGTCTTCTACCCGCTCCACACGCCGAACCAATTGGTCGCAGAACAGGACCCGGAGGAAATTTTCCGGGCGGTGCTGACTTCCGTCAGGGAAACAGTCCGCAAAAGCGGCATTCCGGCGGATGCGCTGAAGCTGGTGTCGTTCAGCTCGGCGATGCACAGCTTGATCGCCATCGGCAAAAGCGGGGAGCCCTTAACTCAAAGCATCACCTGGGCGGACACCCGGAGCGCCAAGCACGCGAAGCGCATCAAGGAGGAACTGGACGGACATGCCATCTACCTGCGCACCGGAACGCCGATCCATGCGATGTCGCCGCTGGCAAAACTACTGTGGCTAAAAGAGGAAGAACCGGCGATTTTTGAAGGAGCTCAAAAGTTCATCGGCACCAAGGAATTTATTTTCCATAAGCTGTTCGGTGAATACGTCATCGACCACTCGCTCGCCTCGGCAACCGGCCTGTTCAACCTGGAAGGGCTGGACTGGGACGAAGGGGCGCTCCGCGTAGCCGGAATAACGGAAAGGCAGCTGTCGCGCCTCGTGCCGACAACGCATCAGATAGCGGGATTGTCAGCGGAATACGCAGCGTTCATGGGCATCCGGGCCGATGTGCCGTTCATCGTCGGGGCAAGCGACGGCGTCTTGTCGAACCTTGGCGTCAATGCCATCGACCCCGGCGTCATCGCTGTAACGATCGGCACGAGCGGCGCCATCCGCACCGTTTCGCCTGTGCCGAAGACGGATCCGAAAGGGCGCACATTCTGCTATGTGCTGACGGAAGGCCATTGGGTGGTCGGCGGCCCGGTCAACAACGGCGGCATCGTGCTGCGCTGGCTGCGCGATGAATTCGCGACTTCGGAAGTGGAAACCGCGAAACGGCTCGGCATCGACCCCTACGACGTGTTGACGAAAATCGCTGAAAATGTCAATCCGGGAGCGGATGGGCTGCTGTTCCATCCGTACATGACAGGGGAACGCGCGCCGCTTTGGGACGCCAACGCCCGCGGCTCGTTCTTCGGGCTGAGCATCCACCACAAAAAGCAGCACATGATCCGTGCAGTGCTCGAAGGCATCGTCTTCAATCTGTACACGGTGCTGCTGGCCGTTGAAGAACTGACGGGCGATCCGGTGCGCATCCAGGCGTCCGGCGGCTTTGCCCGTTCTGAAATGTGGCGGCAGCTGATGGCCGATGTCTTCGACAAACCGGTCATCATCCCGGAGAGCTTTGAAAGTTCCTGCCTCGGAGCGGTGGTTTTGGGCATGTATGCCCTCGGGGAAATCGAGGATTTCAGCATCGTGTCCGATATGATCGGTGCGACGCATACCCATTCGCCTCATGAAGAAACCGCCGAGGTCTACCGGGAACTGCTGCCGATCTACATCCGCCTGTCGCGGCTTCTGAAAGAAGAGTATGAAAGCATTTCAAATTTCCAGCGGAAGCATTTGGGCTAATAAACCCGCTTTCCGCATAAAAACGAGAGCCTGAAAACCGGAATTCCGGTTACAGGCTTTTTGTATAGGAGGCACTTGATAAATTTTCTGCTAATTATTTTTCTGAAGGCTTTCCTAAGTTGTTTTTTAAGGTAAAATTGTTGTAGAATTAAAAAATAGATAAAATTAACTATTTTTAAAATGCGATGATAGGAGGTGTGGTCTATGTCGGAAGGGAATCTTGTTTATTTTCAGAAACAAACGATCTTAAATCGGGTAGAAGGAAGCAACCGGTCAGCAGTTCATGCAGCTTACCAGGTTCTGGAAGATTCCTTGGAATCAGAGGATTCCCGCCGGATCATGGCCGCCTATTTGCGCATCGGCAGGGTTTTTTTCGAAGCGGGGGAGACGGAAGAAGCGTTCCGCTACATCAATGCCTATAAGGAATTGTGCGCCGCTTCCGGGGACGGCATCGACTGGCTCCATCTCCATCATGCCCTTTTTGAACTTTACCAGTTTACAAATGATACAGGAAAAGCGGCAGAAACGCTAGAAGCCATCATTGCGCTCGGGCAACGGCTAGAGAAGCACAATGTGGTCAGCGATGCCTATATAGGCTTGAGCCGGATCTTTCTAATGGAAGGAAACCATGCAGCCGCATTGGAAATGGCCGAAAAAGGGCTTCAGGAAGCGGATCTGCATGAACGGGAAAGCGCGATCCTGAAATTGAAGGTGAAATTGAACAAAGCGGAAGCCCAGATCGGCCTGTGGAATTTCAAAGGTTCGGAGAAGCTGTTCGAAGATATGGAAAGCAGTCCGGCGCTGGATGAGTTCATTCATGAAAAAACACGTTTTTACGAACTTCAGGGTGCGTGGTTCGCGAAGCAGAAAAAGTATGAAGAGGCTTTCGATGCCTATACGATAGCGAAAGAGATGGCAGAAAGCTTGAAGGACTTGGAGCAGCTCAAACGGATCCAGGAAGAACGGTGCCGGCTGTGCGAACTGATCGGCGACAGCAAGCTCGGGTTCAGCGTGCAGAAGGAATACATCGCATTGCTCACGGAAATCCACAACAACGAACTGGCCAAGGCGGCAGTGAAAATGGAGATCCAGCACAATATCGCCGAATATGAGCGGCGGGCCAACACCGATTTCCTGACCGGGCTCTACAACCGCAGCTATATCGAGACGACGGCGGATGAGTGGCTCCGAAAAGCCGCAGCCGTCCGTGAAAACCTGGTCTGCATCGTTTTCGACATCGACGACTTCAAGGCGATCAATGACGAGAACGGCCACCTGTTCGGCGATGAAGCCATCAAGCTCGTCAGCCGGGCCTGTTCCCAAATCTTCCGGGAAGAGGACCTGGTCGGCCGTTTTGGCGGAGATGAGTTCGTGATCATCCTGAAGGGCGCTTCCTTGGAAATCGGCAAGCATAAGGCGGAGCAGCTGACAGAAGCGCTCGCTGCGGTGCCGCTCGACAAAGAAGGGGAAGCGTTTGAGCTGACGATCAGCATCGGCATTTCAGACAATGGCGCAGGCGCGGTCAAAACCTTCAAGGAATTATTCCACCTAGCGGATACCCAATTGTACAAAGCGAAACAGAGCGGCAAGAACCGCATCATCGTTTCCTGAGGGCCAGTTACCCTCTTTTACAGGCATCACGTGCAATTGGCGTGATGCCTTTTTCTTTTGGAGCTGCAGCTTTTTGGCTGAATGCTCATAGAATCGTGCTGGCCGCTCATAGCCGGCCGAAAAGCGCTCATAGAATCTGATAACTGCTCATAGAGAACCTAAAACCGCTCATAGAGAACCTAAAACCGCTCATAGAAATCCAAAAACCGCTCATAGAAATCCGGCCAATAAAAATGGACCGAATTGCGCAAGACAGTTGTCAGAAAACAAAGAAAAAATACCTATAATTTCCCAAACGCTTCTGCTACGATGAAAGAAAGAGACCGACTTATCACCAAAGGGGATGGAATGATGGAATACAAGGCGATTGTGGTAGGCGCAGGGCTTGCCGGATTGGTGGCGGCTGCGGAAATAGCGGACAGCGGCAAAAAGGTCCTCTTATTGGACCAGGAGCCCGAAGCTTCGCTCGGCGGGCAGGCCTGGTGGTCGTTTGGCGGGCTGTTTTTAGTGGATTCGCCTGAACAGCGGCGCCTGGGCATCAACGATTCAAAAGAACTGGCGTGGCAGGACTGGATGGGCGCGGCCGGCTTCGACCGGCAGGACGAGGATTACTGGGGCAAAAAATGGGCGGAAGCGTATGTCGATTTCGCAGCCGGCGAAAAACGGGCCTGGCTTTCAGGGCTCGGGGTCAAATTCTTCCCGGTTGTCGGCTGGGCAGAGCGCGGCGGCTCCTTGGCGGAAGGGCATGGCAATACGGTTCCGCGTTTCCATATCGTCTGGGGAACGGGGCCTGGAATCGTCGAGCCTTTCGAGAAGCGGGTGCGCGCCCATATCGCCAGCGGAAGGATCGATTACCGGCCGCGCCACCGGGTGGACGGACTATCTGCGGACGGTGAAGCTGTAACGGGTGTCTTCGGATCGATTCTTGCGCCGAGCCCAGCCGAACGGGGAGAAGCGAGTTCACGCGAAGCGGTCGGGGAATTCCGTTTTGAAGGGGAAGCGGTCGTCGTGACGAGCGGCGGCATCGGAGGCAACCATGACCTGATCCGCAAAAACTGGCCGAGCCGTCTCGGAATGGCCCCAGATGAAATGCTGTCAGGCGTGCCCGCCCATGTCGACGGACGGATGCTGGCCATTGCGGAAAGTGCCGGCGGCCGCATCGTCAACCGCGATCGCATGTGGCATTACACCGAAGGCATCAAAAACTGGAATCCGGTCTGGAGCCGGCACGGCATCCGCATCCTTCCCGGCCCTTCGTCGATTTGGCTAGATGCCCGGGGCGAGCGCTTCGGAGCGCCGAATTTTCCGGGCTTTGACACGCTGGGGACGCTTGAAGCGATCCAGAAAACCGGCTATAGCTACTCCTGGTTCATCCTGACGCAGAAGATCATCGAAAAGGAATTTGCGCTGTCGGGCTCCGAACAGAATCCGGATCTCACCGGCAAAAGCATCCGCCAAGTGCTGGCACGCGTAAGGCCGGGAGCGACGGCGCCGGTCCAGGCCTTCATGGACAAAGGCGAGGATTTCATCATTGCAGACACGCTTGATGAACTGGTTGCCGGGATGAACCGGCTCACAGGGGAAGAACTGCTGGATGCATCGCTCGTCAGGCAGCAGATTGCAGCGCGCGACAGCCAGCTCGACAACCCATTCGGAAAAGACCTGCAGGTTACGGCCATGCGGAGCGCCCGCAAATACATCGGCGACAAGCTGATCCGCGTCGCGAAGCCGCATAAAATACTTGATCCTGCCAACGGTCCGCTGATCGCGGTCCGCCTGAATATCGTCAGCCGGAAAACACTCGGTGGCCTGCAGACAGATTTATCGGCGCGTGTGCTCAACGAGGCCGGGCAGCCGGTGCCGGGATTGTACGCGGCTGGGGAAGTGGCCGGCTTCGGCGGAGGCGGCGTCCATGGCTACCGTTCGCTTGAAGGGACGTTCCTCGGCGGCTGCCTGTTTTCAGGCCGTGTCGCAGGCAGGGCAGTAGCGGAAGGAGGAGAAGGAAAGTGACGGGAAACCAGATCTATGCAACGGGTTGGATAGCGGCGCTGCTGATGGTCGGAGGACTCGTCCTCTGTTTTTCGAGCCCTTCGCTTGGCGCTAAAAAAGCCGAATCTTGGCTGCAGAACCAAGATAGTGGAATGGCCGATGCCTCCCTCTATGCCGCAGTCATAGAAAACAATATGGCCATGTTCGCCGCGTTGGGCAGCATCCTTTTTGCAGGAGGGTTATTGTCGGCGCTCGGCATTTATTTCCTGTATTTGAAGTTAGGGAAAAAGGAAAGTCCAGGCCCGGCCGGGCAAGTGGATGTATAGGCCTTTATCTCCGAATTGCTGTTCTTCGGCAGGGCTGGAAAAACAGAAGAAAGGCAGTTGAATATGGCGCTTATCTATTTGACTTCAAAAGGCTTTTTCAATGAAACCGTCAAAAATGCAGCCAGGGAATGGGCTGATGGGAAAACGAAAGAGGTGAAAGCGGCGATCCTAACGACCGCTTCCCCCAAAAAGGCGGCCGATCCGTTTGCGGCAAAAACAAAAGAAGATTTTTTCCGCATGAATGTTAGACAGGCGGATTTTATTGACATCGAATTCGAGGATACCGAAGTTTTGCTTCAATATGACATCCTATACATTTGCGGGGGCAATCCGTTCCACTTGCTCCAAGCGGTGAAGTCGAGCGGAGCAGAAGCCGTCTTCCACGAGCTCATCTCGCGGGATGTCCTGTTTGTCGGGGTCAGCGCCGGCGCCATGCTCTTCGGGCCGCATATTGAAATTGCCGATGTTTTCACGCCCGCAATGAATTCCGGCGGGCTCAAGGACTTAACGGCGCTCGGCATCTATGAAAAACCACTGTTTCCGCATTACGGGCGGGAAGAAAAATTCGAAGATGCATCAGGCAGGACCATTGAACAGCGCATTTCCGCTTTTGAAACTGCAACCGGGGCGGAAGTGGAACGGCTGCGCGACAGCGAAGCGTTAATTTTAACGAGGTGAAGAAATGACTACAAACGAAACTTTGACTATACGCCCTTACCGGGAAACGGATTTTCCGGACATCAACCACCTGAACGCAGCGGAGGGCTGGACAAACCTGGTGGAGAAGCAGGAAGATACCAAAGCGGCATGGAGCCACTCCAATGTGGCGTTTGTCGCTGAAATGGACAGCAAGATTGCCGGGTGCCTGCGCGGGCTGACGGATGGCGCCGTGACCTTGTACATAGCGGAGCTGCTCATCGACAAGGAATTGCGCGGGAAGGGAATCGGCAAGGAGCTCCTTGCGCATGCCCATACCCTGTATCCCAACACCCGCATCGAGATGCTCGCAAGCAGCACATCCCGCACGTATTACGAATCGCAGGGCTACCGGCCTTTTTACGGCTTCCGGAAAACCTTCGGCGAATAACCCGCATCCACATGGAAAAAGGGCCGGCAGAGCTGAAACTCATTCGCCGGTCCGTTTTTATTGCCGGAGAAAGGGGGTATAATGCAGAAAAGCGGAAACCGGGGGATGCACATGAACCATCTGAAACTTTACATATTGCTCGTCTTCATCATGTTTGCCTGGGGCATGAACGTGCCAGCCATGAAATACCTCACCGCTGAGATGGGTCCGGTGACGATGACGTCGCTCCGGATTTTCCTGGCAGGCGTGACGGTATTCGCCATACTGGCTGCCTTCAAGCTAATCCGCTGGCCGACCCGGGCGGAATGGCCGTATGTGGCTGCGGCTGCCTTACTGAATGTGGTGGTCCACCATTACTTGATCGCGGTCGGCATCTCTTTGACCAGCGGGACCAATTCCGGGCTGATCATCGGGACAAGCCCGATCATGACCGCCGTCTTCAGCTTGCTGCTGCTGAAGCTCAGCCCGACAAAATGGCAATGGCTCGGCTTTATACTAGGATTTACCGGCGTCGCCGCTACGGTGCTGGCCGGTAATGCAGAAACGAGCTCCGGTTCGATTGGCGATCTATACATATTGTTGGCAATTGTCGCCCAGGTGATGAGCTTCATGATCATCAGCAAAGCTTCAAAAACTTTGGACCCCCGCCTCTTGACGGCGTATATGTTCATCTTCGGCTCTTTCGGGATCTTCTTCATCAGCCTGTTGCTGGAGCCGGGCGAATGGCGCCGTTTTGCGGAGATGGAGCCCCTGTTCTGGGGCGTGTTGATCGGCTCCGGCATCATCGCCACCGCCCTCGGCCATATGCTCTATAACCATGCGCTCGGCCAGGTCGGGCCTCCGAAAGCGGCTATCTTCATCAATTTGAATACGTTTTTCGCCCTTCTCGGCTCCGCTTGGTTCTTAGGAGAGACGATTACGGTTTACCACATGATCGGCTTTGTCGTCATCGTCCTGGGCGTACTGCTCGGTTCAGGCGCTGCGGAGGAGTTGTGGCGGAAAAGGATCCAGGAAGCGAAACGGTGAATAGCTGTTTCACGTGAAACCTTCAGTACTTAAAGGAGAATGAAAAATGGAAAGCACAGCGATTTATTTGCGGAGCCTGACAAGCGATGATTTGCCGCGTTTGGTGGAGATGGAAATCCGGAACAAGGAATTGTTCGAACAGTTCTCGGTTACCCGGCAGCCGGACTTCTATACGCTTGAAGGCCAGAAGCAGCGCCTTCAGCGGCAGGAAGAAAACCGGCTGGGGGGCAAAGAATACAATTTTGGCGTGTTCCATAAAGGGGAAGACAAGCTGATCGGCAGCATCAACCTTGTCCAAGTGATGCGCGGGCCGGTGCAAAGCGCCATCATGGGCTACACGATCGACCAGGCGTATAACGGGCGGGGCTATGCCACGGAAGCGGTCAAGCTGCTTGTGGATTATGCGTTCCAGGAATTGCTGCTCCACCGGATTGAAGCGGGCGTCATGCCGCATCACGGGGCCTCGATCCGTGTCCTGGAAAAAGCCGGCTTCCACAAGGAAGGCATCAGAAGAAAAAATGTACAGATCAATGGAGAGTGGCAGGACCATCAGATGCTCGCGATCATCAATCCCGAAGATTGATGATTTGCCAAGGAAGCAACTTCTTTGACACCCGGATTCCCTAGTGATAAGTTATTATTATAAACTTACTAAAAGTAAGCGGAATTCGAGGGGGACCTACCATGACGACAACAACAGAATCAGGACTATATAAAGTGATGAAAGAGCGCAAATCGGTGCGCATTTATGACCCGAACTTCAAGATCCCGAAAGAAGAAATCGAAGAGCTGCTGACGATGGCAACAAGTGCGCCGTCATCAAGCAACCTGCAAGCTTGGAACTTCATCGTCATCCAGGACCAGGACGTGAAGAAAGAACTGCGTGCCATTGCCAACAACCAGGCACAGGTCGAAGAGTCATCGGCCATCATCGCGGTTCTCGGCAATATCGATGCCTATAAGAATGTAGAGAAAATCTACACGCAGAATGTCGAAGAAGGCTACATGGACGAAGCGATCAAAGAACGCACGATTGCCAATACGTACAAAGTGTATCCGAACGCTCCGGTCGAAGCGCGCATGAACATTGCCGCATACGATGCCGGGCTTGTTTCCATGCAATTGCTGCTGCTCGCAAAAGAGCGCGGCTACGACACCATCCCGATGGGCGGATTCGACAAAGCGAAATTTGCCGAACGGTTCGACTTGCCGGAACACCTTTTCCCGATCGTGCTGATTGCCATCGGCAAAGCGGCAGCTCCTGCTTTCGGAACTTCCCGTCTGCCGATTGAAGAAGTGACACGTTTTATCTAAAGAATTTTTGGCCCGGAATGCTTCTGCATTCCGGGCTTTTTTGGGTCCATTAACAGGAAATCGGACAAGAGATGGCGAAAAGGGATAGATGGCAAAAGGGGGAATCATCATGGAGTTGACAGAATTGGAAACAAAAAGGCTGCATCTTGGCGAAATCGGGCAGCAGCACAAAGAAGCCGTCTACGAGATCTTATCCCGTGAAGACGTCATGCGGTATTACGGAACCGACGCCTTCACCGAACCGGAACAGGCAGGCACGCTCATCGATTCTTTCCGCGAAGGCTTGGTGGAAGGCAAGGCCATCCGCTGGGGCATCATGCTGAAAGAGAACGGGCGGCTGATCGGCACCATCGGCATCCACAATTGGAACAAGCGGGCGAAAAAGGCGGAAATCGGCTATGAATTGCACCCCGATTACTGGGGCAAGGGCTTTGCGAAAGAAGCGCTGACCGCTGTGCTGACCCACGTTTTCAACGAATTGGACCTCTACCGCATCGGGGCCGTCGTCTATCCGGCGAATACCGTATCGAGCGGCATGCTGAAAGGCATGGGGTTCAAGGAAGAAGGGCTGCTGCGTGCGTTCTTGTACCAAGGCGGCAAATCTCACGATGCGTTAATGTTTTCCTTGTTAAAACCGGAATGGCAAAGGAAGTCCTGAAGCCGCCGTATAGCTGCTTTCGGTCAGCGGCGTGTCAGGCACGATGCAGTCGCTGAACCGTTGGAACAGTTCTGCGTGGCCGGGGTCCGTTTCAATCAGCGGGCTGCTGCTGTCGAATTGCTCTTTTGAAGCAAAGGCATTCAGCTCCATCCATTCCGTATCGGCGCCTTCTTTTTTCAGAAGAAGCATTTCCACAGGCAGGTATTTTTCGTAAAGGGCCTGGGACAGCCGGTTATACGCGAGGAAGTCGGCGGTCTTGGACGCCTGGATCTGGTATTCATACACTTTGACGTACATGCAAATCAGTCCTTTTATTGTTCAGTATAATCGGATTCAGCTATTTGAAAAGAGGGATGCACCAATGAAACAGATTATTGCCCTGGGCGGAGGCGGTTTCCTGATGGAACCGGAGAATCCGTTATTGGATACATACATTTTGGAGCAAGCCGGAAAGAGGAGGCCGAAGATCTGTTTTGTGCCGACAGCAAGCGGGGATTCCGAAAAAATGATTACCGCTTTCTATGACTTTTTCGGAAAACAGGACTGCGAGCCTTCACACCTTTCGCTGTTCAAGCCGCCGGCTCGGGATTTGGAGGCCTTTGTGCTCGAGAAAGACATCATTTACGTCGGGGGCGGCAATACGAAAAATCTGCTTGCGCTCTGGCGGGAATGGGGATTGGATGCCGTTTTCCGGAAAGCATGGGAGCGGGGCATTGTGCTGGCTGGGATCAGCGCCGGTTCGCTGTGCTGGTTCGCAGACGGTGTTACGGATTCCTACGGGGATGGGCTCGAACCGATTCAGGCGCTCGGCTTTCTGGGAGGCAGCAATTGCCCGCATTACGACGGCGAGGCGGACAGAAGGCCCGCGTACCGTAAGCTGATCGAAACGGGCGCTGTCCAAAGCGGCATTGCTGCGGACGATGGCGTGGCCCTCCATTACATCGGGACGGAACTCAGCCGCATCGTCAGCTCGCGTCCGCAAGCCATGGCCTACCGCGTGAAGCTGGACGGAAAAATCAATGAAACCGAGCTGCCGACAGAATTTCTGGGGGCGCAGCAATGAAGCATCAGACGGTACTAAAAGGGGAGCGGGAGATACTGGCCCTCATAGAGGCGGACAATTGGATGATGGGTGTCCTGGAAGCAGCCGCAGGCCTGGAGCTTCCTGACTGGTGGGTCTGTGCAGGGTTTGTCCGGACGAAAATCTGGGACACCCTTCATGGATTCGAAGAACGGACGCCGCTCGGCGATATCGATGTGATTTATTTTGATGCCGGCAATATAAATGAAGAGACTGAAAAGCTGTGGGAAAAGCGGCTCCACCAAATCATGCCGGGGCTGCCTTGGTCTGTGAAAAACCAGGCAAGGATGCATGTGGTCAATGGCAATCCGCCTTATCAAAGTTCAGTTGATGCCATCTCGAAATTTCCAGAGACGGCAACCGCGCTCGGCGTCCGGTTGGACGAGGGGGGACAGCTGATCGTCGCCGCACCGTGCGGATTGGTGGATGTTTTGGGGATGCGGGTCAAGCCGACTCCGATTTTCCGCAGCCAAAGTGGGTTGATGAGCATTTACCGAAAGCGGCAAGAGCAAAAAAGGTGGACTGTCAAATGGCCCAAAGTCCGAATCGAGCAGGTGGAAAGGAGGGGCTGAGGATGGAGATAGGGACAAAACGGCTGAATTTCCGCCGCTACAGAGACGGAGATTTTGAATTCCTGCAGTCTCTTTTGGCCAATCCCGAGGTGGTGCGCTTTATCGGGAACGGCAACACCCGAAACCGTGACGAAGCGTTGGAGTTCCTTTATTGGATATACCGCTCCTACCGGAAAACGCCGGATATCGGCCTCCGGGTGATGGTCCGGGAAGAGGACAACCAACGGATCGGCCATGCCGGGCTGGTAAGCCAGCTGGTGGATGGCGCAGAAGAACTCGAAATCGGCTACTGGATCGCTCCGGAGTATTGGGGGCAGGGCTATGCGAAGGAAGCGGCGGCAGGCATCCGCGATTACGCTATCGGCAAGCTGGGCAAAAAACGGCTGGTCTCGCTGATCCAGCCGGGAAATGAAGCTTCGAAAAAAGTCGCCCGATCTGTCGGCATGTCCCTGGAAAAGGAGATTGCCATGGGCGGAAAAGACGTCTGTGTGTATGCACTGGAAGTGGAATAGCAGGAGGGCGGAGATGGCGAAAAGGCTGTTGATATCATTGGGTGTACTATTGGCCATCAGTTTCCTAGGCTTCTGGATTTTTGGTTTATTTATGGCATATGAGCCGGAGCCAAGCAAGAGGGAAGCAGAAGCGCTTACTCATGTATACGATCTCGAAGAATTTGGCCCGGTGGAAGGTTCCCTGCTGTATACACCCAAAAACTGGGGCTTTTTCAACGATTATACGATAGCAATAGTAGAGCAGCAGCTCGGCGAAGGCAAGGCATATGCGGATCAATATGTTCTGATCAAAGCAGGAGAAAGACTGACGGAAAATGAAAAAGGAGAACTTGGGAAAAGGCTGGTTGGCCAAAATGCAGATGTCCGGTCGAAGCATAAAACCCAGGTTTATCAAGAAGGGAATAAAGTAAGTGAGGCATGGTACTATAAAACCGTTTACACTTCGGGCAATGAACGCTATCTGTCTTTTATTCCGATGGGTGCAGATGACGGCCAAGGATTCAACTTCTCGAGGGAAGGATACGCGTATTTCAAGGATTTTTAAGTTAAGCCAGGAGGAATATCAATTATGTTAAGCAAGCAAGGTTTTGATTTATGGGCGAATGAATATGACCGGACGGTCCAAGTGAGCGAGGAAAGCAATTTATACCCGTTCGCCGGATACAAGGAAATCCTGAACTGGATTTTCAACGAAGTGATGCAAAAAGAAGGATCCCGTGTATTGGATATCGGCTTCGGGACAGGAATTCTGGCAGGCAAATTATACGAGAATGGACATGCGGTGGACGGAGTGGACTTCTCGCCGGAAATGATTGCGATTGCGCAGGAGAAGATGCCGTCTGCGAACCTGATCGAATGGGATATTACGGACGGCTTGCCGCCGGCGATGGACGGGAAGGTATATGACGCCATCATCAGCACGTATGCCCTTCACCACTTGAATGATAAAGAGAAGACGCCGTTCATCGGAAGCTTGTTGCAGAGGCTTGCGCCGGATGGGAAGCTGTTCATCGGCGATATCGCTTTCCGGACGCGGGAAGAGTTGGAGCAGTGCCGGCTGGACAGCATCGACTACTGGGACGGCGACGAATTCTATTTCGTTTTCGATGAATTGAAAGCTGCACTGAACGGAAGCTGCCAATGTGAGTTTCATCCTGTTTCACATTGCGGCGGGGTGATCGTGATTTCGAGGTAAGTCAACGATTATGCGGCTGCTTTTTCCATGAGTAATGCGAGAAGTTAAGAGGAGAGGGTTCTATTGAACGCAAAACTATCCAATAGCCGCAAAGAACAGATGAAGCACAAAGCGGCAGAGCGTCCGTTGCTTGCGTCCGCCGCAATCGCTGCAATCGGCTCTCTGATTTGGCGAGCGGCAACCGCACGGAAGAAGTGAAGCTAAAGGAAAAACAGTGAACAGGTTTTCCCGGGAAATAAAAACAGGAAGCTCCAGCAGATGCGGAGCTTCCTGTTTTTCGTTTGGGGACAGACCTCAGTCCATGAGGAGCGGCACTTCGTGGCAGTACGGGCACTTCATGTACGATTTTTCACTTTCAAGCTGGCTGATGTAGTTGGGCGAGTCGGTATATTCTTTCGAGCCTTCAAGGGTTGTGTAGGCTTTGCAGCGGTCGGTGGCATATTGGATTTCATGAACGAATTTGCTGTTGTGGTCGACCAGGTATTTCATTTCCTTCCCCTTCTTTCCTTAATTTTTGAGAACGTCAAAAAGCCGGAAGAATCCAGTGAATTCCTCCAGCGTTGTTTACAGCTCTATTGTCTGCCCCATCCTGCCAGCAATGATATGAAATTGAAATGCTTGCGTACTGCATCTGCCTTGCCGGCAACGCAAATGTTCGCCGGGTAGTATTAATTTACCCAACTTTTTTTGCATTTTAAACTTTTATTCGATAAAAGACGGAATATTGCTGCAGTGCAAAGCCGTCTGATATAGTAGAAGAGAGGACAGTATCCTAGCCGAACTGTACCGGCAATTCCCAAAGCGCCAACTGAATAAGTTCGCCTTGATCCGAAAACGACAGGGACGGAGAAAACCAGCTATTAAAATCCTGCCCTCCTGTCTTGTTCCACCTACAGGAGGGTTTTTACCGGTTTTCTCCCCGAAAGGAGAGAAAAATATGAAGAACACAGCATCATTGATGAAAATGAAAACACAAGGCGAGAAAATCGCCATGCTGACGGCGTATGATTATCCGTCTGCCAAACTTGCCGAAGAAGCAGGGGTGGACGTTATTTTGGTCGGCGATTCGCTCGGCATGGTCGTGCTCGGCTACGATTCGACGGTCAACGTGACAATCGATGACATGGTGCACCACGGCAAAGCCGCACGCCGCGGCGCAAAAGATACATTCCTCGTTGTCGACATGCCGTTCGGTTCGTTCCATGGCACCCTCGACCGGACGCTACAAAATGCCATCCGGATCTTTCAGGAGACCGGAGCGGAAGCGCTGAAGTTGGAAGGCGCCGATGAAGTGCTCGATGTCATCCGCCTGTTGACGCGCACCGGCATCCCGGTCGTCGGCCATCTGGGGCTCCTGCCGCAGACAGCAGGCGTCCTCGGCGGCTTTAAAGTGCAGGGGAAAACGGCCGATGCTGCGCAGAAGCTCATCGAAGACGCAAAAGCGACCCAAGCGGCAGGCGCCTGCATGCTCGTTTTGGAATGCATCCCGTATCAGCTTGCGCGCGAAGTGACAGCGGCGGTTTCGATTCCGGTCATCGGCATTGGGGCAGGTTCAGAGACGGACGGACAGGTCCTCGTCTATCACGACACGCTGAAATACGGTTCGCATCATCTGCCGAAATTCGTCCGGTCTTATGCAGAAACCGGTGAAGGCATGAGAAGCGGCATCGCGGCTTACGTTACGGAAGTGAAGTCGGGGGCATTCCCTGCAGAAGAGCACCGCTTCACGATGAAAGAAGAAGAGCTCGAACAATTATACGGCGGCAAATAGTCTGCGGATGGCATATCGGTGAAAACTGCGCCAACCCGCTTGAAAGAATTGAAAAAGGGCAGTCCCGGAAGAAATCGGGACTGCCCTTTAGATTTATTATTGTAGATATGGTGCAGGGTTGACTGCATTCGAGCGTGCGCCGTTCCAAGATCCAATGTGGATTTCGAAGTGGAGGTGGGGACCGGTAGAGCGTCCTGTATTCCCCATGCCGCCGATGTACTGCCCTTGGGAAACTTGCTGCCCGACAGAAACGCCGACTGAATTCAGGTGCGCATAAGCAGTTGCATATGCACGGCCGTTGATCGAGTGGTTGATGATGATGACATTTCCGTATCCGCCCATAGAACCGGCGTAGGAGACATAACCACCTGCTGAAGCAACGATCGGTGTGCCGGGTACGTTTGCGATATCTTGGCCAAGGTGTGATTCATGCCCGGCGCCGATATCACGCCCGCCGAATCCGGATGTATATCTTCCGGATGCCGGTCTGATGAAGTTCGCGCTGCCGGCTGCAGGTGCTGCCGCCGGAGCTGATGCATAAGTGACAGCCGGTGAGCTTGACGCAGCTGCACTGGCAGCTGCTTTAGCCGCTTTGGCAGCAGCCGCTTTGCGCGCCGCTGCTGCTTCGCGCTGGCGCTTCAGTTCCGCTTCTCTTGCAAGTTTTGCAAGGCGGGCCTGTTCTTTAGCAATTTTCGCTTCAAGGTTCGAACTGATATTCATTTGTTTCTGGTGTTCTTTTTCAAGAGCTGATTTTTCTTTGGACAAGCGGTCTTGTTCCGCTTTCAATTCTTTTTCAAGTTGAGCTTGTTTCTTTTTCTGTGCATCAAGGTCAGCTTTCAGGTTTACAAGTTCTGCTTTGCGCTGTTCTTGTTCTGCAAGTTTTGTTTCCACTTGTGCTTTCTGTTCAGCCAGAAGCTTTTTGTCTTCGGCCTGTTCCCGCATGATGTCGCGGTCAGCTTCGATTAACGTGTTCACTGCTGAGAACCGGTCGATAAAGTCTACAAAGCTGTTTGCGCCAAGCAATACATCTATGTAATCTACAGATCCGCCGCTCAATTGGATAGCGCGGGCGCGTTCTTGCAACAAGGCTGTCCGTTCATCGATCTTGCGCTGAAGCTCGGCGATGGAAGCCTGCAATGCTTCGATTTCCGCTTTTGTTTGATCGATCTGGGCTTGAACATTCTCGATTTTTTCTTGAGTTTCCTGGATTTTGCCGTCAAGCTCCATGATTTTGCTCATAATCGATTCAAGCTTTGTCTGGTTCTTGGAAATTTCACTCGCTTTTTGCTGGATGCCGGAATTCAATTCGCTCTGTTTCTGTTGTGCTTCCTGTTGCTTGCCTTTAAGGTCGCCTAACGTGTCGGCGCTCACTGAAGGCATGAAAATCGATAAAGCGAGTACCGCCGCGGTTGCTGCTGCGGTCCATTTGGATAATAAATTCACGATTTGTTTCCCCTCTCTGCTTTCGGTGTTTCTATCTGTATAATGATTCATCTATATTAAGAAAATAAAATACGGTGCAAGATCCGTCCTAAAAAAGCCGGCAAAAGTATTGTAACACCAAGAAACCCAATTTTTTATTACAGTTTCATATCAAATGTTTAGAATCCTGTAACATGGGTAAGGGCTTTAGTTGTGACTTCCGGTTTTGGACAAAGAAAAAATCCCTATCCTTCGGAAAGGAATAGGGATTTTTTTAAATTTTCTATCATTATTCTGAAATTGTATCTTGGTTTCTTACAACAAGTACATCGCACTTCGCTGCCCGTACAATGCGGTCGGAAACACTACCCAAAAAGATGCGTTCTGCCGCATTTAGCCCAGTAGCACCGCAAATGATAAGGTCGGCATCTATCCGAGTGGCAATTTCGCCTGGAATCATTGTTTTTGGTGAACCGAGTTCAATAATGATGTTGACGTTAGAAATTCCGGCTTCCGTTGCTTCCTGTTTATAGCGCTGCAGCAGCTCTTCGGTGGATTTCTTTGTTTCTCTGGCGTATTCACGGGCATAGGCTTCCAGTGAACCGAATGAAATATCGATGATGCTCACCAAGTGGAGTGCCGCGTTGTTCCGCGAGGCAATGGCCACAGATTTCTTGAAGGCGAGCTCCGCTTCTTTCGAGCCATCGATTGCCACCAATATTGTATTGTATTGTAATGTCATAATAAATTCCTCCTTCTCCGTCTCTCTTGGTATATTTCGATAAGGCACCATTCAGTTCCTGCTTTGCAGAAAGCTTAGCAATAAAGATTCGTCGTTCCTGTGACGGGGGGAAGTAAAAAAGCGGAAATTCCTTAAGTCGGGGAAAAGCCGGTGTGTTAAAATTGACCTTATAAGGATGCCGCAATCCATCGGTGCCGGAGGAGGGTTGATTTTGAGAGAACAATTGTCTGATCAAGATTTATCATCTGAACTGGAAGAGCTTCGATCGATTCGCCACAGCATAAAAGAGTATCAAAAAGGAGCTTATTTGTTTCAAGAAGGCGACCCGATCAAAGGCGTCTATATTGTACAGGCCGGAAAAGTGCAGATCGGCAAAATCACGCCGAATGGGCGGGAGCTGACGCTGCGCATCTGCGGGCCGCAGAAATTGGTCGGAGAAGTCACGGTCTTTTCAAACCAGTCGGCCTACATGCTCGATGCGAAAGCGATCGAAGATGTGGTGTGCATGAAGATCCACATTGAAGATTTAGAGGAAGCGTTGCTCGATAACAGCCGGCTGGCAGTCGCGTTTATGAAATGGATGGGAATCGACCAGCAGAAAACCCAGACCAAGTTCCGGGATTTGATGCTGCACGGCAAAAAAGGAGCCCTGTATTCCACATTGATCCGCTTGAGCAACAGCTACGGCGTGCCGCATGGCGAAGGGGTGCTGATCGACATGGTCCTCACCAACCAGGAACTGGCGAACTTCTGCGGCATGACGCGTGAAGTCGTCAACCGCATGCTCAACGATCTGAAAAAAGTTGAAAAGATCTCTTATATAGAAGGAAAAATCGCCATTCACGATATTTCCTATTTAAAATACGAAATCAATTGTGAAAACTGCCCCATCTCGTTCTGCAAAATTGATTAATGCCATATGATGAAGCCGCCTTGGCAAAGGGGGCTTTTTTTTTATGTCAAAAATATGGCGCTTAGCAAAATAAACCCTCCAGGTGTGATATTTCTCACAGTGCCGTGTCGGGGTAGAGATTAATCTGTAAACAAGAGAAGAGCATACGAGGTGAAGAAAATGAGCAAAAAATACGATGAACATCAGGACATGAATTTAAAAGGGACGCTGATGAGCGTGTTTTTCGTCGGTGCCATCATTATCGCGATGTGGGTCATCGTTTATATGATGTACGTGGCAAGGTAACAATTGAAATGAAACAGAAGAAAAAAGGAGAAGATACACATGCACCTGCATAAATTTGAAAAAATTTGGCTGATCTTCGGAATCGCCTCACTTATCGTCTTTTTGAGCGTCGTAGGGGTCAGCGCATTCTCGCACGACCATACGCCTTCAGGCGGGATGGAAACCATCGATCCGAAGAAAGTGAACGAAACGGCGCCGTTCGACAATCCCGGCGTCAGCCAGCTTGACGACGATACGTACCAGGTCACGTTGGTGGCTATGGCATTCGGCTATAATGCACCGGATCTGAAAGTGCCGGCGGGCAAGGAAATCATTTTCAAAGCGACGAGCACGGACGTCGTCCACAGTTTCACGATCGATGACACTAAAGTCAATATGATGGTCGTACCCGGCCAGATCACTACAAAGTCCTACACATTTGAAAAACCCGGCAAATACCTGATTCTCTGCAACGAATACTGCGGAACCGGGCACCACATGATGTTTACTGAAATAGAGGTGTTTTAAGATGATCGCTGCACAAGACCGCAAAATCGCATTATGGAATATCGGAGTCGCCTACGCGGCGTTTTTGATCGGCACACTCGCCGGCCTGCTCCAAGTCTTCATCCGCAATGACGCCCTGCAATTGCCCGCTTGGCTGGACTACTACCAAATTCTTACCGCACACGGCGTTTTGCTTGCACTTGTTTTTACGACATTTTTCATTTTCGGCTTTTTCATCACCGGCATGAGCAAAAGCATCGGCACATTCGGACCGAAAGTCCGGCTGTTTTCCTGGATCGGCTTCGCAGTAACGCTGCTCGGCACCATCCTTGCAACGATCATGATCGTTTCGGGCCAGGCATCGGTCCTTTACACGTTTTATGCTCCGCTGAAAGCGAGCGGCTGGTTCTATGTCGGCTTGGCGCTTTGGGTCGTGGGTACGTGGATCAGCAGTTTCGCGCTGATCGGCCATTACATGGTATGGCGCAGAAAGCATAAAGGCGAGCACAGCCCGCTGTTTGCCTTCATGACGATCACGACGATCATCATGTGGATCATTTCATGCCTCGGCGTTGTCGCAACAGTTCTTTTCCAATACATCCCGTGGGCGTTCGGCTTCACGGATACGATCAACGTAGAACTCAGCCGTTCGCTGTTCTGGTATTTTGGACACCCGCTTGTGTACTTCTGGCTGCTGCCGGCATACATGGCCTGGTATTTGATCGTACCGAAACTGCTCGGCGTAAAAGTATTCAGCGACTCGCTCGCACGTCTTTCATTCGTCCTTTTCATTCTCTTTTCAATTCCCGTCGGCTTCCACCACCAATTGACGGAGCCAGGCATCTCGAATTTCTGGAAATTCCTTCAGGTAGTTCTGACGTTCATGGTTATCGTGCCGTCGCTTATGACCGCTTTCTCCATGTTCGCAACGTTTGAAATTTCAGGGCGCAAAAAAGGGGCTACCGGCTTGTTCGGCTGGTTCCGCCTGCTGCCTTGGAAAGATGTCCGCTTTACATCGATTTTCATTGCCATGGCGTTCTTTATCCCGGGCGGCGCAGGCGGCATCATCAACGCCAGCTTCCAGCTGAATGAAGTCGTCCACAACACGCTTTGGATTGTCGGCCACTTCCACATCACCGTCGGTACGCCGGTGGCGATGACGTTCATGGGCCTTACCTTCTGGCTGATCCCGTATCTGACCGGCCGCAAATTTACGAAGACGATGCAGCGCCTCGGATTTGTCCAGATCATCACCTGGTCGATCGGCATGCTGCTAATGTCGACAGCACAGCACATTCTCGGGCTTCTCGGTGCGCCGCGTCGTACAGCGTATTCCGGCTACAGCGACCATCCGGCTGCAATGGAATGGTTTGACGGCCTACTGACCAACCACGTCACCATGGCTGTCGGCGGCAGCATCCTGTTCCTTTCTGCGATGATCTTGATCTACATCGTCATCATGACGATGTTCCTGTCGCCGAAAGCGGAACGCCCGGAAGACTTTGTCGAGTTCCCGCTTGCGGATAGCGACAAAGAAAACACACCGAAATTCCTGGAACAATGGACCATCTGGATCGGCATTGCGTTCGCACTCATCTTCATCGCCTACGCCATCCCGATCGGCGACATGATCCAGAATGCACCTCCTGGTTCAGAAGGGTTTAAAACTTGGTAGGAGTTGATGACAATGTTCACAATGGTCTTGGCCTTAATGGCGATCTTCATCGTGTTCACCGCGATGCTCGTTGAACTGTCCACTACAGAAGAAGAATAAAACACCAGCAGGCTTTCTCTCCGCAACCGTTGGGAGAGAAAGCCTGCTGGTGTTTTGTGCATGTGGGCTTATAGTTGTATTCAAAAGGGATGTTCTATATATTTTAGAAAAGTGACAGGAAAATGAGGCGTGGCTATGACATGGGTTGATTGGATATTTAGTGCAGTCGGATTGGCTTGGATCGGCGAGTTCCTGTTTTTCCGGAACCGAGGTGTATCTGTGAGCGATCCGGTGGAAAGAGGCTCGTTCTACCGGATTTTCATCGTATTGCTCGGAACCATCCTGGCGGCTTTTTTGCTGCAGGAAATGCGTGCGGAGGCAGCGGCGCCGATTCTTCGCGCAGCGGGGACGCTTCTATTTGCAGCCGGGGTCTTTCTGCGGCTATGGGGCATCCTGCACCTTAAGGCCCAATTCACGCGGCACGTCACCGTCCGTGAAGGCGATGAAATCGTCAGTTCAGGGCCGTACCGGAAGCTTCGGCACCCTTTGTATACAGGCCTCCTTTTCATCGCAATTGGCATGCCGCTGTATTTCACCAGCCCTATAGCGGCAGTTGTCGGGGGTGCCTTGATGATATGGGCGCTTTTGAAGCGGATCGATTATGAAGAAAAACTTCTTGTTGAAAAGTTCGGAGCGGAGTATGAACACTGGATGAAGCAGCGCGCGCGGCTGATTCCTTATGTGTACTAATCGGGAAACGGTGAAGTAGAGATCAGTAGTAGACGATATTCCGCAAAACAGCTGCGCTTGCCTGCGGGCGAGCGCCAAGCCTCCTCAGCCGCGTAGCGGCTTGCGGGGTCTCGGCTGTCTCGCTTTCCCGCGGGCGTCTCCGCTGTTTTGCTTCATATCTTGGATAGCACTGCTAAAACGGATAAAGTTATCAGCTTTTGAAGATTGAAACTAGCGCCGGCGCGCCTACGGGCTAGGCGAAGCAATGAGACGGGTGTCCCTCCCGGCTCATTGTGGGAGCCATGCCCAAAGCGCCGAAGCGGCATATCAACTTTCTCTTTATTAATTCACCGTATCCCTAAACTTTCTATCATTTGAAAAGGCAGTAATTTAAGGAGCAGATCTATAAGCAAATCCCTTTTTGCCCGAGTGGCGGAAAGGGTTTTTATTTTTGGGGCAGATGTCTTTTTGCCTATTCTCCGTTGTATAATAAAGGTAAATATGGTTCGAAGGGGTGGGCGGTGATGGCAATAAAGCTGGAAAAAGCGCAAGAAACCGATGCGCAGCAGCTCTTGGAAATGCAGCATGCCGCTTTTTTGCCGCTTCTTGAGAAATACCTTGATTTCGATACCAGCCCGGCAACTGAGCCGCTGGAGAAGATGGAAATGCGCATTAGGGAGCCGGACGGCGGGGTTTATAAGATCATAGCGGACGGCAAGCTCGCAGGGGCGATCCGGATCCGGCGGAAAGAAGGCGATGAGTTCTGGATTGGGCCCTTATTCATCGCGCCGTGCTTCCAAGGCGGCGGCCTTGCCCAGGCTGCTCTTCGGGGTGCAGAAGAACTCTATCCTGAAGCGGCTTCATGGCACCTGGGCACCTTGCTGGAAGAAGCGGGAAATTGCCATCTGTACGAGAAGATGGGTTATGCAAGAAACGGCAGGCAGGAAAAGCTCAATCCCCGGGCGACGCTTGTGTATTACGAAAAGCATGCTGCGAAGGAGGTTTGTCTGTGAAGTATCTCAAATTCTTTTTGGGGCAATCAGCGCTATTTGCCATGATTCTTCCCTTTATATCTCTATTTGATTCCTTGATCAACCCGCCGTTAACATGGAAGGATTTGCTGTTCGGCGCATTGAGCATCCCATTTCAATATTTGGCATGGAAAGCGATGGAGGGTCTGGGTGCCTATTTTAACGAAATCCACCTCGCTTTGAGAATCCTATTATCGGTTCCGGCGTTTGTCTTATCGGCGCTGCTGGTCGGCTCCATCGGCTATGCAGTATTTCAGATTCAGTAACGGAGGGATGGGTCAACATGGAGTACACCATAAAACCCGCTTCTGGCTATTCGGAGAAGATCGGGGAACTTGTATTTATGCTCGGGCATGTCCGCTCGCAGACGTTGAAGGATATCGAGGGGCTGCAGCCAAATCAGTTGGATGAAAGAGATTCAGGAAACGGAAACTCGATCGGCGCGCTGCTTGCCCATATTGCCGCCATCGAAAAAGTCCACCAGCTCATCTCGTTCGAAGGCCGCGACTTTACAGAAGCGGAATTTGCCGAGTGGGGGCCGGCGCTGATGCTCGGTGAAGGCAGCCAGCCATTACTTGCGGGCAATACATTGGATTATTACATAGAAGGACTCAGCGCCGTACGGGAAGCGACGCTGCAGAAGCTGAAGGAAAAAGACGATGCCTGGCTGTACGAGGAGCGCTGCTGGCTCAACGGCACGGCATACAATATGTATTATTTATGGTTTCATGTGCTGGAGGACGAAATCAGCCACCGGGGACAGATCCGCGCTGCCATGCGCCGCCTTTCGGAAGATGAGGATCTTTCCTGAGGGAAGGAAGTCTTTCACAATCCAAAGATAATTATGGGGTGCCGCTAACGATTCGGAAAAACATGCCGATAAAAAAGGAGAAACCCTTTTTTGCAGAAGCTGTGGCGGACCATTGGATTCATTGAAATTGGCGGTGCAGCACAAAGACGGGTTCAAATGACGAAGAATTGGGAGAAAATTTATGAAACTGAAGATGAAAACAGCGGGCATGATCGGCATTACAATGGCTGCGTTCATCGTTTTGCTTTTCTTTTTGATGCGTCCTGTGATTCTGGAAGATGCCAAAAGGATGGACGAAGAATCGCTGAAAACCGATATGGAGCGTGCCGAAAAATACATCGCTTCTGAAAAAGCGAATTTAATGCGCCACAACAAAGATTGGGCGGTTTGGGATGACACGTATGAATTCATGCAAAACCGCAACCCCAAATACATCGAATCCAATTTGACCCAGGAAAGCTATCGCCACACCGGTACAAACTTCAAGCTTTATCTCAACAATAACGGGGATACGGTTTATTCAGCCGGCTACGAACTGGGCATGGGCACGCTGATCGGCGTGGAGAAGGACTTGGGGGACACGTCTGCGCTCCTTGAACGGATCGACGAAGAAAACGGCATTTCCGTCCTTTGGAATGACAAGTACGGACCGGTGCTGCTGGCAGCTGAAGAGATTTTGACGAGCGAAGGCAACGGCCCGGTCGCTGGCCGCCTGGTCACAGGCGTCATTTTGAATGATGCGTTTTTCGACAAGATGCAAGAAGATCTGGCTATCAATGTCCGGACCGCCGGAAGTGCAGAAGAAAGCAGCGGGATCCGGGAAGTGGACGGCAATACCATCAGTGGGGTTTTGGCGATTGGGAACGGCTTGAACATTGAAGTCGAACGGGAGCGGAAATATTACAGCCAAAAGTCGAAAAGCATGAACGACTTGTTCCTCGCTTTGTCCGTCGCCACTTTGCTGCTCGTACTGCTCGTGCATTATCTCTTGGATCTTCTGATAGTTTCGCGGATCTCGTCGCTGTCCCTGCAGCTGAAAGACGTCAATTTCGATGAAGCGAATTCATTGGCAGTGCGCAAATCACAAGCGGTTCCAGACGAAATCACGGACTTGGAGACGTCCATCCAGGACATGCTCGACAGCCTGGAAAAAGCCCATATCGACGTATCGAAACTGGCTTTCTTCGATCAATTGACGGGTTTGCCGAACCGCTTCAGCCTTTATCGAGAGTTTCTGAGCCGTGCCGAAGATCCGGACACTTCATTTGCCGTCCTGTTTTTCGATCTCGACGGCTTCAAGCGCATCAACGATCTGTATGGCCACAGCAGCGGCGATGAAATGCTTAAGCAGGTCGGGGAGCGGCTGACGGGAAGCCTCCTCCATACCGGCAGCCAGCTGTACCGCATCGGGGGGGATGAATTCGTCCTGCTGAGCCCGGCGACCGGCCGTAAAGAACTCACCGGTCAGATTGAGAAAGTCATGGGAGCGATCCAAAAAGTTTTTGTCCTCGACAAAGTCAAGACGACGATTTCCACGAGTATCGGCGTCAGTTTTTATCCCGCCAATGCAGGGACGCTTGATGACCTGCTGCAATATGCAGACACGGCGATGTACGCGGCAAAGAAGAACGGCAAAAACACCTACGTCTTCTATGAGGACCTGACAGACCGCCATCTGCACAAATACTTGCTGAACCTGAAAACGGACCTGTCCGACGCCATCGCGCTGGACCAGTTTTTCCTGGAGTACCAGCCCATCATGGACAATAAAGGCCGGAGCATCAAAGCGGTCGAAGCACTGATCCGGTGGAACCATCCGAAAGAAGGGCTCGTTGCGCCGCTGCGCTTTATCCCGCTCGCTGAAGAAAGCGGGATGATGCGGGAAATCGGCGAATGGGTCATCCGCCAGGCCGTCGGGGAAGTGCAGAACTGGAACACCACATATGGCCAGTCGCTCAGCCTCGCGGTGAATGTTTCCAAAATGCAGTTGAAATTCAAGGACGAGCTCTTGGCATTAATCGACGACGTGCTCCGGGAACATAATTTCTCGGCCGACAAGCTGCAGATTGAAATTACGGAAAGCGACACGGTGGCGGAACAAAAGGAGATCGTGGCGTTCATCACCGCCTTGAAAGAGCGTGGCATCCAAGTGGCGCTAGACGATTTCGGGGTCGGGACATCGTCGCTGTTCCACTTGCTTGAACTCGATGTCGATATTGTCAAAATCGACCGGAGCTTCCTGCGCCAAGTGCCTTCGAGCAAAAAAGACACCGCCCTGCTGAAAGGCATCTACAGCACCTTGGACGAACTCGAGATCAAACTGGTCACCGAGGGGATCGAAACAGCGGAGCAGCGGGATTTTGTGGCCGCGAAAAACGATTCCTATCTGCAGGGGTATTACTTCAGCAAACCGCTCCCGCTGGACCGTTTGCGGGAAGTGCAGGATTCGCTCGAAGGGGCCGTGCTCTGATAAACTGCAGGGGATGCCGAAATGGCAAGAACCTGTTATGATTAGAGGAATTCCCTCGCATTGCTGCGGGAAGTACGGGAGTGAAGAATATGAGTAAAGCAAAAGGAAAAGGCGGAACCGGCCGGGGTACAGGCAAGAAAGGCTGGACGCGCTGGGAAAAAGGCGCCAACAAAGCCAAGAGCAACAAGCCTTACAAGAGCAAACAAAACAAGAATGCCGCACCTGCAAAAACCGACAACGCGCCAAAAAGCGAAGAGCCGGGATGGATTGACGGCTAAACCTGCCATAGACCAATGGAAGCTGCCTGCCGGGCGGCTTTTTTTATTTCCGTAAAACAGCAGAAAACTATGAGCCTTATCATTTTACATCGTGAACGATATAGTTTAATATACATCGTGTACGATATAAAAGAGCGGAGGCAATCAAATGAAACCATTATACGAAACGACCATTATCAACACAGGCGGCAGACAAGGGGAAGTTTACTCAGAGGACAATATCTTCTTCATGGACGTGGCAAAACCGGCGGCCCTCGGCGGCAGCCCGACAACAGCGACAAACCCGGAGCAGCTTTTCGCAGCCGGATACAGCGCCTGCTTTAACAGCGCATTGGAATTGGTGCTTGAACATGCTAAAGTGAAAGTGGAGAAAACCGAAGTGAAAGCGACGATTTCCCTGCTCGGGGACAAAGAAAACGGCGGCGTCAAATTAGCTGCACGGCTTGAAGTGGGCATCATTGGCCTAGACGATGAGCAGAAGCACGTGTATGTAGAGAAAGCGCATGACTACTGCCCGTATTCCAAAGCGGTCAAAAACTCCATCGATGTGGAGATCGTCGTACTATAAACCAGTAATAGGTGTGATCGAATGGAAAAACTTTCGAAATTGGACCAGCAATTATGTTTTGAAGTCTACAAGGCTTCAAGCAATTTCACGAAAATGTATGCCCGGGTCCTGGAGCCGTTCGAGCTGACGTTCACGCAGTACTTGGTGCTGCTCGTGCTCTGGGAGGACGACCGCCTGATGGCGAAGGAGATCGGGGCAAGGCTCGGACTCGGCATCGGGACGCTGAACCCGATCATCAGCCGCATGGAGGCTGCCGGATGGCTCAGCAAGGAGCAATCGCCCGAAGACAAACGCGCCTCGATCATCTCTTTGACCGAAAAGGCGAAAGGGAGCCACGATCCGATTGAAGCGGCAGTGGCGGACAAGCTTGTCAGCTGCAATTTCAGGGAAGATGTCAACGCAATCGCGCTGATGAAAAACTTGAAGGAACTGAATGCGTTTTTCAAGGAAATGAATCTTTAGGAGGAGCGATGGACAATGGGGATTTATGATATTGAAGTAAAAGATGCGAGCGGCAAGACCCATCAATTGGCCGAGTACAAAGGCAAAGCGATGCTGATCGTCAATACGGCGACGAAATGCGGCTTGAAGGACCAGTTCGATGGCTTGGAAAACCTCTACAGCAATTACAAAGAAGAAGGGCTCGTCGTCCTTGGCTTCCCGTCCGACCAGTTCAAGCAGGAAGTCAGCAATGCGGAGGAAGCGGAACAGTCGTGCCGCATGACCTATGGCGTCACGTTCCCGATGCACGACATCGTCAAGGTCAACGGCAAGGAAGCTCATCCGTTATTTAAATACCTGACCGCCAATACGAAAGGCCTTCTCGGCAGCAGCATCAAGTGGAATTTCACGAAATTCCTCGTCGACCAGGAAGGCAATATCGTCAAACGGTATGCTCCTAAGGATGCGCCGGAGTCGTTTGAAGAAGATATCCGGGAAGTTCTAAAGCAATAAGCGAAAGGCCGTTGATCCCGCGTGGATCAACGGCCTTTCTGTTTTGGGAAAATCTTTTATTCTGCTATAAAAGGGCTTTTTGCAGCATCCATGCCTCGATGTGTGCCGCTACTTTCTCCGGTGCATCCCATTGCAGCATGTGGCCGGTTCCAGGGATTGGACAAATCGACACGTCCGCAATTTCCGACGTCATTTGGGCAATGCCCTGCTCGCGTGCTGCCGTCAGTTCTTCCGGCAGTTCAGCATGGATCAAAAGAGTCGGAACATTCACGTAGGAGTAGGCTTCGGAGAAGGGTTCCTCAAAAAAAGCCTCAAGGATCGGCAGTATGGTATTTTCAGAAACAATCAGCCGGTATCGCCTATCCGCCTGTCTATGGAAAATGGATTTGGTGCTTTGTTCAATGCGGGCATTCCAACGGGAAGTGAAGTTCCGGTATTCGTTCGCCACGTCCTGCCAGGTGTCGTAGACGGCGTTTTCCATATAGTCGGCCCAGCCGGCAAGCGCATTTTCTTTTGTCATCTCGGGCTGGTTTTGAGGAAAAGTGAAGGCCCCATCAAGCAAAATGAGTCCACGGATATTTCCCGGGAAATGGCGGGCGAAATGGAGAGCGACGTCGGCTCCCCATGAATGGCCCATGATAAAGTAAGGTTCCGACAAGATGGTTCCGACTGCTCCATGAAACCATTCCGCCAAATTAGAGAACCGGTAACCGGATTTTGATTCAAATGCTTCTGTGCCGCCGTGTCCTGGGCTGTCGAACACAATCAGGCGATAGCGGCCCTGTAAAAGGGGTGCCAGTTCCCCGTATGTATAAATGCCGCTTCCGGCCAAACCGTGAAAGCAGACGATTGCCGGATTTTCCGGATCGCCGTACTCAAAGTATTGGGACAGGATGCCATCATGGATACGTGTTTTCCACTGCATGGTCTTTGCCTCCGCTTCTAAGACGTGCTCAAGAAGTAATTCTCCAATTCTCCGGACAATCCTCCTTTGTATATAGCGAAGCACAGAAGTGCAATAAACGCATGAAGTTAAAAAGGGATTCAGAGCCCAAACGAAGAAACAATAGGCAAGAACGATTTTCGGGGGGGAATGAATTTGAACATGGAAAAAACGGCATTGGTGATTGTCGATGTACAAAAAGCGTTTGCTGATCTGTCTTGGGGCAAGCGCAACAATCCTGAAGCGGAAGCGAACATCCTAAAGATACTGCAGGCTTGGCGGGAGCAGGATGCCTGTGTTATCCATATCCAGCACCAATCGGATAACCCGAATTCTTTGTTCTTTCCTGAGAAAGAAAGTTACGGCATCATCGAACCGCTGCAGCCAATAGGGGACGAACCGGTCTTTGCCAAAAAAGTGAACAGCGCATTTATCGGGACAGATCTGGAAGGTTTTTTGCGGCTCCGTGGCCTGATGGAAATTGTCATCGTAGGACTGACAACCCCCCATTGCATTTCAACAACGACGCGGATGAGCGGTAATCTTGGGTTTAAGACATGTCTGGTTTCCGATGCAACGGCTGCTTTTGAACTTACGGGACCCGATGGCAGACGGTATGATGCCGAAATTATCCATGACGTCACCCTTGCAGCCTTGCACGGGGAATTTGCGGAAGTGATCACGACAAAGGGGCTGCTTGCGAAAGTCGGCGGCAACGCACCCGAACAGGAGAAAATGGCGAATGGATGACCAGGTATTCTATGACAAAGTCGGAAAAGTGAATGGCTGGGATTTCAGTCAGCTGCAAAGCACCGTCAAAGGAGCAGTTTGGGATTTTTACAGCGAAGCGGCAGAGCGTGCTCCTGGCGGCGGTATACTGCTAGACATCGGGACCGGCGGAGGCGAAAACATGCTAAAGGTTGCAGACCGTTTTGGGTTCGCTGTCGGAATCGATTTGTCTGAAGCGATGGTGGAAGCGGCACGCAATAATCTGCAGAAGACGGCAATGCAAAATGTCCGTTTTTTGCCGATGGCAGCCGAAAGCCTTCAGTTTCCTGCAGGTTTTTTTGATGCCGTTACAAGCCGCCATTGCCCGTTTGACGCCCGGGAAGCAGCCCGGGTATTGAAACCCGGCGGAGTCCTGCTGACCCAGCAAGTCGGTGAAGCGGACAAAGCCAATTTAAAAGAGGCATTCGGCCGCGGGCAAGCCTTTGATGAACGGGATGGTTCGCTGAAAGAACGGTACGAAACCGAACTTGAAGCAGCAGGTTTTAAGAAGGTGGAAAGCTTTGAATACGATGAAGCCGAATATTACCATAGCCCGGAGGACTTGCTGTTTCTCTTGCGGCACACGCCAATCATTCCGGATTTCGGGAAGCATCCGGAAGATTGGGAGAAGTTCAACAAGTTTATCGGAAAGAACCGGACCCTGAGAGGCATTCAAACCAATTCCAGGCGGTTTCTCTTGATCGCGTACAAGTAAAGGGGCTATGTTGATGGAGAAAATACGGGCAGGGGATTTCATCTATCATATCGAAGAGCCAAATGAGAAAACCGGCAAAACAGCCATTCTCTTTCACGGCTGGGGCGGCACTGTGCAAAGCTGGCAGGCGTATGCGGAAGCTCTCGCTAAGCAAGGGCATCGTGTGGTTGTTCCGGAGATTGTCTATAACGACAGCCGAAAACCGGCAAAAAACCCGTTCGAAATGGAGACGGTCCAAACCTATTTCTGGAAAGCGATCATGGAAAGCATTGAGGAGTTTGGAGAATTCCAAAAGGTGCTGGAAGTACCGGAATCGGACATCGTCCTAATTGGAAGCTCAATGGGCGGTTTTATCGCTGCGGGCATTTTTGCACGCCATCCGCAGATTTCTGGGCTTGCAAGTATAAATGGGTCAGGGGCGTTTGTGCTGACGGAAGGGATTTTCCGAGAACGGCAGGACCGGTCTCCGATGCCTAAAGAAGCGGAAAGGGTGCTGCGGCGGTTCGATCCCATTGAACAGGAGGCTGGCCAAGGATCGGTGCTCCTCATCAACGGTGAATTTGACCGGACGGTTCCACTAGAAGGCCATGAAGCATACCATCGACATTTGACAGAAGCACGCGGATTCCGAAACATTGAAAAAAAGATTTATCAAGGCGCTGGCCATCAGTTTACCCGTGAGATGGAACGGGATGTGGGGGAATGGCTGGCGCGGGTTAAGTGACAGGGGGAGTGAAATGGTTTTTATACAAAAAAAGATGGACAAGCAAACCGCTTTGCAAATCCTGGGCTGGAAATACGAAAAGCCCTATGATTTCTATAATAATGAAGTTTCAGAAGGATCCCTCAGCGAGCTTTTAGATGGCTCATACATTGCGGTTTTCGAGGATGGAAGTCTTTTCGGGTTTTTATGTGCCGGCCAGGTGGCACAAGTGCCAAAAGGTGTGCTCGCGGGCGTTTATCCTGAAGGGTTTATTGATATCGGCATCGGCATGCATCCGGAAGGGACGGGACAAGGTCAAGGACGGCGATTTTTCGGTCACGCCATGTCGGTGGTCCAGGAGCGCTATCCAGATCTCAGAATGCGACTGACGGTAGCGGAATTCAACAAGCGGGCCATCCATCTGTACAAGCAGTTCGGATTTGCAGAAGCCGGGAGATTCAGTACGGATTCTGCAGAATTCATGACGATGGAGAAGAGGAGATGAAAGAGATCACTTCGCTGGTGATGGCCGACGAACTGGGCGCCTTGTTGTCCTACGCCGCCTCTGCAAAAAAGGCAGGGGCGGAATACGAAAAGTACATCACCTTGCC
Organism: Planococcus sp. FY231025; assembly: GCF_052078085.1. Lineage (NCBI taxonomy): Bacteria > Bacillati > Bacillota > Bacilli > Caryophanales > Caryophanaceae > Planococcus > Planococcus sp. FY231025. The sequence continues at coordinate 203,168 of NZ_JBQJJG010000004.1, forward strand.
CGAAAGGCGGTTGTACAGCTTTACAGAGGCGGGGGCAGTGGTCGGCTGCGTCGGCATCGAGATTGCGAGTGCGGGCGTATTGGAAATCAAGCACATCGCGGTGGCTCCATCCGAAAGAGGAAAAGGGTTCGGGCAAGCCATGATCCAAGCAGTGCAGCGCGAACTTGGACCTAGCGTTATGGTTGCGGAAACCGATCGGGAAGCGGTCGGCTTTTATCGGAGCATTGGCTTGTGGCCAAAAGCCTTGGGGAAAAGTATCCCGGTGTTGAGCGCTTTCTATGCCGCTATGAAAAAACGAAAAGTTAGCCTTCTGGCAAAAAGCTGTTTAAAACCCCTTTACTCATGGAGCAAAGGGGTTTTAAGTGCTGGGTTTTCGATCAGCAGTTCGTCTGCTTGCAAAGTCTTCTTGTTTTTTACAGGCGGATTGGCAAACATGGCCGCAGCCATACCGAAGAGCGGGAACAGCAGGATGGCCCAAAGGATTTCCGTATAGCCGCCGAACAAATCGAAAGCCACGCCGAACGGGAGCGGTCCGATGGCGGAGCCGGTTACAATCATCGCCATGGAAATGCCGCTGATGCTGCCGATATGCTTGCGCCCGAAATAATTTGGCCAGACGACTGACATGACGATCCGTTCAATCCCCATACTGGTCCCCCATACAAGGCCAAATGCCACGGCTGCAGGCAAGGAATCCATCTGGAGAATCAGGAGCACTGCTGCGATTTCACCGAAGAAAACAATTGCCAGCATATACTGCACTTTGATATGTTCAAGCAGTCTTCCTGCGAGGAAAGTCATTGGCAAACCGATAAGGGCCGTCATGCTGAGGATGGCGGCTGCCGTTTCACGCGGCAGTGAGCGTTCGGCGAAGATGGAGACGAGATGGAAAGTCAATCCGGTATTGACGATGCCCGGAATTGCCGCGCAGGCCAAAAGCAGCCAGAACGAGCGTGTTTTTGCTGCTTCCTGGACGGTCCAGCTCACTTCCTCGGAGCGCGGAAGTTTGCCGTCCGCTTTTCCGCCTTTGCCATTGTCAGGCAGCAAGCCCATATCTTCCGGTGTGTTTTGAATCAGGAAGAAGGCGAGGGGCGTGAAACAGACGACGATGATCGCACCGAGAATGAGCCAGGATACGCGCCAGCCGAAGGCGTCAATCAGCCAGACATTCATCAACGGGAACGCTGCCGAACTGACAAGGCCGCCAATTGCAGCGATACTGATGGCCCGGCCGCGTTTTTTGACAAACCACTGCGGAATGAGGGAGCTTGAAATGAGGGCCATCGACCCTTGCCCTAGCAGCCGAATAAAGAAAAAGCCGATGAATAGCATCAATAGATTTGTAACAAAGCTATTGAACAGGCAAGCGGCTGCAAGTGCCAAAGAAACAATGACCGCCATTTTCCGTGAACCGTTGCGGTCGATCAACCGGCCGATAAAGAACAGCAGAAAGCCTGCGGCCAATGTAGCTGCGGAATAAACGCCGGATACCGTCGAACGGCTCCAGCCGAATTGCTCGATGTAATAGTCGATGAAGATGGAATTGGAGTAGGTTTGTCCGGGGCCAGAGAAGAATTGGGAGAGGGCGGCGATGGCAATGATCACCCACCCATAGTGGAAAGAATAACCGGTTTGTTTCATTTTATATCTCCATTTACTGCAGAACTCAATATAGAAATTGGTTGAGCATTTATTTTTAGTATGCTAGAATCGCAAATTCCTATGATAACACAATAAAAAATTAATAAAAGCAGAGAAGTTTTGATTTACTGAAGTAAAACGATTCAGAAATTTAGTATAGCGATATACTAAGAGAGCTTTGCCGGAGATTGTGGATTATATTCAAAAAAGCCTGATTTAAATCTTATTGCCTGATAAATGCTAGAAATACATGTATGCTGAAGATATGTGTTTTGAAACAAAGGAGGCGCTAAAATGAAAGCAACCAATGGTTCAAAAGCCGAAAGTTTAGCGGTGGATGAAAAAGCGGAACTGTACCGGCAAATTGTCGAGTATTCATTCGAACCGACCATTATCCATTCCGATAATAAAGTCTTGTATATCAATCAGGCAGGTTCTGATTTTTTTGGAGCGGAAGCGGCTGAAGTTGAAGGTTCAAGCGTGGTCAATATCTTTACCGAAGAATATCAAGGATTCATCGAAGAAAGAATCCGCCGCGGAACCGAAGAGGGTGCCGTAGGGAAGTTGGTGGAAACAAGAGTCAGGCTATCCGATGGTTCCATTGCGGATGTCGAGCTGTACTGCCATCCGGTCCACTTCGGGAAAACCAAAGCGATTCAATCGATCATAAGGGATATTACCGAGCATAAGCAGGCAGAACGCGAATTGACAGAACTGAAAAACGAGATTGCGACACCGATTGTGCCGATTGTCGATGGAGTAGCTGTGCTGCCGCTTGTCGGCGCTGTGGACGGCGGTCGAGCGACACAATTGCTTGAAATCATCCCGCAAAAAATCCAAGGGCAAGATTTGGAGCATCTGATCATCGATGTCTCCGGCATCTATAACATCGACAGCATCGTTGCGGAATTTCTATATAAAATCAACGCAATCCTGAAGATGCTCGGAATCGAGCTCATATTCACCGGCATCCGTCCGGAACTTGCCCAAAAAGCGGTGGAGGCGCGGATGGATTTCACCAAACTGCATACCATGTCGAATGTGAAACAAGCGCTGAAGAAGCTGATTCGAATTTATTGATGTTTTGTTGAAGTTAAGAAGCACGAAAATCTTCAAAACAGGAGCTTGTAAAAGAAAAAGATCTGGTTTATAGTTTAGAAATACATTATTTAGTGAATTGTATACATAACAACACTATATATAGTAAAACCGATAACGATGGTGCCTGAAAAGGCTTGATAGGGAATCCGCTGAAAAACGGAGCTGTACCCGCAACTGTAAGTGCTGACGAACTATGGCAATCCACTGTCCAACGGACGGGAAGGACATAGTGTAGGAAGACGCATGAGCCAGGAGACCTGCCATCGTTATAAGTTAATGACCTTCTCCGGGAGCTGGGAGGTGTAGCGAAGGTATTCTGCGCGGTGCAGTGGCTTTTTGCCGTTTTCCGCCCGATTATTTACGTTCATCCAACCCATCCTCTCGTCCGAGAAGATGGGTTTTTTTATTTGCCCGAACATCGACTGGAGGAATAGAGATGACCAAGCAAATCACAGCAAGCCGATCGAGGACGATCCAGACCAAATTGGTGCTGCCGCCTGACACGAACCACATGGGTACCATTTTCGGCGGAACGGTGCTTAGCTTTATCGACGAAATCGCAGCCATTACGGCCATGAAGCACAGCAGCAAGGCGGTGGTGACAGCTTCGATCGATACGGTGAACTTCCTGTCGTCTGCACGGGTCGGCAATGTGCTGCTCCTGGAAGGAGTGGTGATTTCCACAGGGCGGACTTCGATGGAAGTCTACGTAAAAGCGGAATGCCAAAGCATCGAGACAGGCGAGAAAACCTTGACAACAACGGCAATCCTGACGATGGTCGCCGTCGATGAAGATGGAAAACCGACGCCGGTGCCTGGCGTCGTACCGGAAACGGAACACGAGAAGCAGCTGTTCCAAAGTGCACAGGAGCGCAAGCAGCGCCGCATGAAAATCAATGAATACGCAAAGGAGCTGATTTGATATGAATACAATCATCCATACAGAAAAAGATGCCGTGACAAAAGCGATCCTGCGGGCGAGAGATGTCTATAAGCTCGACGCCGCACCCCTGCTCCAAAAAGTGGCAGACCTGGAAAGCCAAGCAAAAGGCGAGCAGTCCTTGATTTATGCGCTCAACCGCATTTCCATGTCCGAGCCGGATTGGACATTCGTTGCCGCGGAGCTTTACTTGAACGATTTGTACAAAGGGGCGGCGAAAAGCCGGGGCTTCGGGGCAGAATCCAAGTACGGGAATTTTTACGAACTCGTGGAAAAACTCAGCAGCATCGGCATTTATTCTGGCGACTTGCTGAAGAGCTATTCAAAAGAGGAAATTCAGGTTCTGGGCAATGAAATCGATGCGGAGCGGGATCTCTTGTTCAATTACATTGGCTTATTTTTATTGGCAGACCGCTATTTGGCGAAGGATTATGAAGGAAATATCCACGAATTGCCGCAGGAGCGCTTCCTTGTCATTGCGATGACGTTGATGCAGAACGAACCACAGGAAAAGCGGCTGGACCTGGTGAAAGAAGCTTACTGGGCGATGAGCAATCTGTATATGACGGTTGCAACGCCGACACTGTCAAACGCCGGCAAGAGCTTTGGCCAGCTGTCTTCCTGCTTTATCGATACAGTGGACGATTCGCTTGATGGCATTTACTTGAACAACTGGGACATCGCACGCCTCAGCAAAGACGGCGGCGGCATCGGCGTCTATTACGGCAAAGTGCGGGCGCTCGGCTCCGACATCAAAAAATTCAAAGGCAACTCATCCGGTGTCATTCCGTGGATCCGCCTTGTCAACGACACCGCGGTCAGCGTCGATCAGCTTGGGCAGCGCCAAGGTGCCGTGGCGATTTACCTGGACGTGTTCCATAAAGATATCATGAACGGCTTCCTGGATTTGAAGACGAACAACGGCGACGAACGCCGGAAAGCACACGACATTTTCACCGGCGTGGCGATTCCGGATCTGTTCATGGAAAGATTGAAGGAAACGGACGAAAATGGCCGCAGCACCGGCGAATGGCATACGTTCTGTCCGCACCAAGTGAAGACGATTATGGGTTGGAAAGATGAAGCCGGAACTGCGCTTGGCCTGGAAGATTTTTATGACGAAACGGACATCAAGCACTTCAAAGAGAAATATGAAGAAGCGGTCAATAATCCACTATTGCCGCGGAAAACCTACCGGGCGATGGACATCATGGCACGCATCATGGTGTCGCAGCTGGAAACGGGCACGCCGTATATGTTCTACCGCGACGAAGTCAACCGCCAGAACCCGAACAAGCACTTGCGCGGCAAAGGGCGCACATCAATTTACTGCAGTAATTTGTGTACAGAGATAATGCAAAACATGTCAGCTACAACTATTACGAAAGAATATACGGATGAAGATGGCAACCTAGTAATGATTCGCAAGCCAGGCGATTTCGTCGTCTGCAACCTGTCGTCGATCAACTTGCCGCGTGCGGTGAAAGCGGAAGTGCTGGAACGGCTTGTGCCGATTCAGATGCGCATGCTGGATAACGTCATTGATTTGAATACGATTTCCGTCGGCCAGGCCGATGCGACAAATAAAAAATATCGCGCTGTAGGATTAGGGACGTTCGGGTGGCACCACCTCCTGGCACTTGAAGGCATCCACTGGGAAACAGAGAAAGCTGTGGCTTTCGCCGATGAATTATACGAGGAAATCGCCTTCCACACGATCCGCTCTTCCATGGAACTTGCCAAGGAAAAAGGCGCTTACCGTGAATTTGCAGGCTCTGAATGGGAGACAGGCGAGTATTTTGAACGCAAAGGTTACACGAGCGAACGATGGAACGAGCTGCAGAGCGCCATCACGGAAAACGGCGTCCGCAACGGCTGGATGATGGCGGTGGCACCAAACTCGTCGACAGCTAAAATCGGTGGTTCAACAGACGGCATCGATCCGCTCTATGCCGTGGAATTTGCGGAAGAAAAGAAAAACTTCAAATTCAAAGTGACGGCGCCGGACCTCGACCATAACACCTATGACTATTACCGCCGTGCGCGCCACGTGCTTGACCAGAACTGGAGCATCCGCCAGAATGCGGCGCGCCAGCGCCATATCGACCAGGCGATCAGCTTCAACTTCTATGTGCCGCATACGATCAAAGCGAAAGAATTACTGGGGCTCCATCTTGAGGCATGGGAGCAAGGTTTGAAGACCACATACTATGTCCGCAGCACTTCCCAGGCGGAAATCGAAGAATGCGAAGCTTGCCAAAGCTAAGGAGGAACAATTATGTCGATACATGCACCATTACAAAAAATCAAACTGCTCAATCCCGAGCAGCCGAATAAATCTACCGGCATCATCAATGGAGAGTCTTCAGGCCTCCTTAACTGGAATGACATTGCCTACCCGCAGATGTATGACCTGTACCAGACCTTGCTGTCGAACTTCTGGAAAGCGCAGGAAATCAATATGCAGGACGACATCAAGCAATGGGACCATTTGACGGATGTCGAACGCGACGTGTTCCTGCGCATCAATACGCAACTGGCATCGCTCGACAGCCTGCAGACACCGACGATGAGCCAGGCGATGGACTACGTCACCGATTCCAGCTTCAAAGCGATTTTCGCGGTCATTTCCCAACAGGAGGCCGTACACAACGAATCGTATTCATATATCCTGAGTTCACTCGTATCCATCAGCGAACAGAATGCCCGCTTTAACCAGGCGAAAAGCGATCCGATTGTACGGAAGCGCAACGAAGGGATCCTCGATGCGTACGAAGCGTTCCGCCAGAACCCGACGCCGCAGACCTTGTTCCGCTTGAGCGTCAACTCGATCAATTTGGAAGGCATCTATTTCTACGCCGGCTTCGCCTTTTTCTATCATTTGGCGCGCCAGCAAAAAATGCTCAAGACGAGCACGATGATCAGCTACATCCAGCGCGACGAGATGCAGCACGCGTATTTCATTTCCCAGTTTATCCGCATCATGCTGACGGAAAACCCGGAACTGAATACCGAAGAAAACATCCAATATGTCTATGACGCTGTAGACAAAGCGGTGCAGCTGGAGAAAGAATGGGCGCATCACATTCTGAAGGACATCCAGGGGCTTGATCTGGATGAGTTCGAAGGCTACGTCGAATACTTGGCCAATAAACGCCTGCGCCAGCTCGGACTCGACAACCTATATCCAGAACAAAGCAACCCGATGCCGTGGATCCAAGTGTTTGGCGATGACATGATGAATGAAACAAAATCGGACTTTTTCGAGCAGAAATCCCGGACCTATTCGAAAGTGTCGCAGTCGAATGGCTTTGACGAACTATGAGCCGCGGATGGCCATCGTCTACGCATCTGTCACTGGGAATACAGAAGCGGTGGCCGAGATACTGCAGAAAATCTGCCTTTCCAAAGGGCTGGAAGTGGAGCTTTGGGCAATAAACGACTTCCCTTCAACTGAACTCTCACGTTACGATGCAGTACTGGTGGGCACTTACACATGGGGAAGCGGGGAGATTCCGAAAGAGATGCATGGCTTGTTTGAGGCGTTCGAACGCTTGGGTCATAACTCACTGATCACCGCGGTCTTTGGAACCGGCGACAGCTTTTTCGCCGAATTCTGCGGCGCCGTCGACCGTTTCCGGGACATGCTCTTTGTGCAGACGGATTTAGCGGCAACGCTTAAAGTGGAATTGATGCCGCAACCCAAGGACTGTGCGCGGTGCGAAAAGTTGATCACCGGCATTCAAAAGAGACTGCATGAACGTTTTCAACAGCCGGAAATAGGGTGAAAGCGATCCATCAAATCAGATCAATTCAAGCTCAAGGGTTTTTCATTTGAAAAGCCCTTTTTGCTATGGGGTTTTTAATTATGCAAAGTGGATGATAGGCAACGGAATAATTTCATAAAAAATCACAAAATTCAGATATTATTGTTAAAATGATTCATATAGGCAAATCGGAATTGAGGAGGGATTGAAATGGATTTAACAGGAAAAGTGGCAGTTGTAACTGGCGCGGCTTCCGGAATCGGTTTGGCGACCGCAAAAGCGCTCGCTGCCAAAGGCGCTAAAGTGGTGGTCGCTGATATTAACGCGGAGGGCGGAAGGAATGCCGCCAAGGAACTCCAGGGCAGTGGAGCAGAATCGGTATTCATCGAATTCGACGCTTCCCAGGAAGATTCCGTAGCACGTCTTATCGCAGCAGCTGTCGAAGCATTTGGCCAAATCGATATCATGGTAAATAATGCAGGGGTTCGGGCACTCAGTGAAACACATATGCTTTCTTATGAAGACTACCGGAAAGTCATTGCGGTTAACCAGGACGGGGTCTTTTTTGGTTCCAAGCACGCCATCCGCGAAATGCTGAAGACCGGAGGCGGTGCCATTGTCAATACGGCATCGATATTGGGAAGTGTAGGGGAAGCCAGTGCTTTTGCGGTCACCGCTTCTAAAGGGGCCGTGAACTTAATGACGAAATCTTTGGCCCTGCAATATGCAGACAAAAATATCCGGGTAAACGCAGTAAGCCTCGGCTATATCGAGACAGCTATGTCAAACCGCACGACGTTGAGTCCGGAAGCGTACGAAAAGGCTGTAGCGAAACATCCGATCGGGCGCTTGGGGCGGTCGGAAGAAGTCGCCCATGCCATCGTCTTCCTTTGTGAAAATGATTTTGTGACAGGGTCGACATTGATGGTGGACGGGGGATACACTGCTCAGTAATCGGGTAAAGAACGGGTAGCAAGCAATCATCTGACAGGAGGATAAGTTTATGGTAGTTAACAAATGGTGGAAGCTGAGCGCGGCAGCACTGCTGTCTGTCAGCATGCTCTCAGCGTGCGGCGGCGATGGCGGCGACGGAGAAAATGAGGACGAAGAACACGAAAACATGGAGAATGAAGACGAAGAAGAAGACGATTGACGCAGGAGAAAGAAGCCGGAAAGGCTTCTTTTTTATGGAGAACAGCTCCGGAATCCTATGCTGCACAATAGAAACTGGAGGCAACGGATGAACTCCTTCAATAATATACGAGTATCCGGCTCCTTAAAGGGTATAAAAAGAATATACTGAAAATTCCTGGCTTTGAACAAAAGCGGAAGGGAGGGATTCTTATGGCACAAGCGAAATGGCTGAAAGTCGGAGCAGCAGCATTTCTGTCGATCGGAATGCTTGCAGCCTGCGGCGATGCGGAAGACGAAGCGCCGGTAGACAACGACGCCGATGTGACGCCTGAAGAAGGCGAAGAAGAAGTCATTCCGGAAGGCGACATTACGGATACGGATAGTGAATTCCATGACGATGATTCGGATGATGAGGAAAAAGACGATTCGGGCGGATGATGGAGTGGAACAGGGGCAGGCAGCTGGTTTTCGGCAGTCTGCCTTTTTCTGATAAACCAATGCAGAATTACAGAATAAAGGAGCAGCAAGGAGACAAAGAAGATTCAGGAAACCTGATGCGAAGAAAGGAGAACTTATGGGAATCCAGACGATCGACGACTATATCCGGCAAGCGCCGGAAGATGTACAGGAAATCCTTCAGACGCTGCGGCATATCATCCGCGAAGAGGCGCCCCATGCCCAGGAAGCCATCAGCTACCAAATGCCGACATTCGTATTGAACGGCAACTTGGTGCATTTTGCAGCCTTCAAGAACCATATCGGGTTTTATCCGGTCCCAAGCGGAATCACGGCGTTCCAGGACGAGCTGGCTCCGTACAAACAAGGGAAAGGCTCGGTCCAATTTCCGCTCGATCAGCCGATGCCCTATGATTTGGTCCGTCGGATTGTCCGTTACCGGGTTACAGAGAACTTGGAGAAGGCAGAAAAATGACGCCAGCCAGTTGCCGTAATAAACATCAGGACATGATGTGAAGCAGGACAGGCCGGATGAACAGATCCGGCCTGTTTTTATTTGCCGTTAAGATTTTACATGCAGCAAATCGTGTTTTACTTGCGGCAAGTTCAACTTTACTTGCAGCAAACCCGACTTTACTTGCAGTAAGCTCAACTTTACTTGCGGCAAACGCAATTTTACTTGCACCAAGCGTGATTCCGCCGGCAGCCCCGCCTGTTTCCCCGAAAAAAGGATCCGCTGAACACCAGCGGATCCTTCATATAAAATCAAACCCTCAAATTCTCCACAACCGACGCTATCCCCATGCCGCCGGCGATGCACAGTGTCACGACGCCGTACTTCTTGCCGGTACGCTCGAGTTCGTGTACGAGCTTCGTCAACAGGATGGCGCCTGTCGCGCCGATCGGGTGGCCCATCGCAATGGCGCCGCCGTTCGGGTTGACACGGCTGCGTTCGGCGCCAAGTTCATTGATGCAGGCGACTGCCTGGGAAGCGAACGCTTCGTTCAGTTCGATGATGTCGATGTCTTCGATCTTCAAATCTGCTTGCTTCAACGCTTTGAACGTGGCGTGTACCGGACCCATCCCCATCAGTTCCGGAGAGCAGCCGACCGCGGCCTGCGCAATGACGCGCGCTTTCGGCTGGAACCCGCGTTTCAACGCTTCGTCTTCCGACATGACGAGCAAGGCGGCCGCGCCGTCGTTGCGCCCGCTGGCATTGCCCGCTGTGACCGTGCCGCCTTCTTTGAACACCGGCTTTAACGAAGCCAATTTTTCGAAGGAAGTTTCACGCGGATGCTCATCGATTTTGAATTCAACAGTGCCTTTGCGCGACTTCACCGGATAAGGCGCAATCTGGGAATCAAACAAGCCGTTTCGGATGGCATTCGCCGCCCGTTCCTGGCTCTCTAAAGCGAATTCATCCTGTTCTTCACGCGAAACGCCGTATCGCTCCGCGACGTTTTCCGCCGTGATGCCCATATTCAGCTCGCCGTACGTTTCCACAGGTTGGGATCCCGGCTGACTCGCCGTGTTCGGGTCTTTCATTAACACATCGCCGGAACCCGTACCAAAGCGGACCTTGTTGACGTAATAAGGCGCGGTGCTCATCGATTCGGCGCCGCCTGCAATGATGATGTCACTGAGGCCCATGCCGATCTGCTGGGCAGCGGAATTGACTGCCTGAACACCCGAACCGCATTGGCGGTGAATCGTATAGCCCGGCACTTCCACCGGCAGCCCGGCGCGAAGCAAAGCGACGCGCGCCAAGTTCGAGACGTCCGCACTTTGCTTCGCCTGGCCCATGATCACTTCTTCGACAGACGCGGGCTCGAGACCGGTGCGGCGGAGCAATTCTTCAATGACGTGGGCGCCGAGCCGATCGACGGTTTCATTGCCGATCGTGCCGCCCAGTTTTCCGATGGCGGTTCTGACAGAATCTACGATTACTGCATTCTTCAACTCATCATCTCCTGTTTTCCGGAAAAGTCCCTCGCGTAATGCTTCACTTTTTCCTTGTCGATTTCCATGCCGAATCCCGGACCGTCCGGAACCACCACTTCGAAGTTCTCGAACTTGATGTCATTAACCGTGACATTGTCTTTGAACAGCAGGGGACCGAAAATTTCGGTGCCGAACTTCAGATTGGAAATTGTCGAGTAGAGCTGGGCGCAGGCGGCCGTGCCAAGGCTCGATTCGATCATGGTGCCGCCGTAAAGGCCGAGTCCTGCCGCTTCGGCGATGCCGACGACTTTTTTCGTCTGGGTCATGCCGCCGTGCTTGCACGGTTTCAAGGCAACCGAGTTGCCGGCGCGGTATTTGGCGATCCGGAAAACGTCCTGGATGCTGGTCGCCGCTTCATCCGCCATGATCGGTACGCTGAATTTGGCGGTCAGCCGGGACATGCCTTCAAAATCCCATGCCTGCAGGGGCTGCTCGACCATCGAGACGCCTGCAGCTTCAAGTGCGGCGATGCAGTAATTCGACGTGTCTTCATCCCATGCCTGATTGACGTCGACCGTGAGACGAGCCGTGTCGCCAAGCGCTTCCTTGATTTTGCGTACATGCTCAACGTTCTTGAGCGGATCGCCTTTGCCGATTTTCAGCTTGAAAATATTGTGGCGCTTTTTCTCCAGCATTTCCTGTGCTTCTTCAATGTCTTTTTCGGTATTGCCGCTGGCGAGCGTCCACGCAATCGGCAGGGATTTATGGATCTGCCCCCCGAACAACTCAAAAGCGGGGATGCCTTTCGCTTTCGTCGCCAAATCGATGATGGCATTTTCCACGACGGTTTTGGCAAAATAATTGCCGCGGACCAGTTTCGCGACATCGTTCATGACGCGGTCAAAATGGATCGGGTCCTGCCCGATGATCAGAGGGGTGATATAGGCATCGATATTCGCCTTGATGGCTTCCGGCGTCGATTCGCCGTAGGAAGCGCCGCCGATCGTCGCGACTTCGGACCAGCCTTCTCGGCCTTCGTCGTCCTTCACGCAGCCGACCACAATCGTCTGCACGGTAATCGTGTGCATTGCCAGCTGATGGGGGCGGATGGTCGGCAGATCCAATATATAAACTTCAAAAGAACGTATTTTCATGCGAATAAACCCACTTTCTGCATTTTACTCAATGAATGCCGCTTCCGTTTTCTCGCGGACTTCTTCAATCGTCGCACCAGGCATCAGATCGACCAGTTTTAATTGTCCGTCTTTTACCTTGAATACCGCGAGTTCCGTGAAAATCATGTCTACTTGGCGCGTTGAGGTGATCGGGTATGTGCATCGTTTCAGCAGCTTGGAACTTCCGTCTTTGGACGTATGGCTCATCGTCACAAAGACTTTTTTTGCGCCGACGAGCAGATCCATCGCACCGCCGACGCCCATGATGTTCTTGCCGGGAACCGCCCAGTTGGCGATGACGCCGGTTTCATCGACTTGCAGCGCGCCGAGGATTGCGACATCGACATGGCCGCCGCGGATCATCGCAAACGAATCCGAACTGTTGAAAAATGAAGCGCCGACCGCTTCGCCGACCGGCAGTTTGCCGGCATTGACGAGGTTCGGGTCGATATCCGTTTCCTCGACATCCGTCACGCCGAGCAGGCCATTTTCCGTATGAAGATAGATGTCATCAGCCGTCATGTATTCGGCAACAAGCGTCGGGATGCCGATACCGAGGTTGACGGTGCAGGGCCCTTGGAGTTCAAGCGCCACGCGCTGCGCGATCATGTGCTGGGTTTCCGCTTTGTTCATTTGGACGGTCATACGCTCACCACTCCTTCTTTCGTCAGGACTTGCTGGGCTTTCACGATGACGTCGACGTAGATGAACGGCGTTACCACTGCTTCCGGATCCAGCTCGCCGGGTTCGACGATTTCGTCCACTTCGACAATGACCGTTTTCGCAGCAGTCGCCATCAGGGGATTGAAGTTCCGTGCGGTCTTGTAGTAAACCAAGTTCCCTAACGTGTCCGCTTTATGCGCGCGGATCAAGGCAACATCGGCACGGATCGCTTTTTCAAGGATGTACTTCACGCCGGCGATTTCGCGTTCTTCTTTTCCTTTGGCGAGGTCGGTGCCGACGCCGGTCGTCGTGTAATAGCCGCCGATCCCAGCGCCGCCTGCCCGCATCGATTCAGCGAGCGTCCCTTGCGGCAGGAGCTCGAGCTCGATTTCGCCCTTTTGGTATTTGTCGCCGACATCGCGGTTGCTCGTGAAATAAGAGCCGATGCCTTTTTTGATTTTGTTCTGGTTCAAAAGAATGCCAAGACCTTTTCCGGATTCTCCGAGGTTGTTGCTGACAATCGTCAAATCTTTGACGTCTTTCTCCGTCAGCCCGTCAATCAAGGTAAGGGGAGCGCCGATCAAGCCGAAGCCGCCGACGAGAACCGTGTCTCCGGTTTTTATATGGGATAATGCTTGCTGTATGTCATGCTGTATTTTTGACATCATGTGCCTCCATTCCGTGCTTATTCCACTGTTTTTAATGAATCGCTCAGTTCAAACCAGGCCGGGATGCCGGCCGTCAGGATGCAGATATAACCAAGATCCGCCAAGTCCGCTTCCGATGCACCGGCTGCGCGTGCTTTTTCCATCCAAGGCGCTGCTCCGCTGCCGTCGAGTTCGGCGATAAAGTTGCCCGCCATATTGAGATGCTTCAATTTCGAAGAGACTTTGCCGTCTGACAGAATCAACGCGGAAAGCTTTTCTTTATTTCCTTGTTTGATTGTCGAAACCACCTGTTCAAGAAAAGCCGTCTCTTCATCTTTCAGCCAGCCAAGCATCGTGCCGAGCAAATCATCAGCCGTTTCAGGAACGGCTTCCGGAAGGACAACCGGTTTGCCGCTCAATTCCAAAGCATAAGGCACTGCCTCAAACGCTCTTTTCAACGCTGCATCGCCTTTGTATAGGTAAGCAGTCAGGAAAAACTCAAGCAGTTCCGTTGCAGAGTAGCCGAAGTCGACAGCCCCTTTCGTATGGAACAGCATGCTGCGCGAATAAAGGCGCGCTGCGTTCATGCTGGCGATCAACGCGTCTTTCTCTTTGCGGGACAGCGAGCCGTCCTGCATGATTTCCCCGCGGATGCCGGTATATTTGTCCAGGACTTCTGGGCTGTAATCGTGCATTTTCTGCACCCAGCCCGGAACTACGTCATACACTTCTTTGAAATACTCTAACGCTTTGCTCATTTAGGACACTCCTAGAAAAGATTATTTTAAACTTGCCGGATATTCGAATTGGTTGATGCCGAACACAAACGGCAGGATAAAGTAGACAAATGCCACAATCAAAACGAACGCAAGGACAGTCAGCCATGTGCCTTTTCTCACCATATCCATCATCGTAATTTTGCCTGTAGCAAAGATGATGGCATTTGATGGTGTGCCGATCGGCAGCATAAAGGCGAATCCGGCGCCCATTGCAACTGCAGTCATCAACGGCAGGGGATGGACGTCAATCGCCATTGCCAGTGCAGCTGTAATCGGAATAAGAATAGTTACAGTCGCGGTATTTGAAGTGACTTGCGTCATCCCAATCCCCAAGAGCACTGTGACAATCAGAATCAGGAAGTAAGAAGTGCCTTCAAGCAGCAGCAATTGGTTACCGATCCAGCCAGCCAGGTCCGTTCCGTTAAATCCAGCCGCCAGGGCCAGGCCGCCGCCGACCAGCAGCAGAACGCCCCAAGGCATGTGCTTCAAGGAGTCTGCGGTGAGGATGCGTTCTCCCGGTTTGCCTTTAGATGGGATGGCATGCAGCAGAACGGCTGCGACCATGGCGATCATCGTATCGCTCAATCCGGGAATCAAATCCGACCAGATAAACGTTCTTGTCACCCACATGAAGGCGGTGACCGTGAAAATCGTCAGGACGATTTTTTCTTCATAAGACATCTTGCCAAGCTCTTTTTTGCGGTCAATGACAAATTGCTTGCCGTTCGTGATCTTTTTAACTTTCATCGGATAAGCTATTTTTGTAATGTAGAAAATCGCAAACAGCATCAATAGGACAATCAATGGAAAGGCGAAAAGGAAAAAGTGGCCAAAGGAAATATCGATGCCCAGCAATTCACCTGCAAGGCCTGCCAGCAAAAGATTTGTCGGAGTCCCGATCAAAGTGGCGCTTCCGCCGATCGTGCCCCCAAAACCGATGGCGAAGATGATCGATTTAGTGAATTTTATTTCTTCTTCTTTTGTATAGACATCGTCCTCTTTCATCAATGTCACGACTTTAGCGATAATTGCCAGGCCGATGGGAATCATCAGCATGACGGTCGCCATATTGGAAACCCACATTGACAGGAAACCGGTGGCAAGCATAAATCCAAGCACAAGTCCTGAAGTGCTTGCGCCTACCGCACTGATGATGGTGATGGCAATCCGTTCATGAAGATTCCAGCGTTCCAGCGCCAAAGCGAGAGCAAATCCTCCGATGAACAGGAAAATCAATGAGGCGCCGTAGCTCGAGGCTGCGGTGTTGCCGTCGACGGCCCCCAACAATGGCAATAAAATCAGCGGCATCAGCGAAGTGATGCCAAGCGGAATCGCTTCTGTCACCCACCAGACTGCCATCCATGCAGTAGTGGCAAGCACCGCACGACCTTCAAAGCTAAGCCCCGGCAGCGGCAAGGCGAAGAGAATCAGGAAAAACAGGATCGGCCCTAAAATGAGCCCCACCAATTGCGTCGTGCTGTATGAGTTATTTCGTTCCGTCTGTTCGTTGCCAACGGCCGCCTTTGGCTTCTTCCCGGGCAATTCAGCAGTTGCCACCCCAGCGTTGCTGTGTGTCCGGAGTTCCGCCATCGACACCAGGTCTTTTGTTTCTTTATGCGATTTCCACATGCTTTGATTCAGCTTCTTAAGTGAAAAATTCATTTTTATTCCTCCCCTTTGCCCTTTGATAAGGGATTACCGTTCTTTTAAAAAAGCGTCCAAGGCTATTTGAATATCATCCCGTTGTTCAAAGACCATTGTGTAATGATTGCAGTCGGAAACAACTGTCTTTATGTTCTGGATCGAAGCTTGAGTTTCTTTATAATCTTCAAGGTGAAACAGCGGCGGCATGGAGCCGATGTTTCCTTCGGCATACACCAGCAAGGTGGGGCACTCGATGTCCTTGCCGACGGCTGCCGGATCAAACGCATAGAAGCTCTCAAAATCGGCGATAATTCGTGACTCATCGGCTTTATTCTCCCAATGCCCGCCGGCTGGTCCTACTTCGTATTCAGCAGTATCTTGCAGCACATCCGTCCATTCGATCCCGAGATTTGCATAGATTTTCTTAATTTCTTCCGCATAATGTTCCTTGGAATCGAAATGGCGGCTGAGGCGGCCAAGCGAGGGCTGGATAATGCCGCGCTGGTGTTCACTCGATTTAGCGGCTCCATCCAATAAAATCAAAGCCTGAACTGTTTTCAAACGGCTTGCGACAATCGCGGAAATGAACGCGCCCATGGAATAGCCCAGCAGAATCGGGTTGTCCAGCTTCAATTCTTGGATCAGCCCGATCATATCTTCTGCATGCCGGAAGATCGAGGTATCGGCATCCGTCCCGGAGCTGTTTCCGCGCCCTCGCAAATCGACTGCGATAAAGCGGTAGTCGCCTTTCAGCTTTTCCGCGTAATGATGCATGTTCTTATGCGTTCCGGTCAGCCCGTGGATTGCCAGGATCGGCCCTTTTTCCCCGGGGTAATCGGCAACTTGAATCTCATTTCCGTTCACATTCACTTTATAAAAATCCATTGCTGCACCTCAATTCGTTTTTCTGGTTCAGGGGATGGTAAGAAGAAAGCTGCCAAGAAGGAACTCGACAGCTAAGGAGAAAAGCTTATTGGGTTCTCATGACGAAATTCAATGCCGCTTCTTTGTGGCTGCCTTTATCTTCGAGTTTTGACAGGAGCGATTCGCGCACGCCGCCGGCAACATCGGTTTCGAGCCATTCGTCCCCTTCAAAGAATACTTGCGTGATTAGGGTTTCGTGGCCTTCGTGCTCGAATTTGATGTGGATATGCGCCGGGCGGTAAGCATGGTAGCCGGCTGCAAACGTGAACTCGCCGGTCGGCCCGTCCGTCGGGATCTGGTAAGGGATCGGCACGATGGAATGCACTTCGAAGTCGCCGTTTTCGTCCGTGTGGAACTGGCCGCGGAGGTTGAAGTCCGGAGCGGTTGAATCGTAATTGGAATACAATCCGTCTGCATCGTCCTGCCACCATTCCACTTTTGTATGGGCAAGCGGCCCGTTCACCGAGCTGACATTGCCGAAGAAGACCAGCTTGTCGCCAGGCTCGTTTTCGCGCTGCGGCATAACGAACGGCGCTTCTTCGATCACCGGTGAGTTCTCTTCATAATAAGGTCCAAGAAGGGAAGGCTCGGTTCCTGGAGAATCCTTGTACTTCGCTTCCAAGACATAAGTTTCCACAAACACATCCAGAAACAGCGGAATCTCGCCGCTGCGGCCGAGGCGGTCAGCCCATTTCACAAAATTCGTGTACTCTTCGTGGTTGAATTGCTGCTCGTCCAGGAAGTTCTTCATGTGTTTGACAAAGCCTTCGTATGCGCTAAGCACGCGCTCGTTTTTCGTAACTGTTTCTGTCATGTTCATTTCCCCCTTAGTTTGTGTTGGATTAGTTCTGGCGACTGCATGAAACGGATGGAATAAAAATGTAAACGCATTCACAGCGCCTAAAATAAAAAGGTTTTGTGAAATGCTTGCAAACCCGGATCTTTTATTGTACGATATACGTACAAAGTTACGTTAATCGTACAAACACATCTTAACCGGGAGGGGACAGTCTTGTCAACAAAAGAATTAGACAATTTTAAAAACTCAGGGGACTATATCCAATCATTGGAGCGGGGATTGCAGGTGCTGCAGGCATTTTCGCAGCAAAATCCGGCAATGACCGTCAGCGAAATGGCAAAAGAGACGGGCCTCAGCCGTCCGACGGTGCGCCGCATCCTGTTGACGCTGGAACATCTCGGCTTTGCAGAATCAAGAAGCGGTATATACAGCCTGACGCCGCGCACACTGTCGCTGGGGTATGCATACCTGTCATCAAACAATGTCTGGAGCATCGCGCAGCCGTTCATGCGGAACTTTGTCGACAAGACCGGCGAATCGTGCTCGATTTCCATCCTCGACGGCATGGACGTCCTCTACGTCGCCCGTGTATCGACGAAGCGCATCATGTCGATCAATCTCGATGTCGGTTCCCGGCTGCCGGCGTACGCGACATCGATGGGGCATGTGCTGCTCGCGAACCTGCCGGAGGAAGAGCTTGACCGGTATCTGGAAAAAGTTGATTTCAAAAAATTCACCGACAAGACGATCACGGATAAACAACAGATGAAAGAAGTGCTCGCCGATGTGCGCCGGAAGGACTGGGGCGGTGTCGACCAGCAGCTCGAAGAAGGGCTCCGCTCGATTGCGGTGCCGATCCGGAACCGCAGCGGCCGGGTGATTGCGGCGATCAATTGTTCAGCGCACGCCGGGCGCATCACCAAGACGGTGCTGCGAGAGGAATTCCTGCCGTTGCTGCAGGAATGCGCGGAAAGCATCGGCCATGCACTGGACGCAACAGACAACGGCGGCCGCTTGTAGGGGATATAGGGAATATTGAAAGACTTCAAACCAGCCGGTGCGGCTGGTTTTTTTATTGTAGCGAGCGGTTTACTTGCGGCAAATGAAAAATACTTGCAGTAAACTGGTTTTTACTTGCAGCAAATGAAAAATACTTGCGGCAAATTGTTTTTACTTGCAGTAAACGAAAAATACTTGCACCATCTTCCTTTCCTCCGAAAAAAGTCCATTGGAGCATTTCCTCCGCAGCTCCGCAATAATAATTCTCTTCGGATTTCAGAGCAGGTATAATAGACACACCTGAACTATAGAAAAAAGAGGTGCACCCATGATTGTCATCATCGACAACCACGATTCATTCACGTACAATCTCGTCCATTACTTTAAACAGCTCGACCCGGACGTCCGGGTCTATCAGAATGCGGCGGTCTCCGCTGCAGAAATTGCGGATCTGTCGCCCGACCTACTCGTGCTGTCGCCGGGGCCCGGCCGTCCAGCTGAATCCGGGGCAACGCGCGAAGCGCTCGGCTCGCTGAGCGGCACAATCCCGATCCTCGGCGTCTGCCTCGGGCACCAGACCATCGTCGAGCATTTCGGCGGACGCGTCGTCAAAGGGCGCCAGCCGATGCACGGCAAAGTGTCATTGGTCGACCATGACGGAAGCGGATTGTTTGAAGGAATCGCAAACCCGGCAACCGTGACGCGCTATCATTCGCTCATCGCCGAACGGGAAACGATGCCGCCGTGCCTGAAAGTGACGGCCGTCAGCGAAGACGGTGTCGTCATGGGTGTGCAGCACACGGAATTGCCGGTAGCCGGCATCCAGTTTCACCCTGAATCGATCCTGACCCATGACGGGTTTGCGATGCTCCGGAACTGTTACAGCCAGGCAAAAGCCTGGAAGCAAAACGCAGAAGGGAGCAGTCCTGAATGCCAAACCCTTACCTAATGTTCGAGTTTAAAAACAAAGAAGGCGCGGTCGAACCGCTCGCTTTCACCGATCCGGTCCAAGTGCTGGAAACGCACGAGCTGTCAGAAGTTCCGGCAATTCTGGAAAGTGTGGAAAAGGCACTTGGAGAAGGCTTCTACGCTGCCGGGTATATAGCTTACGAAGCGGCTCCGGCATTCCATCCGGAAATGGTGGTGCACGAGGGAGCGGAACTTCCGCTCGTCTGGTTCGGCATTTTCAATAAACCCGCACATCCGGAACCTGAAAGGGAAGAAGGGCGATTCGAGGTGTCAGACTGGCGCCTCGCCAGTTCGGAAGCGCAGTACCGGAATGGCATCGCCCGCATCAAGGACGCCATTGAGGAAGGGCATACGTACCAGGTCAATTACACAGAGCGCCTGCATGCGGATTTCACCGGGAGCACCCGTGCGTTTTACGGCCAGCTTGCCCGCAACCAGCAGGCGGGCTACGGCGCTTATCTGGACCTCGGCCGCTACCGGATCCTGTCAGCTTCGCCGGAGCTGTTTTTCCGCATGGACGGCGGCAGCATCACCACCAAGCCGATGAAAGGGACGGCTGTCCGCGGGCGCACTGCGGCAGAAGACCGGGAACGGGCGGAACAGCTTCTGTTGTCGGAAAAAGAACGGGCGGAAAATCTGATGATTGTCGACCTCCTGAGGAACGACATGAGCCGGCTGGCGGCCCCCGGCAGCGTCAAGGTCTCCAAGCTGTTCGAAGTGGAAGCGTATCCGACCGTGCTGCAGCTGACTTCTACAGTGGAAGCGGAACTCGCGCCGAATCTGTCCGTGTTTGACTGGTTTTCCGCGCTGTTTCCTTGCGGCTCGATCACCGGCGCGCCGAAGATCAGCACGATGCAGACGATTGCCGAACTTGAAAGCTCCCCGCGCGGCGTGTATTGCGGGGCGATCGGGTTTATTACCCCGGACAAGAACGCCGTCTTCAGCGTGCCGATCCGGACGGTTGTCATCGATTCGGAAAACGGTTCGGCCCAATATGGCGTCGGGGGCGGCATCACGTGGGACTCCACGCCCCAAGGGGAATTCGAGGAATTGTATGCGAAGGCAAAAGTGCTGACAGCCCGCAGGCCGGAGTTCAGCCTGCTTGAATCACTCCGGCTGGAAGACGGGGGCTATCCGCTGCTTTCCTATCACTTGAAGCGGCTCGAAGCATCCGCGGCTTATTTCGGTTTCCATGCAGAGATCGAAGAAGCTGAAGCGCTGCTCGCGAAGCTTGCCGGACAGTTTCCGGACGGCATCCACAAAGTGCGCCTGCTGATGGGCCGCACGGGCGCCTGCACCGCAGAAGCGCAGCCGGCATTTCCTGTCTCCGGGCCGGTGAAAGCGATGCTCGCAGAAGGGCCGGTCGATTCGTCGGATCCGTTCCTGTTCCATAAAACCACCCACCGGAAAGTCTATGAAGCCGCCCAACTGGCAGCGGGCGATGCGTTTGCGTCGCTGCTGTGGAATGAAAACGGCGAACTGACGGAATTCACCATCGGCAATCTGGTCGTGGAAAAAGACGGCTGCTTCTTCACGCCGCCCACCACATGCGGTCTCCTTGCAGGCACGTTCCGCCAGCAGCTTCTCGACAGCGGCAAAATCACCGAGCGGGTGGTCCTGAAAGACAGCCTTGGCGAGTGGGACGCAATCTGGTTCATCAATGGGGTGCGGGGCTGGCTGAAAGTGGACCTTTTCAATAAAGGCGCGAAATGAAAAAAAGGTTTGAAAAGGAAAAAGAGCGGGAAAAAATGTTATAACTCCTCTACTGCATCGAAAAACGATGATCTCGTTTGTAGAACCATTTAGTCATTTTGGCTTTACAAAACGAAGGAATAGACTTATTATTCAATTAACGCAAAAAACTATAGTGTTTCTGCGGAAAAATACCATCTTCCATCAAATAAAAGCCAATTAAATAAAACAGGTTGGATGTGCCAGACGATAGTGCTGGCAACAACGCCGGAAAAGAATGCACCATTTCTTTCCGGCGTTTTTTGTTTGGAATCATTTAAGGCAGAGGAGCGATTCCGATGATGTATTTTATCGATCACGATAAAAAAAGAATTCACCGGCAGCTATACGCCGGCGACCGGTGCGGGTTTACCGGCACCCCGGTTGAACACCGTGAATTCACTGATTGCCCGGCTTACACAGAAGGGCTGATCACGAAAGAGCAATACCACAGGTGCCCCTATTGTGTTTCTGTGCAGACGACATTGGCGGAAGACAGCAGGGCATACGCAGATTAGATGAGAGGGATGGTCACGATGAATGGCATGGAGCAGTTATCAGAAAAAGTCGGGATGCTGATGAAGGCGGAGACGGAGCTGCAAAGCGGAAGATGCGTGATCAAAAAGAAACGGACGCTGGAGATTCGGGCAAGCAAGTCCTGTTTCATTTGCACACTGGATATGGACATTTCCTTCCGCCATTTGAAGGAAGACGGGACGGCGCTGAACGAAGCGGAAGTCTATTTATTGCCTGAGGAATTTCCGGCATTTATTGAAAATCTGAAGAACCACCCGATTCCACTGCCGACCAATTACTCCCAGAAGCTGGCGGCGAACCCGAACCTGGTATGCATCCGGATGGAATCAAAGGAGCCGCCGGAGCATTTTGCGGAACGCCTTGAAGCAACGCTCGAAGTCCTCGAGGGGATCGGAAATCAAGTTTATCTAAATTAAAAGCAATTGAAGCGGAGATGAGTCTATGTTGATCCGGTATAAAAAGTCATGTGAAAAGATTGCGATGGGTTTATTGTCACTGATGCCGAAAGAGAAGAACATCAAACATCTTTGCCATACGATGGAGCTTTATGAAACCGATCCGGACTGGCAGCTGTACTTGCTGAAAAGGGATGAGGCATTTATCGGGCTGATCGGTTTGGAAATCGGAGAAGACGCTTATACCATCCGCCACATTTCCGTCCTTCCGCCGTTTCGCGGTGAAGGGCGGGCGCGCTACATGATTGAAAAAGTGCAGTTGCTGATGCCGAACCGTTCGGTACAAAGTACAGCGGAAACAGAAGCAATCGTGGCCCACTGCATGGAAAACAAACTGGCACATAACTGAAATTGAAAAAACGGCCCTTATCAAGCGAGCCTTTATTAATTATTGTCCATATAAGTTTTGCTTCATTAACCAATCTTTGCGGTGAACCAGTGGACGGCAGGTATACCGCATAATAATGAAAGGACAGATGGCGATTTGCTGCCATCTGTTTTTTTATTTGGCAAAAAACGAAAGCATATAGAGAAATAACAAAAAAGGATAAAAGATTTAATATTCAAAATAGTATTGCAATTTAAAAATGATAAGAATATACTAAAAAAAATCAGCGTAATAAGGGGTGAGGCAGTGCAAAGTGTTAACAGTTTACAGTTAACTTTCGAAAATCGGGTAGCCGTCGTCACGGGTGCCGCCCACGGCATCGGCCGCGCAATCTGCCGGGAACTCGCCATCCGCGGTGCACACGTCGCTGCGGTCGACATCCTCGAAGAAGCGCTTGAAGAATCCGGAAAGGATGTAAAAGCGGCCATCGCCGCCCATGGATCCGCCGGGGAGATCCGCCTTTATTCGTGCGATGCCGCCGACTCCGCTGCAGTCAAAAGCCTGGCCGAAAACGTGGTCGGGGATTTCGGCAAAGCGGACATTCTGGTGAATGTGGCGGGCGGTGTGGCCGGCCAGGTGCACCAGCCGATCGAAGCGGTGTCGGACGATGACTGGAAGAAAGTCATCAACATCAACTTGAATACCACCTTTTACATGATCCGGGCATTCGCCCCCTATATGAAAGAGGCGGCATACGGCCGGATCGTCAATATCTCCAGCGGCGCCGGAAGAAGCAGCAGCCTCACCGGCATCCAGGCCTACACGAGCGCCAAAGCCGGACAGATCGGACTGACCCGCCAGATGGCGCGGGAACTCGGGCGCTTCGGCATCACGGTGAACAATGTGGCGCCGGGTTTCGTCCTGTCGAATCCGTCGACCGAACGCCAATGGCAGGCGATGTCCAAAGAACAGCAGGACGGGCTGATCGAATCCATTTCGTCCAGGCGCCTCGGCACGCCGGAAGATATCGCGCATCCGGTGCTCTTTTTTGCTTCTGATTTCTCCCGCTACGTGAACGGCCAAGTCATTTCGGCTGACGGCGGGCTACAACTTTTCTAGGGGGGCACAAGATGGCCATTACAATCATCGGTTCAGGTGCGATCGGCGGAGTCCTCGGGGCTTTTCTTGTCCGGGCAGGAGAAGACATCATCTTCTGCGACATCGCACAGGACCATGTCGATAAAATCAACAAGGACGGGCTGACCATCGAAGGCCCGGACGAAACATTTACCGTAACAGCCAAGGCCTTCACTCCATCTCAGCTGATCGAAAAGCGTGAACCGCTTGAAACAGTCTTCCTTTGCGTCAAAGCCCAGCACACTGAAAGAGCGCTGACGCCTTTTCTGCCTCTCTTAACATCAACTTCCCAAGTCGTTTCTTTGCAGAACGGCTTATGCGAACGGAAAATTTCAAAATTGATCGGTACGGACCGCACCATCGGCTGTTTCGTGAATTTCTCGGCCGATTATCTCGGGCCCGGGAAAATCCTCTACGGAGGAGTCGCTTCGTTGTATCTCGGCGAACTCGACGGCTCCGTTACAGCGCGAATCGAGGCGCTCAAAGACAAGCTTCAGGCATGGGGGCCGGCGCAGGTGACCCGAAACATCTGGGGATACCTATGGGGCAAGATGTCCTATGCGGGTTTATTGTATGCCACGGCTTTGGTCGATGAGACGATGGCCGCGGTCGTCGAAAGGCGCGATCTCCGGGATATGCTGATGGAGCTGTGTTCGGAAATCCTGGAAACCGCAGACAAAGAAGGCATCACGCCGCTCGGTTTCGACGATTGGGAGCCGGCGCTGGTCTACCCGCGGGAAACCCGGGACAGCGAAAAGCTGGATGCCCAATTGGCGAAACTGGCTGAACGGATGGCCGCCAATAAAAAGACGAAAAGCGGGATCTGGCGCGACTTGGCCGTCCGGAAGCGCGAAACGGAAGTGGATGCGCAGCTTGTGCCCATCCTGGAGATCGGCGAAAGCCACGGAGTGGAGATGCCGCTCCTGACGGCGCTGGTTGAGGCCATCAAGGAGATTGAAAGCGGCACGCGGAAGATGAGCTGGCAAAACCTCTACGAACTGCAAAAAATTTACGAATCGTTGCCCCGCAAGGCAAGCTGAAAATAGGAGTGGAAGCGATGATCATCCCAGACCAGAGAACCTTATCGGACGATGTGGCCAAAATCATCAGGAAAATGATCCTGAACGGCGAACTGCAGGCGGGCAGCTGGATCAATCAGGCACAGCTGGCCGAGAAGTTCAATATATCAAGAGGGCCGATCCGTGAGGCCTTGAAACTCCTGCAGAACGAAGGGCTCATCAAGCACGAGACCAATAAAGGCACTTTCGTTGCCACGCTTTCCGAACAGGATGCGTTTGAAATCTACACGCTGCGCGCGCTGATCGAAGGGGAAGCGGCCCAGCTGGCGCTGCCGAACCTGACAAGCAAGGATCTCGCCGAACTCGAAGCTTACATCGAGGCTTTCACGGAAGCCATGAACAACCACGACATCGAACAGCAGGTGCAATGCGATATCCTGTTCCACGGGAAAATCGTGGCGGCTTCGCGGCACAACCGGCTGATCAGCATCCATAAGCATCTGGATACGCAAGTGGGGGTCATGTACCTGACCGTCGCCAACCAGGTGCCGATGCGCGTGGACCAGGTGGTCGCGAATCACCGCGTCCTGCTGGATGCCTTGCGCACGCGGGATAAGAAAAAAATCCAAAAAGCGTTCTCCAATCATTACACGGCGGCGCTGAAGGATCTGGCAAAAGTATCTGCAACCAAAGATTGAAGGGTGGTGGAAGCATGTTATTGGAAGTCAACAATATGTCGCTGGCCTTGAAGCGCGCTGGGAAATATTCGAAAATTCTGGAAGGACTCACGTTCTCGATGGAGCAAGGGGAAACGCTCGGCATTGTCGGCGAATCGGGCTGCGGAAAAAGCATGACCGCCTTGTCGCTCATGCAGCTCCTTCCTGAGAAAGCCCGGCTCGGCGGGGAAGTGAAGCTCCAGGGGGAAGCGATTTCGGGTTACTCGAAGCGGAAATTGGAAAAAATCCGCGGCAACCAGATGTCGATGATTTTCCAGGACCCCTTGACTTCGCTGAATCCGCTGCAGACCGTCGGCGTCCAAATCGAGGAATCGCTTATCCTGCACACGAAGAAAAGCAAAGGGGAGCGCCGGGCCCGTGTGCTGCAGCTCCTGAAAGCGGTCGGGCTGCCCCGTGCTGAAGAACTGATCGATGAATACCCGCACCAGCTGTCGGGCGGGATGCGGCAGCGGATCATGATCGCCATTGCGATGGCGTGTGAACCGCAGCTCCTGATCTGCGACGAACCGACAACCGCACTCGACGTCACGGTACAGGCGCAGATTCTGGAATTGATGAACGACATCAAACGGCAGACCGATATGGGGATCATCATGATCACCCACGACATGGGCGTCGTGGCAGAAGTCTGCGACCGGGTCATCGTCATGTATGCCGGAAAAATCGTGGAGGAAGCGCCGGTCGTCGAATTGTTTGAAAATCCGAAACACCCTTATACCCAAGGGCTGCTCGCATCCATCCCGAAACTCGGCCAGCGGAAAGAAAAGCTCGGATCGATCCCGGGGACGGTCCCGACGCCGGGGAGCATGCCAGTGGGCTGCCGGTTTGCAGACCGCTGCCCGCACGTCATGGATATTTGCCGGAACGTAACGCCGGAGATGATCCGCATCAAAGAAGGCCATCAGACCGCTTGCTGGCTCTACGATGAAAAGGAGGGGAAAGCGAATGCCGCTGCTGGAAGTGACCAACTTGAAACAGCACTTCACAACTAAAAAAGGTTTTATGGGCGATAAGACGGTCGTCAAAGCGGTCGACGGCGTCTCGATTACGATCGATGAAGGCAAGACGCTCGGCGTCGTCGGCGAATCGGGCTGCGGCAAATCGAGTTTGGGCCGCTCCATCCTCCGCCTGGTGGAACCGACCGAAGGAAGCATCAAATTCGAAGGCAAGGAAATCGTCGGCATCTCCGCCAAGGAAATGAAAGAACTCCGCAAAGAGATGCAAATCGTCTTCCAGGATCCCTACGCTTCCCTGAATCCGAGGCGCACCGTGCGCCAGATTCTGGAGGCGCCGCTCATCATCCATGGAGTCGGGGATAAGAAGGAGCGCAAAGAGCAGATTGAAAGCCTTGCCGGGAAAATCGGGCTGCGCAAAGAGCAGCTGAGCAATTACCCGCATGAATTTTCCGGCGGCCAGCGCCAGCGGATCGGCATCGCCCGTGCGCTCACGCTCAATCCGAAGCTGATCATCGCGGACGAACCCGTTTCCGCGCTTGACGTCTCGGTGCAGTCGCAGGTGCTCAACCTGATGCTTGATCTGCAGCGGGAGCGGAACTTGAGTTATATGTTCATTTCGCATGATTTGTCGGTCGTCCAGCATATTTCGGACAAAGTTGCGGTCATGTACCTCGGCAAAGTGGTGGAGATTGCCGATGTCGCCAAAGTTTACGATACGCCGCTCCATCCGTATACACGGGCGCTGCTGTCGGCGCTGCCAGTGCCGGATCCGACCCGCATCAAGAGCCGGATCATCCTGCAGGGAGATCTGCCGAGCCCGTCCAATCCGCCGTCGGGCTGCACATTCCATACGCGCTGCCCGATGGCCACAAAGGAATGTGCCGAAATCGTGCCGCCTCTTGAGGAAAAGGAGCCGGGCCATTTCGCAGCCTGCATCCACGTGTAGAAAAAAGTGACAAAAGGGGGACAGCCTAATGGACGCCTTACGTTTTATCGGAAAACGCCTGCTGCTGATGATTCCGATCCTGATCGGCATCAGTATCCTGACTTTCGCTATTTCCAATACCATCCCCGGAGACCCGGCGCGGCTCATCCTGGGCCCGAAAGCGACTCCCGAAGGGCTGGAAGCGCTGCGGGAAGATATGGGCTTGAACGATCCGCTCTACGTGCAATACGCCAAATACATGGGCGGGATCTTCCAGGGCGATCTCGGGGAAAGCACGTATTCCCAGCGACCGGTCATGGACGATCTGCTGCGGTACTCGCCGGCGACATTCGAACTGACGCTGTTCGCGATGTTCATTACATTGCTCGTCGGCATTCCGTTCGGCGTCATCAGCGCCAGCAGGAAAGACAGGATGGCCGACCAGTTCACCAGGGTGTTCGCGCTGATCGGCGTGGCCATGCCGGCGTTCTGGCTGGGCCTGCTCCTGCTGTTGTTCTTCTATTTGAAGCTCGGGGTGCTCCCGGGATCCGGCCGGCTCGACGGAGGGATGTCCCCACCGGACTACATCACCGGCATGTATACCGTTGATGCCCTCCTGACCGGGAATTGGCCCGTATTCTACGCCGCCGTCATGCATTTGATTCTCCCGGGTATCACGCTTGCGGCCGTGACGGTCGGCATGATCACCCGGATGACGCGGTCGAGCATGCTGACGGTGCTGCAGAGCGATTACATCCGCACCGCCTTCGCAAAAGGCGCCCCGGAAAACCGGGTGCTTTACGGCCATGCGCTCCGAAACGGCATCATGCCGGTCATCACGCTGCTCGGGATGGCATTCGGCCATGCGCTCGGCGGCAGCGTCCTGGTGGAAGCCGTATTTTCCTGGCCGGGGCTGGGGCAGTATGCGGTCAATGCCATCAATTACCTGGATTTCCCGGCGGTCATGGGTGTGACGATGCTGATTGCGGTCATGTTCATCATCGTCAACCTGATCGTCGATACGCTGTATTTCTTCATTGATCCGCGCTTGAAACATAATTGAAGGGAGTGGTCGAGTTGGTGCGAAGAATCTTCAGCAGCCCGTTGACAGTGCTTGGGCTCTTCATCGTATTGGTCATATTGATAGCTGCATCGTTTGCTCCGCTGATCGCCACCCACAGCCCAACGGAAGTGGATCTGCTCAGCAAGCTGGAAGCGCCGAGCGCCGAGCATTATTTCGGCACGGATGAAGTCGGCCGGGACATTTTCAGCCGGATCATCTACGGCACGCGGATTTCATTGCGCATCGGGCTCTTGGTGGTTTTAATCGCCTTCCCGATCGGCACCATCCTCGGGGCGATCGCCGGATATGCGGGAGGGCGCATCGATCAGGTCATCATGCGCATCACCGATGTGTTCCTGTCGTTCCCGGGCATCATCCTGGCGATGTCGATTGCGGCAGCGCTCGGGCCGTCCATCGAGAACGTCATGCTGGCGCTCGCCGCCACCTGGTGGCCTTGGTATACGCGGATCGTCCGCTCGTCGGTGCTGTCGATCAAGCATTCGGAATTCATCGAAGCTTCCCGTGCGCTCGGCGCCAATCCGTTCCGGATCCTGTTCAAGGAAGTCATCCCGAACTCGATCGCGCCGGCCACCATCCAGGCATCGCTTGATCTCGGCTTTGTCATCCTCTCCGCTGCCGGCCTCAGCTTTATCGGCCTCGGCGCACAGCCTCCTTCTCCGGAATGGGGAGCGATGCTGTCAAACAGCCGCGAAATACTGCGCGAAGCCTGGTGGGCAGCTAC
This sequence comes from Planococcus sp. FY231025, assembly GCF_052078085.1. Classification (NCBI taxonomy): domain Bacteria; kingdom Bacillati; phylum Bacillota; class Bacilli; order Caryophanales; family Caryophanaceae; genus Planococcus; species Planococcus sp. FY231025. The sequence goes on from NZ_JBQJJG010000004.1 coordinate 232,377, forward strand.
GTTCCCCGGCCTTGCCATCCTGTTGACCGTGCTGGGCTTCAATTTGCTCGGCGACGGCTTGAACGATATTTTGGATCCGAAACAACGCTGAGCCTGTGCTGAAACCATTGAAAGGGGGATAGAGGTTGTCTGCTGCTGCCGTTTCCGTAAACAACACTCAAACAAAGGGGGAAATACAGTGAAGTTCAAAAGCCAATGGTTGAAACTATTCCTATTCCTTATCATCGCTGTGTTAGTGCTTGCAGGCTGCCAGAATTACAATGAAGAATCAGAAGGTGCAGAAGGCACGGATTCACCGGAAGGCACTGCAGCAGAGTCGAATGAAAACTTCGATGCAGAAGTCTTCAATTTCGCGACCAACCAGGACATTCCGGGGCTCGACCCCCATGGATCAGCGGCAAATACGACGTTCCGTGTCATCTATGAATTTTACGATCGCCTGGTGACGTATGAAGGCACATCGACTGATCCGACGCCGATGCTGGCTAAGGAATGGGAAGTATCCGATGACGGGCTCGAATACACATTCCATCTTGTCGAAGACGCAAAATTCCATGACGGCTCCCCGGTGACAGCGGAGGCGGTGCAGTATTCCTTCACGCGCGCCATCGATGTCGGGAAATCCGCAGCAGGGATCTTCAGCAAAGTCATCGACAAGGACAGCTTTGAAATCATTGATGACTATACGATCAAAATCACCTTGAAAGAACCGTTTGCGCCGTTCATCAGCACACTCGGCACGGCATTCGGGAACATCATCAACCCGGCGCTGGAAGAAAACCACGGCGATGACCTGGGCGAAAGCTTCCTGGCTGAAGCCGAAATGGGATCCGGCCCTTACGTTCTCGAGAGCTGGGACCGCGGCGAAACGCTTGTCATGAAAGCGAACCCGGATTATTGGGGAGAAGCGCCGACAATGGAAACCGTCAACATCCGGTTTATCACGGAAGCTTCGACTTCCCGCCTGATGCTGGAAAAAGGGGAAATCGACTTGATCGACAACACGGTCATTTCGCCTGAAGTACTCGAACAGATGAAGGACACAGAAGGCATTGAAATCCTGGAAGCGGATAGCTACCAGATCGACTATATGCCGATGAACACGGAAAAAGGCGCATTGGCTGATCCGAAGGTTCGCCAGGCGATCGCCCACAGCATCAATTACGATGCGCTCTTGGAAAGCGTTTATCTTGGCCAAGCAGAACGCATTGTCGGAGCGGTTCCGAAAGGGATGTTCGGGTTCAGCGAAGATGCCAAGCTTTATGATTATGACCTTGATAAAGCGAAGCAGCTGCTGAAAGAAGCAGGCCATGAATCCGGCCTGACGCTTGAAATCGCGATTTCCGAAGACAACGAAGTGCGGAGCAACACCGCTCTCCTTCTGCAGTCCGACCTGGAAAAAGTCGGTGTGACGCTGAACATCAAAACGTACGCATGGCCGACATTCCTAGATCTGGTGACAAGCGGCAAGCACGATTTCGGCCTGGTTTCCTGGACGCCGGATTATCCGGATCCCGATTATAACTTGTGGTACTTTGCCCATTCATCAAGCAAAGGCCCGGGATTCAACTTGGCGTTCTATGAAAACAGCGAAGTCGACAGCCTCTTAGAGGAAGCGCGGACTTCGACAGATGAAGCGCTCCGCGAGAAGAACTACGTGGAAATCCAGAACATCATGGCGGAAGAAGTTCCATATATCTTTGTCGCTCAGCCGAAAGTGCAAGCACCGATGCGCACTTGGGTCAAAGGGTATGAACTGAACCCGATGAACTCGTGGTACGTTCCGTTCCACAAAATCACAAAAGAAGAATAGGCAGACTGGGAGCGGTTGTGGACACACAGCTGCCTCCCTCTTTTTTAGAAAATGGAATTTAGTGCATCTTGAACAGTGCTGAAGGGAGGAAGACTCGTATGGGAGACACCTGGAAAATTGCCAATTTATCAGCTGCTGCCGACGAAAAAACAAAAGGCCGCCTGGAGCTGCCGTCAATCGAGGAGAAACTGCCGGCGTTTTTGGCGAATGGATCCCAAGAAGGCCCGGCTGTCCTGGTGATGGGCGGCATCCATGGCTGTGAATACACATCCATCGACGCTGCTTTGAAAATCGGGGCCGCACTGGAACCGGAAAAGCTGAAAGGGAAAGTGGCGGTCCTGCCGATTGCCAATCCGGCATCCTTTTACGCGCGCAGCATCTATGTGCATCCGCGTGACGGAAAAAACCTGAACCGCATGTTTCCGGGAAGCGAACACGGGACGGACGCAGAGCGGCTGGCTTTTTGGCTCAACAAAGCGGTCTTCAGTGAAATGGACTACATCATCGACCTTCACGGAGGCGACATGATTGAAGCGCTCGTGCCGTTCACCATCTATCACGTTACGGAAGACAAGGGAGTCCAACAGGCTTCGAAGGAAATGGCGTCCCTTTTTGATATCGAGTATGTGATCGGCAGCAGCGGCCAGGTGCCCGGGTCTACATACGGCTGCGCCGCGGAACGGGGAATTCCGGCCATCATCGCAGAAGCAGGTCAGCAGGGGATTCTGGGCAAAGAAGAATCCAGGGTGCTGCAGGACGGCGTCTGGAAGATCCTTGCGTCCATCGGCGTCCTGGAAGGCGGGACCGAAGCCGGTGAGAAGACGGATATTGCGGTGTTCGACTGGTACCGTTCCGATCTGCAGGGGCTCTGGTATCCGGAAATCAGCATCGGGGAGCGGGTGGCGGAAGGGCAGCTTCTGGGCCGCCTGGCGGATGAATTCGGCGAGACGGTCCGGGAAGTTTATTCAAATACCTCGGGAGTCGTCCTGTTCCTTGTCAGTTCGCTCGCCATCAATCCAAACGATCCGCTGCTCGCGGTGGGGGCGTAGCTATGGATCATCTCCTGGATCTCCCGCTTACCGACCTTGCCAAGCTGTACCGGAAGACCGAAGTGTCGCCGGTCGAAATCACAAAACTGGTTTTCGAGCGGCAGCGGAAGCTGGAACCCGCGCTCAACGCCTTCACTGAACTGGCGGAAGAGGATGCGCTGTTGGCGGCGGAAACGGCGGAAAAGCGTTTTTTGGCGCATAAGCCGTCCCATCTGCTCACCGGGGTTCCGTATTCTGCGAAAGACCTGTTCTATACAAAAGGCATCCGGACGACCTGCGCCTCGAACGTGCTGAAGGATTTTGTGCCCGACTATACCGCCACTGCCATCAGCAAGCTCCAGGCAGCGGGCGCCGTGCTGATCGGCAAGAACAACATGCTCGAATTCGCCTATGGCATTGTCCATCCCGATTTCGGCAAGACCAACAATCCGTGGGACCTCACGAAAACCTCCGGCGGCTCGTCAAGCGGCTCGGCGGCAGCAACCGCGAGCGGCATCGGCTTCTTCTCGCTCGGCACCGATACCGGAGGGTCCATCCGGATTCCGGCGTCGTACTGCGGTGTGGTCGGCTTGAAGCCGACCCGCGGCCTGGTCAGCACGCACGGCGTTTTTCCGCTGTCGTGGTCGCTCGACCATGCCGGGCCGATTGCGCGCAATGCGCTGGATGCGGCCGTCGTGCTCGAAGCGATCGCCGGGTTTGATCCGGAAGATCCGCATTCGCGCGCCGGCAGCCTCGGGGAAGTGGATGCCGGAAATTTTGCGGCGCTCGGCGCCAAGCATGTCGGCGTGCTGCCCGAGCCTTTGCTTGCCGGGCTTTCGCCGGATGTCCGCCGCGTTTACAAAGAGGCGCTCGGCCATATGGAGGCGCTTGGCTGGCACATCGAAGAAGTGGTGATTCCGGGTTGGCAGCACACGGAATCGATCATCATGGACGTGCTGCTCCCGGAAGCGGCGCAGATCCACCAGCCATGGCTCGCACGGAAAGCCGACTACGCCGAGATGACGTACCGGCAGATCCAGATGGGGCTGGAAGCGAAAGCGGTCGATTACCTGAACGGCTTGCGCGGCCTGCGGCAATATACGGACGCGGTATCGGAGCTGTTCACGACAGCGGACCTCCTGATGATGCCGACGGTGGCATTTGCGGCGCCGGCAGAAGATCCGGTCATCGGAAGCGAAGAGGAAGACGAAATGGTCTTCACGGGCCCGTTCAATATTTCCGGCCATCCGGCAGTCACTGTCAATATGGGGTTCACGGAAGGCGGGCTGCCGGTCGGCATGCAGCTGATCGCCCCGCATTTCCAGGACATCGAACTCCTTCGGGCCGCCCATCAGCTTGAAGAGCGGCGGCAGATGCCGAAACCGCCATTGATCAGAAAAGGAGTTTAGCCGATGCCAACTATTCTGGAATACCTGAAACAGCATTCGACAGATATGGAAGAGACGCTGGTCCGGCTCGCCCGGGCGGAATCGCCGTCGCGCAACAAGCGGCTGTCCGACCGCTGCGGCCGGGTGCTGGCGGATTTGTTCAATGAACTTGTCGGCGGCGAAACGGAAATGATCGAACAGGAAATCGTCGGCAATCAGTACCGCTTCACGTTAGGCAGCGGCACCGGGCAGATCCTCATAATCGGCCATTACGATACCGTGTGGGACGAGGGCGACATTCCGCTGCGCGAAGAAAACGGGCTGCTTTACGGCCCGGGGGTTTTCGACATGAAAGGCGGGCTTGCTATTACTTTATGGGCGCTGAAGGCACTCAAGCATGCGGGCGTACCATTCAATAAAAAAGTCGTCTTCCTGGTGACGTCGGACGAAGAGATCGGCAGCCTCCATTCGCGCACGCTGATCGAGGAAGAAGCGAAAAAGAGCGAATTGGTGCTGGTGCCGGAATCGAGCATCTCGAATTCGGGGGCGGTGAAGACATTCCGCAAAGGAATCGGCATCTTCCGGCTCGAAGTCGGCGGCAAGGCGGTACACGCCGGCATCAATCCGTGGGAGGGCGTCAGCGCGATCGATGAACTCGTGCTGCAGCTCCAGGACCTGAAAGGTCTCGATGACCGGGAAGCCGGCGTGTCGGTGAACATCGGCACGATTTCTGGCGGCACCCGCACGAATGTCGTGGCCGATTATGCGGAAGCCGTGATTGACGTGCGTTTCCGGACCCGGGAACAAGGGGAGGCGCTCGAAGCTGCTTTTCAGAGCCGTCCGGCATTCACGGCGGGAGCGGCTGTCCACGTCAAAGGCGGCATCAACCGCTATCCGATGGAAGAAACCGAGGAGGTGCTCGCGCTTTACAGCGAGCTGAAAGCCATTGCCGCAGAGCACGGCTATGCACTCGGACACGGCGGCTCCGGCGGGGCGAGCGACGGCAATTTCACAGCAGCGCTCGGCATTCCGACCATCGATGGGCTGGGGCCGGTCGGAGACGGCGCCCATGCCGTGCACGAACAGGTCCTGCTTGAAAATCTGCCGTACCGCGCAGCTTTGATTGCGCAATTGCTTGAACGCCATTTGGACTGAAGGGAGCATGCCGCTAATGGATATGATGACAATGAATTTAAGCGATTTTGAAGAAATGCAGAAGACCGTCAATACGGTGCTCTTGCCGATCGGCATGATCGAAGCGCACGGGCCGCATTGCGCGCTCGGGACGGATGTCCTGATTCCGCGCGAATTCGTACGGCGGCTGGAAGAAGCGAGAGGGGACCGCCTCCTGATGGCGCCCGAAGTGGCATACGGCCATTCCTGGGGCCTTGCGCCGTTTCCGGGGACGATCGACGTTTCCGCGGAAGCGTTCGGCAATTACGTATTCGAGATTTGCAGAGGGTTCCACCAGAACGGCTTTACGAACATTATCCTGTTCAATGGGCACGGCGGCAACATCTCGAGCCTCGACATTGTGACGGAGAAGCTTGCAGACCTCGGGGTGCGGACACTGACAATCAACTGGTACATCGACTACCGCGAAGACATCAAGAAAATCGCGCCGGATCCCGGCCATGCGGGGGAAGATGAGACGTCGCTCGTCCTGGCGATCGATGAGCGCTACGCGTTCACTGAAGGGGTCGGCAGCCATGAAATTCCACTGGCGAAGCGCTTCCGGTTCAAGAACGGCGGCATCGCCCTCTACCCGGAAGCCTTTTCCGGCAATGCAGAAGCGGCGACGGCCGAAAAGGGCGCGCAGCTGTACCGCATGATGGTCGATTTGGTGCTCCAAGACATTGATACGCTTTGGGAAATTGAACAGCAACTCGAAAGGGGATAGAAGAATGACGTTACGTTGGACTCCGCAGCCGACAGGCGATGCGATTGTCGATATTGTACTGAGCTTGAACGAACAGGCGAAAGCGATGCACGGAACCGAAGTGGCGACGGCAAGCTACAGCAGCCTCAAGCCGTCGCTTACAAGCCTCGATGCCATCGCCCGGAAAATCGAAGAGGTGGAAAAGGACATCCGGAACCTCGAAGGCCACCCGGGCAGGTACCTGCGTTCGATGCTCAATGCCAAAGGCTATTTCGTGCGCAGCCTGCAAGGCGACGATCTGCCATATGCCGAATATATCGCGAACATCCAGGAGCTTCCGTCTACGCTGATTCCGGAAGAGGCCATGGCGGGCCACCGCGAGCTGGTGGAAGCGGGGCTCACGAATCTCGGCTACCAGGGAACTTTAAAGGAAAAAGCGGAAAGCTGGCTGAAGGAGACCTTGATTGCGCCGGACAATGTGGTCGAAGTGGCGGAATCGATGAAAGACAAAAGCAAAATCGGCACGCTGCAGCGTGTCATCGGGCTGCCGGAAGAGGACGGAATCGATTACATCAAGTCCATCCGCGGGGTGTTCTGGAGCGGCTATTCCAAGTACACCGGCGATTTCCGCGGAAACCTGACATTCAATATCGACCGCCCGTGGACCGAACCGGTACTGGCGCAGATTATGACGCATGAAGGCTATCCGGGCCACCAGGCGTTCTATTGCCGCTGGGATTACCTGTTCCTGCAAGGAGAGCTGCCGCTTGAAGCGTCGTACTACCTCATCAACACCCCGACAAACGCCTTGTTCGAAGGCGGGCCGGAAAGCGCCCTGCATTTCCTCGGCTGGGATCGGGACGAAGAAGAGACGGAAGGGATTCCGCTTGCCCAAAAAGCGCAGTACAAGCTTGCGCGCGACTGGATCGACATGCAGCGCATGGCGATGACGAACGCCTGCTATCTGTTCAATACCGGCGAAATGGACAAGTCGGAAGCGGTCGCCTACATGATGGAGAAAGGGCTGCTCGGGGAGATCGAAGCGAACAATTGCTACCGCTTCTTCTCGGACCCTATCCAGAAAACCTATTATCCGTCCTATTATTATGGGCGGTGGATGGTGGGCAAAGCGTATGATTCAGTTGCGAAAGAGCAGCGCGCCGACTTTTTCAAAATCCTTTACGACACGCCGCATACCACGAACACCTTCATTGATGCCGTCAGTGATTTGAGCGGGAGGAAATTTCAGCCGTTTGAACAGGTGAAGACGGCAAAAGAGGATTTCGTCCTTTGATCGTCGGAGGATAAAGGCAGCTTGTCAGAGAAAGGAAGTGTTGGGCATGGCCACCGATTTGAATGAATTGCAAAAGGGTCTGGTGGAGGCCGTTTCTGCCGATGGACTGATGGCCTTCACTGCGGCAATCGCAAAAGAAGTGCGGCTTTCGGGTTCGCCCGAAGAACTGCGGGCGTTCGAATATGTGAAAGGGGTGCTTGACGGCTTCGGAGCGGAAACTGCGTTGACGTTCCATGACGGGCTGATCAGTCTGCCGGTTTCGGCAGAACTCGAAGCCGGGGGCGTCCGCTTTCCGTGCATCACCCATTCGATGTCCGTTTCGACCGGCGACGGAGGGATGGAAGGGGAACTGATTTACAAAAAATCGTTGGCTCCAGGCATGGAAGCGGCGGGTAAAATTGTGCTGACCGACGGCATTGCGACGCCCGGCGGGGTAGAAGCCCTGGAGAAAGCGGGGGCACTTGCCGGCATATTCATCAACGGGTCGATCACCCACGAAATGACCGTGTCCCGTGTATGGGGCAATCCGACTCCCGAAACGAAGGGCGAGTTTCCGAAAATCCCAGTGCTGTCGGTCACGGAAACCGAAGGTGCGGTGCTGCTTGAGCAATTGGCGCGCTCCAACGAACCGGTGAAAGCGTGGCTGAAAACGGTGGTCGATACCGGATGGCGGAAAATCCCGACGCTGACCGCGGATTTCAAAGGCGAAACGGAACCCGAGAAATTCATCCTGTTCAGCGGACATATCGACTCCTGGCATTACGGCGCGATGGACAACGGCAGCGCGAACGCGGCGATGCTGGAAACCGCGAGGGTGCTCGTGGAAGGGGAGGTGCCGCTCCGCCGGACGCTGCGGCTCGCGTTCTGGTCCGGACATTCACATGGCCGTTATTCGGGATCCGCCTATTACAACGACATGCACTGGGAAGAGCTTCATGAAAACTGCCTCTTGCACGTTTACGCCGATTCGCTCGGCGGCAAAGGTGCGGTGATCCTCGGCGAAAGCAATTGCATGGCCGAAACCCGCGAATACGGGGGTTCATTCGTCAAGGCGCTGACCGGCGAAGAATTCATCGGCAAGCGCTTTGGCCGAGGCGGCGACCAGTCCTTCTGGGGAACGGGGATTCCAGCGCTGTTCATGGGCATGTCCGAACAGCCCTTGAGCGACGATGTGGCATCGCAGACGCTGGTCCGGCTGTTCGGCGGCATCAAATCCGGCGGTTTCGGCTGGTGGTGGCATACGACCGAAGACACGCTCGACAAATTGGACCCGGCCAACTTGCGCCGCGACTGCCAGGTCTATGTGTCGGTGATCCACGATGCCTGTACGCGGAAGGTCCTGCCGTTCGACCATGCGGCGGGCGCAAGGGAGATCCGGATCGCGCTTGAGGGCTATCAGCAAGTTGCTGCCGGCAGGCTGGACCTGTCGCGGGCGCTTGAAAGGGCCGCCTTGCTCCAATGGCTCGGTGAAGAGCTCAAGAAAGCCGTAGAAGACAGGGACTGGACCGATGAAGCGGCCAAAGCGTTCAACAGCGGGATGCTGTCGATAGCGCATGAGCTCATTCCGCTCAACTACATCAGCGGGGACCGGTTCGACCAGGATCTGGCAATGAACCAGCCGGTGGTGCCGCTCCTGAAAGACATCGGCCGGCTCGCTTCGGCGGAACCGGGAAGCGAAGAGGAGCTGGAATGGCAGACATTCCTGAAAAGGCGGCTCAATAAAGTCGAATACGGACTCCTGAAAGCATGCCGCATTGCTGAAGGGCTAATTGAATAAGGAGGGGAAGAGATGTCTGAAGTGAACGGAAAAGTCATCGTCATCACCGGAGCCTCAAGCGGCATCGGCGAGGCGACAGCACGGAAATTCGCAGAGGAAGGAGCAAAAGTGGTGCTCGCTGCCCGCCGTGTGGACCGGTTAGATGCGCTGAAGGCGTCCATTGAAAAAGGGGGCGGCGAAGCGGCAGTGAAAGTGACGGACGTTACGTCCCGACAGGAGATGGAAGACCTTGCGCAATTCGCAATCAGCACTTTCGGCCAGCTCGACATCATGTTCAATAACGCCGGCCTTATGCCGCTGTCGTATATGGACAAGCTGAAAGTCGACGAATGGGACCGGATGGTCGACGTCAACATCAAAGGGGTGCTCTACGGCATCGCGGCGGTGCTGCCGCATATGCAGGAGCGCAACAGCGGACACATCATCACGACCGCGTCAGTTGCGGCCCATGGGGTCTTCCCGTCCGGAACCGTCTACTGCGGCACAAAATACGCGGTCCGCATCTTCATGGAAGGGCTAAGCAAGGAGTTGGCACAGACCAACATCAAGACGACAAGCATTTCGCCCGGGGTCGTCGAGACGGAATTGGCGTCATTCATCACAGACGCGGACGTCAAACCGCGCTTTGAAGACCCGAACATCCCGTCGCTAACCAGCGAAGACATCGCAAACGCCGTCTTCTATGCCGCTTCGCAGCCGCTCGGCGTGGCAGTCAACGAAGTGATTGTGCGTCCGCTCCAACAGGGATAAGAACAAAAGGCGGTCCTTTGGGATCCGCCTTTTTCATTTTCCGGGAAATATGGCTAGCTCCGAACCGGAACGGGTATACGGAGAGCAAAGGGAAATTTACGAAGGAGGCGAAGGCATGCCGAAACTTGGAATGGTCGGCGGGACGGGCCCGGAATCGACAGTTGAATACTATCAGGCAATCATTAAGCGCTATCAGGACAAAACCGGCAACCCGGAAGAACTCCCGGAATTCTTGATCCACAGCATCAATATGTATAAAATCTTCGACTTGCTGGACAGCGGTGAAGAAGGGGAACTGGTGGCATACTTGGCGGAAGCTGTCCGCGACCTGCAGAAAGCAGGAGCCGATTTCGCCGTGCTCGCCGCCAATACGCCGCATATCGTCTTCGAGGAAGTCCGGCAGGAATCCGGCGTTCCGATGATCAGCATCGTTGAGGAAACGTTCCGGGAAGCGGACCGGCTGAATCTTGGAAATGTAGGACTGATCGGCACGAAATTCACGATGGAAAACGACTTTTTCAAAGAGCCGTTTCTGGCGAACGGCAAGAAGCTCGTGGTACCGAATGGGGCCGAACAGGATTATATCCACGAAAAAATCGTCGATGAACTGGAAAAGGGTATCGTCAAGCCGGAGACGAAGGACGAATTCCTGAACATCATCTCCCGGATGGTGGAAGAGGATGGGATCGATGGCATCATCCTGGGCTGTACGGAACTGCCGATGCTCATCAAGCCGGAAGACACAAAAATCCGTCAGCTGGATACACTGGAAATCCATGCCGCTGCAATTGCAGAAGCGATGGTGGGGGAATAAAACCGGTACAGAAGAGGCAGGAAACTGCGCAACGGCTCAAGTTTTTGAAAATGCACCTTTTCCTGTAACCATTTTTTTCCTGGAAGCGTCTACTCAGTGAATTATAAAACCACTGGGGGTTTTTCCATGAAAAAATTATCATTTTTATTGCTCTTTTCCATAATTCTCTCAGCTTGCGAATCGGCTAATGCTGTCCCCAACCAGAGCGGGGAAGATGTTGAAAAACAGAAATTGCACCAAAAGGAGGAAACGGCGACTATCATTGATTGGGTGGATTTCGTCCAATTTGAAGGCACGCATTATGTTTCAGCCGACTCTGCTGTCCTCGCCGAAAAGAACAGCATCGGAAAGGAGATTGGAGTTGTAGCTTTCCAAGTGGCAGACAACATTAATGACCCGTATTACAAAGTCGAAAATGGCGATGCGGCTTTTTGGAAGGAGGGCACCGCGCTTTTCGGCGTCAAGGAGATGCCGGACTTCCTCGCTATCGCCGATGAAAGCAAAGTGAATGGCTACCAGCTCTATTTGGCAGAACAGAAGGGTGAAGAATTTCCCCCTCATTTCAAAGACGTTAAACTCGAATCGGTGGACCTTGTTGAAATATACGCAACCGCTAATGAGCCGGAACTGCTGAACCGCATTGAGGGAGAGAAGCTGGATACCTTCAAAGAGTTGTTGAAGCAAGGAGCCGAACCTCCCGCTGGAGGCCGGGTTTACAGCCAGGAGGACCCCGAAATTTACCAAATGATCCTCTATACCGGTGAACCGTTTGCCCACGCCTTCCATATTTACAACGAAGGTGGACAGTGGTTATGGTATCCGTGGGATGAAGAACTTCTTTCCGGAGAGATAGAACATTTCATGATTCCATAACTCTGATATCTTTTTAGAAAGCCGGAACATTTGAAGCACTGCTTGGCAGCCGATACACTGAAAAAGCAATAACTTATCAAGCGGAAGGAGGTTCAAAACATGGTGAAAGCGATAGACTCAGCAGAATACGCCGAGCGCGTGAAGAACAGCAAGCCGTTCGTGCTCGATTTCACTGCCGACTGGTGACCCAGCTGCCGTTTTTTGGGGCCGGTGGTCTCAAGCGCAGCTGAACAACTGGATTCAGCAGATTTTTATGAAGTGGACGTTGACCAATCGCCGGACTTGGCCCGGCAATTCGGTGTGCAAAGCATCCCGACATTGATCCTGATCATAGACGGCGAGGAAGTGAAACGGTCGGTCGGCTTTATTCCGGAAGAGGCAATCATCGAATTTGCCCGCTCGTAATCAAAAAAGAAAGGATTCCCGAATTAAGGGAATCCTTTCTTTTTGCATTTAATTTTAAAAATTCGGCAGCAAAGAAAATCCGTAGCCTTGGTTCCGGATCGCCCGGATCAGTTCCGGCAGGAGATCGGCGGTGTGCTGCAGTTCGTGAAGCAGGATCACGGCCCCGTCTTCGAGGTTGTCGATGACCGTAGAAATCACCTTTTCCGGCGTTTTCTGAAGCTCCCAGTCCATCGAAGCTACGCGCCACATGACGGGCACCATGTCCAAAGCTTTTACCGCTTTCAGCGTATCATCATTGAACTGGCCGAACGGGGGACGGAAATATTTCACGGTACCCCCGGTTACGAGCCGGATCTTTTCGACGCTGTTATTGATGTCGTCGTACTGTTTGGCGTACGGGAGAGCCGCCAGATTGCTGTGCTTGAAGGAATGCGAGCCGATCTGATGGCCTTCAGCCAATACGCGCGCCCATGGCCGCGAAGGATGCAGGAGGCGGCTTTGCCAGAAGAAGACTGCCTGCACATCCGCCTCCCGCAAAGCCTCAAGAATGCGTGGCAGTGCCCGGCTAGGGCCGTCATCAAAGGTCAGGACAACGCTCTTTTTATCCGGTGCCGGGCTATGTGTCAGGATGTCAGGGTTGGAAGAGCCGTACACGACTCTGGAAAAGTCAACTGCTCAAGGGCTTTTGGTCATGCCCATTCCTCCTTGTCCGTTCAGATTTCAGCGCCAAAGAAATAATCCTGGGACTGAGACTCGTATGTTTCTTGGTATTCCGTTTCCGTGAAGTCTTGCGGCAGGCCGTCAAAGATCACTTTGCCATCCTTCAACGCGACGATGCGGGTCGCATAGCGTTTGGCAAGTTCGATGTCATGCACATTGATGATCGTCAACAGGCCGTGCCGCTCGTGCATTTCTTTCAGCAGCGTGAAGATCCGGTTGGACGTGCCGGGGTCCAGGCTTGCGACGGGTTCATCCCCGAGCAGTACATTCGGCTGCTGGATCAGGGCGCGGGCGATGCCGACGCGCTGTTTCTGTCCGCCGCTCAGCTGTTCGACCCGGCGGTCCATCATTTCGGAAAGCCCGACTTCAGCAATGACGCTCCTTGCAAATTCCAATTCCTCGGCGGAAAACCAGCCGATCAGGTTTTTGAACGACGGCCGGTAGCCGAAAGTGCCGGTCAATACGTTCTGCAGCACGCTGAGGCGGGGGATCAAGTTGAAATGCTGGAAAATCATCCCCATTTCACGCCTGATTTTCCGCAGCTCGTCTTCGCTGGCATTCGTGATGGTGTTGCCGTTCAGGAGGATTTCCCCGGACGTCGGCTTCTGCAGGCCGTTGATGCACCGGATGAACGTGGACTTGCCGGCGCCGCTTTTACCCAGCACGCAGATAAAGTCCTCTTTCTCGAATGACAAGTTCACGTCAGAAAGCGATTCCTCGGTGTTTCCTTCGTAGAGGACAGAGAGGTTTTTTATTTCGATCATGGAAAGGGCCTCCTTCATATAATCCGCTTCCTGACGGAGCTGGCCAGGAAGTCGATGATGATGACCATGATCATGATGATCAGCACGTCCAGTGAGACGGAAGAGTACTGGAAGGTTTTAAAGTCGTTGAACAGGCGCTGTCCGATCCCGCCGCCGCCGATAAACCCGAGAATCAGGGACGTGCGGATGGCCACTTCGAAGCGGTAGAAAAACTGGGACAGCACGTTCGGCCAGATTTGCGGCAGGATGCTGAAAAGATTGGCGACCCAGGTTTTCGAGCCGACCGCTTTCATCGCTTCCTGCGGCCCCGGGTCTGCCGCTTCGATCAATTCGGAGATCAATTTGCCGAAAACGCCGACATTATGGAACATGATGGCGATCACGGCCGGAAACGGCCCAAGCCCGAGCGTCGTCAGCAGGATCAACCCGAAGACGATCTCCGGAATCGAGCGGACAAAGCTCAGCACGATGCGCGAGGTTTGGAATAAAAACGGCGAAGGCGACGTGTTGCGCGCTGCGATAAAGCTGATCGGCAATGCGATCACCAGGCCGAGCACGCTTCCGAGGAAAGCCATCGCCAAGGTTTCGAGCGTATCCTGCACCATGTCCGGCAGCAAAGAGAAATCCATCGGGAACCATTGCGACAGAAAGTCGATCATATTGCGGAAATCCTTGAATTTCGACAGATCGAATTCCGTCAGCCGCATGCTGAGGAACACGAACAGGATCAATATAGCCAATGTCAGTAGATTGCTTTTTTTAAACCACACCCGTAATCAACTCTATTCTTTAATGATTCCCTGCTTGATGGCTGCCTGTTTGATGCTTTCGTAATCTGCATTTGTAGCTTCCGTGAAGCCGCTCGCACCGAAAGCGTCGAGGATTTCAGGATCTTCGATGGCCAGGAACGTTTCCTGCAATGTCTTGATGGTTTCCTCATCCGTGCTCTCCAGGACTGCCCAAGGGTATTGGAACAATTCCTCGGATTTCCAGATGGTCTTGAACTGGCTGCCGTCGATTTTTCCGGATTCCACCAGCTGGTCGTAGATGGCGCTGTCGATGGCGCCGGCATCCACTTGCTTGTTCAGGACTGCCAATGCTGTCGCATCGTGCGAACCGGTGAAGCGGACTGTGGCGAATTCGTTGTCATCTTCCGATGTATAGACGCCGCGGTCCTGCAATTCGATTGAAGGAATCAGGGAACCGGAAGTCGAGTTCGGGTCGCCGAATGCAAAATCGGTTTCGCCGGCTTTGGCCACCAGGTCTTCAATGGAAGCCAACGGGCTGTCTTTGTGGGTAATAATGTATGAATGGTAATACGGCTTGCCGTCGATCAATTGCGTGATGATTGCTTTGGCATTGCTGTTGGCTTCGGCGATGACGTACGTCAACGGCCCGAGATAAGCCATGTCGATCTGGTCGTAGTTCATCGCTTCCACTACGCCGTTATAATCCGGATACACTTCGATGGAAACTTCGCGGCCCAGTTCCTCGGTCAGGAGGGTCTGGAGCTTTTTCATCGCCGTATCCATTTCGCCTTCCGTCTGTGCAGGGATGACGCCGATCGTAAAGGCATCCTTGTCCGGTCCGCTGCCGGATGATTCTTCTGAACTGCTTCCGCAAGCTGCCAAGACGGTTGTCAGGAGCAGGAGGAAAGCGAGCAGGCTCCATTTTTTCAATGGGAGCACCTCATTTCGTTTATTTTTTCATATAGCACTTTCGGGCATTATGTAAAACAAGGACTCGAGCGGAGTCCTTGTTTCAGAATTAAATCACGTGGATGCGGCCGGCGTTTTCGCTCGTTACTTCGCCGATGACGGCTGCCTGGACGTTTTTATCTTGCAAGTCGCGCAGCAATGCGTCCGCTTCTGCAGCCGGCAGGGAAATCAATAATCCGCCGGATGTCACAGCGTCGCAAAGGATCAATTGGTCGAGCATGGAGATGCTTTCATCGTAATCGATGTCTTTGGCCAGCCAGCTGTGGTTCTTGTACGTTCCGCCTGGAATGACTTTCTTTTCCGCAAGCTCTTTCGCTTTTGAAAGGACCGGCACGTCTTGATTCGAAATGGTCACGCCGACGCTGCCGCCTTTGGCGATTTCCATCGTGTGGCCGAGCAGGCCGAAACCGGTAATGTCCGTACAGGCGTTAACCGTGTAGGAATCCATGGCTTCCGCTGCCGCTTTGTTCAGCGTCGCCATGACGTTCATCACTTCATCCAAATCCTCTTTGTCCAAAAGGCCCTGCTTGAGGGCGGTCGTCAGGATGCCGACGCCGATCGGTTTTGTCAGGATCAGGCGGTCGCCCGGACGTGCACCGGCATTGGAGCGGATGCGGTCCGGATGGATTGTGCCGGTGACCGACAGCCCGAATTTCGGCTCCTGGTCATCGATGGAATGCCCTCCGACCAATGTGGCGCCGGATTCTTTCACTTTATCGGAAGCCCCGGCAAGGATGTCTGCCAGGATGCCCTTATCAAGCGTGTTGATCGGGAACGCGACGATGTTCATGACGGTCAGCGGTTTGCCGCCCATCGCATACACGTCGCTGAGCGAGTTGGCGGCGCCGATCTGTCCGAACATATACGGATCATCCACGATAGGCGTGAAGAAATCCAATGTCTGGACGAGCGCGACGTCCTCGCTGATTTTATAAACGCCTGCATCGTCTGCTGTATCCAGCCCGACGAGCAGATTAGGGTCTTCTACATTTCTCGGTAAGTGGCGCAGAACCTGCGCCAGGTCCTCAGGACCAATTTTGCAGCCTCAACCGCCTTTAGATGATAAAGATGTCAATTTAACCATATCTTTTTCAGTCATTTTGATTCGCCTCTTTTCCTTTTGTTTTAACGCTCTTGCTGCACGATGCTGCGGTATATTTCCAGCAAGGCTTCCGCTTCACGTGAGGCGGAATGCCGATCGGCAGCATACTGTTTTGCCTGCTGCCCGATCTGGCGCCTTGCGTCGCCGTTTTCCATAAGCTCTCGAGCAAAGTGGAAGAATTCTTCCTCATCCTTGTACAAATACCCGGTCCTGCCATTCTCAACCATGCCGCTGTTGCCGGGGACGTCCGATACCAATACCGGCAATCCATAGCCCATCGCTTCGGTAATCGCGGCAGGCTGGCCTTCCGATAAGGAAGAGTTCAGCACGGCATCGGCATTCTCATAAACAGCACCCATCTCTTCGTGGGGCAGTTCGCCGAGATAGCGGACCCAGCCGGCATGCTGCTCGACAAGGCGGAGCACGGTTTCCGCTTCCGCCTCTTCAAGCACCGGACCCACGAGCCAGAGCCGCAGCTGCGGGAACTCCGCGTGCAGCTTGGCCAGCGCCGATATGGCGAAGGGGATGTTCTTCACTTTGCGAATCCCTGCTGGCAGCACGAATAAAAACGTGCCCGCTTCCTTGCGGATTTCCGGATGGCCGGAAGGGAATTCGCCGGCGCCTTGGGGGATTGGGAATACCTTGTCGTCAAATTGCGGTGCTTCCTTAAGAAGCGCTTCTTTAGCCGCTTCGTCGAACACGTGGATCGCTTTTGCGCCGGCCAGCGTTTCTAGGACACCGCTGCGTTTCTCGGGATGGTACAGGTCCACATTCAGATCGGTGCCGGTCATCGTGATGATATAGGCATCCGGCTGTTGGCCGAGCTGCTGCAGAAACTGATGGAAATAATAAGCATGAAAGCCGTGCACCAGGTCGGCAGGGGGCAGCGAATGCGCCCTGTGGCTGCCGGTCGCAGCGACGATTTCGGTCTCGACGCCGAGTTTCTCCAAGTTTGCGGCAATTCGCCGGACCGTCACAGTATTGCCCCGCGGCTGCGGGTAATTGGGCGCGGCCAATACAATTTTCATGGAAGAATCACCCCCCTTTTTCTGCTCCGTACAGTATGGAACGTGGCCAAACGGCGGAAGTATTCATTCCATCCTTTGATTATCCTGAAACTAGGGGAGTTTGTCATCTCTGGACCCTCCGGCCAGCCGGATTATTTTGATAGAAAAAGGCCGCCCGGCAGGCGGCCTTTTTGAGTGGTCGAGAAAATACAACTCTTCCGCGCTCTATTTAGTGTCGAGACTTCAACGGCCAGCTCCTCGGGACATAAGTCAACCCAGCTGTGTGGCAAAGACCGCCACTTCGCTGGTTTGCCTTATGCCTTTCAGAGCTAAACGGGCCGTTTCCGCTTTTCGTATTGTATGTATGGCGGGATCGTGTGGGAATCGAACCCACCGAGCCTGGCACGCAGGCCCCTCAGGGTTTTGAAGACCCAGGAAGACACCAGTCACCCATCCAACCCCGTATCGTTGAAGCGTATTAATTGTATATCGGAACGGCCTGAACTGCAAGGAAGGTGCTCCGGAAAACAGCCTGCCGGACCATTCGAAAAGCGGTTTTTGCGATTCAGGGCGCCCTTCGCTTGAAACCCCTGCGGCGGAAGCTTAAAGTGAAGATAAGATCAATCAAAAAAGGCGCGTGAGGGCATGGAAGAGACTTACTACACAATCGGCATGGCCGGGCATATCGACCACGGAAAGACAGCGTTGACGAAAGCGCTGACAGACGTCGATACGGACCGGCTGAAAGAAGAAAAAGAACGGGGCATCTCAATCGAACCGGGCTATGCGCCGCTGCAGACGGAAGACGGCACGCACATTTCCATCATCGACGTTCCCGGGCATGAACGTTTTATCCGCCAGATGATTGCGGGAGTGGCCGGCATCGATTTGGTGGTGCTTGTGGTGGCAGCGGATGAAGGCGTCATGCCACAGACCGAAGAGCATATTGAAATCCTCCGTTTTCTCGGCATCAAACAGTGCATCGTCGCGATCACCAAAATCGACCGTGTGGATGACGTCATGCTGGAACTGGTCAAGGAAGACATTGAAGAGCGCCTGGCGGGGACCATTTTCGGTGGTGCGCCGAGCGTTATGGTCGACAGCCTGTCGGGAAAAGGCATCCCGGAATTGAAGCGAACGATTTTCGAAGTACTGAAAAAGGTGGAGTTCCGCGATGCTTATGGTTCATTCCGCCTGCCGATCGACCAGGTCTTCACCGTGCAGGGGCAAGGGACCGTCGTCCGAGGCACGATCTACGAAGGGGCTATCCGAAGGGGCAGCCAGCTGACGCTGCTCCCGAAAGGGTTGAAAGTCAAGGCGCGCCAGATCCAGGTCCATCATGAGGAGCAGGAGAACGCACGGGCAGGCCAGCGGACAGCGATCAACCTGGGCGGAGTCGACCGGGACCAAGTGGCACGGGGCGACGTTCTCGTTGCGTCCGATCATTTTATTGCGACCGGCACGATTGATGTGGCGCTCACGCTTGCTGGCGGCAAATTCGCGCCGCTCAAACAGCGGGCACCGGTGAAAGTCCATACCGGCACTTCGGAAGTGATGGGGAAGATCGTCTTTTTCGACCGCAACGAACTAAACGGCACGGACGAGGAAGTGCTGTGCCAGATCCGGCTCGATGAAGAGATCGTCGTCCGGCGCGGCGACCGCTTTATCCTGCGGCGGCCGACGCCCGTCGAGACGCTCGGCGGCGGCTGGATCATCCAGCCCGAAGGCGGAAAATACCGGTTCGGCGCAGAAACGGTGGAAAGGCTTCGTGCGATGAAAGAAGGGACGCCGGAAGACTTGGTCGAGGACGCGCTTGCAAAAGGGATTCTGCTGGATGCCAAAGGGCTGATCCAAGGGACGTCGCTCGATGAACACGTGCTGCAGGAAGCGATTGCGGCCGGCTTAGACAGCGGGCGGCTGCTCGAATTGCCGCACCAGAAATACACCCTCGCCAAAACATTCTCGAAAATCCGTGGTGAAATCACCGGGCGGCTCGAAAGCTACCACGACGAGTTTCCGATGCGCCCCGGCATCCCGAAAGCGGAATTGCTCCAGTCGCTCGGAGCCGGCTATCCGAAAACGTTCATTGAATACAGCCTGAACGCGCTGGCCGAAAAGGGCGAAGTGCGGAAGGACGGTCAATTCATGGCGCTGGCTGGTTTCAGCCCGCACTTGCCGAAGCAATGGAAGGTGCGGATGGAAGGGATCATCACGTCGCTCGAGAAAGACGGGCTCCAGGCGAAGAAATGGGATGAATACCTTGAAGGGACGCCGCTGCCAAAAGGCAGCATCCCGGATTTCACCGCCTATCTGCTCCAGAGCGGAGAGGCTTACCGCTTGGCGGAAGACACGCTGATCCACCGCACCGCATTTGCCGAATCGGCTTCAAAACTGAAAAGCGGCACCGGAGCGGCGTTCAGCTTGAAAGAGGCGAAAGATGCACTCGGCGTCTCGAGAAAATACCTGATCCCGTTTTTGGAGCTGCTCGACTCGCTGGGCGCCACAGTGCGCGAAGACGAACAGCGCCGCTGGGCGGATCCGGCACAATAAAGGAGGTGGCACGCATGAAGCACGAAATCAGAATCGAATTTTGCATGCAATGAAACTACGCACCCAAAGCCGCAAGTTTTGCGGCAGAACTGTTCAATCATTTCCGCACGGACATCGCATCACTGGAACTGGTCCCGAGTTCCGGCGGGGCATTTGAAGTTTTTGTGGATGGAAACATGATCCATTCGAAACTGGAGACCAAACAATACCCGGTGCTTGATGAAGTCATCCGGGCAATTGAGACATGAATGCTGCAGCTGGAGGAGAAACGGGACGCCCCAGGCAAAGCAGTTAATAGATGGAGGATCCCAAAATGAAACAATATTTGCGCCAGCTCCCCCCGATACATGAATTGCAGAAAGACCGCCGCTTCCAGGAACTTTTGGCCGCATCCGGACTTTCTGCCGAACAAGGAACAAAATTCATCCAGCAGGAAGTGGACCTTTTGCGCAACAGCCTGCTCGAAGGGGAGGCGCCTGTTTCTCCGTCCCTGGAAAATTTCAGCGGCCTTATTTTCAGCGAGGCAAGCAAGAAGGCGTCCTTGTGGACCGGCGACCGTTTGAAGGGGGTCATCAACGGAACCGGGACGGTGCTGCACACCAATCTTGGGCGGGCCAGGTTGAGTGGACGGGCGGTGGACCATGTCGTCCGTGCAGCACAGAACTATTCGAACCTTGAATACCGGACGGCTGAAGGCAAGCGCGGTTCGCGGCACGATATCTTGGAAGATCTGCTCATAGGGGCGACCGGGGCGGAAGCAGCGATGGTCGTAAACAACAACGCTGCGGCAGTGTTCCTGGTGCTGAATGCGCTGGCGAAGGACCGGGAAGCCATCGTCTCGCGCGGCCAGCTGGTTGAAATCGGCGGGTCTTTCCGCATTTCTTCGATCATGGAAGAAAGCGGCGTCCGGCTGGTGGAAGTGGGCACGACAAACAAGACGCACCTGGCTGACTACGAGCGGGCGCTGAGCGGCGACACCGCCATGATCATGAAAGTCCATACGAGCAATTTCCTGATGCTTGGTTTTACGGAGACGGTGGAGACCGAGGCTCTGGCGGAATTGAAGGAGCGAAGCGGGGATGTCATTTTTTACGAAGATCTTGGAAGCGGAGCCCTCTATGATTTCAAGAAGTATGGCATCGGGGACGAGCCGCTGGTCCGGGACGTGCTCGCAGCCGGCGCCGATCTTGTTTCCTTCAGTGGCGACAAGCTGTTGGGCGGCCCCCAGGCCGGCATCATTGCCGGAAGGAAGAACCTGATCGACCGCTTGAAAAAACACCAGCTTGCCCGGGTGCTGCGGGTCGACAAGCTGACGTTTGCCGCACTGGAAGAAACGCTCAAAGCTTACCTCGATGGAAGCGCCGAGCGGGAAATTCCGGCAGTGCGGGATATCATGCGGCCGGCTGAAGCGATCCGGCAACAGGCCGAAGCGTTTATCCGGAACGTGGAAGCGCAGACATCCGCTTATCGGCTGGAAGTGCTGGAAAGCACATCGCAGATCGGCGGCGGCACGATGCCGGGCGTCGAATTGCCGACTTTTGTCGCCGCTGTCAGCCACGGCGGCATGCCGGCGCATGACCTTGCAGCCCGGCTCCGCGAATGCCGGACGCCGGTCATCACCCGGGTGCAGGAACACAAGGTCTGCATCGATTTCCGGACGGTAAGCGAAGCGGAAGCGGCGGCAGTGGCGGAAAGCTTGGCAGAAATCGCGCAAAACTGGTAGGAATCAAGCGGTGGATGTGGAATAAAACAAAGAGGGCTGTTTCGCCCGAAAAGGAGGAGATTACGTGCTATTGGAAAAAATACAAGATGTAGAGCTGACAGGCATGGATGGCCAGAAAGTGAAAATCAGCGATTTCAAAGGGAAGAATACCCTGATTTTCATGTGGGCTTCCTGGTGACGCTGCCGTGGACAACTGCCAGGTTGGCAGAAAGTGTATGAACAATTCAAAGACGAGAACTTCGAAATCCTTTCGGTCGCCGTTGATGGACGGGGGCCGGAAGCGGCGAAGCCGTTTGTCGGCGGCACCTCATTCCCGACAGTGGTCGACGAAAACAACCAGTTGGTGAATCTGTTCGGCTTCAAAATCGTACCAAACGGAATTTTCATCGACGAAAAAGGGACCATCCGCATGATCAAAGAAGGCTTTAAGGTGGAGAACCCTGAACACGTCAAAGCCGTAGAACAATTGCTGAAGGGAGAAGCCGAAACGGTCCGGTTCGATGAAGAAACTGCTAAGAATGAACCGCCGAACCTTCAGCTTCAGCTGGCCCAGACCAAATTCAAACTGGGCATGGAATATGTTAAGCAAGGGCGCCAGGAAGAAGCGCTGAAGGAACTGGACGATGCCATTCTGCTGGATCCGGACAATTTCACCATCCGCAAACAGCGCTGGTATATCCGGTACCCTGAAAAATTCAGCCCTAATATTGATTTTGACTGGCAGAAAGGCCAGCTGGAAAAAGAGAAACGGGAAGAAGAGGAGCATCGGAACCAAGGGCTGATTTGCGGCCCTGACGGCTGTTTTCTTCCGGCAAAATAGCAGCTGGTCATCAAAAATCTATAAAAGGAGAGACCGCCATTCCCATAAGGCACCAATGGGATGGCGGTTTCTTTTATAGCTTGGCGGCATCGCCGCTTTTCGATGAAAGCCCATTTGACAACACGGGGCAATGCGAGTAGATTTTAGCTAACGAAGCTTGCTGAGGAGAGGATTCAGCAGGCGATCTTATGGACATCTTAGAAAAGAGGGAATGCACGTGAAAAAGCAAGTGGTGGTCATCGGCCTCGGCCGGTTCGGAACCAGCGTCGTCAAAGAGCTTAACCGCCTTGGCCATGAGGTGCTGGGAATCGACTCAAATATGGAGCGGGTGGACGCGGTCCGGGACTTCGCGGCGCACGCAGTTGTCGCAAATGCCACTGACGAAAGCGAGCTCAAGTCGCTCGGCGTCCGGAATTTCGAACACGCCATCGTCGCAATCGGCGATGATCTGCAGGCGAGCGT
This sequence comes from Planococcus sp. FY231025, assembly GCF_052078085.1. Taxonomy (NCBI): domain Bacteria; kingdom Bacillati; phylum Bacillota; class Bacilli; order Caryophanales; family Caryophanaceae; genus Planococcus; species Planococcus sp. FY231025. The sequence goes on from NZ_JBQJJG010000004.1 coordinate 255,264, forward strand.
ACTGTGTACACTTATGCTGAAAGAAATCGGCGTCGCGAAAATCTGGGTCAAAGCGCGTGACCTGCAGCACCAGAAGATTCTCGAGAAGGTCGGCGCCGACCGGGTCATCCAGCCGGAATTCGAGATGGGCGTGCGTGTCGCACAGCACGTGGGCTCCGAGAAAATCGTCGATTACATCGACTTATCGAAAGACTACAGCATTCTTGAGTTTGCGGCGACAAGCAAAATCGCCAACAAATCGCTGTCGGAGCTGAATATCCGGGACCGTTACAAATGCATCGTCCTTGCCATCAAGCGGGGAGAAGAAGTGAACATCGCACCGGTTCCAAGCGATCCGGTCCGGCTGAACGATGTCCTGATCGTCATGGGGCACCGGGATGATTTGAAGCGCTTCGAGGAAAGAGGCTTATAAGGGAGAAACCACCGTTCAATCGAGCGGTGGTTTTTTATTTGGCATACCATTTTATTTTATATAATATTAATATTGCCTTTATTAGGACTTATCTATATACTTCAGATTAATATGGTATACCATTTTATGGAACAAGGAGTTTTCCTATGATTGAACTGAATGAAGTGAAAAAGAACTCCGTCTACGACTACCTGTTCAATGCCATCCGTTCGGGCGACATAAAGCCGGGGCAGACGCTGACGGAGCGAGGGCTTGCCGAGAAGATCGGCGTCAGCCGCACACCGGTGCGCGAAGCGATCCGCAAGCTCGAAGAACAGGGCATCGTGACGCACGAACCGCATAAAGGCGTGAAGGTCATTACGCTGTCAGAAGAAAAAGTGACGCAGCTCTATGAGGTGCGGGAGCTGCTCGAAGGACTCGCTGTCCGCAGGCTAGCGGAGCGCCAGACGCCGCAGATAATCGAAGAGCTGCGCGGTTTTATCGAAAGGGCTGAAAAAGAAGCGGTCGAAAATAATGTCAGGGAAATGGCCGAGATCAATTCGGAATTCCATCTGGCGCTTGCCCGCTTGTCAGGCAATGTCTACCTCGAAACGATCATGAACATGCTGCAGACGCAGATCAGCCTGATGATGTCGGCTTCCTTGTCTACATCAGGACGGCCGCTGCAGAACATCGAAGAACACAAGGGGCTGATCGACGCCATCCGTTCAGGCGACGGCGAGTTCGCGGAAAGCATTGCCAAGCACCATGTAAGAAAAGCGCGTGAACACGCAATGAAAAAATTGGCAGGAGGCGAATGAAGATGGTGACAAAACAATTGGTGGAAAACTTATTGAAGACAAAAATGGGCGATATTCCGGAAGAGGTCAAACTCCACGGCAAAAAGAGCCTCTACAACTGGATGGGCGTGGCGATCGGCGCGGCCCACCACCCTTCAGTCGATATGGTGCTGGGGTTAAAAGAGGATATCGAGTCGGCAGGACAGATTTCGGTATTCGGGCGCACTGAAAAAGTGGATATCTTGCTGGGAAGCCTGATCAACGGCATGTCATCGCATATTTTCGACTATGACGATACTCATCTTGATACGATCCATCATCCGAGTGGCCCGGTGGCACCGGTCGTTTTGGCGCTCGGAGAGAAGATGAATCTGACGGGCGAACAGGTCCTCCATGCATTCATTCTCGGCTGCGAGGCAGAACTGCGCATTGCGAACGCCGTCTATCCGAGCCATTACCATCTCGGCTACCACATCACGAGCTCCACCGGGGTATTCGGAGCGGCTGTCGCGGCGGGCATCCTGCTCGGGCTGGACGAAGAACAGATGGCTTGGGCTCTGGGCATCGCCGGTACGCAATCGTTCGGCCTGCGAGAGATGTTCGGCACGATGACCAAGCCATTCCATCCCGGGAAAGCGGCGCAGAACGGCCTCATGGCGGCGCTTCTGGCGAAAAAGAACTTCACGAGCTCCACGGAAGTGCTGGAAGCAAAACGCGGGTTTGCGAATGTCCTGGCGCCGCAGCATGATTTGTCGAAAGTGAACGTCCGCTGGGGCACCGACTGGGAGCTTTTGAAAAACGCCTTCAAACCCTACGCATGCGGGATTGTTCTCCATCCGTCAATCGACGCGTGCATCGCACTCGGAAAGCAGGCGAAAGCGGAAGACATCGAACGCATTGAATTGACCGTCAATCCGTACGTGCTGGAGCTGACGGGGAAACCGACGCCGCCGACCGGGCTTGCCGGCAAATTCAGCATCTACCACACCGGTGCCATTGCATTCCTCGAAGGCGATGCCGCCGAAGCGCAGTACGCGGATGAGAAAGTCCATGATCCGGCGGTGGTAGCATTCCGGAAGAAAATCAAACCGAAAGTCGATCACTCCGTGAAAGAAGAAGAAGTGTATGCGAAAGCGTACCTGAAAGACGGCAGCATCATCGAGCAGACCGTCAAACATGCCACTGGCAGCATCGAGAATCCGATGGACGACGCAGCACTGGAGCGCAAGTTCAACAACCTGGTGCATCCGATCATCGGAGCGGAACAGGCGGAAGCGCTGCGAAAATCTTTATATAAATTAGATGAAATTAATAGTCTTGGCGATTTAATAAACTTAACAAATCCAATATATTAAATACTTTCTTAAATTCTATTTAGAAAGAGCTTCCTTAGAAATTTGGTTGCTCTTTCTTTTCTATAAGAAAAATATTTTAAATTTGTTTCTATTTTATAAAAGCTTATAAGTGAATAAATATTATATTAGCCAGATTATTTATTGCTCTATTTTAAGTTAATTGAAGTCAGTTTTAATATTGAATTAAAAATTACTATGCAAATTTAATTCGTATATTATTTCAGAGTAAAGTAATTGGAATAATATATTAAAAAAATATTGAAAATTCTAAATATATAAATTACCATGACATTATAGTGTCGGCTGTCGACAGTATAATGCCGACAGCATTTGATTAATTGATATGAGGGGGGAAGGTATGCAGCAAAAAACTTTAGAAAAAGCAGAACCCTACTACATGCAGTTGCAACAAACTATAAAAGAAAGAATTTGGAGTGGATATTATAAACCAGGAGATCGATTATATGAAGCCCAGCTGGCTAAGCAATTTGAAGTTAGCAGAAGTCCGGTTCGCGAAGCAGTAAGAACTTTGGTTAATGAAGGACTCCTTTCTGTTGGATCTAATTCAGAGATAACTGTTTATGAACCTTCCTTGCAAGATGTACAGGATATCTATGAGTGCCGTATTGCACTTGAATCAACTGCTGTAGCTCTTACGGCTAAAAAAGCAAGTCTTGAACAATTAAAGGAAATTGAAAGTGTTCTCTTTGAAACTCAAGAAGCCATAGAGAAAGGAGACAAAGAGAAAATAGTAGAGTGCAATGTCCATTTTCACGAATTAATAATTAATATAAGCGGAAATATTAGATTGAAAAAAATAATCGAAGATTTGCATTCATTAATTTATTATTATCGCATGCTTAATACTGATGAAGGACATCGCGGAAGCACAATTTTAAAAGGTCATCAAAAGATTTTTGAAGCTATAAAAGAAAGAGATTCTGAAAAAGCAGTAGAGTGTATAGCAATGCATACTAAAGAAGATTTGGAGAACCTGGTAACACTTTTCAAAGAAAAAGAAAATGAAGTACTCAGAAATTATTGAAGTAAATTAATGAGTAATTTAAAAAAATTTCACCGCATTTAAGAAAGCGCTTACAAATCTATTTGTTTTACCAATCAGTTATTTAAAGAAAAAGTAATATATAAACTTTTAGGAGGTGATGGCTTAACTAGTACATGATTGAAAGTGCTAAATAGCCGTAAAGTCACGGGTTTTTTTGAAAGTCAATTCAAAATTATAGGGGGTAAATTATGAGAAATTCAAAAAGAAATTTTCTGGTTCTTCTTTCCATTACGATGTTGTTAATTTTATCGGCTTGCGGAAGCGGCGGTTCCTCTTCAGAACCTAGTTCTGCTGGGGAAAACGAAGTGCAAGAAGTGACAATTAAACTTGCTCATGAAGTAGCTGAAAATACATCTCAACATGTTGGGTCAGTGGCAGTCAAAGATTACATTGAGAAAGAATCGGAAGGTAAAATCAAAGTTCAAATTTATCCAAATGGACAGTTATTTGGAGATAAGGATGTTTATCAGCAATTAGTCGCAAACAATGTTCAAATTACACAAATTGATTTATCGAAATTAGTGGGAGAAGACCCGCGTTTCAATATTCCTTCTATGCCTTACCTCTTTAATGGGGACGATGAAGCAGTTAAGTTTTGGGATAGCGAAAAAGGTATGGAAATACTAACTAGTTTAGATAGTGATGGAATTTATGGAATAGCTATGTGGCCAAACGGTCCGAAACATTTAACGAATGCTGTAAAACCACTTAAGAAGCCTGAAGATCTAGAAGGGTTGAAGTTCCGTACACAAGGTGGTCAAGTCCTCGAGTCAGTCTTTTCTACTCTTGGTGCCGGTTCAGTTTCGATTCCATTCACTGAGCTTTATACTGCCTTGCAGCAGGGTACGGTTGATGGACAAACAAATACTTTTGTGAACATCGATTCAAAAAAGTTTGATGAAATCCAAAAGTATTTGACGGTTTCTGGAGAAACACGTGTGGATCTTGGGTTGTTTGTGAATCAGAAATTCATGGATGGTCTTAACGAGCCTACAAGAAAGATTGTTGAAGATGGCTTAAAAGCGGGCACTGAAGAAGCGCGCAAAGCTGCAAAAGTAATGAATGAAGAAAGCCGTAAAAATCTAGAAGAAAGAGGAGAAATTGAAATTTATGAGCTTTCTGAAGAAGAAATAGAAGCTTTCAAAGAAGCTTGGGCTCCTATTTACGATGAATACACATCGATTATCGGTGAAGAGTACATTGAAGCTGCAAAACAGGCAAATGAATAAGAAGTTTACACAAGATTACAGCCTAGGCTGTAATCTTGTTATTAATCATTGCCTAATAGATGCAAAGGAGGTTGGCTGAAATGAAAAAAGTTCTGTGGATTATAGAAAAAGTAGAAGAGAGTATAGCTGCTTTCTTTTTTATTGCGGGATCCTTAATCGCAGTTTATGGCGTATTTATGCGTTATATTTTCAACAGTCCAGCGGCTTGGACAACTGAGATTTTTGAAATGTTCATGATAATAGCCATTTTTATTGGTTTTGGCATGGCTTTGAAAGATGATCGGCATATCGTAGTTGATTTGCTTTATGACAAGATGCCTCCATTAATTAAAAGAATTTTTAACGTAGTAAGCAATGTGCTAGGGGCTGCTTTTAGTGGTTTTCTCACCGTAATGGGAATTGAAATGGTCAGCATTGCACGTATCCAAGGCGGGGCAACTGTCGATGTTGGAATTCCAATTTGGATTACCTATTTAATTATGCCAATTGGTATGGGACTGTTGACATTCTACTTCCTAATACGAATTGTAAGGTCACTGCGCGACCCTCTTCCAAGTGAGGAGCAGGAAGAGAGAGACCGTATTAACAATGCCATATAAGGAAGGGAGGAATTTTTATGAGTCCAACACTTGTTTTACTGATTTCTTTTTTTGTCCTTTGTTTAATTCGAGTTCCGATTGCTGTAAGCCTTGGATTAGCAAGTTTATTCTCATTAAGTATGATTGATTTCACAATGTATGCTGTAATACAAAAAATGTTCACCTCAGTAAGTTCTTCGGCGTTAATGGCGATTCCTGGTTTTATTTTTGCCGGAATCATAATGTCGAAAGGCGGAATTTCTTTTCATTTGATTGCAGCATTAAGATCATGGATTGGCCACTTTAGAGGTGGACTTGCTCTTGTTACAATTTTTGCCTGTATGATTTTCGCGGCTATTTCAGGGTCTAGTCCTGCAACTGCGGCTGCTGTCGGCGCGATTATGATTCCCGCAATGGTAGAAGCTGGGTATAGCAAACGTTACTCGATGGGGCTTGTTGCGGCTGCTGGCACTCTGGGCATATTGTTGCCTCCTTCTATTCCACTCATAATTTATGGAGTCGTTTCCGAACAATCCATTGGAGATTTATTTACGGCTGGTATTCTGCCAGGTTTGTTCTTAGGCTCTTTGTTGGTGATATCCGCTGTGATAAATGCGCGAATAAATAACTATGGTACGTTGCCGAAAGAAAGCATGCGAGAAAGAATGCGTAAATCCCGAAAAGCGATATGGGGTCTTGTATTGCCTTTCTTAATCCTTGGAGGAATTTATACAGGAGTTATGACGCCAACGGAGGCCTCTTTCATGGCAGTTCTTTATTCTGTAATTATTTCGGTATTTGTATATAAAGAAATGAAGATTCCTTTATTCGGAAAAATAGTAAAAGAATCAATAAATGTGACGGCAATGATTTTCCTCATTATCGCCGCCGCAAATATTTTTGGAATGTTCCTTACTACTGAACAAATTCCTCAATTGGCTACAGAGTGGATCCAATCAAGTGCAGCAAACGTCTGGATTTTCTTAATTGCTGTTAACTTAATGTTTTTTGTATTAGGCATGTTCCTAGACGCAGTTTCTATTATTTTAATTACCTTGCCAATTTTGCTTCCAATTCTCGCATTGTTCGATTTAAACTTGATTCACTTTGCGATAATTATGACCATAAACATGGAATTAGGGATGATAACTCCTCCTGTAGGTTTGAATTTATTTGTAGTAAGCGGCATTACCCGAGAGAAAATAGGAAATGTCGTTCAAGGTGTTTTACCATTTTACGCTGTATTGGTAGTTGGTTTAGTGATAGTTATTGCATTTCCAGCAATCTCTTTATGGTTAATTCAATAACTGTAGAACGAGTTAATTGAAAGGCGGAGAATAAATGAAGACGATGGAAGAATTATTAACTTACGATATCGAAAAAGTCGCGAAGCTTATTGAAGAGCAGAAAATTTCTCCAGTTGAATTAACGAAACAGTTGCTTGAGCGCATTGAAGAAATTGATCCATTAATTAACTCTTTTATTACAGTGAATAAGGAAAAGGTTCTGGAACAAGCAGTTAAAGCCGAAAAAGAAATCGAAAATGGGAAATATAGAGGTCCGTTACATGGAATACCTATAGGATTAAAAGATTTGATCTATACTAAAAACTTGAAGACAACGATGGGTTCAGATATATATCAGAACTTCATTCCAACATACGATGCAACGGTAGTAGAAAAATTAGCAGAAGCAGGCGCAATTATAATCGGGAAATTAAACACTCACCAATTTGCCTATGGACCGACAGGTGACCGCTCCTTTTTTGGACCTGTACGGAATCCCTACGATTTAGAAAAAATGACAGGAGGGTCGAGCAGTGGCTCCGCAGCTGCAGTTTCAGCTTGTTTATGTTTCGGATCATTAGGTACTGATACAGGTGGATCAATAAGAGTTCCAGCTTCTTTCTGTGGTGTAGTCGGAATGAAGCCGACGTATGGGCTTATCAGTAAACATGGAGTCTACCCTCTTTCCTGGACACTTGACCATATTGGGCCGTTAACTAGAACTGTTAAAGATAATGCATTATTGTTGAACGCTCTTGCAGGTTCTGACCCAGCGGATCCGCTTTCTGTTACACATGAAAAAGAAGATTATACAAGAGATATTGGAAAAGGAATTGAAGGGATGGAATTTGGATTGCCTTCAAGCTTCTTTTTTGAAGATATGAATGAAGAAGTTAGGATGGTAATTGATAAAACTATTGAAGTCTTACGAGATATGGGTGCTATTGTTACTTCAGTGGATTTGCCTAATATAGAGAAGTTCTCTGATGCACATAAAGCAATACTGCGAAGTGAAGCTTTTGCAGTGCATGAAAAAAACCTGAATGATTATCCGGATAAATGGGACGATGAGGTAAAGGAAAGATTATATACTGCCTTAGAAACAAAAGGGTATGAATACGCTCAAGCTTTGCAGACCCGGCAACTTGCAAAAGAGGAATTTAATCAAATTCTTACAGAAGTTGATGTAATTCTAACTCCTACTTTACCTATTCTTCCACCAAAAATTGAAGAGCGGCATGTGAATATTGAAAAATATATTGGTCAACATATTCGATGGTCAATCATTAAGTTAACTGCTCCAACTAATTTGAATGGTTTTCCAAGTCTATCAATACCATGTGGTTTTTCTAAAGAAGGAATGCCAATCGGTATTCAGCTCATTGGTAAAGAATTTGATGAAGCTCTTTTGTATAGAGTTGGTTATTCACTAGAAAAAGAGTTATCAATTGATACAGCAAAATATGAAATCAACCATAAGTAATGAAAAACTAGTTCAGTAAATTATGATTTGTTGGTTAGCAAATGGAGGGATAGAGGATGGATGAAACGAAAAAATTCAAGCTGGCTGTAGTGCCGGGAGACGGCATCGGCAAGGAAGTGATAGCAGCAGGGCTGCAGGTGCTGGACCATATGGCGGAAGAATCAGGCGGCCGCTTCGCTTTCGAGAAAGACAGCTTCCCGTGGGGGTGCGAATACTATCTCGAGCATGGCAAGATGATGGACGAAGACGGCGTAGAAAAAATGAAGGAATATGACGCCATCTATTTCGGGGCGGTCGGCTTTCCGGGCGTACCGGACCATGTATCGCTGTGGGGACTGCGCCTGGCGATATGCCAGGGGCTCGACCAATGGGCGAATGTGCGCCCGATCGAGTTTCTGCCCGGGGTGCCAAGGCGCCTCAACCATCCCGACGTCGATACGCTCAATTGGGTGCTTGTCCGCGAGAATTCGGAAGGGGAATACTCCGGCATCGGCGGCCGCAATTTCGCAGGACGCGGCCCGGGCAAGGAAGTCGCTGTCCAGTCCGCGCTTTTTACGGAACACGGCTGCGAGCGCATCATCCGTTTTGCCTTTGAACTTGCCCGCACGCGCAAGCGCAAACGGGTGCTCAGCGTCACCAAAAGCAATGCCCAGCAATACGGCATGGTCCTGTGGGATGAAGTGTTCGCCCGTGTCAGTAAAGAGTACCCGGACGTCGAAGCGGAACAGGGGCTGGTCGATGCCGTCGCCGCCCACTTTGTGCTGCGTCCGGAGGAGCTAGAAGTAGTGGTGGCGTCGAATTTATTTGCCGACATCCTTTCCGATCTCGGCAGTGCGCTTGCCGGCAGCCTCGGCCTTGCGCCGAGCGCCAACCTGGACCCCGAACGGAAAGCGCCGAGCATGTTCGAATCGGTCCATGGCTCTGCGCCGGATATCGCCGGACAAGGCATCGCCAACCCGATCGGCTCGATCGCCAGCGCCGCGATGATGCTCAGCCATCTTGGGCTCGAAGAAGAAGCGGAACAGCTCAACCGGGCGATTGCCGAAACGACGCGCCAAGGCATCATGACGCGCGACATCGGCGGCACGCACGACACCGCAGGTGTGACGGAAGCCATTATCCGGAACCTCGCAGCAGTCAAAGCAACCGAATAAAACCTAAAACCCCCGTTCCGGAAAGTTCCCGGGACGGGGGTTTGTGCGTCACTCCAAATCCAATTCAACGTAGACGAAATATTCATCAATGGTCACTCCATCGTCAAAAAGTGTCAGCACCAAGTCGTCCTCAGCATTTGAGAAGGTGAGGGTGCCTTCGGGTTCCGGCAGCTCCCATTCGTGCGTCTCCTCCCGGCGCCCGCTGTTGATGGCCTCGATGGCTTCTTCAATTTCGCGCGCATCTTTGGTCTCGAAGAAGGTCATCCCGCCTTTTGCGGCTTCCATGCGGCTGTATTCGCCGGTGATCAACGGAGGGCCATTGAAGCAGCCGGCGAGCAGGAAGAGCGGCAGCAGCAAGATTCCATGCAACTTTTTCATAAGCGGCTCCGTTCACGGTTTCTTTTCATCATATGCTGTTGGAAGCGAATTTACAATAGTGGAAAGGGCTTCCGGAAGCGAAAGGTGATAGGATGGAAACGGTACATAAGCAAGGGAGGTTTTAGTTTGAGTGGAAATGCCAAGAAGTTGTTGTTCCTCTTGGGAGCGGGAGCGGTCCTTGTTGCCGTCTTGCTGTCGGCCAAGGCCTACTTCAGCTACAAGGAAACCACAGCTGTGGCGGATGCCTGCTATGAAAAAGGCGGGTTCCCGGCGATCAAGAAAAGCGGCCTGAAAATCGTCTATTTCGAATGCCATATGGACGCCGCAAATTGAAAACAAGGACTCCCCATTCCCGGGAAGCCCTTGTTTTCAGCATGGTAAGAAAGACATAAAGTGCTTTTTTAATTGGTCAATCGATATTCCGCAAAACAGCTTCGCTCCATATCTTAGATAGCACTTTAAAAAAGAATAGAGTCACCTAATTCTTAATAAACATAACCAACGCCGGCGCGTCCACGGGCTAGGCAATAAAATGGCCCAAAAGCAGTTTGGGTCATTTTATTTGCGACGAAGCTAGTGCAGCGATGCAGGAGCAGAAGGCTTCTCGACAAATTGAAAACAAGGACTTCCCATTCCCGGGAAGTCCTTGTTTTTTTAGAATGCATATTGGTACAAACCGTAATAAAGCGGCCCGAGCAGGATCACCGTCGACAGGGCAAGGAAGAACGTGCCGGTCAGGCCGGCGACTTCTTCGCGTTCGCCTGCGAATTCCTGCTTGAGCTTGAATGCGAAAAGGATGTCCCAGAGCAGTCCGCCGAAAAAAACGAACTTCCAGACAATCGGTTCGAAAAACTGGTTGCCGGTGACAAAGCCGAACAGGCCGATCCATGTCACGACTGAGACGGCCAAATCGAATTTGACCGGAAAATTCAGCGGCCCGCTGTGGATGATGAATCCGACGGTTGCAGTGCCGAGGATAGCTGCATAGATAAACCATAAAATTTGTTCCATTTGGTAAAACCTTCTTTGTTTAAGACTCTCCTCATTATAGAAGAAAAAGAAAGGGAAAGAAAACCTTTTCCGGAAATCAATCCGGAAAAAACAAGGGAAAAGCGCGGCTACGCGTTACGGGCAGGCTCGGTTTTGCTGAGTCCGACTTTGTGTTCCACGATTTCCCGGATATACTTCATTGTCCGCTTCTGGGCTTCCTCCGGCGTGTAATGGTTCCGGTTGTTCAGCAAGGTGGTGAACATCCCTTGCCAGACAAGATTGGTCAGTTCGTTCACTTCTTCGGCCTGGATTTCGCTCAACAGTCCGGCTTTTACAAGTGGGCCGATCGTAAAACGCCCGCGGTCTGCGATATTGCGCTCCATCAATGCCGGCTGCAGTTCTTCCGGTATTGCCATCAAATCTGATGGGTAAAGCTCATAATAACTTGCAAGTAGGGTTTTTGGATGGTCTCCCAGGTCCATCAGGAAGACCGTCTGGAAAATATCCGGGATCTTGAACGAATATTCACTGAAGCATTCCCAGGCAATAAGGTACTTCTCAACCGGGTCATCGGTCTTTTCCATTTCCCGGCTGACTGTTTCCAGATATGGCTTCAAAAACTTCAAGGAAGCAAAAAACAGCAGATGCGAGAGTTCGCCGAAGTAATTATAGATGGTGGCACTGTTGTAGCCCGCCTTGTCCGCGACTTTTCGGATGGTCACCTGCTGGAAACCTTCAGTCTTGATCAGTTCTTCAGTTGCGTCGATAAAGAACGTCCACATGCGCCTTTTCTTGAGTTCTTTATTATCCATAATGCCCGCACATCCTTGAAATTAAAATATTTTGAAAATACATTGATTATTATTATAGTCTCATGATACCCTATTTAACAACAAAAGTAATCATGATTATAAAATAACTTTGATTACTATTGGGGAGAATTCAAAAGGGGAGTATTCATGGGGAAAGTAAAGATTGATCCACTGGTATTTTGGTTATCGTTGAGCGTCATCGTTGTAGCAACTCTGACGCTGGTCATTTTTCAGGATTCCGCTGAACCGGTACTGAACAAAATGATGACAGGCATCACTTACAATCTGGACTGGACGTTTCAATTCCTGACGTTCGGCTTGTTCATCCTGCTGATCTGGCTGGTCTTCAGCCGTTACGGCAAAGTGCGCTTGGGGGAAGAAGCGCCGGAGTTTTCCACATTCAGCTGGGGCGCCATGCTGTTTTGTGCAGGCATGGGAACGAGCATCATGTTCTGGTCAATGATGGAGCCAATGTATTACTATATGGGGCCGCCATTCGGCATAGAGCCGAACAGCGGTCAAGCCGCGGAATGGGCTGTTGCATACGGCATGTTCCATTGGGGGATTTCCGCCTGGTCGCTTTATGCACTGCCGACTGTGACGATTGCGTATTCCTTTTTTGTGAAGAAAAACCGCTCGCTGAAAATCAGCACAGCGTGCCGTGGCATTTTGGGCAGGCATGCAGACGGCCCAGTCGGCAAAATTATTGATATCCTGGTGATTTGGAGCCTTGTGGGCGGTCTCGGGACTTCTCTTGGACTGGGCGTTCCGATGGTTTCTGCAGTCATCGGCGAAATCTTCGGTGTCCAGCAATCGCTGCAGCTGAGCATCATCATCATTGTTATCTGGACCGTCATCTACAGTGCCAGCGCTTACATGGGCTTGTACAAAGGCATCCGGAAGCTGAGCGACTGGAACGTCTACCTGGCTTTGGGCTTAGCGCTGTTTGTGCTGTTAGCTGGTCCGACTTTGTTTATCCTTTCAAATTTCACAAATAGTTTCGGGTTGATGCTGCAGAATTTTGCCATGATGAGCTTTTCGACAGATCCGGTCGCCAAAGGCGGATTCCCGCAGGCATGGACCGTTTTCTATTGGGCCTGGTTTGCTGCGACGGCGCCGTTCATCGGGTTGTTTGTAGCGCGCATCTCCAGAGGCCGCACCATCCGCGAACTGATCATCCACATCCTGTTATGGGGTTCGCTCGGAAGCTGGATTTACTTCGGCATATTCGGCGGCTATACACTGAACCTGCAGTTGACCAATCAATTGAATGTCGTGGAAATACTCAATAGCAGCGGCGGTCCGGCGGCCATCGTCGAGGTTCTGAAAACGATTCCGCTCAGCTTTTTGGTGATGCCGTTCTTCGCGGTGCTCGCTTTCATCTTCCTGGCGACGTCGCTCGATTCGGCCACTTATATCCTATCGGCCATCGCCACCAAAGAATTGGTCGGGGAACAGGAACCGGCGCGCTGGCACCGGATGCTGTGGGGAGCAGTGCTGGCGGTACTGGCGATTTCGCTGTTGATGATCGGCGGGCTGAAAGTCATCCAGACTTCGTCCGTCATCGTCTCGGTGCCGGTCATTGTCCTCTATGTCCTTCTGACGCTGTCGCTGCTCAGATGGCTGAAGCAGGATTATCCGGAAGTGCCTGCACGCGAGCCGGCAGAAGTGCAGGAAATCCGGCACACTAGCGCAGAAGGAAGAGAGAAAAACGCATCAAAAGTGGTTCTGAGACAAGCTAAAGAGGTGAAGGAATAATGGTTTTTAACGTACGGGAAAGCACACGCGGCACGAGGAGGGAATTTCCGCATGAAGTGGAAGTGACGGACCACATCTGGATCCCGATGTCCGATGGCACGCGCCTGTCTGCGAAGCTGTGGATTCCGAAAGGGGCAACCGCCCATCCGGTTCCGGCCATCCTGGAATACCTGCCTTACCGCAAAAATGAGTTCACTGCGCTCCGGGATTCGATCCGCCATCCGTATTTTGCGGGCCACGGCTATGCGAGCGTGCGGGTGGACATGCGCGGATGCGGCGATTCCGAAGGCATCCTGACAGACGAGTACGCCAAACAGGAGCAGGACGATGCACTCGAAGTGCTCGACTGGATCGGTAAGCAGGACTGGGCAACCGGCTCGGTGGGAATGATCGGCAAATCGTGGGGCGGGTTCAACGGCCTCCAGGTTGCCGCGCTGCAGCATCCGGCACTGAAAGCGATCATCACGCTATGCTCGACCGATGACCGCTATGCAGACGACGTGCATTATAAAGGCGGTGCCCTGCTGGCATCCGATATGCTGTGGTGGGCGTCCACGATGCTCGTCTATAATGCACGGCCGGCCGACCCGGCACATGTCGGGGGCGCGTGGCGCGAAAACTGGCTCGAGCGGCTGGAAAAAACGCCACCATTTGTTGAAGAGTGGATGCGCCATCAGCGCAGGGACGAGTACTGGAAGCACGGCTCGGTATGTGAGGATTACAGTGCCATCAAAATTCCGGTCTATGCCGTGGGCGGCTGGGCGGATGGCTATACCAATGCCGTGTTCCGCATGATCCAGAACTTGAAAGGGCCGAAGAAGGGGCTGATCGGGCCGTGGGCGCATGAATATCCGGAAGTCGCCGTTCCCGGGCCGCAAATCGGCTTTTTGCAGGAATGCCTCCGCTGGTGGGATCAGTGGCTGAAAGAAGAGGAAACCGGCATCATGGACGAGCCGGTCCTTCGCGTGTGGCTGCAGGATGCCGTGCCGCCGAAGACCGATTACCATGTCCGTCCGGGCGAGTGGGTGCTGGAAAACAGCTGGCCGAGCCCGAATGTGCAGGAAAAGGCCTACTACCTCGCCAGCCAGCAGCTGTCAGAAGAGCCGGGACATGGGACAGAAACATTAATGACCCATCAGCACCACGGGCTTTACGCCGGCGTATTCTGTCCGTTCGGCCAGGAAGGGGATATGCCTTCTGACCAGGGAATCGAAAACGGGCTGTCGAACACGTTTACAAGCGAACCGCTGGTGGAAGAGCTGGCAATCCTCGGTTTCCCGAAATTGCAGGCGAAACTCCTAAGCAGCAGCAAACGGGCAAACCTTGCCGTGCGTCTAAGCGATTTGTCGCCTGCCGGAACGTCGAAATTGATTTCCTGGGGACAGCTGAACCTCACGCACCGGAACAGCCATGAATTCCCGGAAGATGTGCCGGTGGGGGAAGAGTTCATCGTGACAGTGGAGCTGGATGCGATCGGCTATAAACTGCCGAAAGGCCACAGGCTGCAAGTTTCATTGTCGCCCGTCTACTGGCCGCATATGTGGCCAACGCCGGAAGAAGCGGAACTCACGGTGGTGAAGGATGCAGATACGCGGCTCATTCTGCCGGATTACACAAACACCACGGAAGAAGCGGAGATTGTTCCGTTCGAACGTCCGGAAACGGCAGCAGTCATGGAGCGGGAAGTGCTGCGCGAATCCGGCCGTACCCGTGAAATCCGCCACAACACCGTGACGAACGAATGGATCCTGGATGACTTTTCGGATGAAGGCTGCCGGCGCCTGCCGGCAAACGGCCTTGAATACGGCAGCACGAATCAAAATATCTATCGCATCACAAAAGGCGATCCGCTGTCTGCTTCCGTCCAGTGCGACTGGACCCTGACAGTCGGCCGTGGAGAATGGCAGACCCGCCTGGAATCGACGAGCACCATGAAGGCGGACGAAAGGAAGTTCTATGTCTCTAGCCAACTCAGAGCTTTGGAAGGCGATTTGGTGGTTTACGATACCACCCGTAATTTTGAAGTTGAACGCGATTTCAATTGAGGCCATTTTGGAGATAGGCAGGTGACCCTGTGAATTCCATCTTTTTTCTCATCATCATTATTAATGTCTCGTATATGACGCTGTTCACCCTGCGGCTGATCCTGGTCATCAAGGGCTACCGGAAAACGGCATCCTTCCTGTCCATGATCGAAGTGTTCATCTATTTGATGGGATTGACGATCGTGCTTGATAATTTGGATGATCCATTGAACATTGCCGCTTATTGTGCCGGCTGGGGGCTTGGGGTCTATCTTGGCGGAATTATTGAAAACCGCATGGCGCTTGGTTATATCGTATTCGACATCATCGTAGATGCCCATGAATCCAGCTTGCCCGCGCTGATCCGCGAGAAAGGCTACGGCGTCACTGCATGGCCCGCTGAAGGAAAAGACGGAATGCGGATGTGCATGAAAGTATTGGCCAAGCGGAAAAATGAGAAGAAGCTGCGTGATCTTGTAACCGGGAAATGCCCAAAAGCGTTCATCATCTCTTATGAACCGAACCGGTATAACGGAGGATTCCTGACAAACCCCATCAAATCCACCGGCTGGATCGGCAGAAGAGCTTAAAATTTCGAAGCGGGCGCAATTGCGCCTGCTTTTTTCATTGCCGAGCCGCTATAATGGATGAAACGGGACGGAAATCGTTCGCCGTTTGGAATCTTCAGGGGGTGCAGGTATGGGAACGAAAAGCCACGGCCTGAAACACGGCTGGACATTGATTGCGGACAAATCTTTCAAACTGTTCTCCAACGCCAACGACTATATCCTGGTGGATTACGAGCAGGATACCGTGCTCCATTTCACAGTCACCGATTCCGAGCTGGAAGTTGTCTCCGCAAACTGGGGGCTGCGCTTTAAAGTGATCCTTGGCTTCAAGACGATTAAAATCCTGGAAGTTGCAGAGGAAGAATAAAAGCAAAAAGAGCATTCCGATTTTCCGGAATGCTCTTTTCTATTGGGAAAAAATCAGGCTCTGTAGCCAAGTTTAACGGAAATTCGATCGCCCGTCTCTTTCGCTTGATCAATCAAATAATCGAGCCGTTCATCTGTAAGTGTGTAGCTGACAACACCAATGCTGAGGGCTCCCTGCACCTTGCCGAACCGGTTCAGGATCGGTACGCCGACAGAAGAGGTTCCTTCCGTCCGTTCACTGTGGCTGATTGCATAGCGCTGTTCCCGTATCTGCTCCAGCAGCTGGCGGAAAGCGGCTTGGTCTTCTTTGGCAATAAATGCATTGAGGATCTTCTTTACATCGCCATTCGGCATGAAGGCAAGCATCGATTTATTGGCGGCTCCGATATGCATCGGAATCCGGGAGCCGAGCTTGTCATAAACCCGAATGGCGTGGTTCTCATTGTCGATGCGCTCAGTGATCAGCGCCTCATTTCCCATGGGCTGGCTCAGGTAGACGCTTTCTCCGGTCAGTTCCGCGAGCCGCACCAATTCAGGCCGGATCGTGCTGACATAGTCGATTGTATCGTACATATGCAGACCATATTCAAGCCAGATGTTGCCGAGGTTGTAGCGCTTCGTTCTTTCATCCTGCTCGATCATTCCGTGGACCGCCATCGCTTTTAAGATGCGGTGCATCGAACTCACGGGAAGCCCACATTCGTTGGCGAGTTCCGTGATGGAGAGGCCTTCTTCAGAAGCATTCGCCACCAATAATTTCACAATTCCCATAGCCCGGTCGATTGACTGCATAATTCACACCTATCCTTTGAAAAATAAAGTTGTTGGAACATTTAAAACTTATTGACATTATAACACGGCTATTTTATATTACTAAAAATATGTTTTCGCATTATGGAATAGTTTTCCGCATTGTGGAAAAGGAGGATGGCAATGAAATATAACTCATCAATGTTTGAGCCGCTGGAGCGGGTGATTGTCAAGGACCCGGCGGATGCATTCATCAGTCAGGAGCACATTGAAAAAGAATGGCGAAAGGTCAATTACCTTTCAGAACCCGATTTCGTAGAGGCACGGAAAGAATACGCAGCGTTCATCGCGCTTCTGGAGCAGCACGTAACAACCATCGATTACCTGCCTAAGTCGGATGCCGTCAGCATGGATTCCATCTATGCGCACGATCCGGTCAAATTCACACCGGACGGGGCAATCATCCTGAAATCCGGAAAGGCACTGCGCCAGCCGGAAGCGGAAGTTTATAAGAAGTTCCTCGAGGAGAAAGGGATACCGGTGATCGGGGAACTGACGGGCGGGGCGACAGCAGATGGCGGAGACATCGTCTGGCTGGATGACCGGGTGCTGGCTGTTGGAAACGGTTACCGGACCAATGCAGAAGCAATCCGCCAAATCAAGAACATGACAGCGCACCTCGTTGATGAATTTATTGAAGTCCAGCTGCCGCATGCAGATGGCGAGGAAGAATGCCTTCATCTGATGTCATTCATCAGCCTGGTCGATAAAGACCTGGCAGTCGTCTACTCGCCTCTGATGCCGGTCGCTTTCAGGAAACTGCTGCTGTCGCGGGAGATAAAACTCATCGAAGTGCCGAAAGCGGAATACGACCTTCTTGGCTGCAATGTGCTCGCGGTTGCCCCGCGCGTCTGCATCATGGTGGCAGGGAATGACTCCACCAAACAGCAATTGGAACAGGCAGGGGCGACGGTATACGAATACAATGGGGAAGAAATCAGCATCAAAGGAACCGGCGGGCCGACATGTCTGACAAGTCCGGCGGTAAGAGTGCCAATAAAAGAGAAAAGGGGATTGACGCATGTTTAAGAATGTCATTGTAAAAACACCAGGGAAAAGCTACGTAAATGGATTGACCACTTCGGATCTTGGAAAACCGGATTATGGGCGGCTGCTTGAACAGCATGCGGCATATGTCGAAGCGCTGAAAGCATGCGGCGTCGAAGTGACGCACTTGGCCGAAAGCGAGGAATATCCCGATTCGACGTTCGTTGAAGATGCAGCGGTCGTGACGCCGGAATTCGCCATCATCACTAATCCGGGAGCGGAAAGCCGCAACGGTGAAAAAGAGGAAATCGAAGCGGTGCTGAAAAATTTCTATTCCAAATTCCATTACATTACGCTGCCTGGAACGCTTGACGGAGGAGATGTCCTGCAAGTGGACAAGCATTTCTATGTTGGCATTTCAGAACGAACGAACCGTGAAGGCGCTGAGCAGTTCAAGAACATTGCCGAAACGGAAGGGTATACAGCAACGATTGTGGAGCTGCAGGAGTTTTTCCATCTGAAAACAGGCATCGCTTATCTTGGGGACAATACGATTGCCGCGGCAGGAGAATTTTTGGATCATCCCGATTTTTCCGAGTATGAAAAAGTGGAAATTCCGGATGCAGACGAATACTCTGCGAATTGCATCAAAGTGAATGATTTCGTCATCATTCCAAAAGGCTTTAATGAGACGAAACGCAAACTTGCCGAACGCGGATTGAAGACCATCGAACTTGAAATGTCTGAATTCCAGAAGCATGACGGCGGCCTGAGCTGCTTGTCGCTGCGGTTTTAAGAATCAATAAGGGGTGCAAGAAAACATTGGGGAAGGGGAATGTAAATGATTAAAACACCGGAAGTGCCTGCTGCGAATCAGTTGAACCGTTCCATGAAAAGCCGCCACCTGTTCATGCTGTCACTTGGAGGCGTTATCGGGACCGGATTGTTTTTGAATGTAGGGTATACAATCAACCAATCGGGAGCCGGAGGCGCATTAATCGGCTATTTGATTGGCGGGTTGATTTTGTACATGGTCATGGTGTGCCTCGGGGAACTGGCTGTCCATATGCCGGTCACCGGTTCTTTCCAGGTCTATGCTTCAAAATACATTAGCCCATCAGCAGGTTTTTCGCTGGGCTGGATGTACTTTGTGGGATCCGCCGCCACGGCAGGAGTTGAGTTCACCGCTGCCGGCATCCTGATGAAATATTGGTTTCCGGAAACGCCGATCTGGATATGGTGCGCTGTATTTGTAGTCCTCCTGTTCTTCCTGAATGCGCTGACGACAAGAGGTTTTGCCGAAGCGGAGTTCTGGTTCGCCGGTATCAAAGTGGTAGCGCTTCTGCTGTTTATCGGCATCGGGGCAATGGCGATATTCGGTTTTATTCCGTTGGCTGACCGCCCAGCGCCGTTCATGGAGAACCTGGCTCCGAAAGGGCTGTTCCCGGCTGGCATCGCAATCATCTTCGTGACCATGATGAATGTCATTTTTTCTTATCAAGGCTCGGAACTTGTTGGAATCGCTGCAGGGGAGACGGAAAACCCGGAAAAGAACATCCCGAGAGCTATACGCAATATCCTTTTCCGGATCATTGTCTTCTATATCGCTTCCATTATTATTCTGTCCGCAATCTTCCCAGCGTCAGAACTCGGCCTGCTTGCAAGCCCGTTTGTCACGCTCATGGAAGTGGCAGGCATCCCGTATGCCGCAGGCATCATGAACTTTGTCATTCTGACAGCGATCTTGTCAGTGGGGAATTCTTGTTTATATGCTTCAACCCGACTTCTGTGGGCCATGGCCAATGAAGGCATGGCGCCCCGGATTTTCAGTACGCTGACCAAACGGAAGGTTCCGCTTATGGCGTTGATTTTCACGATGTCGTTTTCATTGCTGTCGCTATTGACGAGTGTCATGCAGGCAGATACCGTATTTATCCTCCTGATGTCCATTGCGGGGATTTCCGTCACGATTTCCTGGATGGGCATCGCCGCCTCGCAGCTGATGTTCCGCTACCGGTATATCAAGGCGGGCGGAAAGACGGAGGACCTTAAATTCAAGGTTCCATTCTATCCGTTCGTGCCGATTTTCTGCATAGCCTTCTGTCTGCTGATCCTCGGGTTTTTGGCTTTCGATCCAACGCAGCGAATTGGCTTGCTGTACGGCATCGGATTCTTCGTTGCCTGCATGGTGTTCTACAAAGTGAAATTGGAAAAAGTGAATGGTGCCCCATCCGAAGTAGAAGTGGAAGCGGAACCGGTCAAATAAGGAGGAAATGGGAATGGAAAGATTGTTGTGGGGGACGCCTGCATCGTTGAAATCGCTGTTGTGTGAGCTGGTCAGCTGGGAGAGCCGGACATTGACGGAAGGGGAAAAAGAATTCCCCTATAAAGTCAGGGAAAAGCTGTTTGGCCTTCAGTATTTCCAGCAACATCCTGAGCTTTTGGCAGTTCATGAAGCGGACGCTGGAAGGAATTTGCTGATGGCGCTTTATACGCATTCGGAAGCAGCCGACACCATTGTCCTCATCAGCCATTTCGATACGGTACAAACGGAAGAATACGGAGATCTTGAACTGCTGTCCTGTCGCCCGGAAGAGCTGACGCGTATGCTGCATAGCCGAAAGAGTGAATTGCCTAAAGAGGCGCGTCTGGACCTGGAATCGGGGGATTATCTTTTCGGCCGCGGCACGATGGACATGAAAATGGGCTTGGCGCTGCACATGGCGCTCATTGAACGGGCGAGCGTGGAACAGTGGCCGCTCAACCTGGTTCTGCTTACAGTGCCGGATGAAGAAGTCAATTCGGCTGGCATGCGTGCAGCCGTCGAAGAACTGGTGAAACTGCGCAACCTGCATGGGCTGACGTATAAAATGTTCTTCAACAGCGAACCGGCCTTTTCCCAGAAGCCGGGTGACGAGAAGCATTACATCTATTCAGGGACGCTCGGTAAAATCATGCCCGCTGCTTTGTTCTACGGGAAAGAAACGCATGTCGGAGAACCGCTGAAGGGAATGACCGCAAATTACATCGCTTCGTATCTGACCCAGGCGATGGAATGGAGCGAGCTGTTCCACGAAACGGCTTTCGGTGAAAGCACGCCGCTGCCGGTCTCGCTCCAGCAGAAAGATTTGAAGGCGCAGTATTCGACCCAAACGCCTTACCGGGGCACCGCACTTTATAACATCTTCCTCATGAAGCGCAATGCCGCAGAAGTGATGGTGCTGTTTGAACAAGCCGCAAAGCAGGCTGCCTTGTTGTGCAATACGGCATATGGCGAGCTCTGCAAGCGGGAAGGCATACACGGCATCGGCGAGGTTCGGGTTCTGCGCTATGAGGAATTGCTGGCGTATGCAGAAAACAAACGCGGATCGGCGTTTGTCAGCGGCCTCAAGGCCGAAGTTCTGCAGCATACAGGTTGGGACGAACGCGAAAAATCCCTCCGCATCGCTGATAAATTGATGATTCAATGCCATGAATTGGCGCCTGCCATCGTTCTGCTGTTCGCACCGCCTTATTACCCGGCAGTCAACTCTTCGGAAGATCCGCTGATTGAGGAATGTGTGGCCACCGTGAAAAGGGCAGCCGGTGAAATCGGCATCGAAGTGGAGCAGATCCATTATTTTAACGGACTCTGCGATCTGAGCTACGTGAATTACCAAGACAGCGGAGAAGGCTGGAACTCCTATGAGCGCAACACGCCGGTCTGGGGAAAAACCTACAGCATTCCGTTTTCGGACATGCTGCAGCTGCAGGCGCCGGTATTGAACGTCGGGCCGTTCGGGAAAGACGCTCACCAGTATACAGAGCGGCTGCATATGGATAGCGCCTTTGTCCACACACCGTATCTGCTGGAGAGCCTGATGAAGAACCTTTGCAAACAAGTGGTTGAAACCGTCTAAGGATTCCAAGGACAACCCGCAAGGATGGACTGGAAATGAAAAAAGAGCTGCCGGGAGGTTCCCGGCAGCTCTTTTGCTCTTTTAGATTTGCACTAATTCCTTTGTTTCACTCTCAGCTTGGGCTGCTTTCGCTTCCTGGCGGTAAACGTCGAGCAGATCGCACGGGCGGCCGATGAAATCGGTGCAGCCGTCTTTGATCTTGACGATCCGGTCTGCCAGGATGTGGGCATCTTTTTCGTCATGCGTCACAAAGATGGACGTGATGTCGGCTTTTTTCAAGATGTCCCGCAGTTCCTTGCGGATCTTCTCCTGCAATTCCGCGTCCAGATTGCTGAACGGTTCATCAAGCAGCAGAAGGTGGGGGTTCGGGGCGAGCGCACGGGCGATTGCCACCCGCTGCTGCTGCCCGCCGCTCAATTGATGCGGATAGCGCTTCTCGTAGCCCTCCAATTCAACCAATTCGAGCACTTCCTGAAGGCGCTTCTTCTTTTCCGCTTTTTTCATGCGGAATAGTCCGAAGAAAATGTTCTCGGCAACGGTCATGTGTGGAAACAGGGCATAATCCTGGAACACCATGCCGATGCCGCGCTTTTCAGGCTGCAGGAATGTCCGGTCGTCGAAGAGGACCTGTTCCTGGATGGCCACTTTGCCGGCAGCCGGCATTTCCAATCCGGCAAGCAAGCGCAGGACGGTGCTTTTTCCGCTGCCGCTGCGGCCAAGGATGGAAATGACTTCGCCTTTTTCAATCTGCAAAGAGAAGTTGTCGAGTGCGGCGGTTTTTGCGTTCGGGTACGAAAAACATAAGTTTTCAATCGATACAAACATAATTAATCCGACTCCTTTTCCAGAAACTTATAGAATACGATAATGGCTAACGCGCTGATGCCGACGATCAAGAGCGAAGACTGGGAAGCCTCCATGATCTTTTCATCGCTGGCGTATTGGAATGCTTTCGTGGAAAGCGTATCGAAATTGAATGGGCGCAGGATCAACGTCAGCGGGATTTCCTTCAGCACATCGATAAACACCAGGATGAAACCGCTGGCGATGGCGCCTTTCATCATCGGCATGTCCACTTTAAAGAAGGTTTTCGTCAGGCCGGCACCGAGCAGGCGGGAAGCATCCCGGAAGTTGGTGCCGATTTTGTCGTAGCCGGTCTCAATGGAACTGTAGCCAATGGCGAAAAAACGGATGATGTAAGCCGACATGAGAAGGACGATGCTGACGCTGAGGACGAGCGTCGTATCGAGCCCGGCCATTCGGTAGAGTGGCGCCAGGAACCCGTCCAAAGCGATGAAGGCCGTGACGACCGCTACCGCGATGACTGCACCGGGAATCGAGTAGCCGAGCACGGTCAGCTTTGGCAGGAGCTTCGCAGCCCGTCCCCGGACCATGCGGGCGAAATTGCCGACGATCAACGCAAAGACGATGATTGCGGCGGCGCTGAATCCGGCCACAAAGACGGAGTTCCTAATATAGGAAAGAAAATCATCTGCCGGAATGGTGCCGAATGTCAGGATCGTCCAGTCGACCAATTGGATGATCGGGATGAAGAACCCGAGCGACAAGACCGTCAGGCCATAGCCGGTAGCGGCGAATGCTTTCCAGCCTTTCAGCCGGATCAGCGGCAAAGGCCGGACTTTCGTAGTGGAATAGCTGTACTGGCGTCTGCCGCGCAGCACTTTCTCGATCAGCAGGATGATGATGACAAAGCCCATCAGTGATGCGGCGAGCTTGATTGACGATTCGATGTCGCCCAAACCGAACCAGGTCTGGAAGATCGCCGTTGTGAATGTCTGGATGCCGTAGTATTTCACCACGCCGTAATCGTTCAGCACTTCGAGGACCACCAGGCTGGCGCCGGCGATGATCGAAATCCGGGATATCGGAACCACCACCTGGAAGAACGTGCGCCAAGGGCCTTTGCCGAGGAGCCGTGTGCTTTCGATCAGGGAAGCGGATTGCTGCGACAGGAAAACCTGCGTAATGGTATAGACGTAAGGATACAGGAACACCGTGTAGATGAAAATAGCACCCGGCAAGTTCATAATGTCAAAGAACGCCGGATCCAGCGCCATCCCGAAACGCTCCCGCAGCGTTGTCTGCACCACGCCGGTGTAATTGACGATGCCGTGGTACGTATAAGCGCCGATAAACGGCGGGATGGACAGGGGCAGGATTAACGCCCATTTCAAAAACCGCCGGAAAGGGAACTCGTACTGGGCAATCAGCCAGGCGAGGCTCAGCCCGATAAAAATCGTTGAAGCCGCGGTCGCCGTGACAAGGATCAAGGAGTTCTTAATAAATGAAACCAGAACGAATTCCTTCATGTGCTCCCAGTTTTCATTGGAGGGAGTGAACAAGCCCGATACAATCGTCAGATTCGGCAAGAACAGTGCGGCAATGATGGCGAGGGCGCCGATTGTCCACATATTGATGTTCGCCATTCTTCTTTGCATGTCTTAGTTTCTCCCTTCCAATCGCAAGAAATCCCTTGCCGCGAAGACACGCAGCAAGGGGATTGCTTATTGTTTATTTCCAGCCGACTTCATTGAAGATCAAGATTGATTTCGCGTTGTGCTCTCCAAGAGTGGACAACGGAATATCCTGTTCCTTGAATTCGCCCCATGATTTCAGCAGCTCGGAAGGTTCGACTTCTTCGTTTACCGGATATTCATAGTTGGCTTCTGCGAATGTTCCCTGAGCTTCAGGTGCAGAAAGGAATTCAAGCAATTTGATGGCATTTTCTTTGTTTTTCGATGATTTGACAACGCCGGCACCGCTGACATTGACGTGTGTTCCAGTTGTTTCTTGGTTCGGGAAGAACAGGCCAAGCCCTTCAGCCACTTCGACTTCTGCAGGATCTTCGGAATTCAGCATCTGGCCGAAATAGTAGCTGTTCATGACAGCGACATCGCCGACACCGGCAGCAATCGCTTTCGCCTGGTCGCGGTCTCCGCCTTCAGGGTCGCGGGCAAAGTTCTTCACAAGGCCGGCTGCCCATTCTTTCGCTTTTTCCTCGCCATCGATTTCAATGAATGACGCAAGCAGCGACTGGTTGTAAACATTTTCGGAGCTGCGGATCAACACACGCCCGTTCCATTGGTCTTCCGTCAACGCTTCGTAAGTTGACAAGTCTTCAGGTTTCACAGTTTCTTTGTTGTAGACAAGGACGCGTGCACGTTTCGTCAAACCGTACCACATCTGGTCGGTATCGCGGTAGTTTTCCGGAATCTGTTTGTCCAGCGTTTCACTTGAAACAGCTTGCAGCAAGCCGTCATCTTTTGCACGGAACAGGCGTCCGGCATCTGCAGTCAGGAATAAGTCGGCTTCGGTGCCGTCCCCTTCGCGTTTGATGCGTTCAAGCAGTTCGTCCGCTTCGCCTTTGATCAGGTTCACTTTGATGCCAGTTTCTTCTTCGAATTTCTTATATAGTTCATCATCCACATCGTAATGGCGGGCCGTATAGAGATTGACTTCTTTGCTTTCAGTTGATTCTTCCGGTGCTTCTGTAGCAGCCGGTTCGGATGCCGTATCGCTTCCGCAAGCCGTCAAGACCAGAAGCACGAATGCTATTAAAAGATAAAAAAGTTTTTTCATCATTGATTCTCCCTTTGCTATGTAATTGAAAACTGTTCTCAATCTCAATTATAGGGACGCAATTGAGAAAGTCAACCGCATTTGGTGAACACTATTAAAAATTTTATATTTTGTTTCGAAGTTGAGCAACGAGAATGGGCCTTAAGACCTTCGAAGGAGAATAGGGCTTTCCACTGTAAAGAATGAAAACAGGCAAAAAACGCTGAAATAAAGTATAATTCCATTAAAATTCATTAAAAAGCATCAAGCCCCTTCTTGTACCCGGTGGCGTAAAATTCTTGAACCAAAAAGGTTTCAAATGCCGGAATCGGGTATAGAGAGAGAAATGCAGCGGTTACAGAAACGCGGCGGTGCCGGATACGCGAGCCGCCGCACGTATGGCCGTTGCATTCCATATTCAATTCCGGCACGACCCCTTCAAATCAGAAGGCCTTCCTTAATGGGAGGCCTTTTTTGTGTTGGGGTGGATAAATTAGAAAAAGGTATAAATAGTTTAAAAAGTTGTATTATTTGCGCAATTAATATTACACCCCATTCTTTATACTGAATAATCAACAACGGCATACAGCGATTGAAGAGGAGGGAAACGATGATTGATTTGCTTTTGGTGCATGGAACGGTAATAACGATGGATCCCAGCCGCCGGATCATCTACGGGGGAGCAGTAGCGGTCCATGAAAGCAGGGTTTTGGAAGTGGGAAGCTCTGCGGAATTAATGGAGAAATACGAAGTGCAGCAGATAATTGATTGCAGCCATCATTGTGTATTGCCTGGTCTGATTGATGTCCATGGGCATGGCGGACACTCCATGTTCAAAACGATTGCTATGGAGAACCTGGAGCAATGGATGCCCATCATGACCAATACATACAACCATTACGTTACGGATGACTTCTGGTATTACGAAGGAAAGATTTCAGCGCTTGAACGGCTGAAAGCCGGCATCACCACGGGCGTCTCCGTTATTGGCTCCACGCCGAGGTCGGATGACCCTATTTTCGCGTTGAATCATGCAAAAGCCTATAACGAGGTCGGCATCCGCGAGATTGTCTGCACGGGTCCGGCAAATCCCGTTTGGCCGAAGCTTTATAGCCGCTGGAAAGACGGCAGGAGAATTACGAAGGAAGTCGACTACGAGGACGTCCTGAAAGGGGCGGAAGCGGTCATCGAAGCGCTGCATCATGCGAACGATGACCGGACGAGGGCGTTCATTACGCCGTTTGTCATTGTCACGTCCATTGAAGGTTCGGGACCTACGCCGCCTTCGAGGCTGCATTGGCTGACTGATCACGACCGCTACCAGGCGCGTAAAATCCGGGAAATTGCAAGAAAACACGAAACGAGGATCCACTCGGATGCTTTTGGCGGGATGATCCATATGGCGATCCAGGACAAAGACTATGCCTTGCTTGGGCCGGATGTCCACTTGCAGCATTGCCGCGGCATTTCATTTGATGAAGCAAAGATTCTCGCCGATACCGGGACGAATGTCAGCACCAGCCCGAGCGTCACCCAAATCAGCGCAAGAACGCCGATTGTGGAATTGATCGAACTTGGCGCGACTGTTGCCATTTCAACAGACGGGACTTCTCCATCGACGAGCTTCGACCTGTTCCAAGCGATGCGGAAAACTCAGCTGATCCATCAGGCTGCCATGCGGGATGAGCATTATTTGCCGCCAGGGAAGCTGTTGGAAATGGTCACCATTGATGCTGCTAAATGCGTCGGGTGGGACGATGAACTCGGTTCGATTGAAGTCGGGAAAAAGGCGGATCTTATCACTGTAAACATGAAGCAGGCGCACCTGACCCCGGAAACTATGCACGTCCACCGCCTGGTCCATCAGGCGGTTGGAGGGGATGTCAATCATGTCATTGTCGATGGGAAAGTTTTAATGGAAGAAAGAAAGACGGCGGCAGTGGATGAAAACCGCATTATCGAAGAAGCGAATGCAGTGGCGCTTGAAACCATTGAACGCGCCGGTTTGGAAAAGTACATGGCGCCTACCGATTATTTCTGGGGGCACACACGGGCATATGTCGACGAGAAACGATTTGATGAAACGGATTATCATTTTACGATCACCGAGGAGGAAGGGCTATGAAGACGAAACTGAAAAGCAGCTATGTTATAGGGTATGACGGAGGGGATCATGTTCTCTTGAGGGACGCGGAAGTTGTCTACGAAGGAGATTCCATCATTTATGTCGGGAAAGCGTACGCAGGGCAAGTAGATGAAACGATTGACTGCGGAAACGCTGTGCTAAGCCCGGGATTCATTGATTTGAATGCATTGGGAGACATCGACCATGACATCCTCCATATTGAAGCGGATGCCGAAAAGTCGAAAAATCTATTATGGTCGCAGGCGTACATGGATCAGGGGCCGCATGAAGCCATGATGGCTGAAGAAGAGGCGTTCAAATCGCTGTACGCCTATACACAATTGATCTTAAACGGCATCACGACTGCCATGCCGATTACGTCTGTCTTCTATAAGAAATGGGCAGAAACCTATGACGAGTTGGCGGCGGCAGCCCACCATGCAGGGGAACTGGGACTCAGAACGTATTTGGGGCCGAGCTATCAGTCCGGAATGCGTGCTGTTCAGCCGGATGGCGAGATCCGGTTGGTATGGGATGAGGAAGCGGGCAGAAAAGGGCTGGAGCGAGCCGTTCAGTTCATAGAGGAATTTGACGGTGCGTACGATGGCCTCATCAAAGGCATGCTCGCGCCGGAGCGGGTGGAATGCCAGACGGAAGAAAGCTTGAAGCAGACAAAAACCTATAGCGAGCAATTGGATGTGCCGATCAAGCTCCATGCTGCGCAAGGAAGCTTTGAATATCATACAATTGTCGATAAATATGGCGTAACTCCGATTCAGTTTTTAGGCAAGTTAGGGTTTTTGGGGCCAAAAACTGGAATTCCGCACGCGCATTTCATCGCCGGCTACAGTGAAGCGATGGCAGGAGAAGGAGATGACATCGGCATATTGGCGGACACAGAAACGACCGTCATCCATTGTCCGCTTATCATGGGTAGGCACTCGGGCGGCTTGGAATCATTTGCGAAATACCAACGTTCCGGCGTCAACTTGGCCATCGGAACCGATACATTCCCTCCCGATATGTTCCAGAACATCCGCACAGGAAGCATGATTTCCCGCTTGCATGAAAAAAAGGTGGAAGATTCCACATTCGCCGATTTCTTCCGGGCTGCGACGCTTGGCGGCGCAAAGTTTTTGGGAAGAGACGATCTGGGCCGCTTGGCGCCAGGAGCAAAAGCGGACATCATCGCAGTGGATTTGGATGGCTATCATATGGGGACAACCGATGACCCGATCCGCACGATAATCATGAGCGGTTCCGGCAGGGACGTCAAACTGTCCATCATCAATGGAAGGATCGTCATGCGGGACCAGCAGATTCCAAACGTTGATTTGAAGGAAATTCAACGCAAAGGACAGGGCTATTTTGAAAAGATGAAGCGTGCATATCTTGAAAGGGATTACCAGAAATTGCCGGAGCAAGCGCTGTTCAATCCATCCTTCCCCCTGGTTGATTCACTCGAAAATGATTCACGTAAAGATTATGTAAAAGTAAGTAAAGAAAGTGAAACTTAATTATCAGAATATTTTTTATAATGAAACCAGCAAAAAAATCGAAACTCGAGGGGGAAGCAATGTGGGGAAATTGATACGGATAAGAAATGGACTTGTTCTGGCATTGATCATTATGTTTATGGCGGGCTGTTCAATCGGAGAAAAAGCGGCATCGACAGAAGACGGCGAAGCAAAAGCCGCAGGCGCGGAAGATACGCTGATCATCGCCAGGCTGTCTGATGCGGAAAACTTGGATCACCAGTTCATGTCGACCATCAACGCAGCAAGTGTCACGCACGGAAAAATCTACGAAGGCCTGGTCGGCCGTGACAAAAATGCGGAACTGCAGCCGCTTTTGGCAGAAAGCTGGGAACAGCTGGATGACACGACATGGGAATTCAAGCTGCGCCAGGACGTCACCTTCCATGACGGAACGGATTTCACTGCCGAAGCGGTGAAAGCGACCTTCGACCGTCTATTGGATCCGGAAGTCGGATCGCCGCGGGCCGGTGTCTTGGCTATGGTGGATGAAGTGAAAGTCATCGATGACTATACGGTCCAATTCCTATTATCCCAACCTTATTCACCGCTCCTCTCGATTTTGGCCAGCCACGAAGGGGGCATCATCAATCCGAAAACAATCGAAGAGTTCGGCGCGGAAGTGATCCAGGAACCGAATGGCACAGGACCGTTTGTCTTTGAATCCTGGACGCCTGGACAAGAAATTGTCTTAGTGAAAAACGAAAGCTACTGGGGAACGCCAGCAAAAGTAGGTAAAGTGGAATTCAAAGTAGTGCCGGAAGAAGCGACGCGCACGTCGATGGTTGAAACGGGTGAAGCCCATATTGCCGAGCCGTTGTCCATCTCCCAATTTGATGCCGTCAACGCTTCACAGAATTCCGAAGTTTATCAAAGCGAAGGTTTCGGGACAGAATACATCACGTTTAACGTCGAAAAAGAGCCGTTCAACGATGTCAGAGTTAGAAAAGCGGTATCCCACGCAATCCAGATGGATGCCATCCGAAAAGGCGTCTACAACAATATCGGAGGGGAAGCGAATTCGCTGTTAGGTTCGAAAGTTTTCGGCTACCACGAAGGGCTGGAAACTTATGAATATAACCTTCAAGAAGCCAAGCGGCTGCTCGCCGAAGCCGGCTACTCGGACGGCCTAGAAATCAAACTGACAACGATGGACAGCAAAGAACGAATCAGCTTGGCGGAAGTGGTCCAGTCCCAGCTGAAAGGCATCGGTATTAAAGTGAACATTGAAGTCATGGAATACGGGACATTTGTCGATACCACAAGCTCAGGCAATACGGAAATGTTCATCATCAGCTGGCGGAATGCCACGGGAGATGCTGATTATAACCAGTACAATCTCATGCATTCGAGCTCAAAAGGCGGCAGCGGCAATACCTCCTTCTACAGCAATCCCGATGTGGACAAGCTGATCGAGGAAGCACGTATTGAATCGGATTCGGAAAAGCGCATCGAATTGTATGCCAAAGCACAGGAAATTCAAATGGAAGAAGCTGTTTATATCCCGGTGCGCGTGATTGAGAACGTAGCGGCGATGTCCAAAGACGTCAGCGGCTTCGCCATCAGCCCATCCGGCTACTTGGAAATCAACAACGTATCCATCAAATGATCGGAATGAAAGGGATATCCGAAAGGGTAGCCCTTTTGTTTTGTATAATGAAGGCAAAGTGGAGAAATGGGAGGCATGAAGATGTATGTATTAAAGAACATTTTATTGGAAACGGGCTACACCAGAGAAAATGGCCGGGTCCTGGCAACAGAGACAAAGACCGTCCATCTGAAAATCAGCGACGGGTTCATCACGGAAATCATGGATGCGGAAAAGCCGCTTGCAGAAGAAGGGGAAACGGTGGAAGGCAATGGGCTGCTCGCTTTGCCGCCTTTTGCAGAAAAACATGTGCACCTAGATAAAACGTATATGGGAGAGCCGCGGCGCGCATGCATCCCGGCAAAATCCGTCATCGAAAGGAGCACCATCGAAAAGAATATCCTTTCCGAAATCGGCACCCCTACGGAAAAAAGGGCGGAAAATCTGCTGGATGTCCTGCTGTCCCATGGATCGACTGCCGTCAGAACCCATGTCGACATTTATCCGGAAGCAGGACTGAGCAATCTTGAAGGCGTCCAGTCGGCGTTGGCAAATTACACGCATAAAGTGGATTCGGAAATCGTGGCGTTTGCCCAGCACGGGCTTCTTCGCGGCAACACGCCCGCCCTGATGAGAGAAGCGGTGCGAAACGGCGCAGGCCTTGTCGGAGCAGTCGATCCGGCAACAGTTGATCTGAACATCGAAGCGTCGCTCGTCGAACTGATGGACATCGCGGTCGAAGGCGGTGCGGGGATCGACTTGCACCTTCACGACCCGGGACATCTCGGCACCTTCACCATGAAGCGGCTGGCAGCCCTCACAGAAGAGGCGGGCTGGCAAGGGAAAGTGGCGGTCAGCCATGCATTCGGGCTAGGGGACGTGTCGCCCCAGGAAGCAAAAGAGGTGGCGCTGTTATTGAAAGAAGCAGGCGTATCGATCATCTCAAGCTTGCCGGTCGGTCGGAACGTGCCGCCGGTCGCCTTGCTGGATGAAGTCGGTGTCAACGTAGCGCTTGGCAATGACAATATCTTCGATTCCTGGTGGCCGACGGGGAACGGGGATGTGCTGGAGCGGCTCGGAAGATTGGTCGAGATGAGCCGGTGGACCGATGAATTGTCGCTTTCGCAATCACTTCGGTTTATCACGGATGGCCTGACGCCGCTGACGAAGGACGGCGAGCAGGTGTGGCCGGTGGAAGGAGACCGCGCCAATTTCGTGTTGGTCGATGCGACGTGTTCCGCTGAAACGGTCGCCAGACGCTCGCAGCGGAAAGCGGTTTTCCATAAAGGCACCCTCGTTGCAGGCGAATTGAAATAAAGAAAAGGCGCTGTCCAAAAAGGCTGTTGTCCATTGCGGCGGACGCTTTCCGCGGGCTTGCGACGAAGTGCGCAGCACTGCAACGGTTTTTCATGTCCCGAAGCTAGCGCAGCGATGCAGGGACAGGAGCACAATGTTTGCACTCGCCGCCTCCATTCCCAACAGCCATTATAGGATAAAGAGAAAGTCAGATGAGAAAAGCATTGCTTTTTCTCCTCTGGCTTTTTCGTTTTGGGCTTTTTAGACAGCCTTTTTTTATTTGAGCTGTTTTTGGATAAAAACGGTTTGGACCCAA
The DNA here is from genome assembly GCF_052078085.1 of Planococcus sp. FY231025. Classification (NCBI taxonomy): domain Bacteria; kingdom Bacillati; phylum Bacillota; class Bacilli; order Caryophanales; family Caryophanaceae; genus Planococcus; species Planococcus sp. FY231025. The sequence goes on from NZ_JBQJJG010000004.1 coordinate 287,638, forward strand.
TAGAAACTGATATACAGAACGGCAGAAACGGCGATTCCCAAAAGCGAGGACATTGTATAGAACACTTCAAGGGCATCAATGCGGCTGCCGAGCAAGCTCAATCCGCCTGCCAGAACAGTGGCGAGCAGAGCTGGTACCTGGAAAGAGGCGGCGGGCTGCTTTCCGGGGAGGCCATAGACCGTGTCCAGATCAATCATTTTTTTGGAGATGAAATAATAATGGATCAGCATCACGCCGATCACCGGACTCAACAGCGCCCCGACCAGATTAAGAAATGCGAAAATGCTTGTGGCGTTCTCCATAAGCTTCCAGGGCAGCAGCACAACCCCGATGGCGGCAACGGCAAACGCGCTTTTTTTGAAATTCAATTTGTCGGGGAACAACGAGGTCAATTGATTGGCTGCCGGGATGACGTTCCCGACGATATTCACGGACAAAGTGGCAAGTGCAAGTGTCGTCAGAGAAAGGATGACCGCGAAGACGCTATCGAATTTATCGACCACTTCGAGGACGTTCCAGACCGGTACGCCAAAAGCAATTTCAGAACCGATAATGATCGAGATGCTGGCAAGCGCGAACAGCAGATAGGTGGCCGCAATCCCGGCGAACTGGCCGGTCGAATGGGCGCGGTCCGAACGCGAATAGCGGGTGATATCCGAAACGCTCAAAATCGGTGCCACCCATGTGGCGACAATTGCGGATACGCAGGAAATCAGCAGGAAGAGGCTGACATTCCTGCTGCCCGCAGGTTCGAACGCGAGAATCGGGGCGATGCCGCCCGCCAACTGGATGGACCAGACGGACATTCCGCCGAACACGATAAACACAAGGACCGTTACCGTTTTCGTCAATTTCCCGAGCGTATTGACGTCAGCGAAGATAAAGAGGATGTTGATGAGCCAGAAAAGCACGAACGACAGCAGGCTGGGTAAACTGAGGCCTAAAAAATCGAAATTGCCGCCCATTGTCAGAAAGCCAGGAAAAAACGTGCCGATAAAGATGGAGACGGCAATGCTGCCGGCATAGGTCTGGAGGCCGAACCACATGATGCCCGCCACGATGCCGCGGAAAAAGCCCGGAAGGATAGCCCCTTTGCCGCCGTAGCTGGCACGCAGGAGGATGGAGAACGGGATGCCGTATTTATTGCCGGCGTGGCCGTTCAGGACGAGCAGGATGGCGACCAGCAGGGCTGCACACGCGATGACAGCGAAAACCTGGCCGGTGGAGAGGCCGAGCGCAAAAAATCCTCCGATCGTGACGTAGGAAGGGATGTTATGGACTGAACCCATCCATACCGAAAAGTAATGGCTGAAACTCCACGTCCGGTTTTCCGGCCCGGTCGGGAGCAGATCCAGGTTGATGGAAGGGGGATTTTTAGGCAAAACATTATTTTGTGTCATACGGCGGATCCTCCAATTTCAGGCTTTTGCGGAATCGGTTTCGGACAGCTTTTTTAATGATGAAAATCCCGCAGACAATGCCGGAAAGCAGAAAGCTGACCCAAACGGATTCGAAATACGTAGTGAATGGATAGGAGGCGAAACCGGACGCGATTCCGACAAACGACGACAGGACCGGCGCAAGCGTCTCCCGGCCTTTGCTGAAGACGATATAAAGGATGGCGAAAATCATGGAACTGTAAATATTGCCGAAAAAGAACAGCAATTGCAGCGGATAGGGCGTCAGGAGAAGGGCTGCCAAAAATAGGATGGCAATCAGCCCCAGCGAGAAAACATTCTTGTACTTGAACTGCTGTTGGGTCGACAATTCGCGGAACTCACCGGCGACATTGCGGATGAAAAGGGAATTCAGCGAATGCAATTCCGAACTGGCGGCTGACAGGACCGCTGCGAAGCAGAACAGGATGAATACAAAAATCAATGCGTTCGATTCCAGGATACTGACCAATTCGAAAATGAGCGAATAGGTGTTTTCAAACGTGCGCCCGGAAATGGCCAGCAAAAAGAGCGAGGTGATGGCGATCGGAATCGTGAACCAGATCATGCCGGTCAGCACGAACGCCATTTTGACCTTTTCTTTTTTGATGATGAACACACGCTGCCATGTCGCCCGATCCGTCAGCATCTGCCCGGAAAACACTAGCAACCCTGTAAAGATGAACCACAGGGATTCCTGGTTTTTCGTAAACAGCAAGTAGGGATGGTACAGTTGGATGCCTTCGAAAATGACCGTCACTCCTTGCTGCATATACGAATAGACAGGAATGAGGATGATGGTGCCGAAAATCAGGATGACGCTGATCCCCGCCAGCTGATGGATGCGGTATAGGCCGCCGATGCCGCCAACCAAGTACAAGAGGGCAAGGAAGAACACCATGCCGATGGCGAGCGGAATCGGGAACAGCATATACAGCAGCAGCCCGGCGCCCATCACCTGGATAAAGAGCGAATATACGCCCATGATTAGCAGCAGCGTCATCATATACCAGTAGCCGAACGGACTCAGCTTCTCTTTCAGCACATCGCCGATTGTCATCCGGCCGGCAAAGGCATAGGCGATTTTGCGGGCGATAAAGCCGAAAAGGACAAGCGCGAGCCCTCCCATGAACGCATAGCCGATGCCGCCGATCAAGCCATAGCGGATAAGCGTTTCCGGAGAGGAAAGAATCGTATTCCCGGTGATCCAGCGGGCAAGGACGCTGACCACCCCGAAGGCGATTCCCAGCTGCACAGCACCTTGGATGTAAAAATCAAAGCTTTTCTTCTTCACTGGCCGATCTCCTTCAGCCGATATTCCCGGGGGGACAATCCGGTCTCTTTCCGGAACATCTGGCTGAAGTAATGCTGGCTGTTGAACCCGCATTTCTCGGAAATCTCCCCGATGCTTGCCTCAGGTTGATCGGTCAGCATTTTCTTGGCCATCATCAGCCGGTAGTGATTGACGTATTCGGAAAACCCGACGCCCACTTCTTCCTGGAATTTGCGGCTTAAATAAGCCGGATTGATATGGATCTTCGAAGCCAGGTAATTGAGCGTAATCTTCTCCTCGTAATTCTGGTGAATCAGCTTCAGGGACTGCTGAATCTGGTTTGAATAGCGGATAAGCTGCGAATAATTGTTGAGCACTTTTACCAGATCCTCTTCGATCACGGGTTTGGTGATGTAATCCACAACGCCCACTTTAATGGCCGCATGGGCATATTCGAAATTCTGGAAAGCGGTGACCATGACGATATCGGCTTTGGAGATGGCTTTCATTTCTTTGGCCAGCTCAAGGCCGGTCTTGCCTGGCAGCTGGATATCCAAAAACGCCAGAAAGATGTCCACCTGGTTCAGGATTTTCATTGCTTGCGAAGCGTCCTGTGCTTTGTGGACTTCCCACATGGGAAAATTCTTGTTGATCAAATACTCCATTTGTTCCAATTCCAGCGGTTCGTCATCGACAAGCAGAATATTCACGGCGGAAGCTCACTCCTTTAGGTCAGATTTGTAAACAAGCGGAAACACGACTTCCACTTTGGTGCGATGCGGAGAATGGGAGATGCCGACGGATTTTTCTTCATCCGGAAACAGCAGGTCGAGCCTTTTCGAAATATTGGAAAGGCCGATGCCTCCGTCAGCTGAAACGGACTCGCCTTCATTGGGCAGGCTGTTAGCGACGGTGATGCGGAGTGCGGAGCCCTCCGCTTCGATGTGGATGGCAAGCTCGGCTTTTCCGGCTTTTTTCTCGAATGAATGCTTAAAGACATTTTCAACGAGCGTCTGGATCAGAAAAGGCAGCGTGATGGCTTGCTGGACATCGGGTTCAGCCGTGATCTGGTAGTCAAGCCTGTCGCGGAAGCGGATTTTCTGGATTTCCAAATAGGAAAGAACATAGGACAATTCCTCTTCGATGGTGATGAACGTCGTATTGGTCTTGTATTTGTGCTTAAGAAGCTTTGAGAACGTTTCGATGGAATGGATCAATTCCTGCTTCCGTTCCAGGCGGGCCAGGCTCAGAATCGAGTTCATCGTATTGAAAAAGAAATGCGGCTGTATCTCCTGGTTCAGCTGATTGTACCGGGCTTTCTGCAGTTCGCTTTCCAGCGCGATTTCGTTTTTTTCCTTCTCGATCAAATCGATGCGCTTTTCAAACACAAACAGGAACAGCAATGTAAAGGCGCCGATCAGCGGGGCAAGGACACATATCATGATGTATAGGGAAAAAGCTTCGATTGTCAGCATCTCATGCACTGCTCCTTGCTTTTTGGATATGGGGCGGATGAATGAAAGGAGAGCACTCCAGTTCCGGGGGCGCTGTAACCTAAAGCTAACCCGAAAAGCAGAAATGCTCAATAGTTATATTACTTTATTTTGTTTTGGGGGGAAGCAAGGGCTCCGGACTGAACAACTCCTCAGCGTAATGGCAGCTGACAAAATGGTTTTCGCGCAGCTCGCGCAGGGCCGGTTCTTCCGTTTTGCACCGGTCCGTAGCAAATGGGCAGCGCGTATGGAAGCGGCAGCCGCTCGGCGGATTGATCGGAGAAGGCACATCGCCTTTCAAAAGGATCCGCTCGTTTTTCACGGAAGGGTTCGGCACCGGAATCGATGACAGCAACGCTTTCGTATACGGGTGCATCGGTGCATCGAAGAGATCCTTTTTGTCCGAGATCTCCACGATTTTCCCGAGGTACATCACCATGACGCGGTCAGAGATATAGCGGACCACACTCAAGTCGTGGGAAATGAACAGGAACGTCAGCTGGAACTGCTTCTGCAGTTTTTTCAGCAAGTTCAGGATCTGAGCCTGTATGGAAACATCAAGCGCTGAAACCGCTTCGTCGCAAATGATCAGTTTCGGATCGACCGCGAGCGCCCGGGCGATCCCGATGCGTTGCCGCTGCCCGCCGCTGAACTCGTGGGGGTAACGGTCCAAGGCTTCGCCCGGCAGGCCGACGAGGTTCAGCAATTCAATCATCCGGTCCCGCTGCAGCGGTTTTGCGACGGATTTCTGGATGGTCATCGCCTCTCCGAGAATCTGCTTGATTGTCTGCCGCGGATTCAAGGAAGCGAAAGGATCCTGGAAAATGACTTGCAGGTCGCCCCGCAGTTCCCGCATTTCTTTTTTCGACAGATCGACGATGTTCTTTCCGGCATAAAACACTTTCCCGTCTGTTGGGTCGTCAAGCCTCAGAATCGCGCGACCGGTCGTCGATTTTCCGCAGCCGGATTCGCCCACGATGCTGAGGGTTTCGCCTTCATTGACGACAAAGGAAATGTCGTCGACGGCTTTGACATATGCTTTTGGCTGGAAAATGGAATCTTTCTTCACGGAGAAGTATTGCTTTAAGTTTGAGACTTCCAAAAGGATCTTTTTTTCTTCGAGTGTCTTCATCAGCTGAATACCTCCTCCTGTGGTTTGGGGCCGGTCCATTGATCTGAATACATCCAGCAGCGGACTTTCGAGCCGTCCGGCTGTTCCAGGAGCTCCGGCTGTTTCTGCAGGCAGACCGCTTCGGCGAACGGGCAGCGGGATGCGAAACGGCATCCCTGGGGCATGCTGTACGAACTCGGCACGCTGCCTTCGATGGTGTATAGCTCTTCTTTGTCTTCATTGATTTTCGGCAGGGAAGCCAGCAACCCGCGCGTATATGGATGCTTCGGCTCGTCGAATAAATTCTGTGTCGGTGCATGTTCAACAATATTCCCGGCGTACATGACGGCTACTGTATTGCAGGTTTCAGCGACGACGCCAAGGTCGTGGGTGATCATGATGACGCCCATGCCGAGTTTCGCCTGAAGGTCTTTGATCAGCTCCAGGATCTGGGCCTGGATGGTTACATCCAATGCGGTGGTCGGCTCGTCGGCGATCAGCACTTCCGGGTTGCATGAAAGGGCCATGGCGATCATGACGCGCTGGCGCATGCCCCCGCTCAATTGGAACGGTTCCTGTTTTGCCCGTTTCTCAGGGGAAGGGATGCCGACCAGCTTCAGCATGTCGACCGCTTTGGCGCGTGCTTCTTTTTTGTTCATTTTCTGGTGGAGGCGGATCGCTTCAGCGATTTGTTCGCCTACCGGGATGACGGGATTCAGCGATGTCATCGGTTCCTGGAAAATCATCGAGATTTCATTGCCGCGGATTTTGCGCATTTCGTTGTCCGGAAGCGAGACGAGGTCCCGGCCCTTGAACAGCACTTGGCCGCCTTCGATTTTTCCTGGCGGGGTCGGGATGAGCCGCAGAATCGAAAGGGACGTGATGCTCTTGCCGCATCCGGATTCGCCGACAATGCCGAGCGTTTCCCCTTTTCTAAGTGAGAAGTCGATTCCGTCGACCGCCTTGCTGACGCCGCGCTTTGTATAGAAGTAGGTTTTCAGATCTTTGACTTCCAAGATCGTTTCGTTTTGTCCAGCCATAGTGGCACCGCCTTTTAGTTTAGTTCGATCCGTTTATTGAAGAATCTGTACAGAATATCCACCAGTAAGTTGACAGCTACGAAGACGAGGGAGGCGACCAATACGCCGCCTTGGACCATCGGCAGATCGCGCATCCGGATCGAATCGACGATCATGCGGCCAAGGCCGTTGATGGCAAAGATCGATTCGACGAGCACCGTGCCGCCGAGCAGCGCCCCGAACTGGAGGCCAACCACTGTAATGACCGGGATCAGCGCGTTGCGGAGAGCGTGCTTGTAAACGATGACGCGTTCTTTCACGCCTTTTGCCCTTGCGGTGCGGATATAGTCCTGCCGGATGACTTCGAGCATGCTGGAGCGGGTCATGCGGGCGACAATTGCTGCACCGCCGGCACCCAGTGTGAAGGCGGGCAAGACAATGTGGGCGATGCTGTCCCAGCCTGCTACCGGGAAAATCTGAAGTTTGACGGAGAATCCGTACATCAGCATCAAGCCGAACCAGAAGCTTGGCAAGGAAATCCCGAGAAGGGCGATGACCATGACAACGGTATCGGTGATCGAGTAGGGTTTTACAGCCGAGATGATGCCGGCAGCCATGCCCAGGACAATCGTGATCATGGTGCTGAAGATGGCCAATTCAAGCGTGATCGGCAGGCGCAGCAGAATTTCATCCAGCACGGGCTGATTGTTCTTCAGCGAAGTTCCAAAATCTCCTCTGAAGATGTTGGAGACGTATTCCACGTATTGGACGTAAAGCGGCTGATTCAGCCCGAGCTGCACCCGGAGTGCTTCAATCGTTTCTTTTGTTGCGCCTTCACCTGCCAACAGGACGGCCGGATCGCCGGGAACCAGCTGCATGATGATGAATACGACGATGGTGACCCCGAAGATGACGGGGACGGTTTGGACAAGCCGGCGGAGAATGAACATTAGCATGGTAAAACCTCCTCTTAATTTCCTGGTTTATTTTTTCATGCGCGGGTCGAAAGCGTCCCGCAAGCCGTCGCCGAAGATGTTGAACCCAAGGACCAGAAACGCGATGGCAAGCCCTGGGAAAATGGCGATGTAAGGAGCCGAGAACAGGAAGTCGCGTCCGCTGCTGAGCATCGTGCCCCATTCGGAAGAAGGCGGCTGGGCGCCCAGTCCAAGGAAGGAAAGGCCGGCCGCCGATAAGATGGCAGTGGCTACCCGCAAGGTGCCTTGTACAATGATCGGCGACATGATATTCGGAAGGATGTGCTTGAAAATGATGGTGCCGTCTTTTGCGCCGAGCGAACGGATGGCATCGATATATTCCAGCTGCTTCACTTCGAGCGTCGAACCCCTGACGATGCGGGCGAACAAAGGGACTGAAAACGCGCCGACTGCAATTGTCACGTTGATCAGGCTCGGCCCGAGCGCACTGACGATGGCAAGGGCAAGCAGGATTCCCGGGAAAGCCAGAAGGACATCCATACACCGCATGATGATGGAATCGATCCATTTGCCGTAATAGCCGGCAATCAGCCCGAGAGTGATGCCGAAGAAAGCGCCGAAGATGACGGCGGCAAAACCGACTCCCATCGATAATCTGGATCCGTAGAGAATCCGGCTCAGGATATCTCTTCCTTTGTCATCGGTGCCCATCCAGTGTTCCGTGGACGGCGGCATGAGTTTATTCTCCAGGTTGATGTCATGCGGATGGTAAGGCGCAAGGACAGGTGCGAAAACCGCGATAAAGATATAGAAGAGAATGATGAGGCCTCCTACTACTGCAGCTTTGTTCTCAAGGAAAACGGAGAAGAAGCTGCCGAAGACCGATTGCTTCGGGTGGTCGAGTGTCTGGGTGACGATTAGCGGTTTTTCCTTATTCAATTCGATTGCCATAATACCCCTCCATAACGGATTATTTTTTTGGAACGAAAAGCGTCTGCGAGTCCTTAAGGTGCAGGGCGATTTATTTCAAATTATCAGAATCTCAAGGAAAGTAAATGCAATTGGGCATAGTAGTCGAAATAGTGAAATTATTTGTAAAGATAGTGTAAATAATCTTCTGTCTATTCTCTTATCATTAGGGATGAGCTCACCAAAGAGATTTTCACTGCCCATATGCAGCGCAAGAAAAATCACAAGGAGAAAGAGGGATTCATTATGAAGAGAAAAAGCGTTAAGCACATTGCGTTGGCATTCATGGTGGTGTTCAGCCTGCTTTTGGCAGCCTGCTCCACCAACTCAGCACAGTCCGGCGACAAAGAAGCAACTGCCAAGGAAAATTCGACAGGAGGGACGCTGAACGTCGTGCGGCTTTCGGATGCCACCAACTTGGATCCGCATTTCATCACCGACATCCCGTCAGCAAACATCAATTACCAGAAAGTCTATGAAGGCTTGGTGAAGCCGGACAAAGATTTCGTCCTGCAGCCATCGCTCGCGAAAGAATGGAAAGTGATTGACGATACGACATGGGAATTCAAGTTGAACGAAGGCATCACGTTCCATGACGGCGCGCCGTTTGATGCAGAAGCGGTCAAAGCGACATTCGACCGTCTGCTGGATCCTGCAACAGCTTCTCCGCAGCGCGAAAAGTTCTCCATGATCAAAGAAGTGAAAGTGATTGATCCGACAACTGTCCAATTGCTGTTGGAATACCCGTACGCACCGCTTTTGTCCATCCTGGCGAGCCAGGAAGGAAGCATCATCAGCCCGAAGGCGTTAGCGGAAAACCCGGAATCCCTGAAAGAAAAACCGGTGGGTACCGGACCGTTCGTCTTTGAAAGCTGGAAGAGCGGACAGGAAATCTCGTTGACAAAAAATGAAGAATACTGGGGCGAAAAGCCATCCATCGACCGCGTCGTCTTTAAAGTGGTTCCGGAAGATGCCACAAGGCTGGCAATGATCGAAACCGGGGAGGCACACATCAATGACCAAGTGCCGGTCACAGAAATCGAGCGCATCGAAGCTTCTGAAACCATGGCCCTTACCCGTACGGAAGGGCTGGCAGTGGAGTTCCTCGGCTTCAACACCCAAAAAGCACCGCTGGACGATGAACGCGTGCGCAAAGCGATCAGCCACGCCATCGAACGCGAATCGATCATCTCAGGCGTCTATAACAATGTCGGAACATTGGCCAACTCGGCCATGAGCCCGAAAGTCTTCGGCCACAGTGAAAACAGCAAGCCGGCAGAGTACGATTTGAACGAAGCGAAAAAACTGCTGAAAGAGGCAGGCGCTGAAAACCTGAAGATTTCCTTGCTGACCAGCGACCGGAAAGAACGCATCAATATGGCGGAAGTCATCCAGTCGCAATTGAAGGGCATTGGCGTCGAAGTGGAAATCCAGGTCGTGGAATATGGAACATTCATCGAAATGACGAATAGCGGAGAACACCAGATGTACATCAGCGGCTGGGGCAATGCAACCGGAGACGGCGACTATAACCAGTACAACCTTTTCCATACGGCATCCCACGGACCGGCTGGCAACTCGTTCTATTACAGCAATCCGGAAGCGGACAAATTGATTGAAGCGGCGCGTGAAGAAACGGACGAAAACAAGCGCTTGGAGATTTATGAAGAAGTTGCACAGATCGAGCTTGATGAAGCAGTCTACGTGCCGATCCGCAATTACGAACACATCGCAGCACACAATAAAAGCGTCAGCGGCTATTGGCTGAACGCTGCAAACTACTTGATGATCGATGAAGTCGAAATAGCTGAATAACAAACAGAAAACAGAAAAAGTGCTGCCCCCTGGTGCTTTTTCTGTTTTTCACTGGAGGGAAGAACATGGAGAACCGATGGATCACCAATGTCCGGCTGGAAAAAGGATTCAAGAAAGACGGCAATCGCATCACAGGAACCGAAACGGAAATCGTGCACCTGGAAATCGAAGGCGGCAAGATCAAGTCCATTTCGGGAAAATTGCCAACAGGCGCTTTTGCGCAATACGATGCAGGCGGCGCACTCCTGCTGCCTTCGATGCGGGAAATGCATATCCACATCGACAAGACCTATTACAGCGGACCGTGGAAAGCCTGCACCCCGCTGACCAAAGGAATTTTTACACGCCTCGAAGAAGAAAAAGCGCTCTTGCCGAAACTGCTGCCGACCGCCCAGGAGCGGGCGGAGAACATGATTGAGCTGCTGATCCGCAACGGGCACACCCATATCCGCACACACTGCAACATCGATCCGGTCATCGGACTGAAAAACCTGGAAGCGACCGTTCGGGCACTGGAGAATTACAAAGATGCCATCACTTATGACATCGTCGCTTTCCCCCAGCACGGGCTGTTGCGGAGCGATTCCGTATGGCTGGTGCGGGAGGCGATGAAGAACGGGGCGACGCTGGTCGGCGGGGTAGATCCGGCAACGGTCGACCGCCACATCGAGCGGTCGCTGTCGGCCGTCTTCGATATCGCGGCGGAACATGATAAAGGCATCGACCTCCACCTCCATGATCCCGATACACTCGGCGCCTTCACATTCAGCCGGCTTGCCGACTACACGGCACAGGCTGGCATGCAGGGCCGCGTGACCATCAGCCATGCGATGGCGCTCGGCGATTTGGAAGGGGACGCCTTGTCCTCGATGCTTGCAGAACTGCGGGAGCAACGGATTGATGTGACGACCACCATCCCGATCAACCGTCCGACGATTCCGGTGGTGGAAATCGACCGGGCCGGAATCGGCGTCTCGCTCGGCCATGACAGCATCACCGACCACTGGTCGCCGTTCGGAACAGGGAACACCATCCGGAAACTGGGCGTGCTGGCGGAGCGGTTTAAAACCATCGATGAATTTTCACTGAACCGTTTGCTGAAATATGCAACGGGCGGCGTGACGCCGCTTGATGAAAGCGGACAAAGAGTTTGGCCGATGGCCGGGGATGCGGCATCCATGATGCTGGTTGACGCGAGCTGTACAGCAGAGGCGATTGCGAGAAGAGCGGACATCAAAGCGGTGTTTTTCAACGGCAACGAAATCCGAAACAAGCTGCTTCAACTGCAGTGAAGAGAAAGAAGGGAGGAACTCTTATGAAGACATCGGTATGGCTGAAAAACGTATTTTTGGAAGCGGGGCTGGAGCCTGGCGGCAACGGTTCCGTGGAGACCCGCACGGCACTTTACGATCTGAAGATCGAAGACGGAAAAATCAGCTGGATACAGCCGGCAGGCGAACCCGTGGAAGCGGACGAAAAGACCATGGACGCCAAAGGGCTGCTGGTCCTGCCTTCGTTCAAGGAAATGCACAACCACTTGGATAAGACGTATCTTTCGCTCGACTGGAAAGCCTGCCAGCCGGCCTTTAATCTGAAGCAGCGACTGGAGCTTGAAGCGGCGGAATTGAATGATTTGGCCGAAACGGCTGAACAGCGGGCTTCGGCGATGATCGGGCTGCTCCAGTCAAAAGGGGCGACCCACATCCGGACGCACGTCAACATCGACCCGTATATCGGACTGAAAAACTTGGAAGGCATACGGTCCGCCCTCGAAGCCCATAGGGATCAATTGACGTATGATATCGTCGCTTTCCCGCAGCACGGCTTGCTGAACGGCGGCGTCCCGGAACTGATGAAAGAAGCGATGCGTTCGGGCGCGACGATGGTCGGAGGGCTCGATCCTGCCGGCATCGACCGGAATATTGAGAAATCACTGGATGCCATGATGGAAATGGCGACAGAATTCGACGCCGATGTGGACATCCATCTGCACGACAGCGGGAATGTCGGATTCTACACAGTTGAAAAATTGGCCGGTCTGGTGCGAGAGGCGGGTTGGCAGAACCGGGTTGCCGTCAGCCACGCGTTCAGCCTCGGCGAAGTGGCGATTGCCCAGCAGGAGAAAATTGCGGCTGAACTGGCGGAAACGGGCGTGGCGATCATGTCCACTGTGCCCATCACCAAAACGATGCCGCCGATTGAGCTGCTGGATCAGCGCGGCGTGAAGGTCCACTTCGGCTGCGACGGATTCTACGATTCCTGGTCGCCTTACGGAACAGGAGATCTCCTGGAAAAAGTCTCACGTTACAGTGAACTTTACCGGAAAAGCGATGAACGCGGTTTGGCGAATTCGCTGAAATTCGCAACGGGCGGAATCGTTCCGCTTTCGGATGAAGGGGAAATGCTGTGGCCAAAAATAGGCGACGATGCCGATTTCGTCTTTGTGGAAGCATCCTGTTCTGCCGAAGCGGTCGCGCGGACGCCGGAGCGGAAAGCCGTCATGTTCCAAGGCCGTCTGGTCTATGGAGGCCTGTAAGATGGAAGCGCATGTAGCCGATGACTTTCTCGTGCTGGCGAGCGCCTTGGGAGATCCGGAGAAAGTAAGGGAACTTCTAGGGCGAAGCGCCAACGTCCATTACCAGAATGAATTCGGGCAAACGGCGCTGATGGCTGCAGTCCTGTCCAACCGCCTGGAGGCAGCGGAGATGCTCCTGTTGGCAGGGAGCGATCCGGATGCCAAGGACCGGAACGGTTTGAGCCCGTTCATCGCCGCAGGAGCACATGGCTATGCCGATCTTTTGAAAGGGATGGCAGAATACGGAGCAGACGTCACCAGCGTCAACCGCTTCGGTGGAACGGCGCTGCTGCCTTCAAGCGAAAAGGGATATGCCAAAACGGTCCAGTACGGCGTGAAGGCAGGTGTGCCGGTGAACCACGCCAATAGACTCGGATGGACGGCTTTGCACGAAGCGGTGATTCTCGGCGATGGCGGCTTTCTTTATGGATTGGTGATCCGCCTTCTGCTTGAAGGAGGTGCAGATATTCACATTAAGGACCGTCAGGGGTTGTCCCCTCTTGAACATGCCCGTCTCCTTGGCCAGCAACGAATCGTCGAACTCTTAGAAAATATGGGAACGGAAAATGCGTGTCTGGAAACTGAACTGCTTGCCCTCTATAAGGAAGGCCGCTATGAAGAGGCTTTAAAAATCATCGAAAAGGCAGTTGCTGAAGGAGTGGATGACGGGATGTCACTCCATTTCTGGGCCGGGTTGCTGCTGCAGGAGGAAAAATGCTATGAAGAGGCGGTGACTGCCTACCAGAAAGAAATGCAGCTATCTGGCGCCGGAAGTGAATTCCACTTCTGCCTAGCAAACTGTTTCCGTCTGATGGACCGGCCCGAAGAGGCGCTGGAAGCGTTCGACCAGGGAAGCGAAGAAAATCCGCACTCCACTTTTTTTCTTTATCATAAATCCAACTACTTGCGTGAACTTGGGAGACACGCGGAAGCAGTCGCCACAATGGACGAACTGCTAAGCAGATTGCCGGGCCGTCCGGATTTCCTGTTCCATAAAGCGAACAGCCTCCGCTCCCTTGGAAAGCACGAGGAAGCGGTCCGGGCAATGGAAGAAGCCATCGCAATCGATCCCGGCAATGACCTTTTCAGCGAACATAAAAGCCGCTCAATCGAATTGCTCGGGAAAAACCGGCAGGGTCAAGCGAATATGGGTTAACACCCGAACAGGAAGCAGCCTTCAAGGGCTGCGGAGCTTGTAGACAAAAGAGTATTATATTTCACTTAAAAGATAGACATACATTTAGGAGAAGCTATCCCAAATCCTCCACTACAGGCGGACGCTTTCCGCGGGCTCGCGCCGAACTAACTCGGACTGGCGTCCGAGTGGATTTCGGGACTTCGCTATCCCGCAGGCAAAACCGATGCAGGAACATGGTTTTTCAGTGACGAGGAGACTGAAGCCGAGCCCACGGAAAGCGAAGTGGCCAGCCCGGTCAGGCTGATACATCTCTATTCATCTTAATTCGACTTTGTCTATAGTCTGAGCAGCCTTCAAAGGCTGCTTTTTCTGTATTTAAGAAACATAACAGAGATAAAATTACAGTTCGATAAACCGGAATAGTCAGATAATTGTTTGACTGGACAACCGAACTTCGCAATAATGGACGTACATCCTGTTTTGCTGCTGGGCCACGGAAAGGCGATTGGGTACATAAAAGGAGGAAGCGCAATGGATTACCGTACAATTGGGAAAACGGGCATCAAAGTATCGAGCCTTTGCTTCGGGACGATGTCATTCGGGGGCAATGCCGATGCGGAAACGTCGCGGGCGATGTTCAACCGCTGCCGGGAAGCGGGCATCAATTTCTTCGACTGCGCCAATGTCTACAACAAAGGCGAGTCGGAAGAGATCCTGGGCTGGTGCATCGCGGACAGCCGGGATGACCTGGTACTGACGACAAAGGTGAACGGAAAAATGGGTCCCGGAGTCAACGACCGCGGCCTTTCGCGCCGCCACATCATGCGGGAAGTGGAGAACAGCCTGAAGCGGCTGAACACGGACCGCATCGAATTCTATTTTGTCCACGCCTTCGATCCGGATACGCCGATCGAGGAGACGCTGCGGGCGATGGACGACCTGCAGCGCCAGGGCAAAATCCTCTATCCGGGCGTCAGCAATTGGGCCGCCTGGCAGATCGCGACGTCGCTCGGCATTTCCTACCGTGAGAGCCTCGCGCGTTTCGAATGCATCCAGCCGATGTACAACCTCGTGAAGCGCCAGGCGGAAGTGGAAATCCTGCCGCTTGCCGCAGCTGAACAGATGGGCGTCATCACCTACAGCCCGCTTGGCGGCGGCCTGCTGACCGGGAAATATGCAGGCGGACAGAAACCGGCGCAAGGCCGCCTCGTTGAGCAAAAAAACTACGAAAAGCGCTACGGCGATAAAACCTATTTCGAAACGGCCGACCGCTTCACACAATATGCCGAGGAGCAAGGCCATCATCCGGCATCGCTTGCTGTCGCCTGGGCGATGACCCATCCGGCTGTCACGGCGCCGATCATTGGCGCCCGGAACCTGGAGCAGCTGGAGCCGTCACTTGCTGCGCTAGACATCGACATGACGCCGGAATGGCGCAATGAAATCTCCGGCCTGTCGACCGCGCCGCCGCCGGCAACGGACCGCACGGAAGAGGTATAGGAGCAACGCCATTCAAAAAGCACGCCTGACAATTGCGTCAGGCGTGCTTTTTTGAGATGTTTTATTCGTGGACCCTGCCGTTTGGGGAGTGTTCTATTTCTGCCCTAGTTCTTTTCCCATCCCTTTCAGGAAGTTCAACCCGAAACGGATCGAGCGGTTGACGTCCGGATCGCGCAGCGCTTTCCACAGGCCCAACGGACCGATTTTCCGGCGGGCTGCCTGTGCCTTTTCCGCTTCGTGGAAGCCGCCTTGGACTCCCGCTGCGAGCTTCGCGGTCGTGCCTGGGTCAATCGACGTCAAGGCGCCCGCTGCGTTCATTACATTGTTGATGAGCGTCGTCACAGGTTCGCGCGCGGCCTGGTGGACCGCAATTTCGGTCAGGTTTTCCCGCGCCTTGACCATCGCATTCACGGCATCCAGGATGCCGGCCTTGTCCAGTTCGCCGGTGATTTCGAGTAGCTTGTGGAGCGCCTGCTGCTGCTCGGCTACTTGGGTTTCGAGTTCAAAGAGCCGCTGGAGCTTGAGTTCCGCGGGCGTCAGCTGCTTTTTATGGATTCGTGTAATCGGTGTCGCCAAAGCACATCACCTTTCTTCCGGTTGGTCGGTCAGCGGCACATGGTCCGGTCGCTGCCATTTGCGTTCGACTTCCACGCCCCGTGTCGGGTGGCGCCGTTTAGTGCGGTGGTTCGTCTTCGGCAGTGGATCGTGGCCGTCTTTCTGCAGCACTTCCATCCGCACCATCGTCTGCTTGAAGGCCGGCGTGTTGGTCCGCTGGTCGGTCGCGGGTCCGGTCAGGAAATTGATAGCGCGTTCCTTTTTCACCGAATGCATCGGCAGGAACAGCTCGTTGCCCTGGACCCTGCCGGTCACGACCACCGGCACTTTCACGGCGCCGTAAGGAGAAACGAGCCGGACGACCGAACCGTTTCGGAGGTCCCGCGCCTCTGCGAGTTCCGGCGACACTTCGACGAAATTCTCCGGCACCTTCTCGTGGATGCCGCTAGAGCGGTCTGTCAAGTTGCCTTCGTGGAAATGTTCGAGCATGCGCCCGTTGTTGATGTGCAAATCGAATTCATCCGGGAATTTCACCGGCTCGACCCAGTCGGACAGCGCAAAACGCGCTTTCTTGTCATCGAAATTAAAGCCGTCGGCATACAGCAGCGGGGTGCTCGATCCGTCGAGGCTGCCCCATAGGAAGCTGTTCCAGCCTTCGAGTGATTCGTAGTCCGCTTGAGCAAACAGCGGCGTCAGGCTGGCCATTTCGGCGAAGATCTCGCCCGGGTGGCTGTAATCCCAATCGGCGCCGAGGCGCTTTGCGATTTCCTGGACGATCCACCAGTCGGGCTTCGCCCCTCCAAGTTCCGGCAGCGCCTGGTAAAGCCGCTGCACGCGGCGCTCCGTATTGGTGAACGTGCCTTCTTTTTCAAGCGATGGCACCGCCGGCAGGATGACATCGGCGTATTGCGCCGTGCGGGAGAAGAAGATGTCCTGCACCACGAAAAAATCCAGTTTCGACAGGACTTCGTCGACATGGTTCGAATTGGAGTCGACAAGCGCCATGTCTTCGCCGACGACATACATCGCCTTCATGATGCCTTCGTCGACGGCCCGCAGCATCGACACGTTGTCGAAGCCCGGTTTGTCTGAGATCTTGACGCCGTAGGCCTGTTCGAACTTCGAACGCGCCGCGTCGTCGGAGACGTGCTGATAGCCCGGCAGCCAGGCAGGGAGGGAGCCCATGTCGCAGGCGCCCTGCACGTTGTTGTGCCCGCGGAGCGGATAGGCCCCGGCGCCCGGGCGGCGGTAATTGCCGGTCGCCAGCAGCAGATTCGAGATGGCGGCGGACGTATCCGAACCGCCGGTGTTCTGCGTCACGCCCATGCCCCATAGGATGCATGTGCCGTCCGCATCGCGGATGGCTTCGGCAATCGCGATGAGTGTTTCCTGCGAAAGCCCGGTTTCTTGTTGGGCATAGTCAAGCGTGTATTTTCCGAGCACTTCTTTGAACTCCCCGAAATGGTGGACATTCTCATCGATAAAGCGCTGGTCGTGCCAGCCCTGGTCGATCAGGTATTTGGTGACGGCCATCAGCCACACCTGGTCCGTGCCCTGTTTCGGGCGGATGAAGATGTCGGCGCGTTCGGCCATCTCGTTTTTCCGCAAATCGGCGACGATCAGCTTCTGGCCGTGCAGCTTATGCGCCCGCTTGACGCGTGTCGCAAGGACCGGATGCCCTTCGGCCGGATTGGCGCCGACGATGATGACGAGCCCGGCGCTTGCGATGTCTTGGATGGTGCCCGCATCGCCGCCCATGCCGACAGTGCGGAACAGGCCGTCCGTCGCTGGCGTCTGGCAATAGCGCGAGCAATTGTCGACGTTGTTCGATTCGAACACTTGGCGCGTAAGCTTTTGGATGACGTAATTGTCCTCGTTGGTGATCTTCGAAGACGAGATGATGCCGACGCCGTCCTTGCCGTGTTCCCGGCGGATCTCCCCGAGGCGCAGGGCGACCAGGTCGAGCGCATCTTCCCAGGAAGCTTCGATGAATTCATCGCCGCGGCGGATGAGCGGCGTGGTCAGCCGTTCTTCGCTGTTGACGAAATCCCAGCCGAATTTCCCTTTGACGCATGTCGAAATGGCGTTCGCCGGCGCTTCCGAGACCGGCTGGATCTTCAGGATCTTCCGGTCTTTCGTCCATACTTCGAACGAGCAGCCGACGCCGCAGAACGTGCACACTGTCTTGGTCTTTTTCGTCCGGGTCTCGCGCATCGCCGCTTCCGCGTCGGAAATTGCGAGGATGCCGCTGTAGCCCGGTTCGACATCTTTCACCAAGTCGATCATCGGCGTCAGGATGTCATCTTTCAGGCTGGTCATGAAGCCGGCTTCGCCGAGCATGGAATTTTCCATGAGGGCATTGCACGGGCAAACCGTGACGCAGTGGCCGCAGCTGACGCAGGACGAATCGTTGATCTTCGCGCCGCCGTCCCACAGCACAATCGGGCGGTCCCGTTCCCAGTCCATCGACAAGGTTTCATTGACCTGCAGGTTCTGGCACGCTTCGACGCATTGCCCGCAGGCGATGCACTGGTTCGGGTCGTAGCGGTAGAACGGATTGGTGAAATCGACGGCATCCGTTGAACATTTCGGCTCGAACGGATATTTCTGGTGCTCGATCTCCATCATGTCCACGGTGTTGTGGACCTTGCAGTTGCCGTTGTTATTGTCGCAGACCGTGCAGTACAATAGATGATTCTCGAGGATCCGGTCCATCGCTTCCGTCTGCGCTTCTTTCGCTCGCGGGGAAGCGAGGCGGATGTCCATCCCATCGATGGCTTTCATCGAACAGGTCCGTACGAGCCGCCCGTCCACTTCCGCGATGCACGTGTCGCAGGTTTCAATCGGATCGACTTCCGGCAAATAGCAGATCTGCGGATGCGCAATCCCGTGTGCATTGGCCACCTGGAGAATCGTCTGCCCTTCCTCGAACTCATAAAACGAACCGTTTATCTTGACCGGCATGCCGGCACCTCCTTTTTCATCATGGCTGATTGGGGCAATGGATGATTTCTGGTTTCACTTCACGGAGCGGCTGGAGCAATTGATAAAGAACGAACGCTTTTATCCGGCTTGCCGAAAAAACCGGCGCCATTCCTTTCACAGCCCATTCCCGTTATGATTGTATTATAATCAATTTAGCAGAGCGCTACAATGAATTTACGGAATAGTCAAACTAATGGCGGCGTCATAAAGGAGAAGGGTTATGGAGAACAAACAGCAGACCGCCCGGAAAGTGCTCCGCTACGAAAAGGGAGCGTTCTCGGAACGGGAGGAAAGGGTCGTCACCGAACAGCCCGTCATCATCTATATCAATGGACGCGAATTTATCACGATCGTCTGCACGCCGGAGTTCATCAAGGACATGGCGGTCGGCTTTCTGGCGTCCGAAGGCATCATCCCGAATCCGAAAAACATCTGGGACATCCGCGTCGACAGCGAAAAGGGCATCGTCCGGGTTGAAGCGGACAAAGTCCACCCGTTTTTTGAAAACCTGCAGAACAAGCGCTTTATCTCTTCGTGCTGCGGGATGAGCCGGCAAGGCTTCGTGTTTGCCCATGACGCGCTGACCGTCAAAGGGATGGAATGGAAGGCGTCCGGACCACGCTGACGCCGGAAGGCTGTTTTTCCCTGATGCGGCAGCTGGAAGAGAGCGCGGAGACATTCCGGAAAACCGGCGGGGTCCACAATGCTGCGCTTTGCAGCGCCGATGGCTTTTTCCTGCCGCGCATGGACATCGGCCGGCACAATGCGCTCGATAAGATCTACGGCCATTGCCTCCGAAACGACATCGATGTGCGCGACAAGGTCATCGCCTTCAGCGGCCGCATCTCCTCGGAAATCCTGCTGAAAGTTGCGAAGATCGGCTGCGCCGTCATCCTGTCGAAATCCGCGCCCACGGAACTCGCGCTGGAGCTCGCAGAAGAGCTCGGCATCACCGCGGTCGGCTTTGTGCGGGGCGAATCGTTCAACCTGTATACCCATCCCGAGCGGATCGTGGAACAGAATAAAAAATAACCCCTGCACCCGGCGACGGAAGTCCGAGAGGATTCCGCTGCCGGGTGTATTTGGATTTTGTATCCAAAGTATTTACATTCCTCCTTAGAAACTGTATGATGGTAGAAAATTCTGAAAACGTTTTCAGAAGCATTCGGAGGAGCTGTTTGAATGGAAGAAAATCGAAAACTGCCGCTTGAAGGGCTGCGGGTCATCGATGCGTCGACGGTGCTCGCAGGGCCGATGCTTGCGACGTACCTGGGTGACTTCGGAGCGGACGTCATCAAAGTCGAGCATCCGGCGGGCGACCCGCTGCGCAACGCCGGCCGGCACAAGGACGGAGAATCGCTCGAGTGGAAGCTCGTGTCGCGCAATAAAAAGCCCATCACGCTGAACTTCAGCACCCCAAAAGGCCAGGAACTGTTCCATAAGCTCGCCGAAGGAGCGGATATCGTCATCACCAATTTCCGGCCGCAGACGCTCGAGAAGTGGAACATCACCTATGAATCGCTTTCCCGGCTCAATCCGGGGTTGATTCTCGTGAAAGTCTCAGGATTCGGCGAAGACGGGCCGTACAAAGAGCGTCCGGGGTTCGGCACGCTCGCCGAAGCGATGTCCGGGTTCGCGCAAGTCAACGGCTTCCCGGACCGGGGGCCGGTGCTGCCGAGCTTCGCGCTCGCCGATTACGCGACGGCGCTCATGGGGGCGTATGCCACGATGGTCGCGGTGTACGAACGCGACCATTCGGAAGACGGACGGGGGCAGTACATCGACTTGCCGATCTACGAAGCGCTCATGGGAATGCTCGGCAACCAGGTGATGGAATACGACCAGCTCGGCGTCATCCCGGGGCGCAAAGGCAACCGCACAGGCTGGACGGTGCCGCGCAATCTGTACGAAACAAAAGACGGGAAATGGCTCGCCATCTCCGGTACCTCCCAGCCGATTGTCGAGCGGATCTTCAAGGCGATCGGCCGGGAGGACCTGATCGCCAATCCGAAGTTCGCGAACAACCAGAAACGGCTGGAACATGCCGATGAGCTCGAAGCGATCATCGCCGAGTGGATGAAAGGCTATACGCAGGAAGAGGTGCTGGAGCGGTTCATCCGCTTTGATGCGACGATTGCGCCGGTCTACACGGTCGAAGACATCGTAGAAGATCCGCATTTCAATTACCGCGGCAACATCGCCGAAGTGCCGGATGCGCATTTCGGCAGCGTCAAGATGCTCAATGCGGCGCCGAAGCTTTCCCGCACGCCGGGGGAGATCCGCCATGCAGGCCTTGAGCTCGGCTCTTCCAACCGGGAAGTGTACGGCGGGCTCGGGCTCAGTGACAGCGAAATCGAAGCGTTGAAAAAGGACGGCATTATTTAAAGGGAGGGGCCAAATGATGATCTACCGAAGTTTGATGTTCACACCGGGCACGAAAAAGGAGCGGCTGCTGAAATCCGTCAGCAGCGAAGCGGACGCATTGCTGTGGGATCTGGAGGACGCGGTCCACATAGACGACAAGGAAGGCGCGCGGGAAACCATACGCCAAGCGCTTGAGGAACTGGGCGACGGACCTGCGAAACCTATCTTCCTGCGGGTCAACCAGTACGGCACGCCGTGGTACGTGGAAGATGTCAAGCTGGCGCGGCATGAAAACGTCACGGGCATCATGCTGCCAAAAGCCGAAAGCGCGGCGCAGGTCGCTGAAACCTGGGAAGGCATGGGTGCTTCGGGTGAGCTAATCGTACTCGTCGAGACGGCGCTTGGAATCATCCGCCTTGAAGACATCTTCAGTGGCCCGAACGTCTCCGGCGTCGCTTTCGGCGCCATCGATTACGCGGTCGACGCCGACCTGACGCTGACCGAAGCCGGGCTTGAGGCGCTTTACGCGCGGTCCCGCATCGTCACGTACGCAAAAGCTTTCGGCATCCCGGGCATTTACGACACCGTATTCCCCGATGTCCACAACGATGAAAGCCTGCGTACGCGTGCCGCGTCGGCGCGTGCGCTCGGCTTCAACGGCCAGATGGCGATCCATCCGAAGCAACTGCCCATCATGCACGATGTCTACAGCCCGTCCCGCGACGAAATCGACTGGGCGATGAAAGTGCTCGATTACGCGGAGAACGAAGCGAAAGGCGCCGGCGTCTTCATGCTCGACGGCAAGATGGTCGACCGGCCAATCATCGAAAAAGCGAAGCAGATCTACAGCGCCGGCGAGCGCTACCAGCTCATCATCGGCGGCTGACGGCAAAGGAAAGGAGAGGAAGTGATGGAGCCCCATCGCTTCCTCTCCTTCTTGTTTTCGCATGCTTGTATTGAAGTGAATAAGGATTCTGCGATTAGCAAATCCGGTTTTTTTCTGCCTACTGTGTTATAGTTTATTCAGATTTTCTGCATGGAAGCCATGCGCGGGGCGGGAATTGAAAATAGGGCAGTCTGGCAAACAGTCAGAAGCAGGTGGAAGGAAGTGGAACATGCAACAGAAGATACCGGAACTTGCACTGGAAATCCGTAAAGGAGCCGGGGCCCATGTCTTTTACCTGACGGAACAAACGGGATTGTATATCGAGAACGTACTGGTTTTCATTTTGGACGGAATCAAGAACGAAGACTATGTTCTGATTGTAGAAAGCAAGCGGCTCACTCCGATCATCAAGGAGCGCCTGCAGAATATATTGACAGCAGAAGAATTCGCGAAGGTTTATTTTTTCGACAATTTCAATCTGTATTGGCAAAAAGGCAATTTTATGCCGAGTTCCATTATTGAATACTTCCGGGAAACGTTTGAAACCTCCCTTTTAGAGGAAGGCAACTTTCGGACATGGGGGCATATTGAATGGAGCACCCAGGACAGTCTGGAAGAAGAACTTTTGACGTATGAAATGGAAGTTGGCCGTTTGATTTCAGAGCACAACCTGATTGCCGTATGCGTATACGACGCGATGCGGGTCAATGAGGACCTGCAGGAACAACTGGGCACGTACCATAATTACCTGATGAAGGATGACGAGATTACAGCGTTATAAGCCGAAAAGAAGCAGCGAGTGGCGGATTTTGCCATTGCTGCTTCTTTTTATGGACATTTGCGGGCTGAGTATTGGAAGGCATGCATAGAACAAGTAATGTGAAATAATGAACGCATCATTTGTTGCGCCATTTGAACTGGACGAAAGGAGCATCCATCATGAGCGGTGCTCATTTCAAATGAATTACGGAAGTTTATCACTGGAACCCAAAAGCGTCCGCAGAATGCCTCATCCCTTCTGCGGACGCTTTCTCTTATTTCACTGGTCCTTTATTGGTCTCCGTCAGCGCAGGATTCACCGCGAAAATTTTGGCGTTGACGCCTGTGATGCCGAATCCGGCCAACCGTTCCGTATGCATTTTCACATAGTTTTCAGCGGTTTCTTTGGTTTCGAAAAGGTAGATGCCGCCGGCTTCCTTGGTCTCGGGGCTTTCCGTCCAGATTTTCCAGATGAAGCCTTCTTCGTCATTGATGCTTTTCGCCAGATCCGAAAATCCGGCGGCCATCTCATCTCCGAACGGTCCGTCCATTTTAAAATCCACTTGTGCGATATACGCCATGTTTTTCTCCTCCTGATTATTACTTCGTTGTGTAATACGCTTCGCCGAGGATTTCCTTCTCCTCGTAGCTGCCGGGCGAAAGCTCTTTTCCGATAAAAGCGGCAATGCCTGTTTGGTTTACATCATACATGACTTCAATTTCTTTGGAAAACAGCAGTTTTTCCTTTTGGAGCAAATGCGCAAGCGGCGGCTGCGGGGCTGCTGGCAGCTGTTCCTGTCCTAAAACTTGTTTCAAACCGTCCACATAAGCTTCAAGCGGCCGGCCGCCGGTGATTTTCACGCCCTGGTTATCTTCATTGACCATGATGATGGTCGGGAAGCCTCTGGCGCCCAAGCTTCTCGCGAGTGCGAAATCCGCATTCAGCGCCTGCTGCCCGGCCGGACCTTCCGCTTCCCGCACAATGGCTTGACCGTCGAGTTTCATCTGATTGATAATGTCGGCCAAAACCGGGAGCTCTGAAATGTTCCGGTTGAATGCGAAAAGCGCTTCTCGGGCACGGCGCAGGAATTCCGCGGCTTTTTCCGGGCCATGCGTTTCCTGGATCACTTTAAAGGCGCGGGACGGCGGATACGAAGACTGCACCGGGTTGTCGACCATGAGCGAGCCATCAATCGGCATTCTGGAATGTTCGCCGACTTCCCGCCAGTGGGGCGCCACATCGGCCGGCTTGTAGATGCCGTTCGCCGGGTCGATGGGTCCGTCATGCCATTTCTCCAGCAAGCCGCCCATCACCGTCTGGACGTTAAGATAGGTGCCGTACTGTTCCATAAAACGGCGAAGCACCGGTTCGATCGCCCAGCAATGGGAGCAGATCGGGTCGGTCACATAATACAGCGTGGCTGTTTTCTGCGGCCGGCTAAAATCGATCAGACCGGTTTCTTCTTCCTCGGCCACTCCGCAAATTCCGGTTTCGAGATCACACATCATTCCGTTATTGTCCTTCATTCCTTTTTCCTCCTCGTTTCAGCTTGCCGCTTTGCAAGCCGGCAGCGCATTCTGGACTGGCAGGGTTGCTTTACATTCAAATCGTAAGCCATAATGAAAACAAACAACACCAATAATTCCGGCGATGTGTCGCTTATCCAACACATTGGCGATATTGTCTGAAAAGGAGTGGAGAAAATGGTGCAACCCAAGACGGACCCACGCGTCGTCCGCACCCGGAAGCTGATCATGGATTCTTTCATCACGCTATCGGAAGGGAAAGAATTCAAGGATATCACGGTAAAGGACATCACAGCGGAGGCCATGATCAATCGGGCCACGTTCTATTACCATTTCGAGGACATTTACGATCTGCTCGAAAAGGCCTTGAGCGAAGTGCTGCTGGTGAATCTGGATGTGGAAACGTATCAGGACGGGGAACTGGATGAAGAAACGATCGTCAAGATCTTTGAAGCGGTGACGAATTTCCAGAAGTCGCTGTCGCACCATTGCCACAGCGGCTATGAAGACACCATCGCCCGCATCATCCGCGAGCAGCTTGAAGTCCTTTTCCATCAGCTGCTCAGAAAACGAAGGGGTGCGGAAAACGAGGACGCGCTTAAAATGGCTGCGGTCATGCTGAGCTGGGGGATCTTCGGAGCGTCGGCTGAATGGAGACGGAACAGCAACGTGCCGCCGGAGGCATTCATCAAAGCGGCCATTCCTTTTATCCGGCATGGAATGGATGGCGTAGAATAGCCGCCGCATTTGAGGCAGGGAGAGGTTGACGATGACAGGACAAATCGAGAGGGTCGCTGCCCGCAAGTTTTTAGCCACATTCTTTTCGGTGTTCATCATGTTCATGGCCTGGAGCACCTGGAGCATTGCTGTGTCCGATGACGTGGTTTATGAGACAGGCACTGAATTTTCAGGAATGACGTTTGTATTCTTTCTTTACATCGGAATGTTTGTGCTGATTTATGGGAATCTGGTGTCGCTCGCCATCGAGGCCCTGCAGCGGAAGTGGTTTGAAGGGGCGGACTGGGCGTATGTCCTGATCCTCGGAGGATTTGGGGCGGCCATCGGTCTGCTGTTTCCGATTCCCCACTTCGTTTTCATCGGCGTTCTGACAGCCGTCCTTTATGGCATAATCGACAAATGGCTGCTGAAAAGGCAGGTGCAGGAGAAAGCGAATAAAGCATTCTGCATTGCGCCGTTCCTCGTCTTTTTGCTGCTGTGGGGCTATTTCCAGAACGCTTCTGCAGCACTGCCGCCCTATACGGCAGCGGAAGCTATTGGATTTGCGACCAGCGGGGAAGGGACTCCGATCGACCGGTTCCCGACAGAAGCAGGGACGTGGGAAGGGCAGGTTGAAGGCTACCAGGTGCGGAGAACAACCGCTGCCGAAAAAGTGGACGACGGCGTTTTCGAGGTGA
Source organism: Planococcus sp. FY231025 (assembly GCF_052078085.1). Lineage (NCBI taxonomy): Bacteria > Bacillati > Bacillota > Bacilli > Caryophanales > Caryophanaceae > Planococcus > Planococcus sp. FY231025. The sequence goes on from NZ_JBQJJG010000004.1 coordinate 313,393, forward strand.
TCTTTAAAGAGGACTGGGAAACCGATGCGGCGGCAGGTTCCTGGATGATGTCCTATATTGTGGACCGGGAAAGTTCAATGTTCCACCGTGAAGAAGGGGTAATACCGCCTTATGAACGGTAAGGGACAGAAAATGGGACAAGGGAAATTGTTTCTAATTTCTGGAAAAACGTGTTAAGGTGGCCTCACGGAAGCCGGACAATTGCGCCGGTTCCTTTGAAAGTGCCTACCGTCCCTAGAGCAGAGATCTCATCATCTCTAGCCTGCTAAAGCCCTTGTAACAATCGCGTGCCGGGGAACGGCCGGTCTGCTGAGGATTTTGAATAAAGAATAGTGCCTTCCGCCTGAACCGGTGGAAGGCTTTTTTTGCGTCGATTAAACCTCGAAAGGAGCAAGCGCCTCAAGCGCTTGCTCCTTTTAAACGTGTTTTCTTATGAATTTCCACCGTTGTTATTGCCGCCGCTATTGCTGTTTTGTCCGCCTTTGCGTCCGGCTTCTTCCTTGCTCATCTTGCCGCCGGAATCGTTTCCATTACTATTGTTGTTGTTGTTGTTGCCGCCGGAATTATTGCCGCCGCTGTTGCTGTTCTGTCCGCCTTTTGATCCAATCTCTTCATAGAATTCCTTGCCGTGGCTCTCAGATGTTGCTTCGCCGCCTTTGCGTCCTGCTTCTTCGCGGCTCATTTTGTTATCATCGTTTTGGTTTGCCATGTTCAATTCCTCCTTAAGATTGTAATGACTTACACCCTTCTGATTCCCGATAGTTTTTGGGGAAAACGCCTTTTTCGCTTTTGTTAAGAACTTGTAATATTTCCCATATTCTATCAAGGTAAATACCTTGACGGAAGGTGAGACGGCGATAAAATTGCCTGGAATTTTCGTTATACCTTATTGTTCGAGCACGTTTAATGCTGCCGCCAGACGTTCCGCGAAATGTTCCGGCGGTTCCACTGATTCCAGGCAGACGCTGATGATATGGGGGTTCACGTTCTGCCACTGCCGAAAATCGGGAGGAAACGGAATCGGATGTTCGCTTAATGCCAGAAAGAAAGCCGGGTATTCCTCCGGAAGCAGGAACACTTCCGCTTTGTTGCGGGTTGCGCCATCTTTAAATTTTTTCTCGAACGAAATATCATGGTCGAGCACACAGAAGAAGCGCTGGCTGTCTGCAACGATTTCCAGCATCCGTTTCTTTTTCACGATGACTAAACCGGGTTCCTGTTCAATCTCTGCGTCCAATAACTGCGCGACTTTTTCTTTTGCGGACTCTACCGCCGTTTTCATTTCTTCCATTGAAATCCTTTCCTGTCCTGTCGGGTATCAGGATTTTTCCTGTGAAATTCGGTCCTTAAAGGCATCAAGGTTAAACGGAGGCATTCCAGCATTTCTCGAGAAACTCTTTTGTTGCCGGTGTCGAGCACAGAGCAAGCGGTTCATGCAGCTGCTGTAATTTCTCCACCATGGCTAGCCCGATGCCTTCGTTCCGGAAAGAAGGGTTGACGGCAATATCATGGACAGTGAATGTGTATTCTGCAATTTCAATTCCGATCGCGCCGATGACATCCTCATCCTGTTTCCATAAATAAAGCTGCCAATCCGGGTCCTGGCCATATCGCTCCAACGTTTTCTGAAGTTTAGGCAAATCAGGCTTGTCCTGCATAAATGACAACAGGCCCATGGCGATTTTTTCATTCGATTTCTTGTATTTGATCAACACAGACAACCTCTCCTAAAGATATAAAGTAGTCGAACGGCGCTTTTTGGCAGCCTCCGGGCATTTATGGTTAATAAAAAAACGCCAAAAAGAATGAAACATCCTTTTTGGCGTTATTGTCAGCGCTATGGTCTGCAATATTGTGCCGAAGCATTATGATTTTCGCTGAAAATAAAAGCCCCACAGAGTAAATGCCACTTCTCTCAGAAGAAGGGGATATTTCCTAACGCAAGATTATTACCTACAGAGTACCTAAAGAATTATACAAAGTAAAGAAGGATGCTTCGAGGGTTTCAGAAGAAAAGCTTCTATAATCTATTCCTGCAAAAATATATAAAAAAGAACAACAGCCTAAAAAGCCATTGTTCTTTGTGAACGGGTGCATCGGCAAGCGGGAAGAAGCGAATGCTAAGTTGTCTTTCCCAAAGCCAATACGGCGTACCCTTTATCTTCATCAAAGTTCCAGTCGACAAATATCCCTGTAATGGGCCGTTTCAGGATGCCTGTTAACTGTGAGTGCAAGAACAGATTGTACTCAAGCGGCCGTTTCGCCAGCTTCAGTGACTCTACCAAGCCGTTTTTGATAAACTCTTTCTCAAGCAAAGTGAAGATGCGGGAGCGTTTGATGAGGAGCGTCCGGTCGCTCAACCAGAAAAGTTCCGTCTTCTCCGGTTCTTTCTGGCCAAGTATGCTGACTCGGACAATTTCCTGATGAAGCGCTTTGGCGTCGACTTCTTTCGGCCACGGTTCCTTTCCGGGTACTTCTTCAGTTAATACGCCGAGCAGTACACCGGTTTTATCTTCCAAATTCCAGTCGGCGTATAATTCGCTGATTTCGAGTCCGGCCTCTTTCCAAAACATCCGCTTGAACTCTTCCTCGATTTCGATCATCAATAAATCCCGCATTTCAAGGACCCGGTTTCGTTCTTGCTTATCGAGCAGAATCTTCTCCATCGGTGCCAAAAAGTCCCGGGCCTGGATGCAGACATAAGCTTCTTTGATTGTGACATAGACGGAACAGGGTCCCTTGCCGAAATGAGACCGCAAAATCGCAGAGGTGAATCCGCTGATTGTCGATTCAACCGTTTTCTCTTTTTCCATGGTAATGCCCCTTTGAACGAAAGCATTCGATTCTCTCCGTTTGACCAAGTATAGGGGTCGCAGGCAGTATATACAAATTATTCTTATTATTAAGGGATGGAAACCAGTTGCCCTGGCTGCTGGATTTTCGGAAACCGGTTTTAAAACCGAAAAGGGGGTATGGAGTAGTAATCTGTCTTCTATTCATTAAGAAAAATGAACCAAGGGGTGGAGTCGATGACGTATTTGGATATTGGCTTGAAGCTGTTTTTCGGGTTGATCGCGTTGCTGCTGTGACGCGGCTGCTGGGGAAAAAGGAGATGTCCCAGCTGACGCCTTTTGATTTTATTTATTCCATCGTCTTGGGAGGCATCCTGGAAGAAAGCATCTACGACGACAAAGTTTCCGCGCTCCACGTATGGTTTGCGGTGGCCGTCTGGGGGCTCCTGCTGTTCATCATTGAAAAACTGACCAAGCGCTACGACAAAATCCGGATTTTCTTGAAAGGGGAGCCGTCGATTCTGATCCGCGACGGCGAATTCAACGTCAAGGCGCTGGAAGCGAACCATCTGGAAATGGAGCAGTTGCGCTCGATGATGCGCCAAGAAGGTGTGTTTTCGCTGCAGGAAGTGCGCGACCTGTACCTGGAGCCCGGTGGCACCATCAGTTTGAAAAAGTATGCGAAATCCGGTTCGGTCACGCCGGCCATGCTCAACCTGGACCCGGAAGACGAACCGCTGAATTTCCTCTTTGTGGATGAAGGGAAGATTAATGAGGAAATCCTGCGGTATGCCGGAAAGTCTGAAGAATGGCTGTATGATGAGCTGCAGAAAGAAGGCTATAGCAACGTGGAAAGCGTGCTGTACGCCGAATGGTCGGAACCGGGCGGCTTTTTCATCAAGCCTTATCCGAAAGACAACGGCGAGCAGGACAGCGGGAATTGAAAAAGAGGAGAAGCTTAACCACTGGCTTCTCCTCTTGCTTTTTATGTCGGGATGTTCGCGGCTTTCAAAGGCGCATGCCCGGAAACAGAAGCCAGCCTCTTTACCCCGTGAACACCTGGTCGTACGGATAGCGGTAATGCTCTTTTTTAGGTTTCACGAGCAGGAAGAACAACGTGAGCGGGCCGATCCGGCCGATGAACATGAGAACGCTCACCAGCAGCTCGCCAATGCTGCTCAAGTCGCCAGTGATGCCCATCGACAGGCCGACCGTCCCGAACGCGGAAACGACTTCAAACGCGAGCGGCAGGAACGGGATGTCTTCGGTGACGGCCAGCAAAAATAGGAACAGCCAGACGGTCAACACGCTGATCGCGGTGATCGCCAGGGACCGCAGGATGATCTCGATGCGGAGGGTGCGGCCGAAAATTTCCGGTTCGCGCTCGGACCGCAGGAACGAAATCGTCGCCAGCACGACCACGATGAACGTCGTCAACTTGATGCCGGAAGCGGTGGACGCGCTGCCGGCGCCGATAAACATCAGAATCATCGTCAGCAGCAGCGTCGGGTCTTCCATCGCGCCGTAGTCGACGACGTTGAATCCGGCGGTCCGGGGTGTCACGCCGGTGAAATAGGACACAAAGAGCTTATCGAACAGCGGCAGCTTGCCGATCGTTTCGGAATTGTCATACTCCAGCACCAACACCAGCACAGTCGCCAGAAAGTTGACGAGCACCGTACCAGTGATCATCAATTTCGTATGGAGGGACCAGTGGCGGAAGCCCTTTTTTTGAAAGACGTCGACCACGACCGTGAAGCCGATGCCTCCGACGATGAACAGGGCCGACAGCAGCAAGAGGACAAACGGATCGCTTTGCTGGCCGACGAGATTATCCGGAAACAGCGAGAACCCGGCGTTGTTGAATGCGGAAATGACATGGAAGATGCTAAGGTGCAGGGCATCCGCGAGCCCGTATTCCGGAATCCAGTACAGCGTCAGGGCGGCAATTCCGATGCCTTCGGCGGTGAACGCGAAGATCAGGATGTACTTGACCAGCCGGATGATGCCGCCGAACGAGTACTGGGAATAGGCTTCCTTCAAATAAAGCCGGTTTTGGAGGCCGATCTTTTTCCGGAACATCATCAGGACGGCCATGGCGAACGCCATGAGCCCGATGCCGCCGAACTGGATCAGCACGAGCAGGACGCCTTCCCCGAAGCCGGTCAAAACCGTTCCGGGATCGAAAACGCTCAATCCCGTCACCGTCGTGGCCGATGTGGCGACGAAGATGGCGTCGGTCCAGGAAATCGGCACAGTTGTGGCGGCGGGCAATTTCAGCAACAGCGTCCCCGCAAAGATCAGGAACAGAAAGCTGCCTGAGATCAGAAGCGGGGGTGAAATTTTGATTTTCTTTTTGGTGAGCTTTCTCATGATATGAGCGTCCTTCTTTCACGGAAATTTCGCCTTGGCCGCTGCCGCCGGAATGGAAGAATTAAAAAAGACCATTCCAAATAGAACGGTCTTAGGGGTTCCCTATGGCCTTCCTCTTTACAGTTTCAACGCTTGCGGAGTTAGCTGTCGGATTAGGGACCAAGAGTATCCCTTCTTACACAAGTAAGATTCACCCCGAGATAGCTGTAGCTATCGGAAATGGTTCCCCCGCTCGTAAACGATTCAGCGATTCAAAGGTTGTTGAGTTTCAGTGGTGATAAGCTAAAAAATACGCCTGTTCCCCGAGCTTGTCAACTTCTTTTTGGAACCGTGCAAAAAGGGGAGATGCGCTCAGCTGAGAGGGGCATGCCCAAAGAAAAAAACCCTGCGCTGGCAGGGCTCGTTCACTGTGAAAAATGGGCTTGGATATAAGCGGCTTCCTCCTCCTGGGTCATCAGCCGGGTGGCCTTGCCGATCGTGCCGCCGTGGAGGTGCCAGATCTTGTTGTGGACATCGACGGCATTAACAAAGTCGCCGTCCCGCCACGCCTCGAGGGTCCGGCGGTAATACGCCCGGTCCTTGAAGTCGCTCGCTTCGACGACCTCAAGCAGGCGGTCGATGTTTTCCTGGCTGATCGGCCGCGCTTCGCCCCATTTATCCTCGGCATAGACTTTGCTGTGGGTCATTTCATGGAGGAAAAACTGCAGCTTGGCTTCGTTCATCTTGCCGGACGTCTCCGCCTCGATGGTGCCGACGCCATCGAAAACCGCCGGCTGGATCCGGCTCTTCGCCTCGCCGGCTGCTGCAGGGCGTTCCTCCTCTTCCGGCGCTCCGTTCTGGATGAACAGGAAACCGGCGATTCCGATCAATGCGATGATCGCAATGCTGATCAAAGCGGTGGCCGCTGTCTGTTTCATGGATTCACTCCTCAAGTCGATTTTCCAAATGCACCTCCTTCCATTCTACCAGTTATGGAATTTTATTCCCAGAAGCGATTTTCTTCCGGGCGCCTGCAATGATACAATTCCAGTATGCACCCATACAGGCCAGCGATTGGCCGGACTGGAGGAACCCATGGATTTACGTACATATCTGACACTCGACGCTACTGCGATGGCGGAGGGAATCGCGAAAAAAGAGACGAACGCGGAAGAACTGCTCGCGCTGAGCTTCGAACGGCTGAAAGAAGTGAACCCTGCAGTGAACGCATTCACGTCCACCCGGCAGGAAGCGGCGATACAAGCGCTGGATGCCAATAAAACCGGTCCTTTTGCCGGCGTGCCGATGGCGTTGAAGAACATTTCGCAGTCCTTTGAAGGCGAGCCGCTGACTGCCGGTTCGAAGCTGCTGGAAGGTTCTGTTGCTAAGCACGATTCGCATTTCGTCTCGAAGCTGAAAGTGTCGGGCGTATCAATTGTCGGCCACACGAACACGCCGGAATTTGGTTTGAAGAACATCAGCGAACCGGAACTGCACGGCGCTTCCCGCAACCCGTGGAACCCGGACTTCTCTCCGGGCGGCTCAAGCGGCGGCGCGGCTGCAGCGGTGGCATCCGGCATCGTGCCGTTTGCCGGGGCAAGCGACGGGGGCGGCTCGATCCGCATCCCCGCGTCGTTTACGGGCCTGTTCGGATTGAAGCCGACCCGCGGCCGGACGCCGGTCGGGCCCGGCGCCGGCAGGCAGTGGCAAGGGGCATCGATCGACTTCGCTTTGACCCGCACGGTACGTGACAGTGCTGCATTGCTTGATGTACTGCAGACGGTCCAGCCGGAAGCCGCGTTCCAGGCGCCGCTATTTCCCGGGAAATATACGGACGCGTTGAAAGTGCCGGAAATGGGGTTGAAGATCGCCTTCACGCTGGAGTCGCCCGTCGGTACGCCGGTGTCCGAAGATGCCAAAGAAGCGTTGCAAAAAACCGTGCGATGGCTCATCGACGCCGGGCATGAAGTGGAAGAGGTCCACAACGGCATCGACGGCGTCCGCCTCATGCAGGACTATTACTTGATGAACAGCGGCGAGATGGCGCTCCTTTCGCGGACCCTTGAAAAAGCGATGGGGCGCCCGATGATGGCGCCCGATATGGAGATTGAATCGTGGCTCCTGAGTGAAGCCGGAAGGAACGTGTCGGCAGCCGATTATTCCGCGAGCCTTGCTTCTTGGGACGCAGCCGCTTCCAAAATGGCGTCGCTGCACCGCACATATGATTTCTATCTGACGCCGGCAACCGCGTTCACGGCGCCGAAGATCGGCGAACTGACGCATTCAGTAGAGTCGAAGGGGGCGCTCCTCGAACAATGGGCGAAAGCTGGCACGATGCAGCGCCAGCAGGACGTGATCTATGAGATGTTCCTGCCGAGCCTAACGTATACGCCGTATACGCAGCTTGCGAACCTGACCGGGCAGCCGGCGGTATCCGTTCCCGTCCACGTGTCGGGTGCCGGCCTGCCGATCGGCGTCCAGTTCATGGCGCAAAAAGGCGAAGAGCACCGGCTGCTGGGGCTCGCCGCCGCAATCGAAGCGAGCGGTTTGTGGGCCGGACAAAAAGGGAATCCGGCGCTCAGCCACTAAGCCCTTCAATGGAAAACGGCCTCGATATCAAGTATCATTAGACCTAACAGAACGTTAAAGGTGGTGGTATAAGGTGGCAATCAAAAATCTTTTGTCAGCGTCAGCACTCACTCATGCAAAGCCTGGTATCCGGGAAGGCGATACTTTGTGTGGGGCAGACAGGAAATGACCATCGCCCGCATGGATGCGCCGGTACACGGCTTGCTTCTATATATTCCGTCCATCCCAACGAATAAGGAGTGTAGCATATGATCCATGTCAAAGAATCATCCGGCAGAACCGGGAACGCAACGGATCTTCCGGAGGCGTTCATCCGCAATGACCAATTCAATTTCATCAAGGAACAGGCGGGGATCCTCGTCTCGGGGCAGGCGACCGGCAACGACGCCGAAGTGCTGAACGTGCTTCGCCACTTGGCGCACGAGAAGGTCTTTAAGCTGTTCCCCCAGCTTACCGAAGAGCAGAAAGCGGTGCTCAATCCGCTCGCTAAAGTGAAGGAGACCGCTGAAGCGGAGGCGTTCCTGGAACAACTCCGACCTTACGTCATCCCTTTTAAAACCGTGACGGAACAAAGCCTCAAGAAGCTGTTCCCGAAAGCGAAAAAACTGAAAGGGCCGAAGCTGGATGCGCTCGATTTCAAAAAGCTCTCGTACATCGCCTGGATTGAAAGCTCGACGCTGATGTACCTCGTCGCCGAAAAGGACGGACGCTTCGAAGGCATTCACGGCACGATGACGCGCAGCCATAAAAAAGGCATCTGCACGATCTGCAACCGCCACAGCGAAGTCGGCCTGTTCACGGCGAAAACGAAAAGCTCCGGGCAGGACCAGTTCGTCAAACGCGGCAACTACGTCTGTCTGGACAATGAAGCCTGCAACAGCAACATCAACGGATTGGAGCGGCTCAACGAGTTTGTTGAGCGGCTGCAGAAATAATATAGGGAAGGCCTCTCCTGGGATATGGAGAGGCTTTTTTTGCTTGGAAGTTAACGGGCATGTGGCTTGAAGTAGGAAAGAAGAGAATTTGATGGACAGTATTCAAGCGCTTAAGATGTTAAAAAGGTTAGTTTTTCGAAAAAACTGAACATTGTTTATTGGAAATGGTATAGTGTCATAAAAATGAAACTGGAGGGGAGTGAAGAGGAATGGCGATTTTCACTGACGTGGTTCTGCCGGTCTTGCTAATATTTTTAGCCGGATTCGGACTGCAAAAGTGGAAAAGACTTGATATAAAGCCCTTTTCAACAGTAGCGATCTATATCTTGACACCAATGCTCGTTTTTCAGAATGTCTACCAAGCGGATTTGGATCAGCAGTATGTCAGTATGGTCGTAGTTTCTGTCATTTTGTTGGCTGTACTTATTTTCCTGAATAAGCTTTATTGTTATGTACGGAAGAAAGGAAGGGCGACAGAAAGCGGGTTGATTTTGTCGACAGCTTTCATGAATTCCGGAAATTACGGTGCACCAATCGTTTTATTCGCTTATGGGGAGCAGGCATTCGGCTACGCCGTTTCGCTGATGGTCATCCACATTATCCTAATGAACTTCTTCGGCATTTATTATGCTGCACGGGGAGCGGGTGGCGTCAAGACGGCGATGAAAGCAGTATTTGAAATGCCGCCAACCTACGCGGTGCTAGTTGCCATATTTCTCAAAATGTTCGATATCGGGGTGCCGGCTAACATTCTTTCCGTTGTCGATCTGCTTGCTCCAGCTACCATCCCGGTCATCATGGTCATTCTGGGAATGCAGTTGGCCGAAATCAATCTTTCCAAATTGGAATGGGAGAAAGTCTCGTTTGCTGTTATACTTCGCTTGTTTATTTCACCAGCGGTTACATTCGGCATTGTGCTTATTCTGCCTATGGATGATCTCCTTGCAAAAGTACTGATTTTAATCTCAGCGATGCCATCAGCTGCGAACACCGTTATATATGCTGTGCAATACGACAGTGAACCAAATCTTGTTTCGAGCATTACCTTAATCACTACATTACTGAGTATACTGACCATTACCTGGATGCTGGTTTTATTAGGTTAGGCCCTAAAATAAACTAATATTTCTGCTCCTAGCGACATGATATTTGCAACAGGATTCCCTGAAAGAAGAAATAAATACTAAAAAACGCGTTGACTTATCAGACAATTCAATTTATGCTAAATTTACAGAAAATTTATCAGGTAGAAAGAGGTGACAATGGACTGCTATGAAATTCAGGGATGAGAAGCTTTTGCGGCAAGCGCAGCAGAATGACGAAACAATGGAAGAATTGTTGCAAACAGAAGATGCGGAAAAGTTCATCCAATACGTCATCAAGTCATTCACCAAAAGGCCGGCTCTGTTCATGCGGCATCACAAAGTAGAATGGGAAGATCTGTATCAAGGCTGTTTATTCGGCCTGTATAACGGCATCAAGAAAATAGACCTCAACCTAGACCCCAACGAATGGATCCGGTATTTGTATTTAAGCATACAAGGCGAGATAAGAAATTTCTCAAGATCCAACAACTCCAACTCCATGAAAATCAGCCAAAGAATAAGAGGATTGTATCCGAAGTATTTGGTTTTCCACAAAAAGCATTTCGCAGCATACAAAAAAGACCCCACTATCAAAGAAACAATGGAAGCATTCGGCATTACCCAAGAAGACGCCTTTGATTTGGTATATGGCATCCAGGAACTGCTTAGTTTAGAACAGCCATGTGGCTCAAGTGAAACAAGCCAGGCTTTGTCCAATTACATCAAAGATCCGGTTCAGAGCGTTGAGAAGAACGTTATTTCGAAGTTAACTCTGGAATCGTATTTTGCAGGTATCACTGAAGTGCAGAAAAAAGTTGTCTATATGCATTATTTCATGGGATACAATAAAACCGAAATTGCTGGAGTCTTAGGTGTTTCAGATGCGATGATCCATAAACACATAAAAAAAGCATTAGTAGCAATTAGAGACATTGCATAATAAATTCCGGAATAGTTTGTCTGACAAACCTACATGCTGAAAATTTTGGACGGAAAAAGAACCAGAAAGCTGGTAAAGCTGAGAAAGAGAGGAGGAATTACTTTTTTACTTTCTTCGCTTGCTAAAACTTATAACTTAAAACCGTTTCTCCAAAATCTTCAAAAGTTTGTCTGACAAACCTACCTGGAAAATAAAAATTTTTTAGTTTGCAATGAAAGCGCTCTCAACGCTTTCGTTCTTGCTATCAACTGTCAAAGGTTAACGAATTTAAACATGTTTCCAGCTATTTATTACATTGGCCGGTTTTAACTTTAACCGAACCTTTCTGCATACTTTATAAAAATAAAATGTCGCAGAAAGTTGAAAGCAATATCATGCGACCATTCTTTTCAATGAAAATACAATCGATCAAGGAGGAATTACTTTGAAGATGAATCGAAAAAGTATTTTGTTTTTCATGATCTTAATGTCATCGGTGCTAGCGGGATGTGGCGGCGGAAGTGAAGGAGGGGCTGCGGGCGAAGCGGAAGCGGTCACATTGAAGCTTGGCCATGTTGGGCCGGCGGAAGCTGACCACCCATGGGAGAAATACGCTTTAGAGTTCGGTAAGCAAGTTGAAGAACAGACGGATGGTGCTGTGACGATTGATACGTATCCCTCCTCTCAGCTCGGTGCTGACCGGGTAATGGCCGAGTCCATTCAACAAGGTACCTTGGAAATGGGCTTGATCAGCACAATCGCGATGGGCAACTTTGTACCTGAGCTGCAAGTATGGGATTTGCCATATATTTTCCCGACAGACAATGCCAAAGTGGATGAAATTCTGAATGGGCCGGTTGGAGAGCAGTTGGCAGAAGCAGCGCTTGAAAAGCAATTGGTCATCCTCGCTTATTGGGAAAATGACTGGCGTGCTATGTCTAACTCAACGCGCCCGATTGAGACAGCAGATGATTTAAAAGGTCTTAAGATGCGTGTGGTTGAAAATCAGCCTTCACTAGACTGGTTTGAACGTGTAGGTTCTACTCCGACCCCAATGGCTTTCAATGAACTTTACACGGCACTTCAACAAGGGACAGTTGATGGACAGGACAACGGCGCCATCTTGACCTACGGTTCCAAATTACACGAAACACAAGGCTATTTCACTGCAACAAACCACATGTATGCGCCATTGGCGATGGTCATGAGCGTGCAGGCATGGGAAGGTTTGGATGAAGAAACACAGAAAACGGTGAAAGAGCTGGCCGTATCCATCGGCAATGAACAGCGTGAGTACAACCGTGAAGTTGCAAAAGAATATATGCAGTTGATTGCGGACTCGGGTGTTGAAGTCATTGAAGAATTATCGCCTGAAGGCTATGAATCATTCCAGCAAAGCGCACAGGAGACTTATGAAAGCCTCTCTTCTGTAGTTGGACAGGATCTGATCGATCAAATGCTTGAGTACAAGGATGCACAGTGATGAAAAAAATCGCTGAAATAGAAGAGTGGACAGCTGCCGTTTTGCTTATCGCCGTATCGGTGCTGACGCTGCTGCAGGTGATCATGCGCTATTTCTTCAGTCTCCCGTTACCTTGGGTAGAAGAAGCAGCCCGTTATTTGATGATTTTCATGATCTTCATTGCCAGCGCTGCAGCTCTTTACCGAAAAGAACATCTGAATATCGAGATTCTGGATTTTATCCTATCAGATAAAAAAATCCGGATTCTCAGCATTTTTCAACAGGCTGCCGTTACAGCATTTACGATTGTCTTGGCATACGTGGCCTATGAGTTCGTTATGACCCAAATCGCCATCGGCCAAAAAAGCCCTGCTTTGCAATTGCCGATGGCAGGTCCGATGAGTGCGGTGCTGATTGGCGCCGTTCTTATGGCAATCAGCGGCATTGGTTCTATTTTCATGATTTTCACTGCAAGGAAGGGAGGCTGACCCATTGAGCGTAGTCGGTTTTATCATCTTGTTTTTTGTGCTAGTGGTAATAGGAATTCCGATTGCCTTCAGTTTTGGCATCAGCGCACTCCTTTACTTGCTGCTTGAAATGCCGAACAACCTGACAATCCTTGTCAGCCAATCGTTCAGCGCACTTGACTCATTTGTCCTGCTCGCCATTCCGCTTTTTGTTTTCGCGGGGGATGTCATGAAAAGCGGCGGGATATCAAGAACGATCGTTGATTTTACCTATTTCTTTGTGAAAAAAATCAAAGGCGGCCTTGCCCACGTTACTGTCATTGCCAGTGCTTTTTTTGGTGCCATATCCGGATCGTCTGCAGCGACAGTTGCGGCAATCGGAGGCATCATGATTCCTGAAATGATCAAGCGCGGCTACAGCAAGAAATATGCTGTGGCAGTCGCATCAGCTGCCGGGGTGCTTGGAATTATTATTCCGCCAAGTATCCCGATGATCATTTACGCTATGACGACAAACGTTTCGATTGCCCGATTATTCTTGGCAGGAATCGTCCCCGGTGCTTTGCTGGTGCTGGTATTTGTTCTGGTAAATGTCCTAATGGAGTCGAAATACCGTATTTCTGAAAAAGTGGAAGAAATGGTCCCGGAACCCGGAGCGAAAAAGAAAAAGCCTTGGCATGCAGTGCCTGCGCTTATTATGCCGGTTATTGTACTTGGCGGAATTTACTTGGGTATCTTTACGCCGACTGAGGCCGGGGCAGTCGCGCTAATTTACGGCGTTCTCGTCGGGATGTTCTATTACAAGGAATTGAGTTTTAAAGAATTGATGCGCACCAGTAAGGAATCAGCTTATACAAGCGCACTGATCATGCTCATCATTAGTATGGCCGGCATTTTCGGCTGGCTTATTACAACCCAACGGATACCTGAGTTGTTCACAGCATTCATCACCGGCATTACAGACGAGAAATTCCTGATTCTATTAATACTGAACGTGTTTTATTTGATTCTCGGGTCGTTTTTGGAAACCATCACAGCAATTCTGATTACGACACCGATTTTTCTGCCGTTGGTCGTTTTGTTAGAAATTGATCTGGTTCATTTCGGTGTGATTCAGACATTGAATCTGGCAATTGGGCTGATTACACCGCCTATGGCACTGAATCTGTTAGTAGCTTCCAGAATAAGCGGCGTACCCATGATGGATGCAGTAAAACCTTTGATGCCTTATTTGTTGGCGACACTGATTGTACTGCAATTGGTCACATATATCCCAGAAATTTCATTGTTCTTACCAGACCTGTTAATGGGTGAATAAAACAGGTTTAGTTCTCACTGTCCTTGTCGGACAAACATACAAATAGAGAGGGTTCTTTTATGTTTAAAAAAATTCGGAAGAAAAAGAAATTTGAAGAAGTGTTGGACCAATTCCGCTATCTTTTGATGTCTAACACCTTGGTGAAAGGACAGCGGCTGCCAAATGAAATAGACTTGTCCAAATCAATGGGCATCAGCCGCTCCTCACTGCGTGAATCACTGAAAATCCTTAGTTTGCTCGGTATTATCGACGGGCGGCCGGGAGAAGGAACCGTTATCAAAGAAGCGGAACCTGAAAACCTGAAAAGCATCATCTCGCTTGTCCTTGTTTCAAAAGAGATGAATACTCAGGAGTTGTTCGAAGTCCGGGTCATTCTGGAATCTTCCGCGACCGGCTATGCAGCGAAACGCAGAACGGAAGCGGATCTGAAACGACTTCACAGCATCCTGACCAATCTGGATCAGAGCTATAAAGACGGCAATGAGAAAATGGCAACGACATACGATATGCTGTTCCATCAGGCGATTGTACTTGCCTCGCAGAACAAGGTGCTGATCATGCTTGAAGAAATGATTTCGGATCTGCTGGAAGAACAAATCACGATGACGCGTACAGTGTTGTCATCCGCACCGGCAATCTTAGACCGTTTTCAAAACGAGCACTGGGGAATCTATAATGCCATTGAGGAAATGGCCCATGCTGAAGCGGAAATGCTGATGAAAGCCCATTTGGAAAATTCTCAGACGGAAGTGAATGTTGAAATCGAAGGGGGCTAGGAGGGAGCCGCATGAAAAGCAGGGAGGCTGAGAAATTGGAGGATCTGAGCAAGATTTTTGAGGAGAAAAGCGACGTTGCATTAGGGAAATTGGTTAAAGAGGTGGAAAACCAGACGGGACGCCGAGTGGAGATCTTAAAGCAAAGCGCGACCCGGGTAGGCAAAGCCCACATCATTGGAATTACAGGACCACCGGGCGGCGGTAAAAGCACGCTCGTCAGCAAAATTTGCAAAGAGCTGGCAAAGGAAGGTCTTCAGATTGCGGTTGTCTGCGTCGATCCGACTAGCCCGTTTACACACGGGGCACTTCTCGGCGACCGGGTCCGAATGCTGGAACTCGCTAAATTCCCGAATGTCTTCATTAAGAGTCTCGCAACCCGCGGGAATCTCGGAGGATTGGCGGCTTCAACAGCTGAAATTGTTCAAGTCTTCGATGCGTTTGATAGAGATATCATAATCATCGAGACGGTAGGCGTTGGCCAGGTTGAATTTGATGTTTTAGAAGTCGCCGATACTGTTGTGCTGGTGAACGTCCCCGGCCTTGGCGACTCCATGCAAACGTTAAAGGCAGGCATCATGGAAATCGCAGATATCTTCGTGATCAATCAGGCAGATCGGCCGGGTGCAGATGAAAGCGTGAAAGATCTAAGGATGATGATCAATGAATCGCAGCCGAAAGATTGGAAGCCGCCGATCCTGAAAACTACAGCTACATTGGAGGAAGGCATCACGGAACTCATCTTACAAATCGAAGAACATAAAAAATACCTGCAGCAATCCGGCAAATTCAAGGAAATTCGGGAGAGCAGGAACTTGAAGATGTTCAAAGAACAGCTCGCCAGCCGGTTTTCCGAAATGGTGGAAAGCTATATAAGTGCCGATGAATCAATTCAACAGGATATCGAACAAGTAAAACGCGGAACGTTGGACCCATTCACGCTGGCAGAAAAAATCGGGGAAAAAGTAACAATCAAATAAAACATAAACCGGAGGTTACTATGACAAAAAATGCGAATGTACCTAATGAATCTCAAGCGCTATTCAATGAAGAAGTCATCCAGGAAATTTCAAAGCAGAAGGAAAGATGGGAACAGCAGACCGCTAAGGGTAAAGTTACGGAAGAGGAATACACTTCGGACTCGGGAATTCCGGTCAACCTTCTGTACACGCCGGAAGATGTCAAAGACATTGACTATATGAAGGACATTGGATTGCCAGGTGAAGCACCTTATGTACGCGGCGTTTATCCGAACATGTATCGCGGCCGCCTGTTCACCGTTCGTCAAATTGCAGGCTATGGAACACCGGAAGACACGAATGAACGCTTCAAGTTTCTTTTGAAAAATGGTGCGACCGGAACAAGCGTCGTTCTCGATCTTCCGACCATCCGAGGCTATAACTCTGACGATCCGGAAGGAGAAGGGCATGTCGGAGCTGCGGGCGTAGCCATCGACTCGCTTGAAGACATCGAAGCCTTGTACGATGGGATTCCGATTGATGAAGTATCCAGCAATATCGTGACGCATCTTCCGAGTACCACGGTTGTACTGATGGCGATGTTTACTGCCATGGCGGAGAAAAAAGGGATTCCGCTCGAGAAGCTCTCCGGCACAAACCAGAACGACTTCTTGATGGAAACGACCATCGGCAGTTCGCTCGAAGTGCTGCCGCCGAAAGCATCTTTCCGCCTCCAGTGCGATGCCATCGAGTTCGCGAGCAAAAATCTGCCAAGATGGAATCCTGTCAGCTACAACGGCTATAACCTGCGTGAAGCGGGAACGACCGCCGTCCAGGAAGTCGCCTGTGCGATTGCGAATGCAATCGCCACGAGTGAAGAGCTGATCCGCAGAGGCAATAAAATAGACGATTTCGCCAAGCGCCTGTCGTTCTTCTGGAATTTGTTCAATGACTTTTTCGAAGAAATTGCAAAATGCCGAGCTTCACGCTTGGTATGGCACGAAGTGATGAAAGATCGGTTCAAGGCGCAGGAAGCAAAATCCCATTTGATGCGCTTCCATGTTCAAACGGCAGGCATCACATTGACAAAAGTAGAACCGCTGAATAACATAGCCCGTTCAGCCATCCAGGGGCTCGCAGCCGTTCTTGGCGGTGCACAATCGCTTCATGTGGATTCCTATGATGAAGCTTACTCAGCTCCGACCGAGGAGTCGGCGTTGATTTCCATCCGTACCCAGCAGATCATCCAGACCGAAACAAATGTTGTCAATACTGTTGACCCGCTTGCAGGCTCATATTTTGTTGAAAAACTGACTCAGGAAATGGCGCAGCGCATCCGTGATTATGTCGCATTAATCGAATCAAAAGGCGGCTTAGTTTCAGTTGTTGAAACGGGGTGGCTTCACCGCGAAATTTCCGACTTTGCCTATAACACACAAAAGGATATCGAAAGCGGCAAACAGAAAATCGTCGGCTTGAATTACTTCCCGTCCGAGAACAACCAAGCGAAAGTGGAAGTATTCCGCTATCCGGAAACAGCAGAGAAGCGCCAAAGAGAAAAACTGGAAAAACTCCGTGCTCGCCGTGACAATGCGAAAGTTAAAGAGACGCTCCAGGCATTGAGAGACAAATGCCATGAGGATGTCAACCTGATGCCGTATATCAAAGATGCGGTATCCGCGTACGCCACTTTGGGTGAGGTTGCTGAAGTATTCCGCGAAGAATTCGGTCTATGGCAGTTCCCGTTAGCATAAACTAAAAAATCATGAGGAGGAATACGGAATGCACATAAAAGTGGTAATGGCTAAATTAGGGTTGGATATACATTGGCGCGGGGCGCTCGTTGTTTCCCGCATGCTCCGGGATGAAGGGATGGAAGTCGTCTACATCGGGAACCAGTTCCCGGAACAGATTGTAGACGTCGCGGTTCAGGAGGGTGCGGATGTCATCGGTCTGAGTACGCTGGGGGGGAATCATTTGACGCTCGGGCCGAAAGTCGTCCAGATAGCCAAGGAACGGGGTGTCGACGCCCTTATAATCATGGGAGGCGTCATTCCGGAAGACGATATCCCGCTTTTGAAAGAAGCTGGGATCGCCTCTGTTTTCGGTCCTGAAACCCGGATTGAAAGCATCGCGGATTTCATCAGAGAACAGGTGCAGGACAAAATCTCATAGATAACCGATAAAGAGGGCATTTTACTGCTCCTCTATTCAAATAGCTATCCGACAAATCGCAGAGGAGGAGAATGATGGTTAAAAAATCTACGGTACAAGCTTGGCCGCCTGTTTATGATCCTAATTACATTCCGCAAAAAGATGAACAATACTGGGATAGGGAAGTCGAAACTGCTTCAAAAGAAGAATTGGATGAAATCATTTTTCATAAGATTAAGCACGTGCTGAATTACGCGCAGGAAAAATCCGGGTTTTATCAACGCAAATGGGCGAAAGTTGGCTTTCATCCAGAAGATATCACTAGCCTTGAACAGTTCGAACAAGTGCCGATCACGACAAAAGAGGATATACGGGAAGATTTGGAACAATATGCACCTTTCGGCACCAATGTCTGCATCCCTTATTCAGAAGTGCATCGAATCCAAGGGACGTCCGGAACGACCGGAAAGCCTACTGTCTTTTCATTCGGTAAAGCAGACTGGGAGCGAATTGCCTATCAGCATGCACGGATCATGTGGAGCTTCGGAATGCGTCCTGACGATCTGATGTTCATCGGTTCTCCATTGAGCTTGTATATCGGCAGCTGGGGCGCCTTGATTGGAGCGGAAAGACTGGGAGCGAAAACTTTCCCGTTCGGAGCAGGACAAGCGGGCCAGACGGAAAAAGCGATAGCGTGGCTGAAAGAAATCAAAGCTACCGTTTTTTACGGAACGCCTTCCTATGCACTGTATCTTGCTGAAAAAGCTAGAGGCATGGGTGTCGACCCGAAAAGCTTCGGATTCAAAATCCTCTTCTTCTCCGGCGAACCGGGGGCTGGCGTGCCGTCGACCAAAAAGAAAATCGAAGATATCTACGGGGCCATCTGCATCGACTCGGGCACCATGGCAGAAGTCACACCGTGGATGAGCAATACGGAATGTGAACATCGCCAAGGAGTGCATCTGTGGCAGGATGTCGTTTATACAGAAGTGGTCGATCCACAGACCAAAAAGCGGATGCCATATGGAAGTGAAGGCGTGCCGATCTACACGCCGCTCGAACGGACTTCCCAACCAATCATCCGTTACTGGTCAGGGGATCTGACGACATGGACGGACGAACCTTGCCCATGCGGAAGGGTTTATCCGCGACTGCCGAAAGGCATCTACGGAAGAATCGATGACATGGTCACAATACGCGGTGTGAATGTGTATGCAAGCTTGGTCGAAAACGTTGTAAGAAGAATTGATGGGTTGAGTGAAGAATTTCAGTTGGTGGTCACACGTCCTGATATTATGGATGAAATTACAGTTCAATGTGAAACGCTGGGAACCAGAAGCGATGAAGAATTGTTAAAGCAGATTTCACAGGACCTCAAAAGCGAGACAGGCGTGACCTTCAAAATCGAATTGCTGCCATCGGGCACGCTCGATAGAACGCATTTCAAAGCTAAACGCGTCGTGGACAAGAGAAACTTCAAGGAATCATGACGGTTTTCGGAAAGAGGGATGAATTGAATGAGATTAGAAGGCAAAGTGGCATTGATCACCGGAGGGGCAGGCGGAATCGGCAAAGTGACGGCGGAGCGATTTTTAAAAGAAGGCGCGATCGTAGTCATCAGCGATTTTAATGAACAAGCCGGTAATGCCTCGCAGAAAGAATTGGAGAAATTCGGCGAGATTTCTTTTATACAGGCGGATGTTTCAAATACTGCCCAGATTGAATCGTTGGTCGAGGCAGTTTTGGAAAAATATAAAAAAATTGATGTCCTCATTAACAATGCTGGAATCACTATTGATGGGCTGTTGACGAAGATGGATGAAGAATCGTGGGAAAAAGTGCTTTCCGTCAATTTGTCGGGTGTTTTCAAATGTACGAAAGCTGTCGTTCCTACGATGCTCGAACAGGGGTCCGGCGTCATCTTAAACGCTTCTTCCGTAGTCGGCATCCACGGCAATATCGGCCAAACCAATTACGCTGCAACAAAAGCCGGCGTCATCGGCCTTACAAAAAGCTGGGCAAAAGAATTCGGTCCAAAAGGCATCCGGGTAAACGCTGTGGCCCCCGGATTTATCTCTACAGACATGACTGCCAAAGTTCCAGAAAAAATTCTGGAACTGATGGAATCCAAAACACCCCTTCGCAGACTGGGCGTGGCTGATGATATCGCTTCCGCTTACCTCTATTTGGCTTCCGATGAAGCCAATTATGTAAATGGAGCTATCTTGAGTGTCGATGGCGGACTGGTTGTTTAATAGAAGAAAGAGCTACTTAATAGGAAGAAGGACATTTTATAAAAGGTTCGTTAAAGAGACTGCACATCAGTTAGCTGTGCGGTCTCTTTGTGTCTGTAACTATAGGAAAGTTAGGGATTCCGAATCCGCTGCTCTTTCTGGAAAATCCATAGCGCCACTTGCAGGATCAGGGCCTCCTCGAAGTTCTTTGGATCATGGCCCGTATCATCGATGATTTTCTTCAGCCGGTAGATCAAGGTGTTGCGGTGGAGGTACAACGCATCCGCAGTCTGCTGGATATTCAGGTTGTTGGCGAAAAAAGCAGCCAGCGTCTCGGCTTTCGCTTCGTCGAAATTTTTCAATACGCGGTGGGCAAAGCGCTCAGCGACGTCGGCATCCACTTGGTAAAACAATGATTTCACTTCGATATGGGCAAAAGAGACACATTCTTTATCCTTTCGTGTGATCTCAAGTGCAATTTCGCAGTCCTTGTAAGATTGATGGAATTGATGCAGGTGATGGAAGGGCAGGCTGTAAGCCATCCGGAAACGGATGTCCAGTTTTTTCAGCAGCTGGAGAAGCGCCTGGATCGCCGCGCCTGTTTCTTTCTCTTCGATGCCGTTCAAGCCGATGAACAGGCGATTGACATTGATAAAGCTGACAAGCGCCCGCTGTTGTCCGAGCATCCCTTCAATTGCCTGGATGATGGTGCGGTTGGCGGCTGAACGTTCCGCTATCTGGACGATGACTGACGTGAAGGGCGGCGTCAGCGTGAAGCCGAGCAAGCCGAGGTTCTCCTGGACGGAGGTGAACGAGGGCGACCTTTTCAGCAATTGATCGACCACGGTTTCCTTTGTGCGCTGCTGCCATTCCATCTGGGAATCCATGAATGCCTGTTTGATCATCAGCTCCGTAGTCATCTTGACCAATTCCCCGATTTCCTCCAGTTCAGCAGGCACGCCTGTGATGCCGATGACTCCGATAATATGGTCCTGGAAGACGATGGGCAGGTTGATGCCCGGCTGAGCGCCTTTCAGCTCCTCGCCTTCGTGGATCACGAGCATTTTTTTTGTTTCCAATACTTTCAAAGCCCCTTCGTGGATTGCCCCGATCCTTGACTTGTCCATAGCCGAAAGGATAATCCCTTCGGTATTCATGATATTGACGTTGCGGTGAAGGCGGAGAGAGGTCTCCCGGACAATTTCATTCGCGATTTTCTTGGTAAGCATTTGCATAAATAATCTCCCTCTTTGGTTGGTATGCACAATAAAATCGGTTCAGCAACCTATATCTTTAGATGGTACAGCCATAGACGAATCGAGTCAATATTCTTATAATTTAGACTATGTTTATGAAAGCGCTTCCGAAGGGGGGATTCGATGAAAATCATCATAGCACCAGATTCATTCAAAGGCAGCTTGACCGCAGTACAAGCGGCAAGCGCAGTCAATAGAGGCATTCTCAAGGCGTTTCCGGAAGCGAAAACCGTTCAGCTTCCAATTGGGGATGGCGGAGAAGGCACCATGGAGACGTTGGTGGCTGCGACCGGCGGCGAAATCCGGAAGATGCAGGTGACCGGCCCACTGAATCAGCCGGCCGAAGCCGCTTATGGCATATTGGGGGACGGCAAGACGTGTGTGGTGGAAATGGCGTCAGCATCCGGCCTGCACCTGGTTCCGGAAAACGGACTTTCCCCGCTGAAAGCCACCACTTATGGGACCGGCGAGTTGATCCGCCAGGCACTCGACGACGGGTTTACAAACTTTATCGTCGGCCTTGGTGGTTCTGCCACCAATGACGGGGGCGCCGGGATGCTGCAGGCGCTCGGCCTCAACATCCTCGATTCCGAAGGCGATGAAATCGGCTTTGGCGGAGGGGCGCTTTCGGATGTCAGCCGGATCAATACCAGCTCGCTTGACGCACGCATCAGCGAAAGCACGTTCATCATCGCATCGGATGTGCAGAACCCACTGATCGGCCCGGACGGGGCATCGCACGTCTTCGGACCGCAGAAAGGGGCGGATCCGGAACAAGTGGAGCTGCTTGACCGGAACCTTGCCCACTGGGCGGACCGAATAGAAGAAGCGACCGGCATCCGGCTCCACGATCAGGCCGGTGCAGGCGCAGCCGGGGGCATCGGCGGCGCATTCCAGGCGTTCTTCCCCGTGACCGTGAAGCGGGGTGTCGACGTCGTTTTGGATTATATCCACCTGGACCAGGAACTGGCAGGCGCGGACCTGGTCATTACCGGAGAAGGGCAAGTCGACCGCCAGACGGCTTTCGGCAAGACGCCGCTCGGAGTGGCGCAGCGGGCCGGCAGCCAAAACGTCCCGACCATCATCCTGGCAGGAAGTGTCGGAGAAGGGGCGGGCGTCCTGCATGAGCACGGCGTGGTTAGCATACACAGCATCGTCAACGGGCCCATGGCTTTAGCCGAAGCCTTTGAAAGGGCCGAGGAATTGCTGGAATCCAGTGCCGAACAGGTTGTTCGCACATATTTTTACCAAAACACACACATTAAAGGGAGGTTAGAAGTATGAACATCAAAGATACCATTGAAAAAGTTCCCGGAGGCCTGATGGTCGTTCCGTTGCTGCTTGGCGCCACATTGAATACAATTGACCAGCTTCACTTGCCGTTTGTCCAGAGCATCCTGAAGTGGCTGGGTGCGGCACCGACGGAAGACGGTTTTTACGAGTTTCTCCGCATCGGCGGATTCTCCCAGGAATTGTTCAAAGACGGGGCGCTCGTGCTGATTGCCTTGTTCCTCTTCTCGATCGGTAGCCAGATGAACATGAAAATCGGCGCCAAGGCGCTGAAAAAAGGTGTGCTTTTGACCGGTGCCAAATATCTTGGCGGCGTTATTGTCGGGATCTCGTTCGGACTCATCTTTGATCCATGGCACGGCCTGCTCGGCCTCTCGACACTCGCCATCATCGCCGGGATGACCAATAGCAACGGCGGACTCTACGCGGCATTGACCGGCCAATACGGCAACCGTTCGGACGTCGGCGGCTTGTCGATCCTGTCGCTTAACGATGGCCCCTTCTTCACCTTGGTGGCGCTTGGCCTGATGGGCACAGCGTTCCCGGTGATCGCGTTCATCGCGGTCCTGTTGCCGCTTGCCATCGGCATGATTCTGGGGAACCTGGATCCGAAAATCCGCGAATTCCTGAAGCCGGGTGAAACGATCACGATTCCGTTCTTCGCCTTCGCGCTCGGGGCAGGGATGAACCTGGCCAACTTCTTCAATCCGGAAGTTCTGGCTGGCGGACTTGCACTTGCTTTCCTGACGTTCTTTGTGACAGCAGCACTTGGCATATTGGCATTCAAGATTTTCAAGGAAAAAAGCTTTATCGCTCCGATTGCGGAAGCTTCGACAGCCGGAAACGCAGCTGCGACGCCTGCAGCAATCCTGGCAGCCGCTGCGGTGGCCGTAAGTTCAGGTGCAATGTCGGCAGCGGAATATGCACAGCTTGAAAGCATTGTGCCGATCGCGACCGCCCAGATCTCCATTTCCACCATCACCACGGCATTGCTGTGCCCGCTCGGCGTGATTTTGATGGACCGCTACCAGCGCAAACGGGGCATTGACGGCCGCGTGGATGAAGTGGAAGCGGCACCAAGAAACGTGAAAACCAAAGAAGTCATCGACAATTAAAGAACCTGTCATCCCCCTATTTCCGATAGGGGGATCACGTGTTATTTTGCACCCGAACAAAATCTACCGGCAAAGCGAGGCATCCCGTATGAAAACAGAACTGCTCTATGGAAAAGACGGTATCACGTTGGACCTTCCCGACAATGCATTTGTCATCGAACCGAAAAATCTGCCGAAAATGGAAAATGACCGCGAAGCAATCCGGGAGGCGCTCCGCAACCCGATCAATTCAAAGCCGCTGCGTGAATCCGTGAAGGCTACGGACATCGTATCGATCGTCATCTCGGACATCACGCGCCCGACGCCCAACCATATCCTGGTGCCGGCGCTGATCGAAGAGCTGGACCACGTGCCGCTCGAGAACTTCGTCGTCATCAACGGCACCGGCACCCACCGCGATCAGACCCGCGAGGAATTCGTCGGCATGCTCGGTGAATGGGTCGTCGACAATATCCGCATCATCAACAACCATTGCCACGACAAGGAAACGCTGGTCAAGGTCGGCCACAGCCGCTTCGGCTGCGACGTCTACCTGAACAAGGATTATGTCGAATCGGATTTCAAAATCGTCACCGGTTTCATTGAACCCCATTTCTTTGCGGGCTTTTCCGGCGGACCGAAAGGCATGATGCCGGGCATCGCGGGCATCGAGACCATCATGACGTTCCACAATGCCCGCATGATCGGCGACCCGCTCGCAACCTGGGGCAATATGGTCAACAACCCGGTGCAGGACATGACGCGCGAAATCAATGGCATGTGCAAGCCGGATTTCATGCTCAACGTGACACTGAACCGGGAAAAGGACATCACGGCCATCTTCGCCGGCGAACTTTTTGAAGCGCACGACCGGGGCTGCGCGTTTGCCAAAGAGCACGCCATGCTCCGCTGCGAGGAGCGCTTTGACGTCGTCATCGCGTCCAACTCGGGCTATCCGCTCGATCAGAACCTGTACCAGGCAGTCAAAGGCATGAGCGCCGCGCATAAGATCGTCAAAAAAGGCGGCTCGATCATCATCGCCTCTGAATGCTCGGATGGGCTGCCGGACCACGGCAATTATTCGAAGATCTTCGAGATGGCGAATTCGCCGCAGGAGCTGCTCGACATGATCAACAATCCGGATTTCAAGCTATTTGACCAGTGGCAGGTGCAGAAACAGGCCGTCATCCAGGTGTGGGCGGATATCTTCGTCTATTCGAAGCTGACCGACGAGCAGGTGGAGAGCACCATGCTCAAGCCGACGCACGACATTGAAGCGACCATCGAAGAACTGAAGAAGAAATACGGCGAAAACATGACCATTGCGGTGCTGCCGCTTGGCCCATTGACCATCCCGTATGTCGAAGAAACCGTAACGGTCGAATAAACTAAAATGAAACGAGGCGGAAGTTATGACAACAACTATCGAAAAAAATCACAAGCTCGGTGAAATCCTGAAAGACATGAACCGCGTCATCGTCGCATTCTCCGGCGGCGTGGACAGCGCACTTGTATTAAAGCGCGCGCAGCAGGAACTCGGAAACGACAACGTCCTTGCCGTCGTTGTGGCATCAGAATTGTTCCGCAAAGAGGAATTCGCGGGCGCTGTGGACTTGGCAAAAGCGCTCGGGGCGAACGTCCTGGAGGCCGAGATCAAGGAACTTGAAGACGAAGGCGTCGCGGCGAATACGCCGGACAGCTGGTACCACAGCAAGAAGCTCCTATACAGCCACCTGAACGGGCTGGCTGAAAAACTGGGCTACGATTATGTGCTCGACGGCATGATCATGGATGACCTGGACGATTTCCGCCCGGGCCTTCGTGCGCGCACCCAAGCTGGCGCGCGCAGCGTCCTGCAGGAAGCGGACCTCTACAAGCGCGAAGTGCGTGAACTGTCGAAGGAGCTGGCGCTTCCGGTATGGAACAAGCCGGCATCGTGCAGCCTGGCTTCCCGCATCCCGTACGGCATCCGCCTAGACAAGGAGAAAATCCGCCAAGTCGATGAAGCGGAGAAATTCATCGGCAAGCTCGGGTTCGGCATGGTCCGCGTCCGCCATCATGAACACACCGCCCGCATCGAAGTGGCAGCGGAAGAGATGGCAGAGCTCCTTGAGCACCGCGAACCAATTTTATTGAAACTGACTTCACTCGGATTCAAATACATTTCCATCGACCTCCGCGGCTACCGTACAGGCAGCATGAACGAAGTGCTGAGCGACGAACAGCTCGAAGCGGAAGCGAACTGACCCTTGCGGACCCGTCCTGGATGGGACGGGTTCGTTTCTATGCCAAGAAGGATTCTGGAATGGGCGCACGAAGCCTTTTTCCAAGACTAAGACAGCAGGTGAGAACATGGAGAATTTCGAAGACTTGGGCTTCAGCAAAGTGGATTACGACAGAGAAAAACGGCAGGGCTTCCCGGAAGTCATCTACGGGGAAGGGAAAGCCATCGAACATATCGGACCGATCATGGGCAAACTGATCGGCCGGCACGGCAAGGTCATGGTGACACGTTTGGACCAAGAAAAAGCGGAGCATCTGCTCGGCCTGTATCCGGACGCGCGGTACGACCGGATCTCCCGCATCCTGACAGTGGGTAAGCCTGAACTGGCATTCGGCGGGCAGGTGATGGTGCTTGCTGCCGGCACGTCCGACCTTTTCGTGGCGGAAGAAGCGGCCCTTACAGCGGAATGGATGGGCTGCAATGTCCGGCGGCTTTATGACGTCGGCGTCGCCGGCATCGACCGGCTGCTCGCATACCGGGATGAAATCACCCAGGCGAGCGTACTGATCGTCGTCGCCGGGATGGAAGGGGCGCTTCCGAGCGTGGTCGGCGGGCTCGTCGAGCGTCCGGTCATCGCCGTTCCGACATCCATCGGCTACGGGGCGCATCTCGAAGGCATCACACCGCTCCTCGCCATGATGAGCTCGTGTGCATCCGGCATGAGCGTCGTCAACATCGACAACGGCTTCGGCGCCGCCTATCAGGCTGCCATGATCATGAAACTAGTTTCCGAGGGGGTCCACCATGAAAGTCCTATATCTTGACTGCCAGTCCGGCATCTCGGGCGACATGACGCTGTCAGCGCTCATCGACCTGGGAGCGGACATCACCTATATCAGCGATGAACTGAAAAAACTGCCGATCGACTCATTTTCCCTGAACGTCAAACAGGTCGACAAGCGCGGCATCTCCGCCAAACTGCTCGACCTGCAGTTCGAGGAGACGGAAAGTGATGGGCATTCCCATGAACACGGCGAGGGCCATTCGCACAGCCATTCCCATGGCGAGGGCCATACACATAGCCATGACCATTCGCACAGCCACAGCAATTCGCATGAGCATTCACACGATCATTCGCACGACCACGACCACGGCCATAGCCATACGCATTCCCACAGCCACTCGCACAGCCACCTCGACGAGCACGGCCACGAGCATGCACATGACGACGGCCACCATTCGCATTCGCACCGGAAAGCGTCGACCATCCTCGGAATGATCCGGGACAGCAGCCTGGCGCCGCGCGTCAAACAGCGGAGCCTGGCGGTGTTTGGCGTCATCGCGCAAGCAGAAGGGAAGATCCACGGCATGGACCCGGAAGAAGTGCATTTCCACGAAGTGGGCGGCATGGACTCGATCATCGACATCATCGGCGTCTGCCTAGCGCTTGAAAGCCTGAGCGTCGACCGCATTGTCTCTTCGCCGGTGCCGACCGGCCACGGCAAGATCATGATCGCCCATGGGCTCTATCCGATTCCAGCTCCGGCGACTGCCGAAATCCTGAAAGGCGTGCCGCTCGCGGATTTCCATGTGCGCGGCGAATTAACGACGCCGACCGGCGCGGCATTCGTCAAAGCGCTGGCCAGCGAATACGGCCATCTGCCGGCGCTCGCCATCGAGAACATCGGCTATGGCGCGGGCAAAAAGAATTTCGAACACCCGAACGTCATCCGGGCGGTCCTCTTCAATGAAGAGCCGGCTGCAGCACGCGAGAAGATCTCCGTCCTTGAATGCCAGCTCGACGACACGACCGGCGAAACGCTCGGTTATGTCATGGAAAAGCTGCTCGCAGAAGGAGCGCTAGACGTCTATTACACGCCGGTTGCCATGAAGAAAAGCCGACCCGGCACGCTCATCACCGTCCTCGTGAAGCCAGAGCACGCCTTCAGGCTCGAAGACATCCTGCTGCGCGAAACGAGCACATTCGGCGTCCGCAAGACGGAGTGGACGCGCCGCATCCTCGAGCGCGATTTCAAGGCCGTCGAAACGGCATACGGCCCGGTGACGGTAAAAGTCGGCATGCTCGAAGGCGAAATTATCAAGCTGTCACCTGAATTCGAAGACGTGAAACGGGCGGCAATCTCACACGGTGTCCCGCTGCGCGATGTGTTCCTCGAAGTCCAGAAAGAGGCGGGCGCACAGTTCGGGAAGAAGTACAGCGACGTGGGGTTATAGGCATGGGTGAGTTGAATCTCTGGTCCATCCTTGCCATCGGCTTTGTCCTTGGCATCAAACACGCGCTCGAACCTGACCACATCATCGGCGTCTCGACGCTGGCGAGCGAAAGCAAAAAGCTCTGGAAATCGTCGCTTGTCGGCGTCTTTTGGGGCATCGGCCACACCAGTACGCTGCTCGTAACCGGTTTGCTTCTGATCGTCCTCAAAATCAGCATCACCGAAAAATGGGCGATGAGCCTTGAGTTCCTCGTCGGCATCATGCTCGTCTATTTCGGCGTGGCGGCTATCCTGCACAAGAAAGGGACACACCGCCAAACGGAAGCGGGAGCAGGCGGAAAATTCCACTACCGCAAACCCTTGTTCATGGGCTTCATCCACGGCCTTGCCGGCAGTGCTGCCATGATCCTCCTGACGATGAGCACCGTCGACAGTGTCTGGCAGGGAGCGGGCTATATCCTCGTATTCGGCTTCGGGACGATTGTCAGCATGCTTCTGTTCAACACCGTCATCGGCATCCCGTTCGTCATGAGCAAAAACAAGGCGTCGGTCAACAAGCCTTTGATCCAGTTCGCGGGGCTGATGAGCGCTGCGTTCGGGTTGTATTATATGTATAACTTGGGGATTAATGAAGGATTGTTTCGGCTATGGTTATGAAATAATTAAATTAAAAAATTTTAGAGATTAAGCGTATAAATAAAATCAACCAAAACAATTTTAGTCCAACAAAAGGAGTTTTCCGTGAAAACGGAAAACTCCTTTTTAATTGATTTTCCAATAAGGAAATTAGAACAGTATTTATTATTATTTTATAAAATCTTCAAAAATTATTTTTATATAGCTTGATGATTTATTTCGAATTAGTATGGCGCTTTCTGATATTTTCTGCCACCTTTTTCAAATGACTCGACATGGCAACGCGTGCTCTTTCAGCATCTTTTTCTTGAAGAGCGGCAACAATTTCATCATGTTCACCGATGGAAATGCTTTTTTGTTCAGGGACTAAGACAGGTAATTGGGGAGGAATCCCTTCCCATAATTGTGCGATTAAGTTTTCCAATCTATTGCTCTCGGAAGCTGCCCAGATGGCTTTGTGAAACTCTTCGTTGGCCGCTGAGTATTCATGGCTGTCGTTATTTTCCACAGCTTCCTTAGCTCTTTTCTGCGCCGCCACAACTTTTTCAAGATCGGCATTTCTCATGCACGCACGAGCGGCTGCTTCTCCTTCGAGAAGAGCTCGGATATCTATATGATCGGCAATATCTTCTAGAGACATGCCCATCACTACCGTTTTGCGGTTTTTGGTGGAAATAAGGCCTTCTCGTTCTAGAATCTGGAATGCTTCCCGGACAGGCATACGGGAGATGCCCAATTGTTTCGCAATTTGCTCTTGGCTTAGTTCCTGGCCTTTTACCAATTCTTCTTCAAAAATAGCTTTTCTTAATTGTTCAGCTACTTGCTCTCTGGCAGGCAAAATAATAATTTGCTTCATTTAAATTCCTCCTGTACGAAACTGATGGATCCAACATCCCAAATATTAAGTAATATAAATCTATTATAAAAGAGGAACCAGGTCAAGGACGAAGCGCTGTCCATTAGTAGTTGAATACATATTTTACTGAAATAACATTAAAAATTTATTGAAATACGAAAAATTTCCTGTTGACTAATCAGAATTGTTAGAATTATAATGTAATTCAGTTGGATCCAACATCCGTTATGTTTGATGCAATAACAATACAGAGAGGAGTTTTGGCTATTAAAGACCATTTACCACAACAGTTTGAAGTAGGAATAATCGGTTTCGGAGAAGTTGGCCAGGTGATTGCAGCTGGTCTAAAAGCGAACGGCCAAAACGTAATGATTTATGACACTCGTCTTTTGGATGACCGGGATCCATTAATTGAAACTGCAGAGCGATTAAAGGTTGAGACTGCAAAAACCTTATTGCAGTTGGCTGAAAACTGCAGCCTTGTTTTTTTATTAGTTCCAAGCAATGCATCAACGGCGGTTTCCAATGAGTTTTCTGCAAGTCTTCAGCCGGGTACTTTCTTTTTGGATTTGACTACAAGCCTGCCTTCAGTGAAAAAGGAAAACGCGTTAAGCATTCATAAGTCAGGCGGCAAATATACAGACGTCAGTATTATGGGGACTGTGGCCACTGAGCAATATAATGTGCCGCTATTGCTTGCGGGAGAGCATGCCGGTGAAGTTCAAAAGATTTTTGGAGCCTTCGGTTTGAACTCTAAAGTAATTTCTGATGCAGTAGGAGCCGCCGCCAGTATAAAAATGCTGCGAAGCATTTTCATGAAAGGAATCGAAGCGCTTCTGTTTGAAACAATGCTCACGGCTGAAAAATACCAAGTCCGCGATGAAGTCATGGACAGTATTTCCACAACAATGAAAAATAATGATTTCGAAAAGCTTGCAGACACCCTGATTATTACGCATATCAAGCACAGGGGAAGGCGGCAAAAGGAAGTGAAAGAAAGCATTTCGCTTGTAAAAGAAGCGGGGATTTACCCGTTTGTTACAGAAGGTGTACTTTCGTTCTTTTCAAATTCAATTGCGGCAGCAAAGGCAGATTCGGCGATCCGAGAAAATGTGAGAGACATCCTTCAGCACGAATTGGAAAAAATTTAAAAAGAAAGAGTTGAGGACACCTTGTCAAATGTTGGATTTAGAGTATTCGAAAATGTGAAAAGAGCAGATCAAGCACTTATTAATGGATTTGAAGGAATTGCTACACCGAATATTGGCGATGTAATGGGGCGGATGTTTGCCATGGACCACTCGATAAAAAGCATCAACAAACCCGGCATTCACATTTTTGGAAGCGCTTTAACGGTGCGGACGCATCCCGCTGATAATTTAATGGTTCATAAAGCGATGGACTTAGCGCAGCCTGGAGACATCATCGTGATCGATGCCTGCGGAGACATGGGAAATGCAATTCTCGGCGAGTTGATGTGCCATTACGCGAAAACAAAAGGCATAGCCGGATATATTGTCGACGGATCCGTCCGGGATTTGCATGGCATAGCCGAAATGGGCTTCCCGGTTTTCGCTAAAGGAGGAAGCCCGCGCGGCCCGTATAAAGAAGGACCGGGCGAGATCAACACCATCATCAGCTGCGGAGGTGTTTCAGTAAGCCCGGGAGATATTATAGTCGCAGATGACGATGGCGTGATCGCCATTCCAAAAGATGATGCGCCTACGGTTTTAGCAAACGCTAAAAAAGTTCAAGAAAAAGAAAAAGCTGTCATTGAATCGATTTACAAAGGTGAATGGGACCGAACGTGGGTAGATCAAACCTTGCAAGACAAAGGATGTGAAATTATTGGGGGATAGACTTGTTTCAAAAGAGGATTTGACTGCTTATGTACAAGCTATTTTTCAAGCGGCTGGCCTGTCTGAAAACGACTCCTCCATCATCACCCGCCACCTAGTTCTCGCAAACTTAAGAGGACATGATTCACACGGGGTCAGCAGAGTCAGTATTTACTGCAAGAGGCTCGAACTGGGCCTGACCAATAAAGTGTTTGAACCGGAAATTGAACGCGAAACGCCTTCGAGTGCGCTGATCAACGGAAAAAATGCTTCCGGCATTCTGCTGGCAACAGCCGGGATCAAGCTGGCAGTTCAAAAAGCAAAAGAAACCGGAATCGCGGTGGTCGGTGTCAACAATTCCAATCATTGCGGGATGCTTGCCGATTACACCAAGTATGCAGCCGAACAGGGATGCATTGCATTGGCAACGACCAACGCGCCTGCCAATATGGCGCCGTGGGGAGGCGTTGAACGGTTTTTTGGCACAAATCCGTTTGCATACGGAATCCCGGCAGGCGAAGGAAAAGACATCGTTTTTGATATGGCAACAAGCGTGGTAGCCCGCGGAAAAATTATCATGGCAGAAAAAAACCATCAGAAGATCCCGCTGGGTTGGGCGATTTCCAAAGATGGCAAGCCGACTACTGACCCTGCAGAAGCACTTGACGGATTAGTGCTGCCGGTAGGAGGGCCGAAAGGGTCAGGCATAGCGCTTTTGGTTGAAGTGCTGTCCTCGCTGTTTACGGGCGCTTCATTTGGCCCGCACATTGGCGATCTTTACAGAAATTTTGATGAGCCGCAAAATGTCGGCCACTCTTTTATCGTAATGCGTGTGGATTTATTCCAGACTGCTGAAGAATTTAAAAAACGCATCAATCAGATGATCGAAGAAATGAAAAGCATGGAACTGGCTGATGGAACCGATCAGATTTACATGCCCGGAGAAATTGAAGCGAACAAAGCAAAAGAAAGGGAGGCCAACGGAATTCCCATCAGCGAAGAAGTTTTGCGCGAGTTAGCAGAAGTAAGCCGCCAGTATGGGGTCAAATCAAAGTTAAGCGAAACGCAGTATGGCTAATTTATTTGCTTTATAAAAAGAGGAGGAATTTCATTGAAAAAGATAAATGTTTTGCTTGTCGGTTTATTGCTGTTAATCTCCGGATTTCTGGCAGCATGTTCACAAGGCGGGGAAGAGGCCACAGGTTCTTCGGAAAGTTCATCTTCTGCTGAAAGTGATTTTCCAACTGAACCAATTACGGTCATTGTTTCATTCTCGCCTGGCGGCGGTACAGATGTCGGCGCCCGTATCTTATTGCCATATGTAGAGGAAGAACTGGGAGTTCCTATCAGTGTAGTCAATAAACCAGGCGGCGGCGGCTGGGTTGGCTGGAATGAACTTGTCAATGCAGAGCCGGACGGCTATACAATTGGCTACTTAAATACTCCGAACTTGATCACGGGTTACTTAAACCCGGAATTGAACAGAGACAATACGCTTGATGATTTCGATTTGATCGCTAACCACGTAACGGATTACGGGGCTATTGCTGTTGCTGCGGATGACGACCGCTTTGAGACGATTGAAGATTTGATGGAATACGCAAAAGAAAATACGGTAACGACCACGTCTACTGGATTGGGAAGCGATGACCACTTGACGGCGCTCAGAATCAATAAAGAAGTTGGAACGAAATTTGAGGCGGTCCACGGTGAAGGAGCCGCTAACGGAAAAGCAGGAGTGCTTGGCGGCCACGTCGATGTTTATTTTGCTAACGTAGGTGAAGTTGCAGAGCCCGCGAAAAATGGCGAGCTAAAAGCTTTGGCAGTCGCTGCACCTGAACGTTCAGAATTTATGCCGGACGTTCCAACGCTTGAAGAATCCGGTTTTGGCGATATTTACGCTTTCTCAGCTAGAGGCTTGGGCTACCCTGCAGGGGTGGATGAAGAAAAAATGAAAGTGATTCAAGATGCTTTTGAAAAAGCATTAAACAACCCGGAACACATTAAGAAAATGGAAGAGATGGGCTTGAAAGTAGATCCGCTTATCGGAGATGAATACCGTGAATTCTTGGAAGCGGAAGAAGAAGAAGTGAAAGGTTTGACAGATTTGCTGGGCTGGTAATTTCAAAGATCTAAATTAAAAAGCAGCAGGAAATAGTCAGGTTTAACACTGGAGATTATCGTCCTGCTGCTTTTTATTATTACTTTATCCGCGAAGGAAAAAATTGAGAACCTATTTCAGTGCAAGAGAGGTGCCAAAATGAAACGATTGCATCAAGATTTTTATATCGGAGCAGTCATTTTTCTGTTTTCTTTATACTTCTTTATCAGATCTACT
This sequence comes from Planococcus sp. FY231025, assembly GCF_052078085.1. Taxonomy (NCBI): domain Bacteria; kingdom Bacillati; phylum Bacillota; class Bacilli; order Caryophanales; family Caryophanaceae; genus Planococcus; species Planococcus sp. FY231025. The sequence continues at coordinate 347,198 of NZ_JBQJJG010000004.1, forward strand.
GACCTGCCGGAAGGAGCGAATACCTTTCCCTATTATATCTTCGGGATACTCGGGATATTTGGATTGCTGATCGCGTTCTTCGGATGGAGAAAAAGAGCACATAAAAACATAGAAAAGGCAGAAGACGAAATCAATTTTAAAACCATTAAATTGCCGATGTTTAGTTTCCTGATTATCGTACTTTATGCAAGTTTAGTGAATGTTCTGGGGTTTTTCATCTCTACTTCAATATTCATTGCTCTATTCTTGCTTTTTTATAAAATCAAAAACGTGCTGATAATTGCCGGAACCATTGTATCGATCAATTTGTTCATTTATCTTCTTTTCGTTTATCAATTGAACGTCCGATTACCTGCTGGACTGTTATTCTAGCTGATTAAGGGGTGAAAACATGAATGTAGAACTCTTTTTAGAAGTCATTCGAAACCTGATGACTTTAGAAGTTTTGGTGGCAATGCTCGTGGGGGTAATCGGCGGCATCGTAGTCGGCGCCTTGCCCGGGCTCAGTGCAACGATGGCTGTTGCGCTGCTTATTCCAATTACATTCGGAATGAGTCCGATAGCCGGGTTGACGATGTTGACAGCAATTTACACTTCTGCAGTGTATGGCGGCTCAATATCCGCTATTCTCCTGCATACGCCAGGGACACCGGCTTCGGCCGCTACTGCATTGGACGGGTATGAGCTTACCAAAAAAGGACAGGGCCTGAAAGCTCTGGGCATAGCGACAATTGGCTCAATGTTCGGCGGTTTTGTCAGCGCGGTTATGCTGCTGTTCCTAGCGCCGCCGTTATCGCTGATTTCGCTGAAGTTTTATGCGCCGGAATATTTCCTGATTGCCATTTTCGGATTGACGATTATTGGGAGCCTTTCTTCCGGCAATATGGTGAAAGGATTGGCTTCGGGAGTGTTCGGGCTCGCTCTGGCGCTGGTCGGCCTTGATATTTTAACCGGGTTTCCCCGATTCACTTTCGGCAATACGAATTTGGAGTCAGGAATCTCGCTTGTACCTGCATTGATTGGGCTATTTTCTTTATCCCAGGTACTTATTCTAGTAGAAGAAATGCATGTGAAAAAACAGAAGTTCAAAGGCGATTTGAAAGGAAGCGTTCTTCCATCCTGGAAGGAATTAAAAAATATTTCCCCGACTATGATCAAATCTTCCATTATTGGCGTATTTGTAGGAATCCTGCCTGGTGCAGGAGGCGACATTGGGTCATGGGTCAGCTACAACGAAGCGAAAAGAGCTTCGAAGAATCCCGAGAAATTCGGCAAAGGGTCAATCGAAGGTGTAGCAGCTTCTGAAACGGCAAACAATGCGGTAACAGGCGGAGCAATGATTCCCCTTTTGATCTTAGGAATCCCGGGAAGCGCCGCTACGGCAGTTCTTCTCGGCGGATTTGTCATTCAAGGCCTTGTGCCGGGGAGAGAGCTGTTTACGATAAATGCGGGGATAACTTACTCCGTCATTATCGGGTTTGTCATTGCAAATATTTTGATGGGAATCGCGGGATTGCTGATGGCCAAATATGTGGTTCGTGTGACCGAAGTGCCAAACGGCATTGTGGCACCGATCATCGTTGTGCTGTCAGTCGTTGGGTCATATGCCATTAACAACAACGTATTTGATGTTTATCTGATGATCGGCTTCGGCTTGCTGGGTTATTTTATGCGGAAATTCAATTTCCCGACGGCGCCTGTGGTCCTCGCCATCATATTGGGTCCGATGGCAGAGAAAGGCTTCAGACAATCTCTGGTCTTGGCACAAGGTGAAGTAATTAGCTATTACTTAACGCGTCCATTATCAGTTATATTGATTGTTTTAACGTTGCTGGCGCTCCTTACGCCATTGATTTTGAACATGCTGAAAAAACCGCAAAGCAATTAAAACCGAAATGTTCTATCTAAATAAAGGCGAGGAGGAACCGGCTTGGCACACAATGTGATTTATTTTGAAAAAGTGGTCCCAGAAACTCAAAACATTATTAATAGTTTCAAAGAACAAGGAATGGAAATTTCCTTCTGGAGCAATTTGACCGATACGGAAAAAGAGGAAGCGCTGCTTCAGGCCAATTATTTGATCGCCGCTTCCTATCCTATTACCCGTGAACTTTTGGAAAAAGCGCCAAATGCAAAATTGATCCAAAAAACAGGAAGCGGCACAGACAATATTGATCTGCAAGCAGCAGCGGACCTCAATATCAAAGTTGCAACAACGATCGGAGCCAATGCTTCAAGTGTGGTTGAAATGACGATCGGGTTGATCATAGGCTTGTACCGCAAACTGAACCTTCTGGATCGCTTGACCAAAAGCGGGGAATGGCGAATGTGGGAGTACCGGCCATCCATGTTTGAGATGAATGGCAAAACCCACGGCATCATCGGCATTGGCCATATCGGCAAAAAAGTAGCGGAATTGTCTCAAGCCTTCGGCACAAACGTGATGTATTATGACGTAAACCGTCTGACGCCGGAAGAAGAAAAACAGCGATCTTTAACTTACAGCCCTTTCGAGGAGCTGTTGGCCCAGTCAGACATCATCAGCCTTCATATTCCGCTGATGCCGTCTACTGAGAATTTGATCAGTGATAAGGAATTGAAGCTATTAAAGCCGACCGCTATTTTGGTGAACGTGGCGCGGGGCAAGATCATTGATGAAAGGGGATTGGCCAACGCGCTGGAAAACCAGCAGCTCCTCGGAGCGGGAATAGATACGTGGGCAAATGAGCCGGTCGAAAGCGATAACCCGCTGCTGGCATTTGATAATGTACTGGCAACTCCCCACGTTGCAGGCGGGACGAGAGACGCTTTGGAAAAAGTATTAGGCTTGTCTTTTGAAAATATTAAAATGGTCGAAAAAGGAATGGAACCGAATAATTCTATAAAGCTTTCAACAGTCTGAATAAACGACCCTAAGGAGGAAGATTATGCGTCTGGCAACAATAACTCTCAATAATGAAGAAGCAGCAGTAATAGTCGGCAGTGAAGGAGCCGTTTCAATAGCGGAGCTTAACAAGGTCTACGATAAAAACTGGGAAACGAGTATTTTCGAGCTGATCCAATCCGGGCAGCTTGACGAGTTAACAAGCTGGTACAACAAAGAAGGCAAGAACGCCATCGCAAGCCAGGAAATCGATTTTGTTGAAGAAGAGCTTCTGGTATACGGTCCGCTGTACAAGCACCCGCGCAAAATCTGGGGCATCGGACTCAACTACGTTGACCATGCGTCAGACTTGGGTGAAAAAGCACCGAATACCGAACCGGCCAGCTTTATGAAGCCGGATACCTCGATCATCGGGGCGGGCGACACTATCCGAATTCCGCTGCAGTCCGATCGGACGACAGCGGAAGCGGAACTTGGAGTCATTATCGGCAAGATCTGCCGGAATGTAGAAGAAAAAGACGTTGAAAATTATGTGGCCGGCTACACGACGATCATCGACATGACAGCGGAAGACATTCTGCAGAAAAATCCGCGCTACCTGACCCGGTCGAAAAGCTTTGACACGTTCTTCAGCTTCGGTCCGCAATTTGTGACCAAAGACGAAATTGATAACCTACATAATTTAGAAGTTTCTACGGTTATCAATGGAGAGGTTTATCGCAAAAACACGGTCGACCATATGACGTTCAGCCCCGAGTACCTGGTGTCGTTTCATTCGAAAGTGATGACGCTGCTTCCGGGCGACATCATCTCCACCGGTACACCGGGAGCGGTGCATATTCAAAACGGGGACACTGTTGAATGCCGGATTGAAGGATTTGAGCCGCTCATCAATCCTTGTGCAGATCTGAAAGTATTGCAGGAAGCTTAAGCAATTCGAGGAGGAACCCAAATGGATTTAGGATTAACAGGCAAATCCGTCATCGTCATGGCGGGCAGCAAAGGTCTCGGCAAAGCGACCGCGCTGGAATTCGCACGGGAAGGCGCGAAAGTTGTCATCGGCAGCCGGAACAAAGAGGAGCTTGAAAAAACGGCTGCTGCTATTTCCGAAGAAACAGGGAACGATCATATCTCATGGAAAGTATGTGACATCACGCAAGCATCTGATATCAAAGAACTGATCAATTTTGCCGGTGAAACGAACGGCGGTGTGGACGTGCTCATCAACAACGCGGGCGGGCCGCCGGCAGGCGGCTTCGACCAGTTTACGGACGAAGACTGGCAAAAAGCGTACGAGCTCAACCTGCTCAGCTATATCCGCGCGATCCGCGAAGTGCTGCCGCACATGCGCGAAGGTGGAAGCGGGCATATCCTGAACTTTGCTTCGTCGTCGATCAAGCAGACGCTGGATAACCTGCTCCTGTCGAATACATTCCGCGCCGGCATTGTCGGGCTTGCCAAAAGCCTGTCCCAGGAATTCAGCAAAGACAATATCCTGATCAACACGCTTGGTCCGGGAAGAATTGCGACAGGGCGGGTAGAGGAACTGGACCGAATGCGCGCAGGTAAACTGGACAAAAGCTATGAAGAGCTAAAAAGCTCTACAGAAAAAAGCATCCCGATGGGCCGCTACGGCGATCCAAGTGAATTTGCCAGACAGGCCGTATTCCTGTGCTCCGGCGCCAATACGTATGTAACCGGCCAGACCTTGCTGGTGGACGGCGGTTTGGTGAAAGCATTATAACGTAAAAATTTAAAAAGAGCGCTGCATTCCGCTGGAAACGGAGTGCAGCGCTCTTTGCGTGTTTAAAACTTTAGGGATTGCATTTTATAGTAGAAACTCAAAAAGAGATTAACAAGTAAAAGTATTCTGAAAAACATCCTTGATTCTCAAGTTGTCCTATTGTAGACTTGTATTACAGCTTTCGTTAAAGCGCTTACAAAAAGGGGGATATTGTTTATGAGGAAAATTCAATTGTTATTGATGGCAAGTCTATTGTTGGTCTTGGCAGCTTGCGGATCAGAAGGTTCGGGTTCGGCTGCAGGCGGAAAGCAATTCATCACGATTGCCACCGCTTCTACTGGAGGTACATATTATCCAATCGGTGTTGGCTTAGGAAATCTTTGGTCTCAGGAGCTTGGGGATGAAGGGATCAATGCAAGCGGCCAGTCTTCTGCAGGGTCGGTGGAAAACATTGACTTGATGAAGGAAGGCGAAGCCGACTTCTCAATTTTACAGGGATTGATCGCTGACCAAGCTTATAAAGGCGAGGGCAGCTTTGAAGGAAATGCATACAAAGATTTAAGATCGGTTGCCATGATTTGGCCGAACGTTGAACATTTTGTTTTGAAAGACAGCGAAATCAAAACAGGCTCCATTGCAGACATTGAAGGGCAGACCTTCTCCGTTGGACCGCAAGCAAGCGGTACGGAACAATCGACGCTTGTGATGATGGAAGGGCTTGGCCTGACAAAAGAAAACATCACACCGGAATACTTGGGCTATGACGATACGATTTCTGCAATGCGCGATGGGCGCTTGAACGGCGGTTCGCTTCCTGCCGGTGTACCGGTAGCGGCGATTACGGATATGTACGCAAGCAACGTCGGCGCGAGCATCTTGGAAGTGACCGATGAGCAGTACAAGAACATCACTGCCATTTCAAATGCTTGGTACCAATATGAAATTCCGGCTGAAACATATCCAAACCAGACTGAAGCAGTCAAAACGATCGCACAGCCGAACATTCTTGCCGCTTCGATCGACTTGGACGAAGAAACCGTCTACCAATTGACTAAGACAATGTTCGAAAACCTTGATTTCATGTATGAAGTGCATAACTCTGCAAAAGCAATGACTTTGGAGACCGCGTTGGACGGCCTTCCGACACCGCTTCACGCTGGTGCGTATAAATACTTCCAAGAAGCTGGCATTGAAGTGCCGGATGAACTGATTCCACCGGAAGCAGAGTAATAAATAAAATAGAGATGGGGAAATCCCATCTCTATTTTCATACTTATAAAATGAGGTGAATCCTTTATGGAGAAAAATCAACACACTGACGCCATCATTGAGAATGAAGCAATCGTTGATACGGAGGCAGGCGGAGGAAAAAGGAATTTTACGGGATGGATGAAAATCGTCATGGTTGCGGTAGCAGCCGGCCTTTCCATTTTTGCGATCTATACAAACGGGTTTTCAACGATACAAGAAGTTTACCGCAACGGCATCTTTCTTGGCTTTCTTCTTGCCCTGACATTTATTCTTTATCCGGCAACCAAAAAGTCCAATAAAACCAAAATGAGCATTCTCGATATCGTGCTGCTGGCTCTCGGCTTGGCCGGTGTCGGCTATATTGTCCTTTTCTATACCGAGATTCACGTGGAAAGACAATCCCAAGCGATTATGCAAGATTACATATTTGCGATTATCACCATCGTGGTGCTGCTTGAAGCGTCCCGAAGAACAATCGGGATTTTCATTCCGCTGCTTTCGGCCATCGCGATTGTTTATGCAATGTTCGGTCCGTATTTCCCGGGCATGTTCGGCCATGCGGGCTTCAGCATTGAACGGCTTCTCTACAGAATGTACATGACGACGGAAGGCATCTTCGGCATGACGCTGTCGATCGCTTCGACGTATATTGTGCTCTTCATTCTTTTTGGAGCATTCCTGACTGTGAGCGGTGCCTCCCAGTTCTTCAACGAACTGGCACTGGCCATTGCGGGCAGAAGAAGAGGCGGACCGGCACAGGTTGCGGTCATTTCGAGCGCGTTGACCGGCTCGCTCAGCGGCAGTGCCGTCGCAAACGTTGCAACAACGGGAAGCTTCACAATTCCGTTGATGAAGAAAATCGGTTTGACGCCGCGTTTTGCCGGAGCGGTTGAAGCGACGGCCTCGACAGGCGGTATGATCATGCCGCCGATCATGGGCGCTGCTGCGTTCATCATGGCCGGATTCCTGGGGATTTCGTATACGACCATTATCCTGGCTGCGATTATTCCGAGTATCCTGTACTACGCTTCGCTGATCATCGCGATTGACATCGAAGCCAAAAAGCAGGGACTGAAAGGGCTCAGCAAAGAATCGATTCCTGATGTGAAGCGGGTCATTCTGGAACGGGGAATTCTCGTCCTGCCGATTATCATCGTCATCGGCGCCCTCTTGATGGGCAGAACGCCGTTGTATGCCGGCTTTGCCGGAATCATCTCGGTCATCATTGCGAGCTGGCTGACAAAAGACAAATCGACGCGCGTTACGCCGAAAAAAGCATTTGATGCCTTGGTCGACGGCGCACGGGGAACCATCCAGGTCGGTGTTGCGTGTGCATCCATCGGTATCATCATCGCGGTTGTCACGATGACCGGCCTCGGCTCTACATTCGCCTATAACATCATTGATTTGGCAGGCGGCGTCATGATCTTGATCTTGCTTTTGGTCATGGTGACGTGCATCATCTTGAGTCTCGGCTTGCCATCTACTGCGCTGTACATCGTCGTAGCGGTAACAGCTGCACCAGCACTGATCAATTCGGGGATCAACCCGCTTGCGGCCCACTTCTTCGTTTTCTGGTTTGGAGCACTTTCGAACGTGACTCCGCCAGTGGCGCTCGCAGCCTACACCGCTGCAGGTATCGCCGGCGCGGATCCGATGAAGACGTCCTGGACCGCGTTGAAGCTGGCTTTGCCAGGATTTATCGTGCCGTTCATGATTGCCTACAATCCGATCCTGATCATGCAGGACCCGGCAGGCGGCACCGCGTCGTTTGCTTCAGTGATTGTGCCATTCATTACGGCAGTGATCGGCATCTTCGCGCTGGCGATTGCCATCAATAACTTCTACAACATCAAACTTAGTATCATCGAACGGATTGGCTTCTTCGCCGGTGCAATGCTGATGATCAAGCCGGGCATCTTAACAGACGGCATCGGGATTGCCATCTTAGCAACCATGATGTTGTTGCATTTAGCGAGAGAAAAACGTATGGTTTCCTCAACAGTCAATAATTAAGCAAACGGGGGAGATCCAGTTGATAAGTCCGATTAGAAAAATGAAAATGTCCGAACAGATTCTTGAACAGCTGAGAACGATGATTCAGGAAGGGGAGTTCCCGCCGGAAAGCAAGCTGCCTTCTGAAAACGAACTCGCCAAAATGTTCGGAGTCAGCCGTGCGCCGGTCCGGGAAGCGATCAGTGTCCTGGCCGCCAGCGGGCTGGTGGAATCACGCCAAGGCGGCGGCAGCTATGTCAACAAAGTGCTGCTGGTCAACATGCTCGATTCAGTGGCGCTTGAGATGGTGTCGGCGGAAGAAGTGTACGACCTGCTTGAACTCCGGACCGTCATTGAAACCGAAGCGGCCGGCTTTGCAGCGGCGCGGCGCACTGAAGATGACTTGGTGAAGATCAAAGCCGGATTGGATAAATTTGCGGTGACCATCCAGGATGAACAGGAGATCGGCCACGAAGCGGATTTCCTGTTTCACCAGGAAATCGTCGCCGCCTCAAAAAACAGCTTTATCATTCAGACCGTGAGCAATTTACGGGACCTGTACAAGCAGACCTTGAATTTTTCATTGAAGCAGAATATTGGCTTTGCCCGCAAACGCCAGCAAGTATACGAAGAGCATTTGGCGATTTATGAAGCGATTGCCAAGAAGGATCCGGAAGCGGCGGCTTATTCCATGAAGCGCCACCTGGTAAATGCGCGGATCAAGCTGGGCGATACACGGGTAGAAGCATTGGAAGACAAATTAGGAACCTGAGGGAAGAATCCGTTCTTCCCTCTTGCTTTACCGAACTGGACCAACCAGTGAACCTCTAACGGGAGGAGCAAGGGAATTGAAACCGATCAAAAAGAAAAACCGGCTGTACCACGAGGTCGTCAATGAAATCTTCTCATCCATCGCCAAGGAGAACCTGAAGCCGGGCGACAAGCTGCCGTCTGAACGGACCATTGCGGATTCGCTCGAAGTGTCGCGGACAACCGTAAAAGAAGCCATCTCGGTGCTAGAAGCGAACGGCATCGTTTCCATCAAGCCGGGTGTCGGCGTGTTTCTCGTCAACCAGTCGAAGAAAGTCATCCAGCAGGAAATGCTGGATGCCCTGAGCCCCGGACGCCACAATTTGGCAGAACTGATCGAGTTGCGGCAGGCAATCGAAGGGGACGCTGCCTACTACGCGGCAGAGCGCATGACTCAAGCGCAGCAGAAGGAACTCGAAGCGCGGTACCGGGCGTTGGAGGAAGCGGAAGGCAACGGGGAGCTCGCGATCGAAGAGGACTACGCGTTCCACAAAGCCATACTCGCCGCCGCCAATAATGCCATGATGCTGGATCTGATGGAAGTGATTTCCGAGAAGGTATATTCGTTTATCCGGCAAAACCGCATGGAAACGATGCTGCAGCCTGCAGAGATCCGGGTGGTCATGGACGAGCACCGCCTGATCTACGAAGCCATCATCAACAAAGACGCTCAGGCTGCCAAAAAAGCCATGTGGGAGCATCTGCATTCGATCAAGGTACGGCATAACTACGAATAGGAGGGCCTGCATGAAAGTGACTGACGATATATTAGCAAAACTGAAAGAGATCCTTGCAGATCCCGAGCGGCTCCTGACAAGCGACGCCGACCTCTACAGCTTTTCTTTCGACGCGTCGTTCGGCCTGCACAAACCGGAAGCGGTGTGCCAGCCCGTCTCGACGGAAGAAACAGCGGGGATCGTCCGCCTGGCAAGCGAGTATGAAATTCCGCTTTGCCCAAGGGGGCGGGGCACGAGCTTAAGCGGCGGCCCCCTCCCGGTGCGGGGCGGCATCGTTTTGGATTTTTCCCTGTGGAACTCGAAGCTTGAGGTCGACGCGGAAAACCTGATTGCGGTTGTGTCGCCAGGCGTCATCACGGCGGACATCAATAACGCAGCGGGCGAGTTCGGCCTGATGTACCCGCCGGACCCGAGCAGCGCCCACGTCTCGACGATTGGCGGCAACCTGGCGGAAAACGCCGGCGGACCGCGCGGCTTGAAATACGGCGTGACGAAAGATTATGTCCTGGGCCTTGAAATTGTCACCGCGGACGGCAAAGTGGTCCGTACAGGCGGCAAGACCGTTAAAAACGTCACGGGCTATGATTTGACCAAACTGATCGTCGGCTCCGAAGGGACGCTCGCCATCATTACAGAAGCCACACTGCGGCTGATCCCGAAACCGCAGGCGTCCCTGACCGCCATGGTGCTGTTTGACGAAATCGTCGATGCCGGGCGGGCCATTTCGAAAGTGCTGGGCTCCGGCATCATGCCGTCGAAAATGGAAATCATGGACCAAAGCTCGATCATTGCCGTGGAGGAATATGCCGCGCTCGGGCTTCCGGTCGATGTGGAAGCGATCCTGCTCATCGAATTGGACGGCCATCCGCTCGCAATCGAAGAGGAAATGGAACGGGTCGCAGCGGCCTGCAAAGACGTCGGTGCGAGAAGTGTGCAAGTGGCGAAAGACAAGGAGGAAGAAGCTGAATTATGGCAGGCGCGAAAGCTTGTTTCTCCAGCCATCGTGAAGATCAAACCGACAAAAATCTCCGAAGACGCCACCATTCCGCGCAGCCAGATTCCGGAAATGTTCCGGCGGCTGAAAGCGATCAAGGAGAAATACGACATCCACCTCGTCGTCTTCGGGCACGCGGGTGACGGCAACCTGCACCCGAACATCATCACCGACCAGCGCGATGAAGAGGAAATGCGGCGCGTCGAACTCGCGGTCGAAGAAATCTTCAAAGCGGCCATCGAACTCGGCGGCACGCTTTCGGGGGAGCACGGCATCGGGACGATGAAGTCGCCGTTTATGGAAATGGAGCTCGGTGTTGACGGGCTTGCGCTGATGAAGAGCATCAAAACGGCATGGGATCCGAAGAATATCCTCAATCCCGGAAAAATTTTCCCTGAACCAGGAGAAAGGTTTGAATTGCGAAATGGCTGATACTGCATTGCTCCGAAACCAACTTGCTTACGAAGAAACGTTCAGCTGCGTCCAGTGCGGCTATTGCCTGCCCGCCTGCCCGACATACCTGGCATTCGGCAAGGAAAGCCATTCGCCGCGCGGCCGCATCCAGCTGGTGAAGCTGGCGGCGGAAGGGAAAATCGAAATCGAGGACCTTGAGAAGCCGATCGATCTGTGCCTCGGCTGCCGGGCGTGCGAAACGGTCTGCCCAACCAACGTCGAATACGGCAAGATTCTGGATTCAGCTGTCGATGTCCTGGGTGAATACCGCCGGAAAAAACGGTCCCTCGGGGAGAACGCGGTACGGAACTTGGTATTCAAAAAAGCGCTGCCGAACAAACGCGTCCTGAAACTTGTCGGCACCGGTCTGCGGCTTTACCAAACGACCAAAGCGGACAAGGCGGTGCGCAAGGCCGGCATCATCGGGAAAGTGTCCCCGTCGCTTGCCGCGATGGAAGCGATCACGCCGAAAATCGAAAAGCCGCTTGTGCGCAACCATTTCTATGAACGAGCGGAAGTGAAGCCGGCCGTGAAGGTCGCCTTTTTCACCGGCTGCATCATGGACACGTTCTTCGCACGCGTCAACGACCTCAGCATGAAGCTGCTCGAGCGTGCGGGCTGCGAAGTGGTGCTCCAAAAAGAGCAGACTTGCTGCGGCGCACTGCACCAGCACAGCGCGGAAAAAGAAACCGCGATCGAGCTTGCGAAAAAGAACATTGTGGCTTTTGAGGGGCTCGACTGTGACTATGTCGTCAATGCGATCGGCGGCTGCGGCGCCGCCCTTGTGGAATACCACCACCTGTTTTCAGAAAGCGATCCGTGGCACGAACGGGCGAAAGCCTTTGCAGCAAAAAACAAGGACGTCAGCTTTATCCTTTCGCGGATGGGGCTGCCGATCCGCAAAGCGATTCCGATGCGGGCGACATACCAGCCATCGTGCCATTTGACGAATGTGCAAAAGGTCGTCAACGAACCGCTGGAGCTCATCAAAAAGATCCCGGGGCTCGAATTTACCCCGCTGAAAAACCAGAACCTGTGCTGCGGCTCCGCAGGCATTTACAACATAGTCCACCACGAAGAATCAATGAAAGTGCTTGATATGAAGATGAAAACCGTCCATCAGGCTGCACCGCATCTCATCATCACGACCAATCCGGGATGCCATCTGCAGATGATGCTGGGCGTCAAACGCGAAGGCCTGGAATCGCAGGTAAGCGTCAAGCACATCGTGGAAGTGCTCGCAGAAGCGTGCGAAATCGCTTAATCAAAGGGGGAGACAGTATGTATGATTACATGATAATCGGCGGCGGCATTGTCGGCCTGGCAGTCGGCAGGTCCATTCTGCAGCGGCAGCCGAACGCCAAAGTATTGATTTTGGAAAAAGAGAAAAAACTCGCGCAGCACCAGACCGGCAACAACAGCGGCGTGATCCATTCGGGCATCTACTACAAGCCGGGCAGCTTCAAGGCCAAGTTCGCAAAAGCCGGAAGCGAAAGCATGCGCCAGTTTGCGGCAGAGCACGGCATCCGCCACGATATCTGCGGAAAAGTCATTGTGGCGACGTCCGATAAGGAACTGGTCCACCTGGAAAACCTCTATAAGCGCGGGCTCGAAAACGGCCTTTCAATCGAAAAATTATCGAAAGAGCAATTGCTCGAGAAAGAGCCGCATGTCAACGGCCTCGAAGCGATTCATGTGCCGGCAGCGGGCATCATCGATTACAAGGAAGTGTCGGAAAAGCTCGCGGAACTGATCCGGCTTCAAGACGGCGTCATCGAGAACAGCGCGGAAGTGCGGTCGATTGATGAAGGTCAAGACCACGTCACGATCGAAACGGCAGCGAAAACCTACACCGGCAAATTTCTCGTCAACTGCGCCGGCCTGCAAAGCGACCGGATCGCCAAAATGGCCGGCTACCTCATCGACATGAAAATCGTGCCGTTCCGGGGCGAGTATTTCGTGCTGAAGGAAAACAAGCAGGACCTGGTGAAAAACTTGATCTACCCGGTGCCGAACCCGGACTTTCCGTTTCTTGGCGTCCACTTCACCCGGATGATCAACGGCAAAGTCGATGTCGGTCCGAATGCGGTCCCGGCGTTCAAGCGTGAAGCGTACAAGAAAACCGATTTCAACATGAAGGACTTTGCGGAAATGATGACCTACCCAGGCTTCCTCAAGCTCGCGATGAAATATCCGCTCGACGGCATGGGCGAGATGTACCGTTCGTTCGTCAAATCGAAATTTGTCCAAAGCGCCCAAGTGCTCATTCCCGACATCACGGCAGACGACCTGATTCCGGGACCGGCGGGCGTCCGGGCGCAGGGGCTAAAAGCAGACGGTACGCTGGTCGATGATTTCTTCATCGTCAACGGCAAGAAAAGCATCCACGTCTGCAATGCGCCATCGCCGGCTGCGACAGCCGCGCTCGAGATCGGGAAATCCGTAGCTGAACAGATTCCGGCACTCGCCGCGTTTACATCAATTAGCAAGTAATAAAAAGACAGGGGGAAAAGAGTTATGGAAACCAAACTGCAGGGATTATGTGTTATCGCCATCACACCGTTTCAGGAAAACGGCGCATTGGATGAAGGGAGCCTGCGTAGCCTCGTCGATTTCTATATCGGCCGAGGCGTCCACGGATTGACGATTCTCGGTATCATGGGCGAGGCCCATAAATTGCTGGAGAGCGAACGGCAGCGGGTGCTCGACATCGTCATGGAGCAAAGTGCCGGAAGAGTGCCGGTCGTGGCCGGCTGCACCGCCAACAGCACCCATGTCGCTGTCCATCTGGCGCAGAAAGCGGAAGCGGCAGGCGCAGCAGCCGTCATGGTCGCGCCGCCGCAAAACGTCAAAAACGAGGCGCTCCTGCTGGAGCATTACACGGCAATTGCCGACAGCATTTCGATTCCGATTGTCCTGCAGGACGAGCCGGTGACGACCGGGGTCATCCTGACGCCGGACTTTATCGCACGCCTCGCCGAAGCAGTTCCGGCAATCCGCTACGTCAAGCTGGAAGAAGCGCCGACGCCGATGAAAATCACAAAGATTCTGGAGAAGACCGACCGCCTGGAAATCTTCGGCGGGCTCGGAGGCGGCTCGTTCTATGAGGAAATGGCAAGAGGCGCGAGCGGCATCATGACCGGATTCGCGTTCCCGGAAATCCTGGTAACCGTCTACGACCTCTTCACTTCGGGCCGGAAGGAAGAAGCGCGTGCGCATTTCTACAAGCACCTGCCGCTGATCCGCTTCGAGTTCCAGCTCGGCATCGGCGGTGTGGCGATCCGGAAAGAAACGTTCAAGCTGCGAGGCGCCATCGCAAGTTCCCATGTGCGCAACCCCGCTCCGCCGCTGGATGTGAAAACGATGGACGAATTCAAAGAGCTTGTCGACTACCTGGGCGTCGCCCTGTAATCCGGAAGGAGAGAAGAGAATATGCGTATGGCAACCGTAATAACCGGCACCGGCGAAGGGGCCGCCATCATCACCGGCGGTAAAGCTGCCATGCTTGAAGAGGTCAATGGAACCTATCGCGAAAACTGGCCGACCGACTTGTTCAGTCTCCTTGAATCCGGCCGGCTCGAGACGCTGAAAAACTGGTTCAATGAAACAGGGAAAGCCGCCATCGAAAGCGGCGAACTGCGTTCCGAGAGAGCAGAAGATCTGGCATACGGACCGCTGTACAGGCATCCCCGCAAGATCTGGGGCATCGGCCTCAACTACGTTGACCATGCGTCAGACTTGGGTGAAAAAGCGCCGAATACCGAACCGGCCAGCTTTATGAAGCCGGATACCTCAATCATCGGGCCGAATGATACCATCCGGATTCCGCTGCAGTCCGAACGGACGACCGCAGAAGCAGAACTTGGCGTCATTATCGGTAAGACCTGCCGCAATGTGGAAGAAGGGGAAGTTGAACCTTACATAGCCGGCTACACAACAATCATCGACATGACGGCGGAAGACATCCTGCAGAAAAATCCGCGCTACCTTACCCGGTCGAAAAGCTTTGATACGTTCTTCAGCTTCGGTCCGCAATTGGTCACCGCAGATGAAATCGAGGATCTGCACGCACTCGAAGTCGCAACCGTCGTCAACGGCGAGGTCCACCGAAAGAACACGGTCGACCACATGAGGTTCAGTCCTGAATACCTGGTGTCGTTTCATTCCAAAGTGATGACGCTGCTTCCCGGCGACATCATCTCCACCGGAACGCCGGGAGCGGTCCATATCCAGGACGGCGATACCGTCGAATGCCGGATCGCGGGATTCGAATCCCTCAGCAATCCGTGCACAGACCTGAAAAAATAAAATCGTAAAAGATAATAGAGGAGGAACCCAAATGGATTTAGGATTAACAGGCAAATCCGTCATCGTCATGGCGGGCAGCAAAGGGCTCGGCAAAGCGACCGCTCTGGAATTCGCACGGGAAGGCGCAAAAGTCGTCATCGGCAGCCGGAACACCGCGGAACTGGAAGCAACCGTTTCGGAAATTAAAGAAGAGACCGGCAATTCGGATATTTCCTATCAGGCATGCGACGTCACCCAACCGGGCGATATCCAGAAGCTCGTGGCATATGCCGCAGAAACGAACGGCGGCGTGGACGTGCTTATCAACAATGCGGGCGGCCCGCCGGCAGGCGGCTTCGACCAGTTCACGGACGAAGACTGGCAAAAAGCATATGAACTTAACCTGCTCAGCTATATCCGCGCGATCCGCGAAGTGCTGCCGCACATGCGCGAAGGTGGAAGCGGGCATATCCTGAACTTTGCTTCGTCGTCGATCAAGCAGACGCTGGATAACCTGCTCCTGTCGAATACATTCCGCGCCGGCATTGTCGGGCTTGCCAAAAGCCTGTCCCAGGAATTCAGCAAAGACAATATCCTGATCAACACGCTCGGACCGGGCAGAATCGCCACCGACCGGGTCGCAGAACTCGACCAGATGCGTGCCGACAAACTCGGCAAGAGCTACGAGGAACTGAGAAGCACCACCGAAAAAGGCATCCCGATGGGCCGCTACGGCCGCCCCGACGAATTCGCCAAACAGGCGGTCTTCCTATGCTCTGGTGCCAACACTTACGTAACGGGACAGACCCTGCTCGTGGATGGTGGACTGGTGAAGGCGCTGTAAGTCCAAATTCAACAACCGAAAAGGCTGCCATGTCCACTCTTCAGTGGAATACTGGCAGCCTTTTCGATTAAATCCACGTGCGAGCTGCATTTTTGATACGGAGAAGGCACTCGCCGTGTCGTCAATTGACTTTCAATTCAGATTAAGGGAGTATACAATTCAACGTGAATGTCGGTTGATGAGAAAGGAGTGCAAGCGCATGGACAAGGTAGTGCCCCCCTGTTGTGTAGCAAGCAGGCCCCAGGAGGCAAAGGAGGAACCAGCAGGTCCGGAAACCGGTCTGGTGCGAAAGAGCAGCAAAGGGATCCGATTTAAAGAAAAAATGGTTTTGATTGAAGGCGGCGAGTTTTGGATGGGCTCGGACAGCGGCGAAGGGCATCCGGCGGACTTTGAAGACCCTGTGCGGAACCGGCGCGTGGATCCGTTCTACATGGACAGCATGGCTGTGACCAATGAAGAATTCGGCCAATTTGTAAAGGAAACGGGTTACCGGACGGAAGCGGAGCGGTTCGGCTGGTCGTTTGTGTTTTATCAGTTTCTGGCCCCCGGCACGGAAGCGGCGGCCAGGCGGGTGGCCAACACGCCGTGGTGGTGTGCGGTGGAGGAGGCTTTCTGGTTTCAGCCGGAAGGGGCTGGGAGCAGCATCGGAAACCGCATGGACCATCCGGTCGTCCATGTGTCCTGGCACGATGCCGCCGCGTATTGCCGCTGGGCAGGGAAGCGGCTCCCCAATGAGACGGAGTGGGAGTATGCTGCCCGCGGGGGGCTTGAACAAAAGAGGTATCCGTGGGGCGACGAGCTGAATCCCGGCAGTGAACATCGCTGCAACATCTGGCAAGGGGAATTTCCCGCGCTGAACACGGAAGAGGACGGGTACGCAGGAACAGCGCCTGCCGCTTCCTACCGGCCGAACGGTTTCGGCCTTTACAACATGGCAGGAAACGTATGGGAATGGTGCGCGAACGCATTTGCGGAAAATGCCGGACCGTTGAAGGAGCAAGGCATGGACGCTGCAGCACCCGACTTGGCAAAGGCGATGCGGGGCGGTTCATATTTATGCCACGAATCCTACTGCAACAGGTACCGGGTAGCCGCCCGTTCTTCCAATACCCCAGACAGTTCCGCCGGGAACATCGGATTCCGGTGTGCGGTGAGCATTTGACTGGCGGCAGGAATGTCCGCCTGACCCAAAAGGCAGCAACCAAATCACAAGGAGGCGCAAAACGAATGGAAAAACCGAATATTATCATGGTGATTTCCCATGATACAGGCAGGCATCTAGGGAGCTACGGGCGCAAAGTGGCGACGCCGGAACTCAGCAGGATGGCGGAAGAAGGAATCCAATTCGACAATTACTTTTGCACACAGCCCCAGTGCAGCCCGAGCAGGGGCAGCATCCTGACGGGGCAATACGGGCACAACCACGGGCTGATGGGCTTGACGCATCTGGGCCACACGATGAAAAGCGGCATCCGGACCCTGCCTTCGGAGATGAAACGGGCCGGCTACAGCACATGGCTCTTCGGCTTTTTCCATGAATCCATCGCCGGCGTCTACGAAGGGGAGAAACTAGGCTATGAGCATGTCGTTAAAGTTCCGGGGAACGCAGCGGCAAACGTGACGGATGAGCTGGAAAAATTTTTAACCGGCAGAATGGAAGCCGGTGATGATGCCCCTTTCTATGCTTCAGTCGGATTCGAAGAAACCCACCGGCCTTTCGATGCGTTTGAGCCCGGCCCCCTTGAGGAGATCCAAGTTCCGCCGTACCTGCCCGACACGAAAGAAGTCCGGGAAGATGTAGCCCGCTTCCAAGGGTCCGTCAAAGAGCTGGACCAGGCAATCGGGCGGATCAGAATGTTGCTAGAAGACACCCGGCTGGACGGCAACACCCTCCTGATCTACACGACAGACCACGGCATCGCATTTCCAGGAGCCAAAGGGACGCTGTCGGATGCGGGGCTGGAAACGGCTTTGATCATGAAACTGCCAAACGGGATGGACCGGAAAGGGATCCGGCAAAACGAGCTCTTGTGCAACATCGATTTGATGCCGACGCTCCTGGAGTTTGCAGGGGCTGAGGTGCCGGCGGGAATCGACGGCAAGAGTTTTCTGCCGCTGATCACAGAGGAAAGCTACACTGAACGGACGCATTTTTTCTGCGAGATGACGTGGCATGACCGCTACCATCCGATGCGGGGCGTGCGGACCGCCAAATTTAAATACATCCGGAATTTTGAAGACGGCCCGAAAGTGTTCCTGCCGTTCGATATCCATGAAAGCCTCTCCGGCCAAGCGGTGAGGGAAGCATTCTATGTCCCGAACGCCAAAGAAGAGCTGTACAACCTGGAAGCGGATCCGCTGGAGCACAGCAACCTCGCTGAAAGCAGCGAACACCAGCACGTCCTGAAAAGGTTGCGCTCGGAAGTTGAACGCTGGATGATCGAAACGAAGGATCCGCTGCTGTCCGGCCCTGTAAAAGGGGAGGAAGCGGAAGAGTGGAAAAAGGAAATCAGGGACGGAAATGTCTACAAGCCCTGAAAGGGATTGGAAGCAAAATTTCAACAAGCAGAATTCGGTAATTGGATGTAATTATAGAATTCTGCTTTTTATTTTACAGATTTGATTTTCTTGACTATTCAAAAAAGAGCCCCTATAATAAAACAATGTAAGCGCTTTCCAGAAAAATGCCATTAAGTGCCTTTTTTCGAGGGAAAGTCTGCTTAAGGAAAAGCGCAAAATGCTTTTAACGGACGCTTTTATATTTTTTTCGCACAAAACTAAAACGTTTTCGTAAACGGAGAAGGAGGCGGCTGCAATGATGGATTACTCGACCGGAACCGGGGAATTGAAAGGCTGGATTATAGCAGATACTGCCTTTTCAGCCGATTCCCTGGGGAAGAGCGAAGCCGTTATGATGCTCGGGAATGGCTATATGGGATTGCGTTCCGCAGCAGAAGAACCATACATACAGGAAAAGAGAAATTTGTTCATCAATGGCACGTTCAATAAATCACAGGAAAATGAAGTGACCGAGCTGCCAAATACGGCGGACATCACCCAGCTCGACATCCGGGTCGACGGCGAATGCTTCAGCCTGGAACTTGGGAAAACGGCCGAATACATCAAACAGCTCAATCTGAAAACAGCCGAGCTGACACGGTCGTTCCTCTGGGAGTCGCCCCAAGGCAAGCGTTTGCGGTTTCAGTTCAGCCGCTTCGTGTCGCTCGCGGACTTGCATCTGATCGCGATGAAGGTCGAAGTGGAAAGCCTCACCCAACCGGTGTCCGTTTCTTTTATCAGCGGCATCAATGGACGGATGACTAATTCAGGCGCGCAGCATTTCCTCGAGGGCGAACGGCGGATATTGGACGGCCGCTTTCTCCAGCTGGATCAGAAGACCAGTGAATCGGGCGTGGAGATGGTGTTCAATGCCGTACATAATTTCAGCTTGAACGGCGAGGCCATCACCCCGCCTGCGGACAAGGACATGGGGCGCCGGAAAGTTTGGATGGCTTATGAGTTTCAATTGGAGCCGAACGACAAGCTGACCGTGGAAAAACTGGCTACGGTGCACACGAGCCGGGATAGCGTGGACGGGCCAGAGCCGAAAAATCTCCAACAGCTTCGCGGCCGGTCGCTGGGCGAGCTGCAGCAGCATGCGGAAAAAGGATACGACGCGCTGTTCGGCCAGCATCGACAGGCATGGCAGGAGCAGGTATGGGACAAGTACAATCTCGAAGTGGAAAGCGAAGAATCATATGATGCCTTGGCGCTCCGGTTCTCGCTGTATCATTTGACGGCCATGCAGCCGCCTCCGGGCCGGGAGCATCTAGGCGTTGGGGCGAAAGCGCTGAGCGGGGAAGGCTATAAAGGCCACACGTTCTGGGATCTGGAAATCTTCATCTTGCCGTTCTTCATCTATTCGGATCCGGAAGCCGCCAGACGATTGCTCACCTACCGGTATCACGGCCTCGAAGGCGCCCGCAGGAAAGCAGCCGACAACGGCTATGCCGGCGCGATGTATCCGTGGGAAATGGCTTGGCCGGATGACGGCGAGACCACGCCCGTCTGGGGAGACATCGACATCGTGACAGGGGAGCAGTCGAAAATCTGGTCGGGCTTTATCGAACAGCATATTTCGGCAGACATCGCTTTTGCGGTGTATCAGTACGAGAAGGTGACAGGCGACCGGGAATTCATGGAGCGCTTCGGCTACGAGATCGTCTTCGAGACCGCGAACTTCTGGGCGAGCCGGTTGGAGTGGATCGAGGAGCGGAATCGGTATGAGATCCGCAATATCATTGGGCCAGACGAATACAAGGAGCATGTCAGCAATAATGCCTTCACGAATTACATGGCGTATTTCAATTTGAAGTTCGCGGAGCGCTGCGCCGAAGAGCTTTCGGCCCGGAATCCGCAGCTTCTCGGAAGGTTCGGCCTGGGCGATGCCCGGGAGGACTGGAAGCGCAAAGCGGAGGAGCTGTATATGCCGGAGCCGCGCGAAACGGATCTGGTCATTCCGCAGGATGAAACGTACCTGCAGCTTCCTGAAATAGACCTTTCGAAATACAAAAATCAGGCGAAAGTGAGAACGATCTACAGGGACTTCAATTCAGAAGGGATCAACGGCATTCAAGTGACCAAGCAGGCGGATACGGTGCTGCTGTTCTACTTGCTCGAGCAGACATTCCTGCACGGGGACGCCCGCTTGTCGAACGCGGCGAAGCTCGCAAACTACCGGTACTACGAGCCCCGGACGCTCCACGACTCTTCACTGAGCCTCGCGGTGCACGCCGTGGTCGCGAACGATCTGGGAGAAGCCGATAAGGCCTATTCGCTGTTCCGGCAAGCATGCGACATCGATCTCGGGGAAGCGATGGACACTTCGGATGAAGGAATCCATGCAGCGGCGATCGGCGGCATTTGGACATCGGCGGTTTTCGGCTTTGCCGGGGTCCGGCTCTCGGATGAGGGGCTGCGGATCAATCCCCATCTGCCAGAGCACTGGAGCCGGATGCAGTTTACAATTCTTTGGCAAGGCACGCCATTAACGCTCGAAATCACCCATGAGTCGCTCAAAGTCACTTCGCACGGCAAAGAGGCGGCGTTTGAGACAGGGGGCATGGCCTACAAGGTGAACGGCACGATCCAAGTGCCGCTCGCAAACGGAATCGGGATCCATTCACGATAATCACGGCAGTAATAAAATGATCTTTTCATTTTATTTACTATAAACAACCAAATCAAAGGGGGCTTTACACATGGTGTTTAACAAGAAGTTCATGACGGGCGTAGCATTTGCTGCGATGATGACAGGCCTGGCTGCATGCAGCGGCGGCGAAGAGACGGCAACGGAAGGCGAAGAAGGCGGAGCTGAGAAGATCACGATTTTCCAGACGAAAGTTGAAATCTCCGACCAGCTCGAAGCGGCGGCAGAGACCTATACGGAAGAAACTGGCGTGGACGTGGAAGTGATCGGTACGACCGGAGATGACTATCTCCAGCAATTGCAGATCCGCCTGAACAACGGAACAGGGCCTTCCATCATGAGCCTGCAGAATTCAACTGTGGCTGAAAGCTTGAAATCCTATGTATATGACTTGAGCGATGAAGAATTTGTCAGCAATATCGCGCCGAACATGGCGTTGACGCTTGACGATAAAATTGTCGGCATCCCGTACGGCGTAGAAGGATTCGGGCTTGTCTACAACAAAGACATGGTGAAGCCGGAAGACATCAAGGACTTGGAATCATTCACCAGCACATTGGAGAAATTCAAGGCTGAAGACATCAACGGCCTCGGCTTGTCGTCGGAAGATTATTTCTTGATCGGCCATATCAGCAACTACCCGTTCTCGCTTCAGGAAGATCCGGAAGCATTCATGGATAAATTGACGAACGGAGAAACGACTATGGCGGAAACGGAAGAATTCCAGCGTTTCGGCGAATTCATGGAAGTGATCCGAGCGAATACCCCAAGCCCGCTTGGCGGCTCTTATGACCAGCAGGTCGGAGATTTTGCAGCCGGCAAAACAGCGATGATCCACCAGGGCAACTGGGCATCAGGCTTGCTGAAAGATTTCGAAGTGGACTTTGAAGTCGGCATGGCGCCATTCCCGCTTGAAGGAAATGACAAGCTTGCAGTCGGCGTCGGAAGCAACTGGGCCGTCAATGCTGAAAAAGAACCGGAAGAAATCGAAGCAGCTGTAGACTTCCTTGAATGGCTGCACACGAGTGAAACCGGCCAGAAGATCATCGTGGAAGAGTTCGGATTCATCCCGGCGATGACGAATATCGAAGCCAATGATTTGGACCCATTATCCAAAGCGGTGTTTGAAGCTTCAAACAGCGGGGAAACCATTCCTTGGTCGCACAACTACTACCCAGCGAACATGGTGCCGAATGATTTTGCCCCAGCGGCAGAAGAATTCTTCGCGAACGAAGACATGACAGGCGAAGAATTCATCAGCAATCTGGATGCAGCTTGGCAGAACGCAGTAAAATAAACGAAGGCCCATAAAAAAAGAGAGCACGCCTTTGCAGGCGTGTTCTGCTTTTTCTCAACTAAGAACCATTAAGCAACGGAAAGAGAGGGATGGACGTGGCAAACAAGAAGAATATCAGCTGGTACCTGCTGTTTACGCTGCCGCTGCTCATTATTTTTACAATCATTGTCGTCATTCCGTTTCTAATCGGAATCTATTATGCATTTTTTGAATGGGATGGGATCAACGCCAACCCAAAAGTATTCGTCGGCATGGAAAATTTCCTGAAGCTGTTCACGGATGAGCGGTTCATGAAATCCACCTGGCTGACGGTGCTGTTTACGGTGCTGTCCGTCATTACGGTGAATATCGCAGGGTTGGCGTTCGCTTTATTGGTCACGTCGAAGCTGAAACTGGCCAATCTGGCGCGGACGATGTTCTTTATGCCGTACCTGATCGGCGGCCTGATTCTGGGCTATATCTGGCAGTTTGTATTTTTGGACGTCTTCACCTTTCTCGGCGAAGTGACCGGGCTCGAGAACATCTTCTTCAACTGGCTGGTCAATGAGAATTTCGCGTTGTTTGCCCTGGTATTCGTATTTACATGGCAGATGGCGGGCTACGTCATGATCGTCTACATCGCCGGAATCCAGGGTGTGCCTGGCGAACTGATCGAAGCGTCCAAGATCGACGGCGCCACCCCTTGGCAGCGCTTGACGCGGATCACGTTCCCGCTGCTCATGCCCGCCTTCACCATCTCGCTGTTCCTGACGCTGTCGTACGGCTTCAAGATCTACGACGTCAACTTGTCATTGACGGGCGGAGGCCCTGCGAACGCGACCGAGCTTTTTGCGATGAATATCTACAATGAAATCTTTGGCTACGGGAATTACGGGTACGGGCAGGCAAAAGCCATCCTGTTCTTCGTGATCATCTCAGCCGTTACATTGACACAGGTCTACCTGACGAAAAAACGGGAGGTTGAAATGTAATGCGCATACTAAGCAACTGGTCGAGAGAGATCTTGCTGTTTCTGGTCGCTTTGATCTTTTTGTCTCCCATATACATCATCCTGGTCAACTCGTTCAAGACGAGACAGGAGCTGTACGAAGGGGCGCTGGCCCTTCCGAAGCAATTCGACTTCCGCTACTATACGGAAGCGATGGAACAGATGGATTTCCTCAGCGCGTTCACCAATTCGCTGTTCGTGACGATCGTTTCCGTGGTGTTCATTGTCGTCCTATCCTCGATGACGGCCTGGATGCTCGCCCGGTCCGGCAGCCGCATCAGCACGATCATTTTCATGTGCCTCATCGCCACGATGCTGATTCCGTTCCAGACGCTCATGATGCCGCTGATGCAGCTGGTGATCGGCATTACGAACACTACCGGCATTCCCTTGTATAATACGCTCAGCGGGCTGATTTTCATGAATATCGGTTTCCACGCGGCGCTTTCCGTTTTTCTTTACCACGGGTTCATCAAGTCAATCCCGATTTCGCTCGAAGAAGCGGCGACCATTGACGGCGCTTCGAAATTCGGCGTGTTCTGGCGGATCATCTTCCCGATTTTGACGCCGATCACCGCCACCGTCATGATCTTGAACGTCATCCTGATCTGGAATGACTTCCTATTGCCTTCTCTGACGCTCGTCGACAAAGAGCTGCGGACGATTCCGTTGTCTGTCTTCTACTTTTTCGGGGAGTTCACGATTGAATGGAACTTGGCCATGGCCGGCCTGACGTTGACGATCATTCCGGTTGTCATTTTCTATATGCTTGCACAGAAATACATCATTAAAGGAATCGGGGAAGGGGCAGTCAAATAAGCCCTTTCCGAAGGAGGCGGAAACATGCAGGACTTGAACGGGCTTATGGGCGTGATCTATGGGGCAAGCGAATGGTTTTTGAAAATGGCAATCACCAATTTCATGTGGTTTTTAATGGGCCTCCCGCTATTCGCGGCGTTTTTGGCCATCGACATCAGCAATGCCGCCGGAATCATACTTTTCAGCGCGCTGGTCCTGCTGTTTGCGCCGCTCCTGTTTTTCCCGGCGACGGCCGCTGTATTTGCGTCCGCTCGGGACTGGCTGCTCGGCAATGATTCTTCCGCCGTGAAGATGTACATTGCTCACTTAAAGGCGAATTACAAGGAAAGCGTGAAAATGGGTGTGCCGTTTGCAGCCGTCTGGCTCTTCTGGTACCTCGCCTATTTTTATCTCGGAACGGGAAGCGGCGCCCTCAATTGGCTGTTTCTGGTCACGGGGCTGGCCTTGTTCGTCTATATCGTCAACTTCTTGTCCATCAGCGTTCATTACCGCATGAACCGCAAGGAAAGGCTGCTGAATGCATTTTTTGTATCAGCCGGCAGCCCCTTGCTGAGTCTGGTCATCGTGGCCGGCAACGGCCTGCTCATCTGGATCACCGCGGTGAAGCTGCTCCTGCTGCTGCCGCTCCTGACGGCGTCACTGGGCGTGTTCGTGTCGTTTTCGGCATTCTACAGTTTTACGCTGCGGGTCAAGAACAAACAGGAAGCCAAAGCTTCGGCCTGAGAAGGCGCCTTATCAACTCATGTAGGAAGTGAAACAGCCATGCCCACAATAAAAGATGTTGCCAAAAGAGCGGGGGTATCCGTGAGCGTCGTTTCCAAGTCGTTCAATAATTACGCCGATGTGAAAGAGGAGACGCGGCAGCGCATCCTTGCGATTGCCAAAGAACTGAACTACTCGCCGAACATCAATGCCAGAAACCTGTCATCAAAAAAGAATTCGACGCTCGGGCTGATTTCCTCCGGTGTGCTCAATGACAACGAAAAGGACAGCAATGCGTTCAATATTTTCAAAGGCGTCTACCAGGAAGTCACCAACAGCCGTTTTGAGCTGTCGATCTACCTGATCGACTCCCATCAGCAAAAGCAGCAAAGCTACGTCCGCTATTGCCGCGAACGGAACATCGGCGGCGCGATCCTGCAGGGCATCCGGACAGACGACCAGTACTACATGGAATTGATCGACTCGAGCCTGCCCTGCGTCGTGCTCGACATCATGGCCGAAACGGCGAACGGGCTAATCGGCAGCGTGTCGATCGACAACGCCGAGGCAAGCCGGGAAATCGCTCGCCACCTCTTGGAGCGGAACCACCGCAAGATCGCAGTCATGTCAGGCACAAGGGAAACGTACGTGAATTCAGAACGCATGAAGGGCGTGGCGGAAGCGTTGGGCGAGTACGGCATGGAGCTTGGCGGCATCGATATCCTGGAAGCTTCGTTTTCGGAAGAAATGGCCTATGAACTGGCGAAGGCGTATTTGCTGGAAAAACAGCCCACCGCTTTTCTCTGTTTCAGCGACCTCATGGCCTTCGGGGTCATGCAGGCGGTGAAAGAAGCGGGCCTGCGGATTCCGGAAGACATCTCCGTCACCGGATTCGACGACCTCCTGCTGAGCCGCTACACCCAGCCGCCGCTGACGACGATCCGTCAGGACTTTATGGAAATCGGAAAATTATCCGCGCGTTTGCTCTGCGACATCATCGAGGGCAAATTGGAGCGGCAGCATATTTGGGTCCCGCACGAACTGACGGAGCGGGAAAGCGTGAAACGATTGCCAAGCGAGCCTTTGGCGGAAAAAGAAATGAGGGAAATCATATGACATACGAGCCGAAGCTCATCATCTACGACCTGGACGGCATTTTGACCGATACCGCCGAATTCCATTTCCTGGCGTGGCAGAAACTGGCCGAGGGGCTGGGCCTTTCATTCGACCGTGCATTCAACGAACAGTTGAAGGGCATCAACCGCATGGATTCCCTGGACCGCATACTCGCGCTCGACTCGACCATCGGGGCGTTTTCGGATGAGGAAAAGCTGAAACTGGCAACACAGAAAAACGACTATTACCTGACGCTGATCGAAGAGATCACGCCTGCCCATATCCTACCGGGCATGCTGGCGTTCCTCGATGCCAATAAAAAGACGGATGCCAAGATCGCGCTCGGCTCGGCAAGCAAGAATGCGCCGGCCATCCTGGAGAAGCTGGGCCTTACCGGTTATTTTGATTACATAGTGGACGCAGCAAAAGTGAAAAACGGGAAACCGGACCCGGAGACGTTCACCGCCGCGGCAGACGCGCTGGGAATCGATTACCGGGACTGCATCGGTATCGAAGACGCCAGCGCCGGCGTGGAAGCGGTCAACCGGGCCGGTATGTTCTCGGTCGGCGTCGGGGACCGCGAGCACCTGTCGCACGCGGATTACCTGGTGGCGGAGACGTCCGAATTGGAATTTGAAGAAGTGGTCCGGCAGTTTAGAGAGAAAAACGCCGGCTTGTAAAGGAGTGGGAGCATGACCTGGACATTAACGAAGTTTGAACTGGATAACCCGAACCTTTTGGTGAACGAAAGCCTGCTTTCCCTGGGGAATGGCTATTTGGGCGTCAGAGGGAATTTCGAAGAAGGGTACGGGGATGGATTCAAATCGATCCGCGGCGCCTATATCAACGCGTTCCATGATGAAACCGAAATCACCTACGGAGAGAAATTGCACGGGTTCCCGGAGACGCAGCAAAAAGTCCTGAATGTCATCGATGCGCAGACCGCCGAGATCTATCTGGACGGCGAACGGTTTTCCCTGTTCGAAGGGGAAGTAGTGTTTTGCGAACGCAAGCTGAACATGGATGCGGGCTTTGCGGAACGCAGCGTCCACTGGATATCGCCGCAAGGCAGGGAAGTGAAAATCCACTTCCGGCGCTTAGTGTCGTTTGTCACCAAAGAATTGTTCGCAATCGACATCCGGGTGGAGCCAGTTACTCCGGTCGATGAAGTGAAGATCGTTTCGACGCTCAATGGCGACGTCTCCAATTATGTCGACAAAGAAGACCCGCGCCTCGCCTCGGGCCACACGAAACGCCTACACGTCACCGATGTGCGGCGCGAAGGGCCCTTCAGCATCGTCAAAGACACGACCTACCAGACCGCGTTGGAAGTGGCGTGTGCGTCGGTGTCGGTAATCCAGGCGGAGAGCTGTGAACCGGAGGGCCGCGTGACGGACGCCGCTGTCGAAGAAACCTTCACCTGTTCAGGCGCAGGCCCGGTGCAGTTCACTAAATACGCCGTCTATACGGATACACTGCGCCACGGCGAAGATGTCACCACCCGCGCGCTCGAGGTGCTGGAGCTCGTGCAGAACAAGCCGTTCGATGAGCTGCTGGCCGAGCAGAAAGCCTATCTCGACGAGTATTGGGCGTTTTCGGACATCGCGATCGACGGCGATGAAAACGTGCAGGAAGGCATCCGCTTCAACCTGTACCAGCTCCTGCAATCGGTGGGCAAGGACCCGGCGAGCAACATCGCCGCGAAAGGCCTGTCCGGCGAAGGCTACGAAGGGCATTATTTCTGGGACACGGAAATCTACATCTTCCCGGTGTTTCTGATGACCAATCCGGACATCGCCAAAAATCTGCTGCTGCACCGCTACTCGATCCTCGACAGCGCGCGGCAGCGGGCGAAGGAGATGGGCCATGAACAGGGCGCCCTGTTCCCGTGGCGCACGATCACCGGCCCCGAGAGTTCGGCCTTCTTCCCGGCCGGCACCGCGCAGTACCACATCAGCGCGGACATCGCCTACAGTTATATCCAATATTACCTGGCCACAAAAGACGAAGCGTTCCTGAAAGACTACGGGGCGGAAGTGCTGTTCGAAACCGCGCGCCTGTGGGCGGACACGGGGCATATGCAAAACGGCGAGTTCCGGATCGACAGCGTCACCGGGCCCGATGAATACACGTGCATCGTCAACAACAACTACTACACGAACTCCATGGCCAAATACAACCTGTTGTGGGCGGCGAAAGTGTTCGATGAGCTGAAAGAGCGCGACAGCGAGCGGCTGCAAGGGCTGACCGGCGCGCTCCAGCTGACGGAGACGGAAGTGGCGGGCTGGCGCACGGCTGGCGAGAACATGTACCTGCCGTACGACGAAACCTTAGGAATCAACGCTCAGGACGACAGCTTCCTGCAAAAGGACCGCTGGGACCTGAAAAACACGCCGGCGGAGAAATTTCCGCTGCTGCTCAATTACCATCCCTTGACGCTGTACCGCTATCAGGTGCTGAAACAGGCCGACACGGTGCTCGCGCATTTCCTGCTCGAAGACGAGCAGGACCTGGAAACGATGAAGAATTCCTATGATTATTACGAAGGCATCACCACCCACGATTCGTCGCTGAGTTCCTGCGTCCACAGCATCATGGCGTCGAAACTCGGCTATCACGAAAAGGCTTATGATTATTTCAATGAAACCGCGCGCCTGGACCTCGACAATACGCACGGCAACACCAAAGACGGGCTGCACATGGCGAACATGGGCGGCACGTGGCTCGGCATCGTCTACGGATTTGCCGGGTTGCGGCTGAAGGAAAGCGGCCTGAGCTTCGCGCCGGCGCTGCCGGCCGAATGGAATTCCTATGAATTCCGCCTGCAGTACCAGGGCCGGCTCCTGAAGATCCGCAAAGACCGCGAAGGGGCGAGCTACACGTTGCTGCGGGGTGACGGGCTCACCATCACCCATAACGGCGAACGGCTCGTTCTGGAAAGCGAAAAAGAGCAGTGGGTCCAGTAACCCAGGAAAAAACAGGACGAGATCTGGCATAAGACCTGTACAAAGCCTGCTTTTTCGACCCGGCTTCCGGGTTGCGGATCAAATAGAATTGAATCAAAGACAAACCCAAAGCCATCCTCTGGAATCGATCGATTTCCGAACGGGTGGCTTTTGTTTTACGGCTGGGGGTAAGATGCACGGGTGATAGATACGGCAAAGGCGAGGGAACGAGGATTCCCGCATCTCCACCTGTCAATAAACCCTGACATAGCATGATAGAAAGGGCTGCTCGGCGGCCGGCTGGTTAAAGGGGAAGGGAATGTGGTATAACGGAAGGGCAAATAAAAGCATGAACATCGCACACAGTTTCTGCTCTGCAAAGGCGCTCCGGCGCTCTCGGAAACTCTGCAAGAGCCCTTCGGCCAAGCACGTCTCATCATTTTAGATTTCGAGGAGGAAAACCATGAAAAAGCTATTGCTGACAGGTTTCGAACCATTTTTGAAATTCACCGTGAACCCGACGATGAAGATTGTTGAAGAACTCGACGGCCAAACGATTGGCGGATACGAAATCGTGGGCAGGATCATGTCCGTCGATTTCCATTCGTCCGGCAACGAGCTGCTGGCGCATATCGAGGATACCCGTCCCGATGCGGTCATTTCCCTCGGCTTGGCAGGCGGCCGCTACAAGATCACGCCGGAACGCATCGCCATCAATGTCAAAGACGGGGATGCCGACAACGAAGGGCATATTCCCGTGGACGAGCCAATTGCCGAGGACAGTGTACCAGCTTATTTTTCGACGCTGCCGATCCGCGCCATGGTCAACAAGCTGCAGGAGAACGGCTTCCCGGCGGAAGTGTCCAATACCGCCGGCACGTATCTCTGCAATAACGTCATGTACGAAGGGCTCCGGTATGCAAATTCACAGGACCGGCCGATCCCTTCCGGATTCATCCACATCCCGGCTTCCCATGAACTGGCGATCCAGCACGGCAAGATTCCGAGCTGGGCGCATGAGGATCTGAAGAACAGCATCCGTATCTGTATTGAAGTGCTTGGCGAAGAAGTTAGGGAAATATAAAGAAGTCTGACCCGATGAAACAGCTATAGGGTTATTGAAATACACAAAGCCGGTCCTTTATGGGCCGGCTTTGTTTGTTCTAAAATGGCTTTTTTAAAAAAATTGAAGCCCTCTTTCATGTCTTATACGCTGACTATATCTTTAATATTTTTTTAAAAGATAGAAAAAAGTTATTACAACAAAATTAGTTATATTAACCTATTAATCATTATACAAAAACAGCCGATAATACCTGTAACAGAAATAGAAGTATTTTACTTTAACGAATAAAAATAAGAAATAAATGTATTTTTTATTATATTTAAAAAGTGTAAATGCTGCTAATAAAGCTTTTTTCGTAAGGAGGTTGGTTATGTTTATATTCAAAAGGAAACCATCTTTAAGTGAGTATGATATGTTAGAGCTTAAGGATATTGTTGGAAGAACAGTGGAACTTGCGCTTGAATCCAATGAAGAGACAATCCATTTTCTTAAACAATATGATTTAATATTAATACTTTCTTGGGAATTCGATTACATGGAATGTGCTATTTATAACTATACCGCTTTTGAGATTTCGGAAAACGGATCCAGCCGCCTAAAGAATCCGGCCCTCTACACAGAAAAGCGGGATTTAATAAGAAGAGACGATACAGTAGTGTATATAGACGATGAAAAAATTAAAAACCTGTCTAAACGAAATCTTCTTGCATTCTACTGCCTAAGCGAATTGATCAATGTCTTTGATGTTGAAGTTCATGCAACTAATTTATACAAATGCATTTGGTAACTCAATTCAGATGCCTTTTGTCGAATCGTTTGATTGAATTCGAAGTAGAAGGGAGTTTATTGAGATGAAGCATATCGCTAATAAATTTTTCATGGAGTTGATAGAGACAAATACACCAATGGGCACTGCATTTTACCAAGAGATGTTTGAGGTCACAGTGCAGAACGCTCCCATTAGCATGTATGTCTTAAAAGAAGATTCCTATTCATTCATCAACAAGCATTTTTGTGAACTTCTCGGCTATGCTGAATCAGAAATCCTTAATGGCCAAATTACTTTTACGGACTTGGTCCATCCCGACGATATAAGCATTATGAAGGAACGGCTGGTAAAAAGGGTTGAGGAGCAAAACAAGTCTGATCAATACCGCATCCGTTTTTTCAAGAAAAACCGGGAAATGATTGTTGTAGAGGTATATGGGAAAAAGATGGTCTGGAATGGAGAAACGTTTTTAGTGGGGGCGATTGTTGATGTGACAGCTGAAGTGCAGGCAACCGCGCAGATGCTTGAAACGCAGGAACGGTTTAAATCGCTGTTCGATAATAACCCGGACGCGGTGTACACTTTCGATTTGGTAGGCAATTTTATCGACGCAAATCCCGCTTGTGAACGGTTGACGGGATATTCGGCTGCGGAACTCGCAGATATTGCGTTCATGCCGCTCGTTGTTCCTGAGGATCTGCCGACCACACTTTATAATTTTAATAAAGCCATACTTGGCGAAACTGTTACGTATGAAATCTTCATTACGCCAAAAGACGGGCAGCGAAGAGCTGTGCAAATTTCCAATTTCCCTATGAAGCTTAAAGGGGAAGTCATTGGCGTGTATGGAGTCGCTGTAGACATTACCGAACGAAATGAAAACAAGAAATTGATGGAAGAACTTATATTCTTTGATTCCTTGACGAAACTTCCAAACCGCAAGCTTTTCGAAGACCGTTTAAGACAAGTTTTTAAAATTTCGCAGCTTCACAACCACAAACTGGCTGTTTTGTTTCTCGGTCTGGATCGATTTAAATTCATCAACGATTCACTCGGCCACTATATGGGAGATGAATTTCTGAAGGCCGTTGCCCAATGCTTAAAAGAGACTGTAGGGGAAGCGGATACGGTGGCACGGGTAGCAGGAGATGAATTTGCTATACTATTGCCGGATGCAAAAGAAGAGGAAGTCCATCTTTTGGCAGCAAAACTTAACCAAGTGATGGCAGAACCGTTTAAAGTCCTAGGACATTCTCTTTCGGTTTCCTGCAGCGTAGGCATTGCTTTCAGCGGCAGGGAAGAAGAGACAGTGGAAGAGTTGATCAAGAAGGCCGATGCGGCGATGTACTTTACCAAGAAATACGGAAAAAACAATTACACGGTGTATTCGGATGAACTGGACCAAAAGACGGCATACAAGCTGATTATTGAAAAGGACTTGAAAGAGGCGGTCCAGAATAACGAATTTGTGCTCCATTATCAGCCGATCACGAACCTGAAGACTGGAGAACTGAGTGCAGTGGAAGCACTGATCCGTTGGAATCATCCGACGCTTGGATTTGTCTCGCCCGCTGATTTTATTCCGATTTCAGAAGAAACCGGACAGATTATTTCACTTGGAAAGTGGGTATTGCATACCGCTTGTGCGCAGATTAAAGAATGGCAGGAAATGGACTATCCGCCATTTGGAATTTGCGTCAACATCTCAACAATCCAATTGCAGCAGCCTGATTTCGTCGAAACGGTAAAAGAGGCGCTCCAACAGACGGGGCTTGATGCCAAATGGCTTGAACTTGAGGTGACCGAAAGTATTTTAATCGAAGATACAAAGATATTAAAACAGAACTTGGTGGATTTAAAAAAATTAGGCATTTCAATTTCAATCGATGATTTCGGCACCGGTTTTACGTCCCTCAGTTATTTGCAGCAATACTCGTTTGACCGCGTGAAAATCGATCGGAGCTTCGTGTCGGACATCAACGAAGAGCTGAAAGGAAAAACCATCACTTCCACCATCATTTCTCTAGCCCATCAATTGAACATGAGTGTCATTGCAGAGGGAATCGAGGATGAACACCAGCTGGCCTATTTAATCCAGGAAAATTGCGATGAAGGACAAGGGTATTATTTCAGCCGCCCCGTGCCTGCTGAAGCCTTTGGGGTATCTTTGGTATCGAAGAAATTTTGCTGATGGTGAAAAAGCGGAAAAAGCGGCTGCAAAATCTGATTCCATAGAAATGAAATAAATTAATAAAGGACTTCCCATAAAAACGGGAAGTCCTTTTCACATATGAAGAAAAGGCTTTCCAGGAAACCGGAAAGCCTTTATGATGTCCTGACCACAAAACCTGCAGCTTTAAGGGGTACTTCTTACGCCAACGATTTGCTGTACGTGTAACTGTGCTTCGTATAGACAAACCCTTCCAGGATCATGCGGGCAGTGCGGACGACTTTGATGTTGCTGATGTGTCCCGCGATCATGTCCACTTTCGTTTCGATGATGCCGGACGGGTGGCCTAAGCGCAGGACGGTGTTTTCGACTTCGATGACGTCGCTTAGAATCGTGTCTTTTAAAAAGGCGCCAGCCGTAGTGCAGATGGCTCCGGTGATGGCCAAAGCCTGATGCGGCTTTTGCATCGACATCATCCGGATGCGGCAATCCATTCCGTCCGCTTTCCGTTCCACGCCGTTGACGTCGAAATAAGTCTCAGGAGGCGCAATGATCGTCAGTTTCGGCACAGCCGGCGATTTCACGGTCGCTTCTTCTTTCGTCGAAAACAGGCACATTTCAGCGGCGGCTGAGCGGATCTCTTCCAATTCCGCCAGCTTTTCCGCGGTAAATTCATGCGGCAATTCGGACCCCGTCAATCCGACATCTTCCGCTCTCACAAAAACCAGGGGATTGGCGACATCGATGATGGACACATCAATCGGACCGTTCCGTGTTTCGATCCGGTCAACCGGGTTGTCGGTCGGGAACAGCTTGCCGGTGACGGCGCCTTGCGCGTCGGTAAACGACAAGTAGATGGGGGAGCCGGTCCCCGGAACGCCGGGGATTTCGCATTGGCCTTCCGTTTTCACCCGCTCATTCTCCACTTCAACTTCCGCGATGATCACTTTCCGGGTGTTCGTATTGAAGATCCTGACCGCCGTCACCGGTGCCACTGCCGAAACAAGCCCTTGTTCAATGGCATACGGGCCAACGGCAGACGAGATGTTCCCGCAATTCCCCTTGAAATCTACCAGCTGGTTTTCGATGCTGACCTGCGCAAACGTATATTCCACGTCGATTCCGTCCATCTCCGACTTTTTGATGATGGCGGCTTTGCTGGTGAGGGAATTGCCTCCGCCCAGGCCGTCGATTTGCCGCTGGTCGGGGCTTCCCATGATGTCGAGCAGGAAGCTGTCCCAAAGCACACGGTCCTCCGGCATTTCCTCGTAATTGATAAATACTCCCTTGCTGGTTCCGCCGCGCATCACGGCAATCGGCACTCTCATCGGATGAACCACCTTTCTGAAAATTCTATTGCTTCTAAAAACAGATTATGGTATTTTGAGTCATAAGTGAAATAGATATTTTATTCAATACCTTATCGAAAATACTTATAACATAGATGGAGTGATCGAAATGGATGAAAAAGATTGGGAAGCGATGCAGGTCCTATATGAAGAAAAAAATATCAGCCGCGCCTCGGAGCGGCTGTACATCTCGCAGCCGGCCTTGACATACCGTTTGAAAAACCTCGAAAAAGAAGTCGGGACAAAGCTTTTCTTCAAGACGAAAAAGGGGATTGAGCTGACTTCGGAAGGGATCTACCTGGCACAGTATGCAGAGGAAATGGTCACGAAGCTGCAAAATACAAAAGATTACCTCCAGAACATGCAGCAGGAAATCCGGGGAACGATCCGTCTCGGCGTTTCGAGCAATTTTGCGCAATACAAACTGCCGCCGCTGTTAAAGGAGTTTTTGACGGCCCATCCAAATGTCCAGTTCAGCGTCAACACGGGATGGAGTGCGGATATCATGGGGCTGCTCAATTCGTCAGGCGTCCATTTGGGAATCCTTCGCGGTGATTACAACTGGACGGGGGCGAAGACCTTGCTGCAGACGGAGCAGTTGTTTCTGATCTCCAAGAAAGAAGTCGACCTGAAGCAAGTGCCGGAACTGCCGTTCATCAATTACAAGACGGACAGTTCGCTGAAGGACATCATCAGCAGCTGGTGGCATAACCGCTACACCGAGCCGCCGATGATCACCATGGAAACCGACCGGCAGGAAACCTGCAAAGAGATGGTGAAAAACGACCTGGGCATTGCCATCTTGCCCGAAATCTGCCTGCGCCCTTCAGACGAGCTCTACAAATACCCGTTGTTCTATGAGAACGGCGAACCGGTGACGCGGGATACGTGGCTGATGTACAACCAGGAATTTCTGAAGTTGTCGACGGTGCAGAAATTCATCGACTTCCTGAATGAACGCTCCTCCTTTTAATAGCGGACAGAGAATGGGTTATAAGTTTTTTTATTGATTTCTAATAAAATTTATCTATTTTACTTATTGGAGTAGATGAAATATTCTTATAACTAATTCAAAACACAAGCAGTCAAGGGGACTCAGCAATATTTGGTGAATTGTAAGCGAATACATTCAAAGGGGGTAATTGTTATTCTTACATTTTTAGGAGTGTCGATGGTTGTTGTCTTTACGTATCTGATCATGGCGAAAAAGCTGTCGCCGGTGGCGGCATTGGTCGTGGTGCCGATTGTCTTTGCGCTGATCGGCGGGTTCTGGTCGGGGCTTGGCGGCATGATGATGGATGGGTTGAAGCAGGTGGCGCCGTCTGCGGCGTTATTGCTGTTCGCGATTTTGTTCTTTGGCATTCTGATCGATGCGGGCTTGTTTGATCCGCTGATCAATAAAGTCATGAAACTGGTGAAAGGGGACCCGGTGAAAATCGCACTGGGCACAGCCGTCATTGCAATGATTGCGTCTTTGGACGGCGACGGGACGACGACGCATATGATCACCATCTCAGCGATGCTCGCGCTTTACCTGCGCTTGGGAATGAATCCCTTGGTGCTGGCGACCATCTCGGTATTATCGGTCAGTATCGTCAGCGGCATGACGCCGTGGGGCGGGCCGGCTACACGGGCCATCGCCTCGCTTGGCCTCGATGCCAATGAATTCTTCATTCCGATCCTGCCGACGATGCTGGCGGGGATGCTCAGCATTCTGGGCGTCGCGTATCTGATGGGCAAAAAAGAGCGGGCACGGCTTGGCATCATATCTGTGGAGAAGATTCCGGCCGGTTCGGAAAGCATGCTGCAAGTAGCGGCTACCCACGCGCTGGAAACCGACTTGAAGCGGCCGAAACTGATCTGGGTCAACCTGGTGTTGGCTGTCACCATTATGACGGTCCTGGTGATGGGCTTGTTACCGGCTCCGATCAGCTTCCTCATCGGGTTCGTCCTGGCTGCGGCGATCAACTACCCGAATTTGGACCTGCAAAAAGAACGGATTCTGGCGCATTCCGGAAATGCCATTACCGTGGTCGTGCTGGTGTTTGCAGCCGGGATCTTCTCGGGCATCTTTTCCGGAACGCAGATGGTCGATGCGATCTCCAATTCGCTGATCTCCATCATTCCGGCGTCCGTCGGTTCGTACTATCCGCTGGTGGTGGCGATCACGAGCATGCCGTTCACGTTTGCGCTTTCGAATGACGCCTATTATTTCGGCGTCCTGCCGATCCTGGCAGAAGCGGGAGCCGCATACGGCGTCAGCCCGCTGGAAATTGCCCGGGCGTCTGTTCTGGGCCAGCCGATCCACTTCCTGAGCCCGCTGGTCGCTTCAACGCTGCTGGTTGCCGGCATGGTGCAGAAGGACATCGGCGAACTGCAGAAGTTCGCATTCAAATGGGCATTTATCTGCTGTCTCGCCATCATCGCGGTGGCGTTCATCACAGGAGCGATCTAACACGAAAAGGGATTCCGCCAAGAATGGCGGAATCCCTTTTACTGTTCGCTGTCGAGGATGAACTGCGTAATGAGTTTGGCCAGTTTCATGACCGTATGGAGGCGCGTGTCGTTCAAAAACTGGGAGCTCGGCAGCGGGTCGAGGTAATTGACGATGCCTTGGAAGTGATAGTCGCCCACTTCCGGAAGCATTTTCTCAAGCGCCTTTCCCGGTACCAGCGGGCCTTCGTTGAACAGCACATCGCCCACCTGCTCTTTTGTGCCGAGGCTCGCGTCAATGCTGATGACGAGCGGGTTGCTGTTTTTCTTGTGGATGTCCTTCAAGGCGGTTTTCAAGTTAAAGGCATGGACCGGTTCTTCCAAGGTGCCGTATACGGGATGTGAAACGCCGTTCTCCACCAGCATGCTGCCGATCAGCGGCCCGAGCGAATCCCCGATGT
Source organism: Planococcus sp. FY231025 (assembly GCF_052078085.1). NCBI lineage: Bacteria > Bacillati > Bacillota > Bacilli > Caryophanales > Caryophanaceae > Planococcus > Planococcus sp. FY231025. Next base: position 384,521 of record NZ_JBQJJG010000004.1, read on the forward strand.
AGCGGTCTGAGCCGATGCACAGGAAAACCACCGCGCGCTGCTGCTCTTTCGCTTCTGAAAAGATGGCCTTCAGCTTCGCAATCAGCCCCGCCATTTCTGCGGTGCCGGTCTCTTCGTTGAAATGCAAGGGCGCTTTGACTGGCACCTGCAGATGTGAATTTTTATATTTGCGAAAAGTATGCATGAACCCATACCACCTTCGAGTGTATTTACCATAGAATCCTGCCTTCATTATAGCGTTAGCACCGGGAGGATTGGAAGAAAATAGCGTTTCTTTCTGGAGGCAAAAGAGATGGGCTTCTATGATAAATAAAAACTATATAAAACTTTGTTTTAGATAAAATTCCTTTATGACAAATGATAGTTTTTTTCAATTTTATTTTCTGACAATTACCGCCTATCATGAAAGCAAGAAGACTTTTAAGGAGGAATCATGATGGCAGAGAAGATATATGATGTAGTGGTGGTAGGCGCGGGGAATGCAGCGCTTTGTGCGGCGATTTCCGCGCATGAATCCGGAGCAGAAGTGCTGGTGCTGGAAAAAGGGCCGAAAGAGAAAAGAGGCGGCAACTCGTTCTTCACGGACGGCGCGATCCGCTTCGCCTATAACGGGCTGGAGTCCATCAAGGAAATCGTCAATATCTCGGAACAAGAAGCGGAAAAGATCGAGATGCCGAATTACGGCGAGGAAGATTACTACAACGACCTCATGCGGGTGACCGGCAACCGGAGCGAGCCGGGCCTTGCGCGCCAGCTGGTATCGAAGTCGTTTGAAACGATCGCCTGGATGAAAGACAACGACATCACGTTTGAACTGATCTACGACAACCAGTCGTTCGAGAAAGACGGCAAGCGGCATTTCTGGGGCGGGCTGCCGGTCAAGACGGCCGCCAAAGGCGTCGGATTGATCAAGCAATTGAACGAACGCGCCGCGAAGCTCGGCATCGAGGTCTGGTACGAAGCGGCGGCAACCGGTCTGCAAAAAGAAGCGGGCCGGATCACCGGCATCACAGTCAACCGCCAAGGCGAGGAGCTGGCGGTAGAAACGAACGCGGTGGTGCTCGCGTGCGGCGGCTTTGAAGCGAACAAGAAAATGCGGATGGAGCATTTGGGCGAAGAATGGGAAGCGGCCATTGTGAGAGGGACGGAATTCAATACGGGCGACGGGCTTTCGATGGCCGTGGCAGCGGGCGCCGCGACGTTCGGCCAGTGGTCCGGCTGCCACTCGATCGGCACGGACTACAACGCGCCGAAAGTCGGCGATTTTACCAAACCGGGCGACATCTTCAAAAAGCATTCGTATCCGCTCGGCATCATGCTGAACAAGGACGGCAAGCGCTTTGTCGACGAAGGCGCGGATCTGCGGAATTACACGTATGCCAAATACGGCCGCGAAATCCTGAAGCAGCCGGACCAGATGGCGGTCCAGATCTACGACGCCCAGGTCCGGCATCTGCTCCGGAAAGAATACGATCTGGAAGAGGCATCGGAATACAAAGCGGACACGCTTGAAGAACTGATTGCGCAATTGCCGGTCGATGGGGAGCAGTTTTTGGCGACGATCCAGGAATACAACGCGGCTGTCCAAGAAGGCGAATACAGCCCGAACGAGAAAGACGGCAAAGGCACACGGGGCATCACGCCGCCGAAATCGAACTGGGCATTGAAGATCGAACAAGGCCCGTTCTATGCATATCCCGTTACGTGCGGCGTCACGTTCTCGTTCGGCGGGCTGCACGTGAATCCTGACGGTGAAGTATTAGACGAAGGCGGACAGGCGATCGACGGACTGTTCGCAGCAGGCGAAATGATCGGCGGCATTTTCTACGACAACTACCCAGGCGGATCCGGATTGATGTCCGGTGCCGTCTTCGGAAAAATCGCCGGCGCGACCGCGGCATCCCGTTCAAAGCAAGCGAAGGTGAATGCATAAAGAAGAGACAAGTTGAAACCCCCGGCTTCAAATCAGCCGGGGGTTTTGTCTTTTCTATAAAATCCTACTACATAGAAGGGCCATCCGATGCTCCCGGTTCACCAGGAGCGGAAGACTGGATCAGAAAGTCGATGAAGTTCTGGACCGCCGGATACAGGACGTCCGTTTCTTTGTAGATCAGCCAGGTGGGCCGGTCGAGCGGCTGCCCGTTTTGGTCCCGCAAAATCACCTTGTGGAGGTCCGACATGTCCGTGACGGCAAGCTCCGGCACGATGGCGTAGCCGAGGCCTCGAGAGACGAGCTTCGTGCACGTTTCGATATTGTCGATCTCCATATTGATGGTAGGCGGCTGCGAGTAATTGCTGTACCACCAGCCGTCCATCATCTGCTGGAGTTTCGGGTCGGTATTGAAGACGATCCGCGGCTCTTTCGGGAGGTTCGGCAAGTTGATGGGATCCTTCGAAATGATGCACAGGTTTTCCCGGTTCAGCAGCACCTTGTTGCTCTGCCAGTAGATGTCGCCTCGCACGATTCCGAGGACGATATTGTCCTGTTCCATCTCCTTCAGCACTTCATAGCTCCAGCCGGTGAAGACCTTGAACTGGACGTTGCTGTATGTGTCGGAAAACTCCTTCAAGACGTCAGGCAGGATGAAGCGGGCATAATTGCTCGATACGCCTAGGCGGATCATGCCAGCGAACTCCTCGCTCGTGTTGAGCAGGTAATCCTTCGTTTGCTGGAGCTTCATCAGCATTTCCTTGGCGTACTGCACGACGTATTCGCCTTGGGGCGTGAACTTGATGCCTTTCTTATGGCGCCAGATGAGGCGCACGCCGACTTCCTCCTCCAACTGGTTCAGCCGGTACGTGATCGCCGGCTGCGAAGTGAAGAGCTTGTTCGCCGCTTTCGTGATGTTCTTTTCCTCATAGATCGTCGTAATGATCAACCAGTCTTTTTCATCCATCGCAAGCAACTCCTTAACCGAATTATACTACATCCGGAAAGCCCTTATTTCCACAATTCCCACTTTTAAAGAGGTATAATGGAGGGCAGTAGAAATAGGCGGCCAAAAGCAGGCGCCTTAGCAAACAGGGGGAAAGACGATGAACAAAAAAGAACTGATCCAGGCCGTCTCACATAAAAGCAAACTGACCAAGGACCAAGCGGGCAAGGTCGTCAACGAGATTCTGGCTGGCATCTCCCAAGCTCTGGCAGACGGGCGGGAAGTGAAGATCAACGACTTCGGTGCTTTCCAGATAGCCGAGAAAAAAGAGCGCAAAGGCCGCAACCCTCAGACCGGGGAAGAAATCAGTATTCCGGCTTCCAAGACGCCGCAATTCAAAGCCGCAAAAGTATTGAAGGATTTCATAAACCAGCGCGACTTTATCGAGAAGTTTCTTGAAACCGGGAAAGTGACGGAAGAAGAGGCGCGTGTGCTGCGATACGTTGTGGAAGAAAGCCAAAAGGCGGGAGACGATAACCCGAATAAAATCATCGAAACAGAGAAGATCTCCCAGGATTTGAATATAGCTTTCAAAGATGCGGAGAAGACCGTCAACCGCTTGATCGGCAAACGCATTTTGAACACGGAAGTGTATACGAGCCGGATTGACAGTGTGTTTTTGAGAGGGAATTACAGAAAGTATCTATAAGTAATCAAGGTTTTCAACATAAAGAAAGGGGTTTTCCATCCAACGGAAAGCCCCTTTCTTTATTTAGAATGAAATTAGTATACGCTCGAACAATGTTTTTTTTCAGCAATCAAAATTTTTTTTCAAAAAACTGGATTGGCGCAGCACTAATGGTGGTATAAAATAAGAACAGGTGTTCTTATTTTTAAGGGGTGGCTATGATGAAGACATTAGATCTGCCGGAACGCGTCATCGCCTGTTTGGACATGCGCAGTTTTTACGCAAGCTGCGCGGCGATCGACGCGGGACTCGACCCGATGGAAGCGCATATTGCAGTGGTCGGCAACCAGGAGCGCAAAGGAAGTGTCGTCCTGGCGGCTTCGCCCCGGATGAAAAAGGACTTCGGCGTCCGGACCGGTACCCGGCTCTTTGAGATTCCGGGAGACCCGCGGATCCGTCTTCTGGAGCCGAAAATGGAATTCTTCCTGAAAGTCTCGATGGCAATCACCGAGCTGCTGGGGGAGTATGTCCCAAGAGAAGCCGTGCACGTCTACAGCGTGGACGAGAGCTTTATCGAACTGACGCATGTCCAGAAGCTTTGGGGCGGGCCGGAGGCCATCATCCGGCACATCCAGGATGCCTTGATCCGCCAGTTCGGGCTGCCGTCGGCGGTCGGGGTGGGGCCGAACATGCTGCTCGCAAAGCTCGCCCTCGATTTGGAAGCGAAGAAGAAAGGCTATGCCGCGTGGGGCTATGAAGACGTCCCGGCGAAACTCTGGCCGGTCGCGCCCCTCAGCAAGATGTGGGGCATTGCGTCGCGGACGGAACACACCTTGAACGGCATGGGCATCTTTTCGGTCGGGGACCTGGCTGCGGCGGATGTGGCGCAGCTCGAGCAGCAGTTTGGCATCATGGGCCATCAGCTCTTTCAGCACGCGAACGGCATCGACCTGTCGGAACTCGGGGCGCCGCTCGTTGAAGGGCAGGTCAGCTACGGCAAAGGGCAGATCCTGTACCGGGATTACATAGAAGTGGAAGACATCATGACGATCATCCTGGAGATGTGCGAGGCGGTGGCGATGCGCGCACGGCAGGCAGGGCGCGCCGGACGGACGATCCAGTTGGGTGTCGGCTACAGCAAGACCGCGTTCGGCGGCGGCTTTTCCCGGTCGCGCTCGATCCATGAGGCAACGAACGAAACCATGCAAATCTACCGGGTCTGTCAGGAGCTTTTCCACGAACACTACATCGGCAAGCCGGTTCGGCAGATCTCTCTGTCCATCAGCAACCTCGAAGAGGAGTCGTCGATGCAGCTGAGCTTGTTCGAGGCGCGCAAGTGGGAGAACCGGAAGCTCGGCGCTGCCATGGACAACATCCGGAACCGATACGGGTACGCGGCAATCTACCGGGCGGTGTCGGGGACGGAAGCGGGGACCGCAATCGCACGGACTCGTTTGATCGGCGGACATAAGAAATGACGACATAAAAAGCCGAGCGAAGTCTGCTCGGCTTTAGAACATTGATAAAATAGATATTGTTATTAGAAGGATAAGAGAGTGAATTAATAAAAGGAATAGTTAAAAAAATAGTAGTGGGATACAACGAAATACGAAAAATAGTTAAACTAAGCTGTCGCAAAAAAAGAACTAGAAAGCAGCTTTTAATTTTTATTATAATTTTTGAGTTTTACCATCGATATAGAACAATATGGCGTAAGCGATATTTATAACGAATCTTGCTTCATTTTCCCCTAAAATATCATCGGTTGGGTGAGCATATACATATTTATTTCGAACGTCATTTATATTTTCAAGGAACTTACTGATTGCATTTACTGTTTGATTTATCGGTTTTTGAGAATCTTTCACATCGACATTGAAATTCGGATGATCTGTTTTCATTTTTGACCACACGTCCTGAATTTTCACTAATTCAGAATCAAATGTAATTCCCTCTTCTTTGCAAAGGTCTTTTAAATAATAGTGAATAGCCGAGTGAGTTCGATCAACAGCAGTAGAGTAAGAGTGGTTAGTGATTAATGTTTTTGCTTGTTCTAAAGTACTTCGAACGAATTCTTTATCGTGCTTTAAATTATCAAATTCAAATATTTCTCCTTTTAACATATCGACAAGCTGAATCAATATTTCACGAAGCTCTTCTTTTTTCTTAAAATCTCTTTCTGAAAAAGTTATATATGAACTTTCGAGTTGATCTTCAAAATAAGAGGTAGGGTATCTTTCGAGAATACCTTGAATGATTTTGGCTTGAACATTAACTTCCGATTCCGTCAGTATTTTCTCGAACCGATTCTTTGCTGTGCCGAAGTAACTTTCACCAAAAGGCTCAATATCTAATTCATTATCAATATAAAATTGCTCTAGCTTTCTGTAAGTGAAATCTCCTAAATATCCGCCTTCTCCACCGATGAAAGTCATTATTTTTTGTATGTCCATTCTTTTTAATTTAGTCATTTTAAATATCCCCCATAGTTCATTTTGATTTAAATAAATTATACCTGTTACTTCAAGTGGTTTTAGAACAAACTTCAGATTTGTCTAAAGGACTGTTCATAATTTCTATAGCTGCTGAAAGAAGCAGGTGAATAATTTACAACATCTCGCTACACCAGTCGATAACAAGAAAGTGTACTTATCGGATCATTGGATGTAAGATAGAAAAATTTATCATTATCACTTAGTTTTCTTTTTATGATTTTTAAAAGCTTTTAGTATTAGAGGATTATCCATAGAAAAAACATTTAAATAAATCATCAAAAGTATCGATTTTAATGCGAACCATCACGTTTAACTGGTCAAACGTGATGGTTGCCACATTAAAACGTCTAGTAATATAGAAACAGATAAGTAAAGATGAATCCTTGAATCCTTGGTGAATATGTAACAATTTACTAATAAATGATAATATAAAAAAAAGCCTCTTAACGGGCTCTTATTAAAATGCGCAGTGTTCTTAGCTTTTCTAATGATAGATGTAATTATTATTTATAATTTGGTTTTAAATTGGTGCTTTACTTGAACAAGGAGTAAAGCTTTTTCCTTCTTCAGCTAATGCAACGATTGGAGGTGTACGATGGACTGTATCATTTGTGGGAAACAAGTAGTAAATGAAAACAATCGGTTGCAAAAGAAAGTGAAAGATTATCTGAGAACAGCCAGCGAACTAGATGTAAAGCATCAATGGATTAAACAATGGAAAATCTGTTATGACTGTAGTGAATCGTATACGAATGACAATCTTATAGATGATTCTGAAGTTCTACAAAAAATAGAGGAACAGAAAAAGCGTAAGAAACAACTAGGAAAAGCATTACGTCATAAAAGAGAACAAGAGCCTTTGGCAGAATTACGAGATTATTACATCGAGAGATATATTGATTATGCTACGTGTAAAGCAGAGCAAAAAGGTCAACATATAGTTAAACCACCACCCTTGAGAAACAGTCGACAATACGATGCCGCCTATATTGCATATGTGAAAAGCAGTGAATCTACCGCTGTGTTGATTGTGCGGGATATTGTAAAGGATGTAGACACAAAGGGAAAATGGATTGATGTAAGGCATATGGAGAAGCGATTTTTGTCTCATTCTGAGGGGGATTTTTCTTTTATCATTGTAGAATTATTTTCGAGAAAACAAAAACCAACTTATCCGAAGAAAATGGCAGAAGAGACGAATTTGGATTACAAAAGTCGTATAGCGTATATCACATGGCAAACCGCAACGGCTGACATACATGATCAGCGAACTCAAGGGATAAAAGGAGACGTATATATCGTGTTGCCCTGTCTAAAGAACGAACATGAGAGCACGTATGATAAGCATTATATCGTATGGGATCATTCGCATCTTCACTTTAAGCGCGTTAGAGAAAGCAATCAATATGTAAATGTTTTGAAGCCGCCTATATGGGGATATGATATCGTTGCTACAAAAAAAATAAATCATCAACAGCTGCGTTATATTGAAAAAAACTTGTATCAAATCATTGGCAAAACCCATAAAAAAAGGGCCGTTACTCTTTCCATTTTTAGCCCGCAAAAGAAAAAAGAGACTGCATCAAAATCGAAAAGGGAGCTAAAAGGAGAAAGGGATAGGAAAAACTGATCCACGTCCCGTTTAAAGAACAGTTTATAAAAAAGTACCCTGCGGCTAGGCTGCAATTAGATGACTTCGGTATTCTGCCGGAGTCATCTTTTTTTAGTTTCCCTAAATGATTTAAACATGGTCAACAGAGGATTATTGTTAGCTATAGGAGCACCAAAAAAAGCATGGAGAAATGCACTCATGAAGGAAGCTGTGATATAAAGAGCGAAATTATCATATACTGATTTTAAGAAGAACTAAGAAAGGTAAGGTGAAGTTATGTCACTCTCTGTTGTAACTAGCATGGCAAATAAGGGAAAACGAAATTTTACTTTGCACTGGAATTCTATTGAATTCAAGTATCAGGATAGCCTCTATATTTCAAATTTAATTACAGAAGATGAATTTTATTTCTACAATATACAGATCAAAATTTCGGAAGATTTATTTGAAAACCAATCATCAGTTATAGTAGAAGCAAGTAAAAATCGTTTAAAAGTTATTCAAAATACTAAGGGAGATTATGAGTTAACATCGAAATTTAAATTGCCAATAAGTAAAAGTGAATATAAAAAGCAACTTTTATCAGAAGAAGAATTCGAATTTAGTTTTCACGCAAAATATAAAGGTCCTCTTAATAAAGTTGAGCACTACAATGATCTTATGAAAAGAATTAAAAAAGCAGAAAAAAATAGAAAAGGATATTCAGACAGACCTATCAAAGTATTTTTAGGTGGATCGCCGGGTTCAAAATAAAAAATAGTGAAGGTTTTCGATTCGTACAAGATGCAATAAAATATAAAAACCTCCTGTATCTTTGAACTGAGCCCTTATTAACGGACAGTCCAATAAAAGCTCGAATCGGAAATTTTTTATTGGAAATCCATAACTGTGGCGAAGATGCGCTGAGGATTGAATTTATATCAGTGAGGCGTTTTTGGAATGAATAAAGAAGTATGTGAGCCCGCAAATGTCTGCAAAACAAAGAATGCCCACCTAGACAACGGGTGAGCATTCTTTGGCTGCTTTACTGACATTAAAAATTGCATTAGTAATGGCAGATTCTAAGCTAAGAACTAAATGCTTTCAGTTCAAGTGTACTCCACCGGCAAGGTTGATTTCTGTTTCCGGCGGTAAACTACCATTGATAATAAAACACTGCATTCATATAAAAACAGCAGTGGGATAATAACAAGGATGTCTGAAAGTAAATCTGGCGGCGTAATCAGCACAGCGGTTACAATCAAAACAAAATATGAATACTTTCTGGCTTTTTGCAAACGGTAAGGATTCAGCACCCCGAGACTTGTTAAAAACATAATGACAACAGGAAGTTCAAATAGAAAACCGAAGGGCAGGATCATATGAATTAAAAAACGAAAGTATTTCTCTGTCGTGAAAAATTCCATGAACATGCCTTCTGACAGCGATAATAAGAATTGAAACACTAACGGGAAAATGACGAAATAACCAAAAGAAATACCGCCGATAAAAAGAAAAAATAGGGCTGGTATATAAGCCAATGTTACTTTCTTCTCTTTTTCGGATAATGCAGGCCGTACAAATAGCCAAATCTGATGGGCGGCAATTGGGATCGTACCAGCCAATGCAATCACAGCTGCAAGCATTAAATAAACCCACAGAATATCACTTGGACCAAGAACTGCCAATTTTATTGATAAATCTTGGATCAACCAAAGATAAATATTCTTTACATAGATTAAAGCCAAAGTTACTAATAACATAAAACAGCCGACGATAATAATCAAGCGTTTCCGCAATTCACTTAAGTGGTCCACAAGATCCATCTTTTGGATATCCATTACATCACCTCTAAAAAAGAAGATGAAAGCATGGGAGCTACCTGCATCTTCTAATGTCTATTATTTATTTAAACTGCTTTTCCTTTTTCTGCTTCATCTTTGTCTTTGTTTGGCTCATCATCGGATACCAGCTCACGTGTTGATTTTTTAAACTCTTTTAGTGTCGTTCCAAATGCGCGGCCAATTTCAGGCAGCTTGGATGGGCCGAAAATAATTAATGCAATGACAAGCAAAAGAATCAAACCAGGTATTCCTATATTCTGTATCATTTAGTAACCTCCATTGTTTTAATAGCTCGTTTTCTTTGATGAAAAAAGATGTAAACCATACAAAGCGTTAGCTTACATCTTTTTTTATGACATCCTGTAAAACAATTTAACTCATTTTTACCCCATGTCTTTCAAATGCGGCTGCTTCTAGAACGGACATTCCTTGCGCTTCGGCAGCCTTGGCCACTTTTTCTGAAACTTGCGGTGCAAGGTGCGCAGGAGCAGCATAAGACATTTCCCTTGCGCGCGCAGAGTTTCTGCGCTGGAACGGTCCCCAAATGGCAAAGGTTTTGCCTGGGCTTTGGATGTTGACGAAAAGTGTGTGTCCATCTGGCGAGAAGGTTGGACCGCATAATTCAGAGTCGCTTAGGCGGTTAGCGGCAAAAGGATAAACTTTGCCTTCCGGGGTAATTCCCATAATGCGATCCTGGCCGGAACCATCCTCTGCATACCAAAGGTCCCCCCATGGCGTACAGCAGATATTATCCGGATATTCCATTTCTCTTGCATCATTTCCCTCATAGAAAAGCTCCAATGTATTCGTATGAGGAACATAGCGATAAATGCGTCCAAGTTTTTTGTCCCCGGCAGAGGTGTCGTCGAACCAGAACACACCCTCTTGGAAGAACGCCCCCTCGAGTCTGCTGAATTCGATGCATTTTTGTGCCTTTGCGTCCTCACGGCATAAATGAGGATCTAGTTCCTTCCAAACAATATTGAATGTTTGTCCTGTTTTAAATGTGCTTGCTGATGGATCCGTTACTGCTTCAATTGCCGCTGCATATAGTTTGCCGCCTTTTTGCAACGAACCCGGTTTTTGGCTCAAGTCATTTGGAATAAAACGGTAAAGGTAACTCGGATTTGAATCTTCGGTTAAGTATACATATCCTGTCGAAGGATCAATGGCACACGCCTCGTGAGAGAAACGCCCCATTTCCTTGATTGGCGTTTTGGACAAATCGTTTTCCGGCTGCTGTGGATCTACTTCAAATACATATCCGTGTGTTTCGGTGCGTGTTTCTTCACAAGTCAACCAAGTTCCCCAAGGTGTTGCTCCTCCAGCACAATTTCGGATGGTTCCTGAAGATGCAACATATTCTTTCGTGACATTGCGATTTGGACCTACAACTAGAGCGGTTGTACCACCATTAGCATTCGCATCGTAAGGATTGCTTCCAAATGCCGGACCTCCCGGTAATTCATGATTGCGAACCAGAATGGTGGTATTATTAGGTCCTTCGAAAGCTGCCATTCCATCAAAGGCTCCAGGAATCTTCGTTCCATCGGTCATCAGGTCGCCTTCTCTGGAAATGATTTCATAGTGAAAGCCTTTTGGAAGATCAAGAATACCCTTCGGATCCGGCACTAAAGGGCCGTACCCGCCAAATCCGCTCGTTGGATTAACACTGGAATCCGCAAGTGTCTTTGAACCGAGGCCAATTACACCAGTCGAACCAATAGTAAGGGCAAGTGCACCCATTCCTCCCGCTTTTAAGAAATCTCTTCTGTTCAAACCGTTTTTGGAATTTGCATTTGTCATACTGTATCTCTCCAATACTATGTATTTTTGAATCTATTAATAGAGTAGAGGGAAATTATTAAGAGGAAACTTGAATTTTATAAAGATTGTGTAAAAAAATCTGGAAAATGTAAGGAGTCTATTTGATTCTACATTCTAATCGTCTTAAGTTGTCTCGTTTGTATTAAGTAACTTAAAACTGAGCTGCCAATGCAATTGAAGTCTTGTGAATGCGGTTGTCCCGTTCCAATAACGAATGGACGCGGTTATCGTGTGAATGGTAAGCAACAAAGATGTTCACCATAAAGAAAGGCCTTTCCATTCAACGGAAAGACCTTTCTTTATTAGAATAAAATTAGTATATGTTTAAGCTATGTTGAATGTTTTTCTTGTTTCTTTGTCCGAATTTCCTTAAGCCATTTCCTGTACTTCCGCTCATCGGGCTCCCAATCCTGAATCACAACCTGCAGCTTCAGCAATTCCTTCATGTACCAATAGATTTCGGCAGAAAAAATGCCATCACTGCCTTCAAGCCGGTAATAGTCCCAAAACGGTTCCAGCGTTTCGTCCAGCCATTCAATCAAATCGGGCTTTTTCGGGTAGCCGAAATAAACGCTTTTGTGCAAATCGTCCTCGTAATGCAGCAGCCAATCGCTGTAAAAACGCCTCATGGATTCGTAATCATCAATGTACGGATGCTCGAAATCATCTGGTCCGTCTCCAAACTCCTCGAAACAATCGTCGCTACAAAAAACATTCCCTACACTGTCTACTCGCCGCTCGATCTTTGGTTTCTTTTTGCATACTTTGCATCGTTTCATTTTATCCCTCCTATGTGAATGCTAGTTAAACATATACATAGGTTTATATAAAAATTGATATTTTAGTGGTAGGTTAAACTTATATTAGCAAAAGAATTTAAATAATTAATGCAGAAAAGGCTCTCAAGTGGCTTGAAAATATAAATTAATTTTTTACTAGCAAAGACGTAAATAGAATTAAAGCATTGTATTAAAATAGTTGTGGAATTAATAATTACTTTTAGATGTTTGTTCTTTACTTTCGTTTATGAAATTTTTGATGAGCAGTATGCTTCCTTCAAAATCATTCTTAAAATCATGCTCCCAAATCCTCATAATATGCCATTGTTTTTTCAAATAATAATCAGTTACTTCTTTATCTCTTTCAACATTTCTGTTTAATTTTGCTTCCCAAAATTCTTTGTTGTTCTTAGGCCTATTTCCATGGACGGGACAAGAGTGCCAAAAGCAGGAGTCGATAAAAATTACGATTTTATATTTCTTGATAGCAAAATCTGGTTTTCCATAAAGTGATTTAACATTTCGACGTATACGGAAACCTTTCGCCCATAACGCTTTTGAAATTCTATCTTCGAGCTTCGAAACTGAACGAATAGCACTCATATTTTTAGAACGTTGCTCTTTGGTAATTTTTTCGCTCATTCAAATACCTCCTAAAATACTATAAAATAATGACGTTGAAATTAAAGGTAATTATTTCAAATTTAATATATTAAGGTATAATTATTATAATAAGAATAAATTTATAAAGAAACTATTAAAGGGGTTTTGACATGAGCAACTATTCTCAACCAAAATATGATTACATTTTAAACATGATAGAAAAAATGCGGATAAATGATAGAAGTTGGGATCAAATTAAATATGGTGGAGGTAGTAAAATTGAGGATCTAGAAAAATTTATTGATATGCAAAAGATGGTAGGAGCTTTTTCAAATGATATTACAAAAGAATTATGGCTTGATAGAGTATCTTGGGCAAAAAATACAGAAGAGCAGCAAATTCAGTTAGAAAGAAGTTCTGATCGAACAATCATTCTTTCAGAAAATGCGGACAGCGATGCTGAAGTGCCATTGAACCCTAAATCTTCATGGCAATTATATAAAAATAAGTTGAAAGAAGAGAATTGGTCCATAGAATCTATTAACGAAATTGAGAAGTCTACGATTAACCTTTTAAGAAAATTAAATCCTGATACAGCGGAAGCTGAAGCGGTAAAGGGGTTAGTTATAGGGAACGTGCAATCCGGGAAAACTGCAAATATGGCTGGACTTATGGCTATGGCAGCAGATCATGGATGGAACATGTTCATAATTCTTTCGGGTTTAATCGAGAACCTAAGGAAGCAAACTGAAGAACGATTATTTAGTGACCTTAACCATCCTGGGATGTTTAGTTGGCAAGCATTGGATAATCCTTCTAAAAAAACTCCTCTATCAAAGCATACTCAATTTTTACATTTACAGAGTAAGGACCGAGAGAGATATTTAACAGTTTGTTTAAAACATAAAAGCAGATTGGAAAATCTGATTAAATGGTTAACTGCCGATAAAATAAAACATAAACAAATGAAGATATTGGTAATTGAAGATGAAGCCGACCAAGCAGGTATAAATACTTTAGATATTGAGTCTGAAGAAAGAGCGAAGATAAATAGTTTGATTGTGGAGCTGGTGAACGGAAAACCAAATGCTCAATCAAAACCTCGGTCAATGAACTATATAAGCTATACAGCAACTCCGTATGCGAATGTTTTAAATGAGACTTCTAAAGAATCCTTATATCCTAAAGATTTTATCGGTATATTAAAAACTCCCAAAGAATACTTTGGGCCCAAAGAAATTTTTGGGTTATATGAGACCGATGATTATCCAGGGTTAGATATTATTCGAGATATATCTGATATTGAATTAGATCAATTAATTGAAGTCCATAAAGATTTGTCAGATGATCTTCCTGAAGCAATGAAAAAATCAATTTTATGGTTTTACTGTGCAGCTGCTGCACAGCGGTATTTGAAATATCAAAAACCGGTAAGCATGCTTATACACACAAGTCAGGTACAAAATCATCACAAAAAAGTAGCAGAATCAATTGATGGATGGTTAGACTCTTTGTCTACAGAAGAGTTCTTAAAAAAATGTAAGGATATCTATTCATATGAAACTCAAAAATTTACACTAGAAGATTTTCGTAGTGGTTATCCTAAATACGGAGTTAAAAACTCTGATATTAAAAATTATCCTAAATTTGATGAAATTATTGAAGGAATTAGAGAGTTGAAAGAAAAAAGATCTCATATAGAACTCGATCAAAAAGGAGATCTTAACTATCACAAGGGAGTCCATTTATGCATTGATAACTGCGCGAATAATGGAGTTAATGATGAAAATCAATTTGTGCGACTAGCTTATCCTAAAAAAGGAATATCAAAGTTAGAATCTAATGCCCCTGCATTTATTGTAATTGGAGGAAGTACTTTATCTCGTGGATTGACGATTGAAGGTTTAGTAAGTACATTCTTTCTTCGGTCAACTAAACAAGGTGACACATTGATGCAAATGGGAAGATGGTTTGGGTACCGGAAAGGATACGAGCTTCTACCTCGTATTTGGATGACAGAAGATACACAGAATAAATTTAGATTCTTGGCCTCTTTGGAACATGAAATGAGAGAAGATTTTCATCCTTTTGTTGAATTAGGAATGCGCCCTGAAGAATATGGTCCTCATATTAAAAATTCACCAGAATTATCCTGGCTTAGAATTACAGCTAAAAACAGAATGCAAAGTGCGATAGAAACTAATTTGGATTTTTCCGGAGTCTCCAGCCAAACAGTAGTTTTCAAAAATGATAAAAATACATTAGAGAATAATATACAAGTAGCTGAGCAATTTATTGAAAGATTAGGACCAAGCGCTTTAACTTATGATAAATCCGGGTTATTGTGGAAAGATATTGAGTTTGATGAAATTAAGCAACATTTTTTTGATAAGTTTATATTTGAAAACTCACATGTGTTTGATCAAATAGATGGATTTTCTGAATGGTATAAAAAAGTTGAGAAAGAAGAAGGGTTTACTGGATGGAATATCTTAGTTGTTGGTAAAGGAAAAGTGGACGAAAATCGCAATGGATGGAAAATAAATGGTCATCAAATAGGGAAAGTTCAACGTACGAGAAAGGGAAAATATTCAGTTGAAGGTGATAAGGTTAGTGTAGGAGTTCTAAGAAATCCTTCAGATCTTTATAAAGATATGAGCTTGAAAGAGTTGGAAAGAGCAGGTGCAAACTTTAAGGATCTTAAGGCGGATAATTTATCTGTTCATAATATCAGGAAAAAAGCAGGTTTGGACAAAACTGCTCAACTCATTATATATCGAATCGACAAAGATTCTTCAGTAAGAAATTCAACCGGTAATAAAAGTGAAAGATATGATTTGGAATTTGACGAAGACATTATTGGTGTGAGTGTATTGGTTCCTGGTAAGCGTAACAAGAGCTTGGCGAAAAAGTTAACCGTACATTTAAAAGCAACATCAGAGAAAGAAGCAGAAATCGGAGAGGAAGAACTATGAAGATTGAGGTAGCTAAGCATGAAAGAATGGCAGAAAGAGGGAGTTCGTTGCTGAAATTATTGCAAAACAATGATACTCCCTTGTTAGATCTGCTAATAAGAGAATCGGTGCAGAATAGTTTGGATGCTGCATTACAAAAATATGATTCTGTAACTGTAGATGTAGGAACAAAAGAATTTAATAGTGATTTATTAATTCGGCATTTAGAAGGAATTCAAACAGGACTTAATAAGCGCTTTGGAGGAAAGAATGCTAAGGCTCTTTATATTTCAGATACAAATACAGTAGGGTTAACAGGTCCTTTTTACGCAGAGGAAGTAGAGGATAATAATTACGGAAACTTACAAAAATTAGTTTATGAGATCAGTATACCCCAACAAAAATCTGGAGCTGGAGGTTCTTGGGGATTGGGCAAAACAGTCTATTTTCGATTTGGTATTGGATTAGTTTTTTATTACTCCAGGATACTGAAAGAGGATGGGAATTATGAAGAGCGATTAGCAGCTACTATGGTTGAGGATGAAAAAAGCGAAGATGCTATTTTGCCATCAAAAGATAATAAACCAAAAAGGGGAATCGCTTGGTGGGGGCAAATTTCTAAGGATGAAGGAACTGTACCAATAACAGATTCTGAAGAAATCAAAGAAATCCTTAATACCTTTTCGATTGAAAATTTTAGAGATCAAGAGACCGGGACTAAAATCATCATTCCGTTCATTGATGAAAATAAACTACTCCCTAAAGAGGATTTATGGTGGAATAGTTCTATCGAAGAATACTTTAAAGTGAGTTTTCAAAGATGGTATGGGACCCGTATTGATAATCCTCTTTATCCATATGGCAGTTGGTTAAACGCTCATGTAAATGGTAAGCAAATTACCTTTAACGAAATGGAACCTTTGTTTCAAATTATACAGGTTTTATATAATGGGGCATTAAGTATAAAGAAAGAAAAAGAAAAAGAAAGCGTGGATCAGCGCTTTAAGTTTAATTTCAATATTAGTGAGATAAATTTGCGCGGGGATTTTAAAAATACCTCTGGAGGCAATGCAGGGAAAGTAGCATTTTCTAAATTCACGCAAGAAAATCTTAAAATGCTTCCACCTGAAAATCGTTACAGTCCTTACACCTATATAAATTCAGAAAATAACTCGGAAAATGGAAATCCTCCGATATTAGTCTACTTGAGAAAACCCGGTATGATAATTAATTATGAAACTGATGGTGCATGGTGTAATGATATACCAATGACTACTGAGAATGAATTTATAGTAGGAGTGTTTGTTCCAAACTCTGACAGTGAGTTCAAAAACGGACATATGGAAGAGTATGGGGTTTTGGAACAATACCTTAGAAGAAGTGAAAAAGCTGATCATACATCGTGGAAAGATCTGATAAGTTCAGAAAAAAGAATCACTGTAATATCGAGAATTCAAAATAATGTTGCTAAAGCTATAAGAGAAAAGTATATAGAAGATAAAGAAAAGGCCCAAAAAGGTAAAAGAAGTGCATTAAGCAAATCTCTAGCTAATAAATTGTTGCCACCACAGAACTTTGGGCGAAAACCAACGGATCCGCCTGGAAAGCCTGGGGGAACAACTAAAGGAAGAAAACTTACTAAAACTCAATTTCAAATCAAAGAACAACATATTGATAAACAAGGTATATTGAATCTCGAATTTGAAATTCAATCTCCTAAATTGCATAACTCTACTTTGGAGCTCGTAGTTCTATCTGAGAATGGGTTAATTAAAGGAGATACATGGGAAAGTGATAATGGCGTAGGTACGGACTTTCCTTTGGTACTTAAAGAAGTGAAAATTAGTAGCTTTGGGAGTATAGATCATAAAGAAAAAGAGACTCAAAGTTCTGAAGAAGATTTAACGTTGCCAATTAAATTAGTAAGAACAAAGAAGACAGGAATAGTATGTGGGATAGAGTACTCGAGTGGTCGAAGTAATGGTTTATTAAGCGGAGTTTTAAAAGTAGAAAGAAAAGATCCTTTTATTCAGCCCTCGATTTCTCTTTCATCAGTAGGGGTGGATAAAAATGACAAATGACTTAAAATTTTTTAAAGAATTAGATGAAAAGCTATTTATGAAAATAGGATATCAAACTTCTGAAATGACTTTTTCCTATACTAAAGATGGTCAGAAGTTCAATTTGGAATTAGAAGAACAAGAAAGTTCATTAAATAACCAAACCATTTTCCTGGACGATAAGCAAGGGATTTGGGATCCTAATAAACATGATTTTACGATTCAGATGAATTATTCTTTGAATAATCCTGGTTTTCTTTTTAAAGAGAATGGTCTAGCGGATCCGGGTTCAACGATAGGAGTGGCATTGAGTTGGTATTCCAAGAGTTCAAGTCAAAGAGGGATTGAAAAAATAGGTTTAATAACTGCAAATATAATCGGCGCTTTTGAAGGAGAAATAAATCATACATTCAGTAAAAAGCAATTAATTGGTGAAGTAACTGTTGAAGTTATCCTATATTTAGAATCACCGTCAAGCGTTAAACAACCACATTACGCTGATCAAGCAGGAACCATTTTCGGACTGTTAGACAGTAGAGTTATTATCATTGATGGACAAGGTTCTGTTTTCCCAATAACAGAGGTTTACGCTCCAGAGCGCCCGCTTTGGTTTGTTACTTTTAATTTTACAGATCCTATGAGTGATCCATTTACAGAAGATTATATATGCATTAACTTAAATTCTGCTCATAGAAACTTCCACTTAATCAGCGGTAAAAAAGGTACATCAGACGGACCTTTATTAAGCGAAGTTATTGCTGGAGCGCTGCAAGTAATTATTCAAAAAGTAATGGAAGACTCTGAGAGTGAAAATATATTAAATGGAATTGGATTTGAAGATGGTACAATTGCACAGGCAGTGTATTACTTCCTTACAAACTTTGAATGGGATATCTCTTCTCCTGAAAGGCTTGCAGAGACTATTCGAAAAGATTGGGAAACGAGAATTGGGAGTGAATATGCTTAATGTTTAATTTAAGTAAGAAAGATGCTGCAGAACGCTTTAGATCACTGGAGATTTCTGGAATAGAAAGTTTTTCGCCTGATGACAACTACAGTGAACTCCATACAACTCTTTTAAGAAAATATAATGATATAAAAAAAATTGAGGGTACCAATCTTTATGAAAAAGACTTGCGATTTGCTATTTATTTATTTGAAAATTTAAATCGTAATTTGGATTTTTCAGAAAGAGATGCTTCAAGTGATGATAATTGGAGATATATATCATTAAACATTCTTGCAGATATTGTATATGATAGATGGGGTAGTTTTCATGAAGGAAGATTTTATAATGATTCAAGACGTATATGGCTTAAGACATTATGGTGGTATATTTTCTTGTCTTGGCAAGGAACTTCATCTGCCACATTTGAAATTTTAAGAAATAACACAACCGATGATTTGGTTCAAATGGTAGAGAGACCAGGGAATAAAGGATATCGTGTAGATTTATCCAGAGCTCTAATGAAACATTATAGTTTAATTGAAGGAACAAGCAGAAATAAACTGTTTCGAAAAGTTATGAAACTAAATACAGCACGCGTAAAAGTAATAGAACCTTCTTTGGTTCCAGGAGGAAATGAGCAATACGCAAAGGAGCTATTTGAATACTTTGACTAAAATTATAACTGAACAATTAGAAGTAGTTGATTTATTTTCAGGCTGTGGTGGATTGGCATTGGGTTTTCAGGAAGAAGGAATGCACATCATTAGCGGTATGGAATTAAATGAGGCGGCTGCTAATACTGCTTCTTATAATCTTCATTGGAAACATGGCATTGAGAATGAGCATTTGTGTGGCGATGTTACATTAACGGATGGCAGTGTTTTCTCGAATCATAACAATCCTATTGTAATAGGTGGCCCGCCTTGCCAAGCATATTCTATGATTGGAAGAGCCAAGCTTAATTCCTTAGGAGAAGAAAGAAGCGCATTTAATGACAGTAGAGGAGCTTTATTCCATGACTTCTTAAGAATTGCATTAGATCTAAATGCAAGAGCAGTAGTGATGGAGAATGTTCCTGAGTCAGTGAATTACAACGGAATAAATATTCCGGAAACAGTTTGTGAAATGTTGTCTGAAAATGGTTATGAAGCAATTTGGACTGTTTTAAATTCTGCTGATTTTGGAGTCCCGCAAACACGTGAAAGAGTTTTTGTAATGGCTGTAAAAAAAGAATTGGGGACTATAAATTTTATGCCCGCTCCTACTCATAAGAGACCTGATTCTTCATTTAAGACAATGACAGAAATGAGGTTTCCTAAATTTACTCAAACTAAGTATTTTAGAATGCCTCTAACGGCGAATTCAGACATGCCTAATTGGGTTACAGTAAATGAAGCGTTATCAGATTTACCGATTTTATTTCCATCCTCCAAATCTCTTTATAAACTGCATAAACCAGAGTTGACGCTTCCTTATCAATCCCCTCCGCAAAGTGATTATCAAATAAAAATGAGAAAAACTTCTCTTTTGAAAATGGAAGGCGTTAGTGGAAATGGTTTTAGAAATACAAAAAGAGATTTTAGGATTTTTGAAAAAATGAAGGTCAATGATAATTATAGAGATGCACATGATATAGCAATGAAAATACTTGCAAGTGAATGCATAAAAAAGGGGATTAAAGCAAAAACGCATCCGAATCAATATGAAGTTCTTAAAAAGAATATAGTACCTCCTTATTCTATTGAGAAATTTCTGACTAAGTGGAAGAAGCTTGATCCGGAGAAACCATCACATACAGTTGTGGCGCATTTAGGAACAGATACTTACAGTCATATTCATCCTTGGGAGCCTAGGGGTATTTCAGTTAGAGAAGCGGCAAGACTGCAGTCATTTCCAGATGATTTCTACTTCAATTGTTCTATGACAGAAGCATTTAAACAAATTGGCAATGCCGTACCTCCTTTGCTTTCAAAAGCTGTAGCATCAGCGTTAAGAAAAAATCTTGGAGAAAATTGAGGTAATTGCATGATGAAACCAATTGAAGAAATTAGAAATTACTTTTCCTCTGTAAAACCAGGGAATATTGTCCAGCTAAAAAGCTATGGAGAAGATTATTCAGCATGGGTTTTTAGAGATCATGGGAAATTTGGTGTTGCAATTGAAGTATCTGCTAGACACACAATTAACGAGCGATTTTCAAATTCAAAATTTTATACTGAGACTATTAAATTAAACGATAGAGAACCAAATTTTTTATGGTTATCTTCAGGGTCTGAAGAGTTACGACATGAGTTTGCTTCTATATGTGCAGTTTTCCTTGATCCTGGAAGAAATGGCGAAGACAGAAAGAGGCTGTCTGAAAACCCTTTAGATTGGTGGAATAGTTATAAAGAACTTGTAGGAAACAAAACATATATTAAAGAACCTTACAGCGTATTAGGGGAATTGATTTCGTTTTTCTATATTTATATGAATGATAAAAGTGCAAGTTGGGGAGGCCCTCATGCTGCCAGTGTAGACATTCAGACAAATAACGAATTAATTGAAGTTAAATCAACTGCTTTAAGGTATGACAATGTTGTTCATATTTCCAGTCAGTATCAATTAAGTGTCGATAGAAATCAAAGTTTATATTTTTGCCGTTTTGAAGAAGCGAATTATGGATTTTCAATTAATGATTTAGTCAATAAACTTATTGTGTGTGGATATCCTGAATATAAAATCGAAGAAGCTTTATCTCTACAAGGATTTGAAAAAAATACTTCTATTAGAAATAAAAAATATGAATTGCTTGAAATGAAAAGCTATAAAGTTGATAAAGATTTTCCTTTAATTGATTTTAATTCTGCAGTACCACCAAAATTCACAGATTATGTTATTAAAATTAATTATTCAATAGATTTATCTGGGATTGATTCAGTGGCCATAGACAAAAGTTTTTTAAAAGATGTTAAGTAAAAAATGCCCGTAATTCGTTAAGAGTTACGGGCATTATAAAATATTCGAAAGTAAAGAGCTAGCGAGAATTAATCATAAATATTTATGAGAATAACGTTTAAAAACACTTGAGGAATGTGTGTTCGTGTATAATTAGCTATAAGTTTTATTGAAGGAGTGAGTAAGGTGTTCGAAAGAAAACCTACAGTAATAGATATGTTTTCCGGGTGTGGCGGTCTTTCGAGAGGATTCATGGACGCTGGTTATGAAGTATTACTTGGAGTAGATAACGAGGAGATTGCACTAAAAACTTTTAAAGAAAATCATAACGGAGCAAAAATATTAAAGACAAATTTATTTGATCCGCAAGCAATTAGTGAAATGAAAGAAATAATTGGCGAAACAAAAGTGGATTTAATTGTAGGTGGTCCACCATGCCAAGGTTTTTCATTAACGGGAACTAGAAAAGAAGATGATGAAAGAAATACTTTATTCCGTTCGATGGTAAATGCAGTAAAGTTTTTTAATCCACAAGCGTTTGTATTGGAGAATGTTCCGGGCTTGGCCACCTTGTACAAAGGGAAGGCTAAAGAAGAAATATTGGAAAGTTTTCATGAGTTAGGATATAAAGTTTCATATAAAGTGCTCTTTGCTCCAGATTATGGGGTGCCTCAAATCAGAAAAAGAATTTTTTTTGTAGGTGTAAAAGGTGAAGAGAAGTTTGAATTTCCTTTTCCCACCCATGAACCTAATAATTATATAACTTGCGAAGAAGCTATTAGTGACTTGCAAGATAGAGTTGAAGACTTTGGAGATGAAGAGGATGATTATATTAATCCTCCATTATCGGATTATCAAAGAATAATGAGAAGAAATTCATCTAAATTATTTAATCATGTGGGAACTAAACATACAGATTTAGTGAAGCAAGTAATAGCTCAAGTTCCCGAAGGAGGAAACTATAAAGATTTGCCTCCAGGAGTAGGAGACAGCAGAAAGTTTAATGAAGCTTGGACGAGATACCACAGTAAGAAACCATCTAAAACTGTAGATACTGGTCATAGAAATCATTTTCATTATAAATTTAATAGAGTACCTACTGTTCGAGAAAACGCCAGATTACAGACATTTTCTGATGATTTTATTTTTTATGGAACAAAAACTCAGCAATATAGACAAGCGGGAAATGCCGTGCCGCCATTATTAGGGTATCATATTGCATTGAAATTAAAATCATATCTTTGTATAGAAGAAGAAGTGAAAATATAATGACACAATATAATACTATTGACATTTTTGCTGGCTGTGGTGGTTTGACTGAAGGCTTCAAAAAAGCAGGTGTATATAATTTAGTTGGGGCTGTAGAGTGGGAAAAAGCACCAACTTTAAACTTAATTAATAGATTAAGAACTAAATGGAACTATTTAGATGCAGAAGAAAGAGTATTAAGATTTGATTTGCAACGCACTGAAGAGCTTTTTCGAGGATGGAGTGGTGATTCGGAATACTTTGCTCATGATGGATTGGACAAACTTGCATTTGGAAAAGAAGTGGATGTTATTATAGGTGGCCCGCCGTGTCAAGCGTACTCATTGGCAGGGAGAATCAGAGATAAAAATGGAATGAAGGATGATTATAGAAATTATCTTTTTGAAAGTTACTTAAAAGTTGTTAAAAAATATAAACCAAAAGCATTTATTTTTGAGAATGTCCCAGGAATATTTAGTGCTAAACCAGGTGGCATACCTGTAACGGATTTGATTCGTAAAGAAATTGAAGATGCTGGTTATACGATTGTTGAAGATCTTAGGAAACATGCATTGATAGATGTTACTGAATATGGAATTCCCCAAAAAAGAAACCGAGTAATTATTTTGGCTTTAAGCAAAGAATATTACATCAATCCTAATGATGTGTTACTTGACTTTTATGATCGAATTCTTCCATCACATAAAGAACCGAAAAAAACAGTCAGCGATGCAATAAGGGATCTTCCAAAATTAATTCCAGCAGAAGAAGATTATAAAATTGATGGAAAAAAGTATTCGCATATAAAAAATAATAATAGTATACCAAATCATTTACCTAGATATCATAGCAAAAGGGATATTGAGATTTTCAGAGAGTTAGCACTTGATATTGAGAATAAAACATACAAATATGTCTCTGCTGAATCTTTAAAAAATCTGTACACATTAAAAACAGGGAAATTTTCTAATGTTCATAAGTATTACGTTTTAAAGTGGGATTCTCAAAGTAACACTATTCCAGCGCATCTTTATAAAGATGGTTTACGGCATATTCATCCTGATTCATCTCAAGCTAGATCTATTACTGTTCGAGAAGCGGCAAGATTACAAACGTTTGATGATGATTATGAATTTATTAGCACCCCCAGTGAAAATTACAAAATGATTGGGAATGCTGTGCCACCGAAGCTTGCCGAAAAGTTAGCGGCTGCCCTCAGCGAAATACTTTCACCCGAGTACAAAGTAGAATCAAAACTTTCCAATAACCTATTTTCATTTATTGAGAGCAGCTAAATAGCTGCTTTTTTTTGTGGGTTAATATAATTTTATTTATTAATTTCCTTATAATAACTTATATATACATCTAAAGATCTGTATTGTAGACTAAAAGAATATAGGGGGTATTAAAAAATGTTTCTAACAAATAATTTGGAAGAAAAAATTTTTAGTGTTCATAAATACATCGAGTGCGATGAACTCCAAATTCTTTCAGGATATGTAGGGCCGAACCCAGTTAAAAAGCTTATTGACTTACCACTTTCTACAGTTGTTATTTATGGAATGTATGGGAGTGAATTAGTTCCTGAAGCTCTTCATAATGCCTTAAAGAAAAATCATATTGAAGGTGCTCATGAAATTTTGTATTCAGATATCCCTATACATTCGAAATGTTATGTATGGAAATTAAATGGGAGTATAGTATATGCATTAGTTGGTTCAGCAAATTTCAGCAACAGTGGCTTATGTGTTTCAAATAGAGAATCGTTGGCTGAGATAACAAGTGATTCTTTTAAAGACCTTGAAACTTACATGACTCATATTCAAGGGAATTGTTTAAAGTGTACATCCCCCAATGTTAAGTTGCTTACAAGAAATTCAGCTAGCCACCCTGCTAATAGTGAGTGCAGTATGCTCTTGTACAATCCTCAAACAGGAGAAGTACCACTAGGCAGTGGTTTAAATTGGGGACATAGTGTAAATGGACATACCAATATTGGGGATAGTTATATCACTATTAGAACGTCTCATTTAAGAAATTATCCTATGCTGTTTCCGAAAAAACAAATTAATACTAATTTAATCGATGGTGTTCCTAAAGGGCATAGAAGAAGTGACCCTATAGAGTTAATTTGGGATGATGGACAAATAATGCAAGCTTTGTTAGAGGGAACTCAACCAATGGATGAAACTAGATATCCTAAACAAATCAGTTCTTTTCCAAGTAAAAATATTTTGGGAATATATATAAGAAAACGTATGGGTTTGCCGCCAAATGCTTTAATAACAATGGAAGATCTTGAGAAATATGGTCGCAAGGATATTAAAATTTCTTTATTAAAAGATGGAACTTATTATATAGATTTTGCAGTGTAAAATATTAAATTTAAATAATTAATGTGAGGTAAAGGTAGATGGTGGGACATATAATATTGGGAGTTAACATAGATACCCCTTTTTGGATCTCGAAATTAAGAGCAAGGAAAGAAGTTAATATTATAGTAATATGCTATGAGTATATAGGCAGACCTTATGAAAGGGATGATGTTATATATATGTCCCCAGATGATTTTAAAATGTATCGCATTATGTATACGTCTTTATATTTTTATAAGTCAATGTACGTCTTGCCTGGTTTGTACGAAATTAGAAAATATAATAAATAAAAAAATGGAATATTAATATTATTTAGAATGTATTAATTAAATTTCATGGAAAGCGAAAAAGGAAATGAATAAAAAAATAAATGAAACTTTAATGGATTTAAATGATTTAGAATTAATTAGTGTATATGGTATTTGGTTAAAAGAATTAAAGCAACGTAATCTAATTAGAACAAATAATGTAATTGGTGAATTAGGTGAATCAATTGCAATTAACTTATATAGAAGTACTCCTAATTTGCCAAGGCTGCAAGCAGCGCCAATAGGCACTCAAAATATAGATGCTATATCATCTGAAGGGAATCGATATAGTATTAAAGCTACTACAGGTAAAGTGACAGGTGTCTTTTTTGGTCTTTTCGAACCTAATGCAGAAGGTATAGAGCCTCAAAAGTTTGAATACGTAATAATAGTAGTTTTTACTAAAGAACTTGAATTGAAAGCTATATACGAAATTGATTGGCAGAATTTTTTAAAACATCGTAAATGGCATAGTAGAGTAAGAGCATGGAATCTTACAGTGACTAAGGCTTTAAAGAATGACGCTAAAATTATTTTTGAAATAAGTGATCATCCATAATATAAAAAAACTTAATTCGAATAGAAAAGATTTCGATTTTTATCCTATCGCTATTTTAATATTGCTAGGGAAACTCCCAATTCATGCTTTTATTAAGATAGTAGTTTTATAAGAAACATAGCAATAAACATTTAGAATCCTTAAAATATTAACTTCAATTGGTCAAAGAATTTTTTTTGATAATTATTTAAATTTAACTTACAAGGCATAATTGATTTAAGAGGAAAGTATTCAAGAATATGAAGTCGGCGCTTTGCTGATCTCATATTTTTTTTGTTCTAAATTAAAAGTTTAGACCAAAGATTAATAACACCTAAAATGTAATTATTTTCAAAAAATTATGTTAATGTATTTATATAGTATAGTACAAGTCATTAATTTAAAAGGAAGTGAACTATCTTTGAATCATAAATATTTAAAGTCGACTTTTCAAGAATGGATGTTACGCCAAAAAAAATCGAATGGTGGTGCATACAAAGAAAGTACTATAGCTACTTATAGTAATGCACTTAGAAGCAGCAGTGCAAAGTTACAGATTCAAAACCTTCCAATAACAGATTTGTTTAAAATTACTTCTTCTAAAGAATTTGAAGAGGTGCATAAAGTACTTATTGCTGCACCTAATTTTAAGGAAGTAGATGAAAAAGCCGGAAACAAAGCATATTCTGCTTCCATGGCTCTGTATTTAAAATATCTAAAGGAACGAGAAGAGTCTTCAACATGGATATTTCAAGGGTATCCCAATTTTTATGATGTTGTCAGCGCAATTAATGATCACGATAAAGTTACTTTGACAGTTAATCAATATCAAAAACAAATCAAAGAAGGAGATAGAGCATATATTTGGCTCTCCGGCTCAAGTGGCGGAATTGTTGCTTGCGGCTATGTTAGCTCCAACCCTGAGATTAGAGAGCCTTCCGAACAAGAGGTGCACAGCCGAAGTGAAGAACTGAACAGTAACCCTTTTTTTGCGGCAGATATTCAGATTGAACAGAGGCTTACAGATTCTATTGTTGAGAGAACGCTTCTGCTTGCCGATGAGAGGACTAAAAATATGCAAGTTTTGACTGATCCGGATGCCACTAATTTTCAGGTTACGAAAGAAGAGAGTGCAGTTATTCAAAGTATTATCGATGGAAGCTATGAACATATTCCTGCTTCTACACCAATAGATATTCAAGTGAAAGACAAAAAACGATACTGGATGTATGCCCCAGGAGAAGGGTCTCGCTTTTGGGAAGAGTTTCATCAAAAGGGAATCATGGGGATCGGTTGGGAAGAAATTGGAGATTTAAAGCAATTCCCCACTAAAAATGCAATCAAGGAAAAAATGAGACAGGTTTATGAAGAAGATCTTTCCTATATGAATGCAGGCCATGCTACTTGGCAATTTGCCAATGAAATCGAAATCGGTGATGTTGTCTTTGTGAAGAAAGGGCTCAAAAAAATTATCGGGCGCGGAGTAGTAGGTTCTGATTATTATTTTGATGAGTCACGAGCAGAATATAATAACCTTCGGAATGTCGACTGGACTCATAAAGTCGACTGGAATCATGAAGGACAAATTGTCTTAAAGACCCTCACGGATATTACGCCTTATACCGATTATTGTGCAAAGCTGGAAGCTGCTTTCGAAGGGACAGCGGATACGCCGCTTGAGTCGGAAGAAAATGAATCCCATTATGAAAATTACCGTGAAGAAGATTTTCTATCAGAAGTTTATATGAGTAAAGAAAAATATCATACTTTGAAAAATCTGCTGATCAGAAAGAAAAATATAATTCTACTTGGCGCTCCGGGCGTTGGGAAAACTTATACTGCTGAAAGGCTGGCTTATTCCCTGATGGGCAAGAAAGACAAGAGCCGTGTACAGGTGGTCCAGTTCCACCAAAGTTACAGCTATGAGGACTTTATAATGGGATATCGTCCGGATGACAACGGCTTTTCTTTATCCAAAGGTCCATTCTATGAATTCTGCAAGAAAGCGGAACCGGATGACCGGCCATATTTCTTTATTATTGACGAGATCAACAGGGGGAATCTGAGCAAAATATTCGGAGAGCTGCTGATGCTGATTGAAGATGACAAAAGGGGGAAGAAATTGCGTCTGCTTTATTCGGATGAGCAATTTTCTGTTCCGGAAAATGTCTATATTATCGGCATGATGAACACGGCTGACCGCAGTCTGGCGATGATCGATTATGCCCTGCGCCGGCGCTTTGCCTTTTTTGAATTCGAGCCTGCTTTTCATAGCGAAGGGTTCAAGGAGTATCAGGAAAGCATAGGAAATGAGAAGTTCGATAAATTGATCGAGACTGTGTCCGTGATGAACAATGCAATTGCAGAAGACACATCCTTAGGCAACGGCTTCCGCATCGGCCATAGTTATTTTTCCACCCGGCTCGACATAGACGATAATTGGTTATCCGAAATTGTAGAGTACGAATTGATTCCGCTGATCAATGAGTATTGGTTTGATGAACCTTCACAGATGGAATATTGGAACAGCAAACTTCGGAGCTCCGTCCGTGATTAGGCTGAAAAACGTCTATCATATGCTTTCCTATGCTTACCGGATTTTGAACGAAGATGGCTATAAAAGTATACAAGGCGAAGAATTTAAAAATATTCATGATTTGATGGCTGCCATTCTGATACAAGGTGTCACTAACCAATGCAAACGCGGACTTCATAAGGACTACATCGAATATACAGAAGTGACCGGAAGTTTGCGCGGGAAAATCGATGTAACCAATTCCGTTAAGCAAAGTACGTTGCTGAGAAAAAGCATGGTCTGTCACTTTGATAATTTTTCGGAAAATATTTTAATGAACCAGATCATTAAGACCACAATGAAGCTTCTCATTCGCAACGGAGAAGTAAAAACAAGCAACCGCAAAGAGCTAAGAAAGCTGAGTTTATTCTTTGAGAATGTTGAAGAGATCGAACCGCAGTCAATTAACTGGAGTGCATTATCCTATCATCGGAACAACGCTACTTATAAGTTGCTTATGAATATGTGCCAGATGATCCTTAAAGGGCTTCTATTGACTACAGAAAGCGGCGAGCACAGGATGAAGCAGTTTTTGGATGACCAACAGATGCACCGTTTATATGAAAAGTTTCTGTTGAGTTATTTCAGAAAAGAACATCCAGAGCTTTCTGCCAGCGCTTCATTTATTGAGTGGAATGTCGATAACGGCATTAAAGAGTTTCTTCCAGCCATGAAGACGGATATTACTCTTTCAAAGGGAAGTAAAACGTTGATTATTGATGCCAAATATTATGGAAACACTATGCAGACCCATACCCTATTCAACAGCAAAACACTTATTTCCAGTAATTTATATCAAATGTACACTTATGTTAAAAACAAAGACAAATTTAGTACGGGAAATGTAAGTGGACTGATCTTATACGCCAAGACAGATGAGGAAATCACTCCTGATAATGAGTACCAAATTGACGGTAATAGAATTGTTGTAAAGACATTGGATTTAGGAGCGGAATGGGCACAAATTGTTGAGCAGTTGAATAATATTCCTTTGCTCATAGAGTAATTACAAGGATATACATGGAGTATCAGTATTTATTTTACCAACAGATTAATCGCAGGCTATTCAGTGAGGAGAAACGAAATGAAAAGAATGATTATTATTGTGGCTGCGAGTATTCTTCTTCTCGTCATTACCTTGGTGAGCTGTACTGGAAATTCAAATAAACATGAAGGTGAAGCAAAAACACCATCAGGGTCGAGTATTCAACAAGGCAAAGATTATCAAGATGT
The DNA here is from genome assembly GCF_052078085.1 of Planococcus sp. FY231025. NCBI lineage: Bacteria > Bacillati > Bacillota > Bacilli > Caryophanales > Caryophanaceae > Planococcus > Planococcus sp. FY231025. The sequence goes on from NZ_JBQJJG010000004.1 coordinate 414,401, forward strand.
TGTTGATGAATTTAAGGAAGCAGGATTCAAAAATGTTGAAATAGAAAAGTTGGAAGATCTTATAACAGGCTGGTTGACCAAAGATGGCGAAGTTGAAGCTGTTTCTGTAGATGGCGACAAGGAATATTCTGCAGATGATTGGTATGCTGATAACGTAAAAGTAGTCATTACTTATCATACTTTTCCTTCGGAAGAAGAAAAGCCTGAGCCAACTCCTGCAAGTGAAAAAGAAGAACCTAAAAAAGATGAAGAACCCAAAAAAGAAGAACCTAAAAAAGAAGTGCCTCAAAAAGAAACCGATGGTGAAGCGGTACTTGAAGCTATTTTCCCTGTTGAAAATGCGAAACGGTCTGCAGTCGTCGCCATAACTAACGGCTATGCAGTAGACGTATTTGAAGAAGATGGAAACACATATGATACTTCGAAATTCCATAGCTATGCAGATACATCAGGCAATGTTGATAACTATTTTATGACAGTAAAATCATGGGGTACTTGGAGCGCAAAGGATGAAAAAACATGGCATGTAGATTCGCTCATATTAGAGAATTCTTTTGGCGTCATTGCCGACGCGGCGGTCGATGTTAATTTTGATGGATCCAAATATGTGGTTTCCAACATAAATGGCACTTTTGGAAATCCTGGAGTATCAGCTGATAATTTATTGGATTTAAGTGACATAGAGTCTGGAAGCGATGTTCCTTACCTTACAGTTCTGCCAGAATTAATAAAGAACAACCGTTGAAATTCGTACATTATAAAATGAAGAAATTATAAATGGCTTTGAAAATAGACAGCAATAAATGACGTTCTCTATAGTGAATGGAGTGAATAACCAAATATCATTGAACGGAGAAGAAGAAATGCCGCAAGCCACAACCGACAGATTAAAGATCATCACCTTCGAACTCGAAATGATCAAGTCGCTGCTGGAAGGGCCGGAACAGCTAGCCAAGATAGTGCCTTACCAAGTGCCACCTGAATATCCAATGGATGTCTACAAGCAGTTATTTCCATACAAAATTGAGCGGTTTACCCAACAGCCGGAAGAGAACGTATGGGAAGGGCTGATTATCCACAAAGAGACCCAAATGGTCATTGGCGACATCGGCTATAAAGGCGGACCGAACGACAAAGGCGAAATCAATCTGGGCTACAGCGTTCTCCCGCGTTTCCAGGGCAATGGCTATGCAACAGAAGCGGCCGCCGCAATGGTCCAATGGGGGCTGGATCAGCCGGGCGTCCGAAAGGTGACAGCTTCTTGTTCTCAGGGAAATGGGGCTTCGATCCGCGTGCTGCAAAAAGCGGGGTTGAAGCAGCTGCGTGAGGATGAGCATAAAATCTATTGGTCGTCTTGAAGATGCCGAGGGAAACAGCGGGGAAGAAGATAAGGAATTGAATGTAGAGAAACACCGGTTCAGGACGAATCGGTGTTTTTTATTGGAAATTTTCGCGCCTCCTAACATGTCTTTCTTCATTCTCTTCATGGAATTATCATTTATTATGAAAAATAAAAAAGCATATTTATGGAAAATGAATTAAGATAGATTTATTACGCTTCCCGCTGCAGAAAAGCGGGAACAACAAACTCCAGGAGGCACGTGCATGCGCAATTCAAGCGAAAAAGGGATCCGGCATAAATATTTGAGATTGACCATTTCTTCGCTGCTCGTTTGTTCATTATTGATCGCGGGCATTTATTTTTACATGAACAAGCAGCAAGAGGCGCAGACGGCCAAATACGCCGAGCTGACGGAGAAGCAGGAAACGCTGAAGGAGCTTTCGGGCTCGCTGAATCAGCTGTTTTTCCGGATCCGGGGCTTTTATTCGTTCCAGAATGAGCGGGAGCTGGGGCTTGCCTATGCGGAGCTTGATAAGTTGAAGGGCTCGATTGCAGAGATGGACAGGCTGTCCTTGACCTCGGCGGAACGCGAGCCGATTGCGGATCTGAGCGCGTTTCTTGAGACGTACGAAAGCGAAGTCCTGCCGAATTCGACTGCGGCGGTCCGCGCGGAGGATTATGAACTCCTGCGGAGGCTCTCGCGCGACGGCACCAACACGGCGGTGAACGAATTCGTCGCCTTTGCCGATGAGTACGAGACAAGCTCCGAACAGGAATTGCGGCAATTGAACGAGGCTATTCTGGCCGACGCGGAGAATTTCGCCTTTGTGCTGACGCTGCTGTTCCTGCTTCTGTTCCTCGTGATCGGCCTGATTATCCTGCGGGCGCTGAACGATATCGTGAAGCCGCTCGAGGGCATGCGGACATCGATCGAGGGCTTTGTCGACGGCGGGGAAGTCGCCTACAAGCCGCTTGAGCGGACGGACGAGCTGGGCGTGCTGTCGATGACGTTCCACAACATGATCCGGACGATCCAGGGGAACCAGGAAGAGCTGACGGCGCAGAACCAGGCGCTCTTATTGAACAAGGACGAGCTGCAGGAAAAGCAGGCCCGGCTGGAGGAATCGCTCGAAGAAACCGGGAAGACGAAGGACCGGCTCATCCGCTTCAACGATCTGAACCATATCCTGTCCTTTACGCTCGACAAGCAACGATTAGCCAATGCGACGCTCCAGTATTTCAAGGAGACGTATGACATTGACAGCGGGGTGATGTGGCTGCCGAAATCCGGCGAATTCGCGCTGGAAGCCTTCACGGCAGCCATGTTCAGCCAGTTCCAGCAAGAGCGCATCCCGTACCTCGAGGAGCGGCTGAAGGGCCGTGAATCGTTCACGATGAAGCGGGAAGCGTTGCACGAAAAAGGCCTGGCGGCAGGGACGGTCTACATCTACGACCTGTATGCCGCCACTAAGAATGAAGGACAGGAAAGCATCGCGCTGATCGGCCTGTCGCGGGTCGGCCGGGGGTTCTCGAAAGAGGAAGAGATGGACATCAGCGGGCTCTTGAACCAGATTCGCCTGGCGATCGACCGCATCCAGCTCTACGATGCCGCGGTCCATGAGCGGACGCTGAACGAACGCATTATCAACAACATCAACGAGGGCATCCAGTTCATCGCGAAGAACGGCCAGATGATGCAGCATAACGAGACGATGGGCACGATGCTCGATTGCGGCGGCCTGCCGCTCGATGCACGGGTCGATCAGGAAGTCTGGATCCAGTCCATGGCGCTGCAGACGGCCGAGCCCGAGGCGATGATGGAATTCCTGCGCCAAAGCATCGATGAACAGGAGCTGGCGTCGAATACATTCCAGTACACCATCAAAGAACCGTACGAACGCGTCATTGACGTCTACAGCACGTCGGTCGTGGTGGACAAAGAGAAGACGGGGACGATTTTCGTGCACCGGGACGTGACGCAGGAGCACGAAGTGGATAAGATGAAGTCCGAGCTGGTCAGCACCGTAAGCCATGAGCTGCGGACGCCGCTGTCGAGTGTGCTCGGCTTCACCGAGCTGCTCTTGAACAAGCAGCTGAAACCGGAAAAACAGGAGCGCTATTTGAAGACAATCTACAAAGAAGCGAAACGCCTGACCAATCTGATCAACGACTTTTTGGACCTGCAGCGCATGGAATCCGGCAGCCAGGTCTACCGTATGGGCAGGCTGTCGATGAGCGAACTGGTCGTCGAGACGGCTGAGAAGTTCCGGACGCAGACCCAGCACCCGATTGTCTTTATCGACGACGCTTCCGATGTCATCGTCGAAGGGGACCGCGAGCGCCTGGCGCAGGTCTTGACGAACCTGATCGGCAACGCCATCAAGTTCTCGCCGCAGGGCGGGAATGTGACGATTTCCTTGAAAAACGACTTCAAGAACCTGCAGGTGTCGATCCAAGATGAAGGGATCGGCATTCCGGCTGAGGATATCCCGAAACTGTTCTCCAAATTCCAGCGCATCGACAACAGCTCGCGCCGGAAAATCGGCGGGACCGGACTGGGCCTGGCGATCTGCCGGGAAATCATCGAGAAGCACGACGGGAAGGTCTGGATCGAGTCGCAGGAAGGGCTTGGTACGTCGATCCATTTCGAATTGCCGCTGCTTTCTGAAACAGCCGAATACGCCGCACAGGAAGGCGCCGAAGGGAATCCGCCGGTGATGATCGTCGAAGACGATATGAGCCTCGCGCTCTTGCTGTCGGAGGAGCTGAAGCAAAATGGCTTCAAGGTGATCTACCACACGAATCCGGAAGAAGCGTTCAAAGAGGCGAAACGCACCCCGCTCGTCGGGGCCGTAGTCGATATCCTGCTCGGCGAGGAATTGAGCGGCTGGGATCTGGTCGACATGATGAAAAAAGACGAGGGAACGAAAGATATCCCGATCGTCATTTCATCCGCGCTGGACCCGGAAGCGGACGTGCAGCAAATAACGAAGATCAGCCATTACCTGACAAAGCCTTACGCACCAGTCGATTTATCGAAAGTAATGAAGGACTTGATGGACGGCCAGCACCAGGAGGGCGTCATTTTCTACCCGGAGAAAGAATCGCTGGCAGGCAGACTTGGGGAGTGAGCCGGGGGAATAAATCTTCATACACGCTGCACGGTTTTGTCTGCAGCTGAAGGTGAAATTTAATAGAAATTGAATCAAAAAGTGAATGTCAATATACCGCTTCGGCGCTTTGGGCATGGCTTTCGCCATGAGCCGAGAAGACCGCTCGTCTCATCGCTTCGCCCAGCCCTTGGACGCGCCGGCGCTGGTATCGTTCATTGAAACTGATAATTTCACCCAGTTAGCAGTACTATCTAAGATATGAAGCAAAACAGCGGAGACGCCTGCGAGAAAGCGAGACGGCTGAGACCCCGCAGGGAGCGTAGCGACTGAGGAGGCTTAGACGCGAGCCCGCGGCAAGCGAAGCTGTTTTGCGGAATATTGGTTTATCAAAAAAATATTTTATATTTCTCTACAACCGAAAAAACGAACAGACCCGCACTGGGTCTGTTCGTTTTTTTAGGATGCCAATATTTTCTCGACGAGTTCGAGGAGTTCCATCGGACTGAACGGCTTGGACATGAAGAAGTCCGCGCCTTTTTGGATCGCCTGTTCACGGTCGGCGTCCTGTGCTTTTGCGGTGAGCATCAGCACCCGGGTGTCGTTTCCTTCTTTCCGGGCTTCTTCGAGCACTTCGAGGCCGGTCATGTACGGCATCATGTAATCGAGGAGGATCAGGTCGTAGTCATTGTCCCTGATTTTCTGGAGCGCCTCTTTGCCGTCTTCCGCTTCTTCGACCGCGAAGTCGTCTTCAAGCGTATCGGCAATCAGGATGCGCAGGATATCTTCATCGTCTGCCACCAATATTTTTTTCATGTGTGTCTGCCTCCTAAAACTAAGTAGAAATCCCTTTGCGCTTCATGTCGCCCCAATGGGCTTTTTTGCGGAACGCTGCGAAGATTCCTTGGACCCGCCAGACAACCATGAGCGGCCGGTACCAGAAGGCTTCGGTCAGCGCCCAGAAATACAGGCGTGCGAGATGCGAGACTTTCGGGTATTTATGGAGCGTCAATTCCTCCAAGAGGACGGCCAGCGCAGAAATGAGCGAGCCGTAGAAGATCGTCACCATGAAGAGGACGATGGTTGTATCCGTATTGACGAGCGAGAAGAAAAGGCCGCCGAAAATGATGAAATACCCGACAAACTCGAACACAGCACCGAGCAGTTCGACAAACAGGAAGTACGGCATGGACAGCAGGCCGATGGAGCCGTATTTCGGATTCAGCATCATCTTCCGGTGCGACCACATGGTCTCGAACAGACCGCGCTGCCAGCGGATACGCTGCGCCCGCAGGACTTCGAGCGATTCCGGGGCTTCGGTCCAGCAGACGGGATCGGGGATGTATTCGATCCGCTGCTTGGACTTTTCCTCCCGGAGCAGCCGGTGCAGCCGGACGACGAGTTCCATGTCTTCGCCGACGGTGTTTTTATTGTAGCCGCCGGCCTGGATCACGCGCTGCTTGTTGAAGACGCCGAACGCGCCGGACACGATGAGCAGGATGTTCAGGTGGCTGAGTGCGAGCCGGCCGATCAGGAACGCGCGGAAATACTCGACGATCTGCATCAGCACGACCGGATGCCTCGGCAGGTCGATCACTTCGACTTTGCTCCGGGAAATGGTGGAGCCGTTGGCAATCCGCACCGAGCCGCCGGTGACGATGATCTGGCCATCCGATTCGATGATCGGCTTCATCGTTTTGAGGAGCCCGTCATTTTCGAGGATCGAGTCGCCGTCGATGGCGCAGAAATACGGGTACGAAGACAAGTTGACGCCCGCGTTCAGTGCGTCCGCTTTCCCGCCATTCGCTTTTTTGATCAGGCGGATGTACGGGAAGATGGTGGATTGGTAGATCGCTTCGATCGGCGCTGTTTCGATGTGCGTGCGCACCGCGAACGGAATCGGTTTCATCGCGAACTCCGCAATCATGCGGGCGGACGTCTCGTCTTTTGAGCCGTCGTCGATGACGATGATCTCTTTTTCCGGGTATTCGAGCGCCAGCAGGGAGCGGACGGTGCTGACGACGCCGACTTCTTCGTTATAGGCGGGGACCAGGATCGACACGGGGTACGTATTCTGGTTCCGCAGGAAGTCTTCTGTGGACTCCCGCCGGTCGAGCTTGTCCTCCCGCTTCACTTTCCGGAAGGCCAAAAGGAAAAGGCCCAGATAGCTCAAACTGGAGAACAGCATATAAGCGATGATCGCATAAGCCAAAAACTCAAAAAAACTTTGCATTACGTTTCACTTCCTAAAAGGGACGATTTCCACTGCGCTGCCATATCCCGGGCGTAGCGGTCGGGGTGATTGGCGGAAAGATGGGAAAGCAGGATATCCCCATCCGCAAACTGCACGAGCGCTTCGGCCGCTGAATAGCGGACCCACCAAACGGGGTCGCCGAGCAGCCCGCTGAGCACTTCTTTAGAGCGGGACAGCTGCAGCTTCCCGGCGATCCGGGAAGCGAACATCCGCTCCTGCCACGACGCTGATTCGAAGAACGGCAGCAATAAATCCGGGTCGCTCAGGTATTGCAGGTGATGGATGGCCTTCAGCGCCTGGATGCGCACCTCGCCGTCCTCCGCCTTGAGCTCGTCCTCGATGCGGGGGAGGAACGCGATCAAGCCCGCCATGCCGATATAGGAGATGGCGGCGTGCTTCATGGCGCTGTTTTCGGTTTCATTCCGCAGGGCGGCATCGAGCGCTTCGGTCCGGGTGTGTTCTGCGAGCCGTTTGAAGACGTCGATGTAGAGGCGCACCGGCGCTTCGGGATGCGCTGCGAGCGCCGAAAGGGCGTCCGGCTCATTCAGGGACGCGAGCGTCCGGATCAGCTGCTGCGCCTCCTGGTCCAGCCGGGTGCTCTTGCCGAGCTTCTCTTTCAGCAGGGGCGCAAGGGACTCCATATGGAAATCCTCGATAAAATACAGTGTGTTCATCCGAATCGCCCAGTTGCTTTGCGTGAGCTGCTTCGCGTAGCGGGATGCCAGGAATTCCTCCGACAGCTTGGCGACGAGCGGAGACGTGACGCCGCCTTTTGTCACGGAGACATAGCCGTTCAAGAGCCGTTCAAGGACGGTGATGTGATGCGGCGCGGTGCGGATCTCCCGGAGGAACCTGTCGTCGGCAGGGTCCATCATGTAGGAACTGAACGCATCGGTCAATGCATCGTATTGCTGGGTGATTTCCTGCTCTTTCGCCGCCATCTTTTTCTTGCGCCAGGCTAAGGCGAGCAGGAGGGCGAGCTGGCCAAGGAGCAGGGAGACACTGAGGATCCAAAAGAATGCCATCGTCAATTGAACATCCTCATGGTCAGCCGCTGGACGCGGGCGACAACTTCCTGCGCGTAGAATGGTTTGACGATATAATCATCTGCACCGCTTTTCAACGCCAGCACGATGTCGGATTCGTTGTTGCGGGAAGTGAGCATCGAGACGACGATGTTTTCATGGGGATACCGGCTGCGCACGTGATTCAGCACTTCGAGACCGTCCATTTTCGGCATCACGCCATCCAGCAGGATCATGTAGTTCTCCTCCGGCTTGTACCACGGCGACTCCACGAAACTGGCGCCGTCGACGTGCTCCTCGATGCGCAGTTCGAACTCCTCCGGCTTCCAGGCCGAGAACTGCTTGGCCACGAGCCGGCGGACGAGGGCGTCGTCGTCGACGATGATGATATTGAGGCGGCGCCTGAACTCGCCGTCCACCGGTTCGTAGACGGCCGTCTGGCTGCGCCCGTTTTTCTTCGCCAGGTACAGAGCCTGCTCTGCCGTGCTCACGAGCGAATCCTGATTGGGCCGGTATTCACTGATGCCCGCTGAAAATGTGACGTGAAACGGCTCAGGCGGGGCGGCGGAAAAATCGGTTTCCGCAAAGGCGGAACGGATCCGTTCGACGAGCGCAGCGGCAGCCTGCGCTTTGGTATCCGGAAGGATCAAAGCGAATTCCTCGCCGCCGTACCGGAAGAAACTGTCCGACTCCCGTTTCATGTCCAACAGGAGCCGGCTGAAGGCGCGCAGTACGCTATCCCCGGCAGGGTGGCCGTACTGGTCGTTCACTTTCTTGAAATGGTCCAGATCCAGCAGGACGAGCGTGAAGGCGGACCGGGTCCGCTTCGACAGCGTCATCGTCTGCAGCAGCACTTCATTGAAGTACTTCCGGTTCCCGGCGCCTGTCAGTTCATCGTAAAACGTCCCTTGCGCGATCGCTTCCTGGTTCCGCAGGCGGTTCTTGACGTACGGGACGAAAACGGGCATGTTCAGGGGCTTCGCAAGAAAATCGGTGGCGCCGAGCTCCATCGCGCGGATCTGGTTGTCGATCCGGTCATCCGCACTGATGACGGCAATGGGCAGGAAACGGCTTTTGGCCGCTTCGTGGATCCGTGCGACCAGGTCGAATCCGTCGGCATCCGGCAAGTGCCGGTCCAATAGGACCATCTGGGGCTGGAGGGTGTAGAAAAATTCCATCCCTTTTTTGCCGTCGAGGGCGATGACGACCGGAATGCCCTGGCCTTCCAGGCTTTCCTTGACGGAAGCGGCGAACTCGACGTCCGGATCGATGACGAGGACAAATGATTTTTTGGCAGGGGCGGTCTCGGTAGAATTCGCGGGTGCTGCAGGAGCGGACTCTTCCGAAGCGAAAAAGGCCGTGAGCGCTGCCATGAAGCGTTCCAAGGACTGGAGGGGCAGCAGCGCCGTGCTGTCTTCTTGGTAGTAGGCCATCTGCGCAGCGCAATACTCGGACAGTTCCGTAAGCCCGATTGTGCCCGCGGTGCCTTTCATTGTATGTAAAAAACGGTAGACTTCCCGTTCCTGGACGTGCTGCTGCGCTTCCCATTGGGCGAAGTCCTGCTTCATCCGGCTGGCAAGCATTGCTTTGTAATTGACTGGGGACATCTGGGTTCACCTTCTTTAATGAGAATTTCTGGATGATTGCTATTATACTATATAGGTTCCTAACAAGGGATATTTGTAAACCATAATTTGTAAAGACATGCATATATAGAAAGTTTTTTATTGCGCCCGATTGGCGGGCACGGATTCCCACAGAAAAAGACCCGCTGATGGCCTGCATCAGCGGGTCTTGGGGGTTAAGGCTGCAGCGTCATCCAGCTGCCGACATGGTGGACGGCGATTCCTCTGTAAGCCGGGTTGCCTGCATAATGGGCAGCGACGGCCGCCAGTTCCTGATTCATGAACGCTTCGCCTTCTTCGGCAAATGTGATGATGCTGCCTTCATCGGTCACACCGGTTTCAACGCCGACGATGACGCTTTTGCCAAGGCGCTCGGCCATGGCCATTTCGTTTTTGACGATGTCGATGATCATCGGCGCGGAATCTCGGTACGCCATGATCGCGACGCCTGCCGTATTGGCGATGACCCACTCTGCGAGAAGGCCGCTGCCGTAAGTGTTTTTATAAGGGATCTCGTCAAACCAGAACGGCATATCGGCTTCCAGGGGAAGCGCGAATTTTGCCGTGCCGGTCTGGGCTTTTTTGAGGAGCGCCTGGAACGATTTCACGGTGGCGGCGCGGTTGGTATTCCAGCCGCTGTACAGATAAGGCTCGACGTCCAAATGGACACCCGCAAACCGGGCGTTTTCCGCTGACTTGCCTTGGTAATCCGCCACCCAGGCGAGGAACCGGTCCAGGTTGATATCGCCTTTCGGCGCAACCCACGAAGGGGCCCCGTCCAGCGCATACACGCCGATGCCCGCCGCTTTCGCTTTCCCGATGAAACTGCCGTAGGCTGACAGGGGGATGTCCCGGTCGATTTGGACATAGACTTTATTCAGTCCTTTGCTTTCAATGAATGCCAATGTGCCTGCTTCGTCATTCACGAACATCCAGGGGTTCCACAGCCAAGTCGCCCGGACGGATTGGGGCGCTTCGCTTGCCTGCACTTGCCCCGGATTGCCGAGGGCCATCAATGAACATATTGCCATGACCATCACCACCGCTTTTTTCAGCATTTTTTCTGTTCCTCCATTCTGTCAGCCGGGGCCCGCAGAATGGGTGCCTGGCAGCCTGACGACCGTGCACTGGTGATCAGTGGGCAGGCTCATGGCTTTGCGTCCTTACCTTTCGGATAAGTTTGCCTTTTTCAGATGATTTTCCTTATTGTACTGCTTTTTAAAGACTTTAGTCCAATTCCTATGGAACTATTAATGGCTATATGTCCGAAGCGGTTTTACAGGATTACCGCGGCTCTGTGCCTAAAGGGAAATACGGGCCGGCCAGGAGTTGGCGAAAGCCCTGCGAAACAGGTATCATAAAAGCAGCTGCTGCAGTTGCAAAGCAGTCCATTCACCTTCATGAAATCAACATTTTAAAAGTTTTACAATATATTTTGCGGAGGGGGACCATCAATTGCCATATCAATTAAGAAAGAACTTCAAACTCTTCACCTTGAATTCAAATCCGGAACTGGCGAAGGAAATCGCCGACCTGCTCGGCTGCGAGCTGGGCAAAAGCTCCATCAATCGCTTCAGCGACGGGGAAGTCCAGATCAACCTGGAAGAAAGCGTGCGCGGGACGGAGGTCTACCTGGTCCAGTCGACAAGCCAGCCGGGAAATGAGCATGTTATGGAGCTCCTGATCATGATCGATGCGCTGAAGCGGGCATCCGCGGAAACCATCAACGTGGTCATCCCGTATTACGGCTATGCGCGCCAGGACCGGAAAGCGAGTTCGCGCGAGCCGATCACGGCGAAGCTAGTGGCGAATATGCTGGAAACCGCAGGGGCGACCCGCATCATCACGATGGATCTCCACGCGCCGCAGATCCAGGGCTTTTTTGACATGCCGGTGGATCAGCTGCTCGGCGAGACGGTGTTGGCGAAGCATTTTCTTGAGAAGGGACTGGAAGACGCGATTGTCGTGGCACCGGACAACGGCGGACTTGGGAGAGCGCGCAAGCTTGCAAGTGACCTCGACGTGCCGATCGGCTTTATCGACAAGCGCCGGATGAACCCGGGCGAGCCGGAAACGGTGAACATCGTCGGGGACATCCAGGGCAAGAACGTCATCATCATCGTCGACATCATCGATACGGCCGCCACGATTGCGCTCGCCGCCGATGTTCTGGCGGAGCGGGGCGCGAAAGCCGTCTATGCGTGCTGCACGCATGGCGTGTTGTCCGGCGGGGCGATCCAGCGGATCCAGGAGTCGGCCGTCACGGAAGTGGTGGTCACGAACACCGTCCGCATCGCGCCGGAGAAGCGCATTCCGAAACTGACCATCCTGTCAGTCGCGCCGCTGCTGGCGGAAGCGATTGAGCATGTGCACAACGAGAAGCCGGTCACGCCGTTGTTCGAGTGATGGCAGAGGCTCTTAGGCGATAGAATAAATTCAATAAAGCGAGAGTCCGCAATCCTGCGGGCTCTTTTTCTATTGGCTGCTGCTGGAAGGGGCCCCGGGCAGCAAGAACAAAAAGGATGCCTTTGTCCTTCCCATATGAGTGCATCCATATAGGAGCTAATCCATTCAGCAAATTAAGCTGTATGAATAAATATAATAAATTTAACAGAATAATCAGATAAATATGGTATACTGGAAAGAAAATGGGTGTTGGTACATAGAAGCGGTTTTTCAGTCAAACAGCAAGCGGTATTGGGCATTTATTGAACTAAAGACAGTATGCATCGGAGGTGGAGAGTGGACGGAGAACAGGGCAAGGCCAATCGAAGGAAAGGAGAATTACCGTGGGGAAACTGCCTGGCAATATCCTTTTGGCCGTGGGGCTGGTTTTAGGACTGGGCGCATGCGGGCCGGAACAGGAAGCATCCACTAATGGAGATGCCGAAGAAGGAGCGGTTGAGGAAAGCGCGGAATTGGAATTGGTCGAGCTGCCGAAGGCGCCTGCAGCCGGAGCCGGTGAAACCTTGGGCTACGGGTTTACGGCAGACGAAAGCAGCGGGGCGATGACCAGTTTTTTGGAGCTCGCGATCAACGACGTCCACAGCATGTGGGCGGAGATGATGGTGCAGGGAGGCTACAGCATGCCGGTCGTCGACTATATCCTGACGTATGAAGGGGAAACGGAAGCGACGGGCTGCACCACTTCCGGGGAGACGGGTCCCGGCGATGCCTTCTATTGCTCGGAGGAAGACCTGATCGTGTTTGTGAACGAGTTGGCGATGGAGATTTGGAGAAGCGCAGCGGAAGCGGACGGGAGTCCAGAAGCCGGCGCTAAAGCCGGGGATTTTGCGGTAGCGGCTGCGATGGCCCACCTCTATGCGCATTCACTCCAAGGCGAATGGGGCTGGCTGCCCGCCGAAGCGGGCCAGGAAAGCCCCGTGCCTGCCGGAGGGATGGAGCTGAACGCAGAATGCCTGACAGGAATATGGGCACAGTCTGCGTACGGCAGTGACATGCTGGATACCGGTGCTGTGGAGCGGACGATGGAGACCTTGGCCGGCGCCGGCCAATTTGACGGAGCCGAAAACGAGGGGGAAGCAGCGACGTCCGAGCGCGCAGCTGCGTTCATGGCCGGGTTCGACAGCGGCATGGTGAGCAGCTGTGATCCGTATCTGGAGGGCGAAGGTGCAACACAGAAATGAAGGAAGCTAACGCGCAAAAGAAACGAGCCTGCAGCGATGCAAGCTCGTTTTTCGTTGGCTTTTATTTTTACCTTTGCACTTTTCCGGCCACAAACCCATCAATTACATAAGGAGTCCCCTTTTCCGCCGTTTTTCCCTATCTATAAGATGACCGGCCAGCACATCCGGATCACTCGGAAGGAAGGTGAAGAGATGGAAAAGGACTATTTCATCAAGAAGGTTCCGCATGAACGATACGGGGAGCTGTATCAATTTTTAGAGGTGGACAGGGAAACAGGGGAGGGGGCGGTTGTCGATCCGTTCGAAGCGGGCTTGCTTGTGGGGATGCAGCCACAAGAGCACCCGTTGCTTTTCGTGAAATCGAAGCGCGGAGCGGATGCAAGGGGATTTCACCGCGGGCAAGGGTTCGTGGTGCAGAAAGGCTCGAAATTCGCCGCGTCGGTGTCGGCGAAATGCCCCAAGAAGCATATCCGCCGCCGGGAAGAGCTGATGCTCGCCAAGCTGCTCGTGCCCTTGCATACCCAGCTGCTGGTGATGGAGGACATCGAGTTCGACAGCCCGATAGCCGCGCTGGGTGCAGCAATCGGCGGATGGGCACGGGCGGAGCACGGCTGGAAAGAGCAGGAGAGGTGAAGCGACGGGAGATTGGCGTGTTCCATGGCAATGAAAAATATCGCTTGCAGGCTGCTTGTGCCCGGAGTTTCCGGGTGCGGGGCAGCCTGTTTTTATTGGTGACAGCCGGTGTTTCTTGAAATCCGGATCCTCCGAAAATTATTTTTTATTCACGCAAGCAGTTCGCTTGATATCTATATACCCCCTATGGTATATTTTATTTATCCACAGGGGGCATATAAATTAGAGGAGGAAGCGAATATGGCAAACCAAGTTACAGTTTATACGACGAACACTTGCCCGTATTGCACCATGATCAAAAACTTCCTGGACCAGAACAATGTCGCGTACACCGAAGTGAACGTGCAGCGTGACCCGGTTGCGGCCAACCGCCTCGTGCAGGCGACCGGCCAGATGGGCGTCCCGCAGACGAACATCAACGGCCAATGGGTGCTCGGGTTCGACCCGAACCGCGCCGCTGAACTACTGAAAAACTAAGGGGTGAGGGGCATGCGGTATTCAAAATCGGTGAAGCATCGGATCGCCCGCGTGGATGGCCAGCTGGCCGGTGTTGTCCGCATGCTCGAAGGCGGCCGCGGCTGTGAGGACGTTGTCGCACAGCTCAGCGCCGTCACCCACGCGCTCGACCGCGCACTCGGCGTCATCGTCAGCGAGAACCTGGAGAGCTGCCTCCAGGAAAGCGGCGCGCCGGAAGACGATGTCGAGATCAAGGTCAAAAAAATGATTGAGCTTTTAATGAAATCGGAGTAAAAAAACAAACCAATTAGGAGGAATTATCATTATGAAATCTATTACAACTCAGGAATTGCAATCACTATTGGAACAAGGCAAACGAGTGAACATCATCGACGTGCGCGAAACGGCGGAAGTGGCAAGCGGGAAAATCCCGGGCGCTGTCAACATTCCGTTAGGCTTGGTCGAATTCAAAATGAACGAATTGGACAAATCGAAAGAATACTACATCAGCTGCCGTTCCGGCGGACGCAGCAGCTCCGCGTGCCAGTTCCTGGACAACCAGGGCTTTAACGTGACCAATGTCGAAGGCGGCATGATGGCTTGGGAAGGCGACGTCGAAGGATGAAAAAGCCATTATTCCTGCTGCTGGCGCTCATCGGCGTCTTGCTGCTGTCGGCATGCGGACAGGACGCCGGCTACGAAACAATCGGAATCGATGAAGTGGCCGCCAGGCAGGAAGCGGGCTATACCGTGCTTGACGTCCGCGAACCGTATGAATTCGAGCAGGGGCATATCCCGGGAGCGGAAAACAAACCGCTCACCGCACTTCAAAGCGGGGATTTTGATGGCCTGCAGGAAGATGCGCAATACGTCGTGATCTGCCAGTCGGGCAACCGCTCGAAACAGGCGAGCGACATCCTGCTCCAAGAAGACTATGAGTTCGTCAACGTCAACCAGGGCATGGGGTCCTGGGAAGGCGCTGTAGAGTAACGGAGTACGTCAATGAATAATGGAACGACATGAAAAGACCACATCTTAAAAATGTGGTCTTTTTTCTATGCCTTTCATTGAACGCTGGGCGCAATTTCGTTCTTTATTTACATAAATGAGTTTTTTTCTTGTGCGGCAACTCTTTTGCAATATAGAGTTGTATTTCAAAAAAATGGGCAGTGGAAGGGATTAGATATGGAAAGATTCTATCCTGAAAACGTATTGAAAAAATAAATAAAATTAAGTTGTCAAACTATATTGACTATTTAAAATACTACAACATATAATACTAATTAATATAACGTCATATGACGTTATAAATTTTGGAGGTGTTGAAATGAAACAGGATCAAGGCACATGGGTTGAAGAAGCGGTAGGCGGAATCGTCAATGAAGTACAGGAAGTGAACATGAAACCCGAACACATTGCCCAGATTTCTGCGGTGGCGGAAGCGGTGAAGGCGAAGGAAATCAAGAACGTCTACTTTGTGGCATGCGGCGGATCGATGGCTTCGCTGTCATTCGGCGAGTATTTCATCAGCAAAGAAACGGACGTGCCAAGCTTTGTCTACACGGCAAATGAATTTATCCATCGCAACCCGAAAGGCGTCGGCGAAAACACGCTGGTCATCCTGCGCTCCCATTCCGGCACGACGCCTGAAACGGTGAATGCGGCAAGCTTTGCCCGCGAAAAAGGTGCCTTGACGGTAGCGATCTCGATGGAAGCGGAGTCGCCGCTTTGCCAGGCGGCCGAATACACCATCCATTACAATTACAAAGACGGATCGGATGCCATTGACGGCGAAGTCGGGATTTTCTACACGCTGTTGTTTGAAGTGCTGAACGTGCTCGCGCCGAACGAAAAATTCAAGCGCGTCATCCGCCAGCTGCCGAACGTCGGTGAATTGATTGGGAAGAACATCGAACAATTTGCGGATGCGGCAAACGAATTCGGCAAAAAGAACAAGCGCGAAAAAATCATCTACACGATGGCGAGCGGCGCTTACATCCACCACGCCTACTCGTTCACAAGCTGCCTGTTGATGGAGATGCTGTGGATCCACTCCAACGCCATCCATTCCGGCGAGTTTTTCCACGGACCGTTTGAAATCACCGATTACGATGTGCCGTTTTTGGTCATCAAAGGAGACGGACCGAGCCGTCCACTGGATGAACGGGCATTGGATTTCGTCCAGAAATTCAGCGATAAAGTGGAGGTAGTCGATATCGAAACATTGGATTATGATGGGATCGATGAAGATTTGAAAGAATACTTCGGGCCGGCGCTGGCTGGGTCGGTTATGCGCTTATACGCAGATGCACTGGCAGAGCATACGGGCCATCCGCTGTCCGTCAGAAGATACATGTGGAAAATGGATTACTAAAAATAAAACCGGGGTTCACGAGAAAGGGGATACGAAATGAAGAAAACACTGCTTTTTTCGATTTTGTTGCTTCTGCTTTCAGCGTTTCTGGGTGCATGCAATTCAGGTGAGGAAAAAAACGCCAGCGCGGATGGAAAAACGGAGATCGACTTTTTCCACAGATGGCCGAACGAACCGAGAAAATCGTTCTATGATGAAAAAATCAAGGAATACATGGAGCAGAATCCGGATGTCCACATCAACGTGGATTATGTCCTGAACGATGCTTACAAAGAAAAGATCCGCGTCCTGGTTTCAAGCGATAAATTGCCGGACATCTTCACAGCCTGGTCCGATTCGTTCGCTGAGAACCTGGTTTCATCCGAACGCATCATGCCGTTGAATGACGTCATCAAGGAAGACGAGGAATGGTCGTCGAAAATCATCGACTCCCAGTTCGGCGGCTTCACGTTCGATGACACGACCTACGGCATCCCGTTCACTGTAGACGGCAAAGCGTTCTTCTACAACAAAGCGATCTTTGAGGAAAACAACATCGAAGTGCCGAAAACCTACGATGAGCTGACTGCGGCACTCGACAAGCTGCAGGATGCCGGCTACAAAGAGCCGCTTGTGGAAGGCTTGACGAACACTTGGGCCATCTCGCATTACCTGGGAACCATCTTCGAACGCGTAGTGGATCCGGCAGTACTCGACAAGGATTATAATGCCGAAACGGCTGAATTTACAGACCCAGGCTATATCCAGGGGCTTGAGATCTTCGAAGAGCTGACGGGCTATATGGGCGATGTTTCCACTGCGATCGATCACGAAGCGGCGCGCAATATGTTCGCAGCCGGTGAAGTTCCGGTGCTGTACATGCAGTTCGCAGAAATCAAGATGGTTGAAGAAGCGGGAGAAGTGGAATTCGGATTCTTCGACTTCCCGGAAGTTGAAGGCGCGAAAGGCGACCCGACTGCATTGACAGGCGCACCTGAAGGGTGGATGGTCAGCAAAAACGCACCGGAAGAAACGATCGATTTCCTGAAATTCCTGACGTCGGAAGAAACGGCGGCCGATTTCACGAAAACGGACGGCCAGCTGAACGCCGTTGAAGGGGCGGTCACTGCAGACAACGTCAACCCGACGAGCCTGGAAGCCTACGAGCTGATCACCAATGCTTCTTCGACAGCTCCTTGGTTCGACAATGCAGTCAACATTAACGTAGCGGATGTGTTCATGCGCGGCGGACAAAGCTTGGCAACCGGGCAGACCACACCTGAAGACATCCTGAAAGAAGCGCAGCAAGAAGCACAAAATCAGAAATAACAGCAGTGCAGAACTGGATAAGTCCTAATGTTCACTTGAATATTAGGACTTATTAAAATGAAAGAAGGTGCAAGTATGATCGCCAGAAGAAACCGCATTGTCCCAGTCCTGTTCATATTGCCTAGCTTGTTGATTCTAGGCATCTTCATTTATATGCCACTTGTCCAAAACTTCTATAACAGCTTTTTCGATTTCAGCGTCTTTTCCCCGACAAAGGAATTCATCGGTTTTTCCACCTTTGAACAATTGTTCGGCGATAAAATCATCATGACGGCCCTAGCCAACAACATCAAATACGCGGTCATTTCGGTGATCTTCCAGGTGGCGTTCGCACTGGTCCTTGCCACTATTCTTGAAGACAAACTGTTCCGGCGGATCGCTCCGCTGCTGCGGGTCATCTATTTCATCCCGGTGATGATCTCGATTTCCGTCATTGCGCTGCTTTTCAACTTTATCTACAATCCCCAAATGGGCTTGTTGAACAGCTTCCTCGAATTGATCGGCCTGGGGAATCTGGCTGTTCCATGGCTCGGGAACGCGACGACTTCCATTTATGCCGTCATTGCCATGTCACAATGGCAGAGCATCGGCTTTATCACGATGCTGTTCATCGTGGCGATCCAGAAGATCCCGAAGGAATTGTATGAGGCTTCGGAAATAGACGGCGCCGGCAAGATCCGCCAGTTTTTCAGCATCACCGTCCCTCAGGTGAAAGAAGCCTTGTTCGTCAATATGCTGATCACCATCACAGGTTCCATGCTCGTTTTCAACGAACCGTATATCCTGACCAACGGCGGGCCGGGCACGAGTTCGATGACGCTGTCGGTCTACATGTACCAGCAGGGATTCTTCAAAGACAATATGGGGTATGCATCGGCTGTCGCCACATTGATTTTTGTGATAACCGCAATTTTCGCCCTGATCCAAATCAAGGTTTCGGGAACCGGAAAGGATGAGTAGGATGATAAAAACAAATGAAAACCTCAAAGTGGATGTGCTTGAGCGCGAAAAGCAGACAAAGAAGGAGCGGCCTGCCAAAGGAGCCAAAACCGCGATGAAAACCAATCTTCAAGGAAAACTGACGAAAAACATGGTTCTCCTTGGGCTGCTGCTGTTTGCTTTTATCATCCTGTATCCGCTTTTCTGGATGGTGGTTTCTTCGTTAAAAAGTTATGATGAAATCTACAACAATGTCTGGGGCTTGCCATCTGTCTGGCATTTCGAGAATTACGCGACGGCCTGGTCGATGGGGATTTCCGGCTACTTTTTCAACAGCTTGTTTGTCACACTGGCCACCATTGTGCTGGTCGTCCTGATCGGCTCGATGGCAGCGTTTACACTGTCGCGCTATAAATCAAGATGGATCGACGTGGCGCTGATTTTCACCATCGGCGGCATCATGATGAACCCGCAGGTCGCGCTGATTCCGCTGTTTGAGCTGTTAACTTGGCTGGATTTGATCAACACCCATTGGGCGCTGATTTTGTCCTATGTGGCCTACCGGCTGCCGCTGACGATTATCTTGATCCGTGCGTTCTTCCTGAGCATCCCGAAAGAGCTGGAAGAGTCGGCGATCATCGACGGCTGCAGCGAGTTCGGCATCTATGCCCGCATCTATCTGCCGCTGTCGATTCCGATCATTGTCACGACGATTGTACTGACGGCATACTTTGCCTGGAACGAATTTATGTTTGCAACGGTGTTTATTGATTCAGATGCGTTGAAGACCATTCCGTCCGGCCTGATGAACTTCAGGGATGCGCTGCGGACCGACTGGGGCGTGCTGCTTGCCGGCATGGTCATCGCAACGATTCCGATGGTGATTCTGCTGGTGTTCCTGCAGCGCTATTTGGTCAGAGGGCTGTCGGAAGGATCTGTGAAAGGATAAGAGGGGGAAAAGAGAATGAAGTTGATTGCGGTTGGAGATAATGTGGTGGATTGCTATTTGGATCAGGAGAAATACTACCCGGGCGGGAATTGCGTCAATGTGGCGGTCAATGCCCGGAAAAACGGAGCGGAAGAGGCCGCCTATATCGGGATATTTGCAACGGACGACAAAGCGGCGCACATCAAATATGCGCTCGGGCAAGAAGGAATCGGGTTCGGCCTTTCGCGGACAGCAGAAGGCATCAGCGGCCAACCGCGTGTGGCGCTGACAGAAGAAGGCGACCGCGTATTTGTCAGCGGGCCGAAAAACACGGTCCAGCGGCGCTTCAAGCTCCAGCTGATCGACGAGGACCTGGATTTCATCAAAGGGTTTGATGTATGCCACGTCAGCTGCTATTCGTCGATGGAAAGCGAATTGGCGAAGCTCTCGGAAGTGATTGACATCTCGTATGATTTCTCCAATCATCTGGAAATGGAGCATATCGAAAAAGTTGCACCGTTCATCGACTACGCTTTCTTTTCGGCAGCGGATTTATCGGAAGCCGAGCTGAACTGGTTCATTGAAAAGCTGAAGAGCTTCGATTTTAAAGCGGCTGCCCTGACAAGAGGCAGCGAGCCGGCTTTGTTCATCAGCGGCGGGAAGGTTTATGCGCAAAAGCTGAAGAAAATTCCGGTCGTCGACACGATGGGGGCCGGAGACAGTCTGATCGGCGGGTTCCTGGTCCATTACCTGGACGGGGCCGGCATGGAAGAGGCGATTGAAAAAGCCACAGAGTCGGCAGAAGCGACATGCGGTTTTTACGGAGGTTTCGGCTACCCGAAAGCCTTCTAAAAATTGTCTTAAAAGCACTCCTCGTGTACAGTTGAAATAACAGAACTATCAAAATTCAAGTATAGGGGAGTCTTTATGAAGAATCAGAACACGACAAATATGGATAGTCCTATATTGCTTTATGACCAGATCAAAGCCGGCATCAAGGAACTCATTAAAACGAATCACCTGAAGGCGGGAGACAAGATTCCGAACGAATCGGAGCTGTGCGAAATCTTCAATGTCAGCCGGATCACCATCCGCCGCGCCATCAAGGAGCTCGGGCAGGAAGGCGTTATTGAAGTGATCCGCGGCAAAGGGACATTCGTCAAAGCTTCCAAAAAAGACCTTCATTTATTGAATCTGAAAGGGTTTACGGAAGGCCTGTCGACAGAAGAGAACAATATCGAAAAAGAGATTCTGTACAAGCGGATCATCAAAGACGACTCTGAAATCGCCAAGGCGTTCTCGTATGTGCATGACGAATTCGTGGAGCTTGTGCGGATTGTCAAAGATGCCGAAGGGCCGTTCAGCGTCGACTATGCGTATTTGCCGCTCGACATCTATCCGGGGATCTACGATAAACTCGATAATAATGTATCGACGTTCGCGATGATCCGGGAAGAGTACAAAGTGCCGTTCACCAAAGTGAAAAAAGAAATCGAGTACGTCCATCCATCGGCGGAGATTTGCGGCTATCTGGGCATCAATAAAACCTCGACGGTCATTCTCGTCAAGAAAATCATCTACCGCCCGGATGGAATCCCTGTCCACTACTCGAAGTATTACTTGGCAGGAGACCGGGTGAAGTTCTACATCGATGCGGATTACACTGAATAAAGGCCTGCTTCTATTTATAGGAAGGGAAGATGGACGATGATCAAAGGAATTATTTTCGATTTTGATGGTTTGATCCTTGATACCGAAACGCATCATTTCCGGATTTTGCAGGAGATGTTCGGCGAGCACGGCACCGAAATGCCGATCGAGCGCTGGCAGCAGGAAATCGGGACGCAGTCCGGGTTTTCAACCTTCGGTTATTTGCAGGAGCAGATCGGACGCGAAATCGACCAGGAAGGGCTGAAGCGCGAATTGGAAGAACGGTTCCATTCGACGCTCGCGGAAGAAGGAGCGCGCGACGGCGTAGAGGATTACCTGAAGAGGGCTAAGGAGCTGGGGCTGAAGATCGGGCTTGCTTCGAGCTCGGATTACGGATGGGTCTCTAAATACTTGCGGAATCTGGGATTGTTCGACTATTTCGAGTGCATCAAAACAAGCGACGATGTCGAAAAAGTGAAGCCGGATCCTGCCTTGTACCTCCAGGCAGCACATTGTTTGGGGCTTCAGCCGGAACAATGCCTGGTATTTGAAGACTCGGCGAACGGCGCATTGGCCGCAAAAAGGGCCGGTATGGGATGCGTTATCGTACCGAACGCCGTGACCCATACGATGGATTTCTGCGAAGTCGAACACCGGCTGGATTCAATGGCCGACATGCCGCTTCACGACCTCATCGAACACATCAAAAGCCGGAAAGTTTCCAACTAGCAGCCTGCAAAAACGTTACAGCGGGTTGTATACATAAAACGGCATGTGGATAAGGAACAGAGAGGGAACTTACCCACATGTGGATAAGTGCGGCAAGGGGAGAGTTATCCCCGATTTCAAGCTTTTTCAACCACATATCCAAGTGAACCGCCTTTCCAGTGCACAGTCGCCGGAGAGGCGGTTTTTTGTATGGCAATTATAACGGGAAGGTTTTATCATTTCTTGAAAATAATAAAATTAATCTTTATTTAAAGAACTTAGTATTTAAAAAATGAACACTGTATTACCTATTTTACAGCAAATTTAATTCAACTGCCTTTTACTTTTCTGAAACAAGGTATACTCAGAATTGTATTCTGACTTTTTAAATAATTATAGATTTAATCCACTTATGTAAGGGATAATTAGATATGGGAACTATGAGTAAAAAAGTAAGCTACATTAAATCATTTATACTGCTAATTGCTCCGACATAAGTAGTTGTATAAAGAGCATTCCTATTGCATCTCTGCACTTTTCCTAACCATTTAAGGCGAATTTACCAACATGGAATAGTCGAAATCTATTCATCTTTTTTACTATTTACTAATTGCAGTAATAACAGCACTGCCCCACAGTGAAGAAGTTTATACCGCCATAAAAGTGACTTAACTGGGAAGAAGGGATTGTAATATGGGAAAAAACAAGTCAATCAAATTTAGGCTATTACTGATTTTAGTCATTCTGTCTTCCGTATTCTTGGCTGGAAATTGGGTATCCAATAACGCTAACAATGACATTAGACATGAATACAATCTTTATTTAGATAAAAACACCAAATTAAGCACACTGCCTGTACTAATTAATGAACTGGCGACTAACTTTGATATTTTAACAAGAAACAGAGGAAAAGAAACAATTGCGCAGATTCGTTTATTAAACGGAGAAGTTTCTTCTATTTTGGATTCGATTGAGCCGACAATAAAAAACGATAGGGAAAGTCTAATGTATTTTAGAGCTTTATCCAATATGCACACATATCAGCAAGAAAAGGTGAAAAACATTATATTGGTTCAGCAATACGACAGTGAAAGCTATAAAGACGTGGTGTATATCAAGAGCCTATACAATTATATGAATAGCTCTTCACAGTCTTTGATGATGTCCTATCAGGAATCCAGCAGCAAAAATTATGCACAAGCTATGGAGGAAATCAGGAAAGAAGAAGTAAGCATCAATTCGATGCTCGTTCTTTTCGGTTTCTTTAGCATGATCTTTGCATTCATGCTTTCAAAGGATATTTTCAAGACCTTGAAGGAGTTGTCTACAAACGCAAAGCTATTGGCTAACGGAGAATGGCACATGCCTGATATTCCGCAAATCTATTATAAAGAACTGGATCATGTAGCAAACGCCTTTAACAAAATGAAAGAGGATATCAATATTTACATTATGGAAGTGAATAAAAAAGCTGAAGTTGAACTTCAGCTTCAAAAGCAGAGCTTATTGACTATTGAGAAGGAGAAACTATTAAAGGAATCGCAATTGCTGAATCTGCAAATGCAGATGAATCCGCATTTTTTGTTTAATACGTTGAACATGGTGGGAAGAACTGCCATGTTGGAGGATAATCAGTCCACTATCAAATTAATCGAATCGATTTCTGTTATGCTGCGCTTCAATTTGGAGAACGAAGGGAAGATGGTTCCGCTAGAAGATGAATTGAACGCTTTGCAGGCTTATATTTTCATACAAGGTATGCGTTTTCAAGAAAGGATTACGATCTGTTTGAACAATGAAATGGATATGGAACCATTTCTGATTCCTCCTTTAAGTCTTCAGCCGATTGTAGAAAACTGTCTGATACATGGCCTCTACGATATTAAATCAGGGGGAGAAGTGAATATCAGAATAAGCGGGAAAGAAGATGCCGCTGAAATTACCATTCAAGACAATGGGAAAGGGATAGATGAAGAGAGATTGAACTGGATATTGAACTCTGAGGAAGAGGAACAGTTGCCAAGGGAGAAGAAAAAAAGCATCGGCCTCGCCAATGTGAAAAAAAGATTGGAGCTTACTTTTAATCAGGAAGACCTCATGCAGATCAAGAGTACATTAAACGAAGGCACGACCGTGCACATCAAATTACCAAGGAAAGTGAGATGATCCCATGCTGCAATTGATGATCGCAGAAGATGAAGTCATTGAAAGAAAGTCCATCAACTTTATTTTGAAGAAGTATTTTAGTGAGAAAATAGATATCGTCGGCGAAGCATCAAACGGGGCAGAAGCTGTGGAGAAAGCGCTGGAAATACGGCCAGATATTATACTAATGGACATCAACATGCCGGAGATGGACGGTCTGACGGCCTCAGCGGAAGTGAAAAAAGAGTTTCCGGAATGCGAAATTATTATTTTAACGGCATATGGCCAATTTGATTATGCAAAGAAATCGATTGAGATTGGCATTACCGATTATTTGGTCAAACCATATTCCAATGAGGATTTCTGCAAGTCATTGGAAAGAATCATTCTTAAAGTGAACCAAAAGAAAAATGAAAACAGCCATGTAAACTCATTGAAAAAGCGGACAGAGCGAATGTCCCAATTTATCGAAAGAGAAATGATTATGGAAATGGTGCACTCAAGAGAGATTTCGATGGACAAAGTGCTGCAGCTTAAAGAGTTTTTGGAAATTCAGGATGAAAAATTCAAATGCTTAATTTACCGGTCCACGTTGGAAGGGAAATTTAGCGACTCCGTTTTATCAAAAGTCATAACAAGTTATAAAGAAATAACCCCCCACATCATCTGCTTTTCATTTTTCAGTGAATTCGTCCTTTTTTTATTTTCCAATGACTTAGAACAAAGAACGGCAAGCCCGGTTTTTAAAGACCTTCATAACAGAGTGCAAGAAGACCTGAAACAAGTGGATTCTTTGCAGATCTTACTGGGAGAAAGTGCGGTCTATCAGGATTTAGGGAACATCAATGATTCTTACAAAGAGGCAAAAAAACAATTTCATCGCAATCTATCCCTGTTGAGCCAAGAGCTGAATATTAAAAGACCCAATTTGTATAAGCAAGAGAATGTGCTGTGCGAAAAAATAATGAACACAGAGATCAATGAATCTATGTCGCTTTTGAAAGAGATACTCCTGGAGATTAAAAGCAAAGGAGAACTCAGACAAGTCAAAAGCTATGTACAGCAACTATGTATTTTAATCGAAAGGCGCGTTATCCAGTTTTACGAGGGGAATTTCAAGTTGAAAGACGTTGAAAATGTTCTGGAAGAAATTGAGCAGATTGAAGAGATGAAAGAACTGGAGTTTTATTTGGAAGAAATTGTGATGGATATCATCATTTATATTGAGGAGCAGCGTCAAGACCAGCCAAATCGCATGACGGAGAAAGTAAAGCTGTATTTGAAAGAGAATTATAAGAACTACGATATTTCCCTCAATCAAATGGCTGACCATATTGGGGTCAGTTCGTTTTATCTCAGCCGTTCATTTAAAAAACAAGAAGGCATGACATTCAAGGAATTCCTTACAAAAACAAGAATGGGGGAAGCTATCCGCCATATGGAAGAAGGCAAGAAAACCATTCAGGATATTGCGCTGGAAGCAGGATTCACAGACCCGAACTATTTCAGCAAGGCTTTTAGGAAATATACTGGACTCTCCCCAAGAGAATATATGCAAAACCTTAAAAGATGAAAACTAGGACAAAAAATCACCGGTATGGCAACTTATCACCGTAGTTATCGGAATATTCAGATGCTATCCTTTAGACAGAAACTAAAAGGGGGAGAGGAAATGCAAAACAGGAATGTAAGCGTTATCATTCTTAACGGCCAATGGATAAATAAAAAATTATTCGGTATGTACAAATCCATGGAAGGGGAGATGCAGGGATGAATAAAAATCTAAAAATTATCCTAACGCTTTTTGTCATGATGATGATTCTTGTTTTGGCTGCTTGTGGAGGATCCAACGAAACGACCAGCACATCCGCTGGAGGAGATTCGGAAAATAAAGCGGGCGCAGCAGAAGCGCAAGAAAAGGTGGTTCTTAAATTTGGAGAACTCAATCCCGACACTCATATCGTCACAAAATCGATTTACGAATTTGGCCGACTGATTGATGAAAAAACAGATGGCCGCATCACAGTTGAAGTCTTTCCTTCAGGACAATTAGGAGATCAGCAAACAATGATTCAATCATTGCAAATGGGTGCTTTGGATTTGTACAGAACGAATCCTTCCTACTTGTCGGATTTGGGGATGGCGAAGATGAATGTGCTGCATCTGCCATTTCTTTTCAGAGATGTGGACCATGCTTGGAACGTCATCGATTCACCGGTTGGCCAGGAATTTCTGGATGTTATCAATGACTCAGGACAACAAATGATCGGTTTGGGTTATTTAGCGGAAAGTCCACGTAACTTTTTCTTCCGTGATCAGCCGGTCACTAAACTGGAAGACATGAAAGGGCTGAAGCTGCGCGTTCCGCCTAGCCAGATGTATCTTGATATTGTTCAATCGTTTGGTGCGAGTCCGACACCGATTGCTTTTTCGGAGCTATACAGCGCCTTGCAAACTGGAATCGTAGATGGAGCTGAGCAGCCGATCGCGGGATATGATGCCAACAATTATCAGGAAGTCGCGCCTTACTATACGATGAATGGCCATGAACTGGCACCAAGCGTCATTCTGGTTTCCGAGCTTACTTGGAATTCTTTGAGCGAAGAAGATCAGAAATTGATGAAAGAAACGATGAAAGAAACGGAAGACTTCATGCACAAACTAGGAAAAGAGGAAGATGAGAATTCCCTGAAGGCTATGGAAGAAGCTGGAGTGACGATTTCCGAATTGGAGGACCGTGAAAAATGGGTGGAAGTTGTAAAACCGCTATATGAAAAATACGGTGCTGATTATTTGGACGTCATTGAGGAAATCCAAGCAACTCAATAATTATATGTAAATAAGTCGATTTCATAATGCTTCACGATCTAGGGATGAAATCAGTAGAGAGGAATTTTCCTAGATAATATATCGAGGGAAATTCCTTTTCATATTGACAGGGAAGGCGGGAGAGTCAATGCCTAGTTTAAAAAGAATATATGATGGGTTTTTCTCGATCATTTTAACTTTATGTAAAATCATGCTTGCTCTGCAGGTTATCATCACCTCTTACATTGTATTTGGAAGATATGTCTTAAACAGTACACCTCCATGGGGAGAACCAGCAATCCTTATGTTGATGGTTTGGTTTTCACTTCTTAGCAGCGCGCTGGCCTTTAAGGACAACACTCATATCAGAATGAGTGTCATTGACTTGATATTGCCTCGCAGAGGTTTAAGGGTTTTTCAAAGAATGTACTATCTTCTTACGTTAGTCTTTGCCTTGTTTATGGTCAAAGCGGGTTATGAATTGATTCAATTGACATCTAACAGCCTGATTCCAGGATTAAAAATCTCTTCTGCTTGGCTCTATTCATCCGTCATGGTAACGGGAGTTTGTATATTAGTAGTCTTATTTGGGAAAGCGAGGAGAGTAGCATGATTACAGATCCAATAGCAGTCACTATCCTTCTGGGAACCTTCATTGTGCTGATTGTCTTGGGCTTTCACATTGTTTTTGCAATTGGAATTGCCACGGTTGCTACTACCGTGTACATCGATATTCCATTAATGACAGTAGCTCAAAACATGGTTAAAGGAGTTAACGTCTATGCGTTAATGGCTGTTCCGTTTTTCATTATTGCCGGGGAAATAATGGGTTCCGGAGGGATTTCAAATCGCTTGATTGAATTCTCCAACTCGTTAGTAGGCTGGGCCAGAGGCGGACTAGCACAAGTGAATATTGTAGCCAGTATGTTTTTTGGAGGGATTTCCGGGTCTTCTGCAGCAGACACTTCCTCAATCGGCTCTGTATTAATCCCGATGATGAAAAAATCCGGGTATGACTCGGAATTTTCGACATCGGTTACGATGACAAGCTCGGTTCAAGGGATCCTGATCCCTCCAAGCCACAATATGGTGCTTTTCGCACTAGTTGCAGGTGGTGTTTCAATAGGGGAATTGTTTTTGGCAGGGTTAGTCCCAGGCGTTCTTCTCGGGTTGGCGCTAATGGTTTATGTATACATCCTGGCTGTTAAACGGAAATATCCAGTTGGTGAAAAATTTAATCTGAAAGCCACGATTGCCTCCTTTTGGAAGTCGATTCTAGGGCTGGGCACGATTTTCATTGTAGTAGGCGGAGTTGTTTCTGGTGTTTTTACCGCTACTGAATCAGCGGCTATTGCAGTTGTTTATGCATTGATCATCACGTTTTTTGTCTACAGGGAAATTCCATTGAAAGAAATCAATGGGATTTTGGGAAGAAGCATCATGACATTATCCATTGTCATGATTTTGGTCGGGGTATCCAGCGCTTTTGGCTGGTTGATCTCTTATCTCAAAATTCCTGCTTTCATTTCAATGAGCATTCTTGGTTTTTCTGATAGTAAGTTCATCGTCATGCTGATTGTGCTGGTTTTACTTTTGATACTCGGCATGTTTATGGATATGGCTTCACTGATCCTAATTATGACTCCAATCCTTTTGCCGATTGTTGTGCAAGTAGGCGTAGACCCCGTTCATTTCGGAGTCATTATGATCTTGGCATTAGGGGTCGGTTTGGTAACGCCGCCAGTTGGTTCGACCTTGTTCATCGGCAGCGCTATCGGAAAAGTCAGTATTGAAAAATTATCGATTGCCATGCTGCCTTTTTACGGAGTAATGATAGTGACCTTGCTAATCATCACGTTTATTCCCGATATTGTCCTGTTCTTGCCTAATTTATTAAGCGATAAATAAAAAATGAATAGATGGGAGGAGGAATATGAAAAGCCCGATTAAAAGAATTACTGCTGAAAACTTCTCTAAATACGGGGGCGTTTTAGGACAAGGCGGAGAAACAGGGTTTAAGGTCTTTTTCGATGAAGACGAAAAAGTTGGTTGGAGATTGGCAGTGTCTACCTTTGAAAATACAACTATAAAGAAACTGGCGCGTCATCCGAATACAGTGGAAAGCTTCTCCCCGCTTCAAGGAGTTTCACTTCTTTGTGTAGCCGATTCCGAAGTCCCGGGAGAAGTTGATGCTTTCTTGCTGGACAGACCGATTTTCATCCACAAAAATATCTGGCATGGAACGCTGGCATTGACAGAGCAAGCTGTTCTTTCGATATGCGAGAACTCATATGTGGAATCGGAAGAATACGAGTTGGAAAATCCTTTTGAAGTATTGGTGACAGGAGGCGTATAAGCAAGTGGAACTCTTTCCAGGTGTCCATAGAATCGAAGTGCATTATCATAACCGCTATCTGTTTCAGCATATTCTAGTCGGAGAGGAGAACCTTCTTTTTATTGATTCTGGAGTTGCTGCAACACCGGCCGAGGCGATAAGACCCTACGTTGACAAGGAAAAGATACTGGAAGGGCAATCACCCTTTCTATTGGTCACTCATGGGGATTCAGATCATAGCGGAGGGAATTCTGCACTGAAAGAGTTATTCCCGCAACTGACAATAATGGCCCACCGATTCGACAGCGAAAATATAGAAGATCCAAACCAGCTATTGAAGAACCGGTATAACGAGCTGGCATATTTAGGGATAGCTAATAGCGAAGAAAAAAACAAGCAGTCGTTAAAGAATATGGGAGACAAATGCAGCTTGGACCTGGCCTTGAGCGGAGGGGAGACTTTCCGTTTATCAGATGACTGGAAAGTGCATTTACTGCATTCTCCCGGACATACAAAAGGGCACATGATGGTATATGATCCGCGTCATCGTATGGCAATTATTGCAGACGCCATTCTGGGAAAAGGGGTTCCGGCAAGACAGGGAGGAATGGCTCTTTGTCCCACCAACCGCTATACAGGGATGTATCTTGAAACCATTGAAAAAATAGAAGCACTGGATATTGATCATCTTCTGACAAGCCACTTCCCGCTTATTTCGGGAAAAGAAGAAATCGATAAATTCATAGCAGAAAGCAGAGAGTTCGTCTCCATGGCAGAAGCATATATTTTGGAGGAAACAGAAAAAGCTGGTTCTGTTTCTGTAGGTGATTTGATCCTTCATGTGGGACAGAAGCTAGGGGATTGGCCGGAAGAAAGAAACTTTGATTTGTTTTACTGCCTGCAAGGCGGGCTGGAGGAGCTGGCCCGAAAAGGGGTTATGATGCCCGAAGAAAACCCGGAAGGAATTGTTTGGCGAAGAAGAAGTTAGGAAGGTGCAGGTATGAAAACAGCGATTGTAACAGGAGGCGGCTCTGGTATTGGAAAAGCCATTGCAAGAGAATTGGCCCGCGAAGGTTACCGCGTAGTTGTGGGAGATCGGAACGAAGAGAATGCAGCCCTTGTCGCAGAAGACATCAATAAAAGCGGAGGGGAAGCCCGTGCGCTGCTTGTGGATATTGCAGATGAAGAATCCATTATCCAAATGATTGAAAAGACGGTGGAATGGACCGGGGAAATCGACTTGCTGGTGAACAATGCAGGCGTGAACTTTCAATATAGTGTTGAAGATTGCCCGCCGGATGAGTTTGACCGCTGTATCGCGATCAATTTAAAAGGACATTATTTGTGTTCAAAGCATGCAATCCCTTTGTTGAAAAAAGAACAGGGTTCAAACATCGTGAATATTGCTTCAACCCATGCGATTCGTACCCAGCCAAATTTTTTTCCCTATAATGCCACCAAAGGAGGCATTATCAGCATGACAAAAGGAATGGCGATCGACTTGAGCAAATACGGGATTAGGGTGAATGCAGTTTGTCCCGGTTTTATACAGACTGCTATCATGGATCCGGAGCTTTATGAAGAAAGCGATTATTTGAAAAAGGTTTTGCCTTATCACCCTGCAGGGCGCATCGGCCAGCCGGAAGATATCGCTTATGCGGTGGCTTTTCTGGCATCTGAGAAAGCATCGTTCATCAATGGAGAGGCAATGGTTGTGGATGGAGGGAGGAATGCACTGACTTACACCTTGGAATAGGAGGAAGGCGATGCAAACTTTTATTCAAAGCAAATATCTTCATATCTCAATTGATGATGTAATAGAGATTCTCAGAGAGCTGGAGCAGCAAAAGCATAAATCGGTATGGGATCATCCTGTCTTTTCGTTTTTCAAGAAGCTAAATGAGCAGTATGGAGCGGTTTTCTCCTTGTATTGTTTTTATTTCAGCAATGATGGCCGCTGGAATTTAGGCCAAATGCCCGAACACTTCAAAGCAGAATTTGAACAATCCTCCAACTGGATGCGGTTCGGGTTTCATTCCTATCATCCTGAAAGCAAGTATGGCTTATCTAATAAAAATTTGTCGGCGCAGGAAGCATTCAAGCATTACTCCTTGATAACGGAGTCAATTTGCAGATTTGCCGGTGCCCAGGCGATCGATACCGTACCCAGAATCCATTTCTATTTGGGAACCAGGGAGAAAATCACGGTCTGGAGGGATGCGAAGAATGGAATCGAGGGACTGCTCACCGCAGATGATGACAGAGAAGAAGTCTATTATCTGGATGAGATTCAAAGAGGGAACCTGATGAGAAAGGGATATCTTTTCGACTCTGCTGAGAGCCTTTATTTTATTAAAACAAATTTGCGCCTTGAAAATGAAGCAGCCCCCGTAGAAAAACTGGAGGCCAGAAAAAACGATTACCAAGAACAGGGACATATCCAATGCATTTTTACACATGAGGAAAAGCTGAATTCCCGAATCATTAAAAAGAAGATAGAAGACTGCTGCGAATGGGCAAGCTTGAACGGCTATGAATTCCTGTTTCCAATGGATGCCTTGCCGAAATGCCAGAAAGGAGAGCTGTATGCCTCTGCATCCCGAAATCCAAAAATTCCTGGAAGCTCAACCGGTGCCGGCAGCTGGACATATTCCGACTGTTGAAGAACTTCGAATGAGAAACAAGGAGTTGACGGTTCCCATTGAGCAGCGTCCTTCTGTCTTTTCTGTTGAGGATATGCAGATTTTACTGGAGAAGAGAACCATTAATATCCGGATTTACACACCTGAAGGGGGAGGGCCCCACCCGCTTTTTATCTATTTTCATGGTGGAGGGTTTGTTTTGGGAAACTTGGATACGCATGATGTGATTTGCCGGGAAATAGCTAAGTACAGCCAGCATCAAGTTGTTTCGGTGGATTATCGGCTGGCTCCGGAATCTCCATTTCCAGCAGCGCTCGAGGACGGTTATGAAGTGTTGGAGTGGCTGTGGCTAAATGGCGATCAGCTTAATGGAGACCGGTCCAGAATTAGCATCGGTGGAGACAGTGCAGGAGGGAATCTGGCGGCGGCTGTCTGTTTAATGGCCCGTGACCGGCAGAAAGACATGGTATCGAAACAAGTGTTGCTGTATCCCGTCATTGACTATTTTCAGGCTGAAGAAGAGACTGTCTATGGGTCATACGCTGCGTTTGATCGGTATGGATTGACTCGCATGAGAATGGGCATGTTCTGGCAGCATTATGTAAAGGTGCCGGAAGCCCGAAACCATCCATATGCTTCGCCTATAAAGGCTGAAAGTCTCCGCAACTTGCCGCCGTGCCTGATTATCACGGCAGAATATGATGTGCTGCGAGACGAAGGGGAGCATTATGCTGGACGGTTGAAGCATGAAGGAACCTATGCAATTTCTAAAAG
Source organism: Planococcus sp. FY231025 (assembly GCF_052078085.1). NCBI lineage: Bacteria > Bacillati > Bacillota > Bacilli > Caryophanales > Caryophanaceae > Planococcus > Planococcus sp. FY231025. The sequence goes on from NZ_JBQJJG010000004.1 coordinate 447,104, forward strand.
GGTACCGGGAGTAAATCATGGCTTTTTAAATCGGTTTTATGAATTGGAAGAGTCGAAAAAAGCATTTCGTGACATAGCTGAATTTTTAAATCAGTCCACTAAAGTCTTTGAGAAACAACCGGATGAAATCAAGGAGTATGAATAAAAACAATGAAGGAGGTTTTTATATGGATTATTCAAAGTTCAGCAAAGAGCTGGAAACCATTTCAGGAATCAGCTTAACCCCGTTTAAGGAAGGGACAAAAGAAATCGACTGGGATGCGGTAAAGGAGAATATAGAGTTTCTGATTGGCAACGGGGTTGAAGTGATTGTCCCATGTGGAAATACAAGTGAATTCTATGCTTTGACCATTGAAGAGGCAAAAGAAGAAGTGAAAAAAGTAGTAGAAGCCGTTAATGGGCGGGCAAAAGTTGTGGCAGGCATCGGCTATTCGATGAAGACTGCGATAGAGCTGGGGAAAGATGCCGAACAGGCAGGGGCAGATGCAGTGATGATACATATGCCTGTCCATCCTTATATCACAGATGGAGGATTGATTGATTATTTCAGCGGAATTATCGAAGCCCTTCATATCCCTTCTCTGATTTACTTCAAGGATCCCTCTGTCAGTGATGACGTCATCAAGCAATTAGCTTCCATAGACAAATTAGTGGGGATTAAATACGCAATCAATGACTTGCCGCGTTTTGCAAAAATCGTATCTGAAGTTCCAGCAGATGAAAATAACCTCACATGGATTTGTGGAACAGCCGAAAAATGGGCTCCATTCTTCTACAATGCGGGTGCTAAAGGATTTACTTCCGGACTTGTCAATCTCTACCCGCAAAAGTCATTCGAGCTTCTGGCTGCATTGCAGGAAGGGGATCAGGAGACGATTTGGAGAGTATGGAAAGAAGTGTTGCCGTTTGAAGATTTACGCGCTAAATACAATAACGGCAATAACGTGGTCGTGATAAAAGAAGCGATGGAGTTGGCAGGATTAAGAGCAGGAGTAACTAGAGAGCCGGTAGGTCCGTTGAATGCATCCGACAGGCAGGAAGTTATGGATTTGCTGAAGGTATGGGGCTTTGAATTGAAGGGTGAAAATGTGATTTCTTAAGGCTGAAGAGCCGAAAAAAGTAGTAGTCTGACTCGAAAGAACTGGAGAAGGGGGAAAAACAATGATGAAAATAACGGATCTAAGACTTACTGTAGTGGGAATTCCAAGACATACGGGTTTTGTTAATAAACATGTGATTGTGGAACTGTTTACAAATGAGGGAATCACAGGGATAGGCGAGATGTCTGATTTCTCGCATTTACCCCGGTATGCCATAGATATAAACGACTTAACCAATGTTTTAAAATCCATGCTGGTGGGCAAAAATCCTTTTGATATTTCGTTGATCAACAAGGAACTTCTGGATAATTTTCCAGAAGCCATGTACTACTACGAAAAAGGGAGCTTTATCCGAAACGGTATTGACGCAGCGTTGTACGACCTTTGCGGAAAGTATTTGAATATCTCTGTCGCAGAAATGCTCGGCGGCAGGTACCAGGAGAAGATTAAAGTTTGCTATCCGATATTCCGTCATCGCTTCATGGAAGAAGTGGAAGAGAATGTAGAAGTGGTGCGGCAGCGCTACGCCCAAGGATTCGATGTTTTCCGTTTATACGCCGGGAAGAATGTGGATGCAGATGAAGCGTTTTTAGATGCTATCCAACAGGAATTCGGTTCTAAAGTCAAAATAAAGTCGCTTGATTTCAGTCATTTATTGGATTGGAAGGAAGCGTTGAAGATTGTAAAAAGATTATCAAAATATGATTTCGAAATGGTCGAAAGCCCGGCTGTCAGAAATGATTTTGATGGGCTGTATCATATCCGTACCCGCATAGATCAGCCAATCAGTGAGCATGTCTGGAGCAACCGGCAGCAATACGAAATGATCAAACGCGACTCAGTTGATATTTTCAATATCTCACCTATCTTTATCGGGGGCCTCACAGCTGCAAAAAAAGCGGCATCGGCTGCAGAAGTTGTAGGGAAAAGTGTTCTTTTAGGTACGACGCAAGAACTTTCGATCGGTACTGCGGCAATGGCGCATTTAGGCAGCACATTGCTGAACCTCAACTATACTTCTGATCCGACAGGGCCTGAACTGTATGTTGGGGATGTCGTAAAAAATAAAATCCAATACGAGAACGGTTATCTTCATGTTCCGAATAGAGATATACCTGGATTGGGCGTTGAGTTGGATTGGGATTTGATCGAGAAATACAGAATGAAAGATTTAAGCTGGGGCGAAGTGACGGTGCATCAATTGCAGGACCGCACTGCACAAGTGAAGTGAAAAGCGATAGCACAGTGGAATAAAATCCAGGAGGGATCTTTAATGACAATTCAGACGGAGACGAAAACTTATTTGAATTATATAAACGGTGAATGGAAAGCATCCGATACAGGGAAAACGAGTGACAGCTTCAACCCTTCCAATAGTCAGGAAATACTTGGATCTTTCCAGATGTCTTCAGCCAACGACCTGGATGAGGCAGTCAATGCGGCGAAGGCGGCTCAAAAAACATGGCGCAAACTTTCTGGCGCGGCAAGAGGAGATTTTCTGTTCAAAGTGGCAGCCGTCCTGGAAGAAAAAACAGCATACGTGGCAGAAGCGATGACCAAGGAGATGGGCAAGACCTTTGCGGAAGCGAAAGGTGAAACGGCACGTGGTGTAGCGATTCTCCGTTATTACGCAGGAGAAGGCATGCGTCCGGTCGGTGATGTCATCCCTTCATCTGACAGTGAAGCCCTGATGTTCACAAACCGTACCCCGCTTGGCGTAGTCGGCGTCATCACACCATGGAATTTTCCAGTCGCCATTCCAATTTGGAAAATGGCGCCCGCTCTCATCTATGGAAATGCAGTCGTTCTAAAACCTGCAAGTGATACGGCAGTCACTGCGGCGCGAGTCGTTGAGTGCTTTCACGAAGCCGGTCTGCCCGCTGGTGTCTTGAATATGGTGACGGGTTCTGGATCAGTCATTGGTCAAGGGTTAGCAGAACATCCGGGAGTGGACGGCATCACATTTACAGGATCTAATGCAGTCGGAAAGCAGATTGGCCGGGCGGCTCTTGACCGTGGCATCAAGTATCAGTTAGAAATGGGCGGTAAAAATCCAGTGATTGTCGCAGATGACGCAGATTTAGACTTGGCTGTAGCAGCGACCATCAGTGGAGGATTGAAGTCGACCGGCCAGAAATGCACGGCCACCAGCCGTGTCATTGTCCAGCAAGGCGTTTATGAGGAGTTTCGGAATAAGCTTCTGCAGAAAGTAGCAGAAATTACAGTAGGAAACGGAATGGAAGAAGGCAGCTGGATGGGGCCGGTTGCGAGCAAAAACCAGCTGGAGAATGTCCTTTCCTATATCGAGAAAGGCAAAGCAGAAGGAGCTGAATTGTTGCATGGCGGAAATCGAGTAACGGATAATGGGCTCGGCGATGGCTACTTTATCGAACCGACCGTATTCGATCAAGTCACTGCAGAAATGACAATTGCTCGTGAAGAGATTTTTGGACCGGTCCTGGCATTGATGAAAGTAGAGACCTTGGAACAGGCAGTCGAACTTGCCAATGATTCCGAATATGGTTTGAGCGCTTCCATTTTCACAACGAATATCGGCAATATGCTGGAATTTATCAATGACATGGAGGCAGGCTTGGTTCGTGTCAACGCAGAAAGTGCAGGTGTGGAATTGCAGGCGCCTTTCGGTGGTATGAAACAATCGAGCTCGCATTCGCGCGAACAAGGACGTGCGGCTATTGAATTTTTCACCTCAATAAAAACTATATTTATTAAGAAATAGAAAAGAGCTATGCGATTAAGGGGCTATTACCTCAATCGCATAGCTTTTCTTAATAAATATCATTTAAAATTTTATTTCTCACATTTATAAACTCACTAAGTTTATATAAAAAGTACGCTAATCTGTAAATGGAGAAAAGGTTTGAAATATGGAGGAATTGCCATGAGTAAAGGAGAAAGATACCAAGTAGAAAGTTATATAAGGAGGATCCCTATGTTCAACGAAGTCCAGGACGTATTCAAAAATTACGAAGAAGCGGTATCCGAAAAAGACGTGAAAAAGTTTTTGGCGGGCTATGCACCAAATGTCCATCTGTTTGATTGCTGGGGCAAATGGGAGCATAACGGAATCGGGGAATGGAAGGCTGCCGTTACGGAATGGTTCGACGGCGTGGAAGAAGAAGGCGTAGGGCTACGGGCGGAACTGATGGAGGAAGTGGTCATGGAAAACGAGGGGCTCGCCCATGTGCATGGCGCCATCAAATTTGCTGGACTCGATGAAGAGGGCAAGGAATTCCGTAGTGTCACGAACCGCTTCACATTTCTGCTCGAAAAAGTCGACGGGTCGTGGCGGATCACCCACGAACATTCTTCGCTGCCGATCAGCACAGAGGACGGGAAAGCGATTTTTGGATAACTTTTGAGAAATTGCTCGGATATTAGTTTGTGAAAATAAAGGCGGCATCAAGTTCTATTTCATAGAACTTGATGCCGCCTTTTAAATTTTCATTGTGGTTGTTTATCGTCTTTAAGAAAGTATTTGAACTTGTCACTGTCTGTCACTGTCTTTTTAGCACGCTTCATTACTTCTTGAAGGATGGAGTTTATTAAGGACATTGTGACCGGTCCTTTATCAAACAAGGAATTATTGCCTGCTTCTACTAATGCGACAATGTCAGAATGATCGATTATAGGAGCCAAGCGTGAATCTGTGAAGGCAATTACTTTGATGCCTTTTTTCTTTGCGTCTTCTGCAAAGCGAATAGTATCTAGTGCATACCTAGAGAATGAAAAAACGATTACGCACGAATTTTTAGGAAGGAAATCAAAGACTAGTGCATCAGTTTCTGGTCGGTACAAAGAGGCGTTGCCAAGAGTATAGTTGAGATTGAAAAATAGCCAGTGGGCAAAAGTGAAAGATTGGTAATACCCAGCGATGACAATGCGCTCGCTATTAATAATCGTTTCTACAATCTCTTCAAATTTCTCATAATCTAAATTGCGAATATTATTTTTCAAGAGTTTAATATCTTCCATGAGATGTTCTCCGAAATGGTTTAGCTCTGTTATTTCATTTGTTTGGGCCTCGTTACTATCTTTCGTTTGTAGCAGTAAGTGATTGCGTACATCTTTTTGAAGGCCGCTAAAACCTTCATATCCAATGGAAAGGCAGAAACGGATGACCATCGTTTCGCTAACACCTATAATTTCCCCTATCTGCTTTGCAGAATGGCGCGCAAATATTGAGGAATCGTTTAAAAGGGCATCAGCCACTTTTTTTAATCCTTTTGTTAATTCCGGAAATTTTGTTTTAGTTTCGTGTACATAAGTAGGTATCATAATCTCTTTCTCGCTTTCTTAAAGTTTTAACAATATTTCCTATTGCAATAAAGTATATACTTCAATATAATGATAAACAAGTCCAAACTTTCTGACAATGGAGGAGGTTTACTACATTTTCTTAAAAAAAAATCAAAGAAAAAGGGAGGAAATTTGAATGACAATTAACAAGAAATCGAATTTATTGATGGTAATTCTGCTTGCAGTGTCTTTGTTTATTGCAGGATGTAATTCAGAAAGTGCAACTCCTGCCAAAGAAGCAAATGCCGGCGGTGAAGCTGCTAAAGCCACGGGAGGCACAATCAAAGTTGCATATCCTACGCAACCCCAAACCCTGGATCCTCATGCAACAACCGCAGAAGCGACTCGTGACGCTGCTAAACTGATTTACGAAGCTTTGGTAACGTTGGATAGCAATTATGAAGTGATGCCTCAACTGGCAGATTCATATGAAGTAAGTGAAGATCGGAAAACAGTGACATTCAAACTTAGAGAAGGCATCAAATTTCATAATGGCAATGACATGACTGCAGAAGACGTAATCGCTTCAATGAAAAAATGGGGCGCCGACTCTGCGGAGCTTGGTGAACATGAATGGACGGTTGAAGATGAAAGCACTGTAAAGCTAACTTTAACAGAACCTTCTTCTCTTGTTATGTATTTCCTTGCGGATCAAGGGAATATTGCGGCTATCATGCCGAAAGACATAGCAGAAGCTGCTGATGCAGCTGGCGCAAAAGAATATATCGGCACGGGTCCATTTAAATTCATCGAATGGAAACAGGACGAAGTCGTAAAGTTCGAGAAATTCGAGGATTATGCTCCAGACACGGATGAGACAGATGGCTTAGGCGGTAAGAAAGAAGCCTTTGTCGACGCAATTGACTGGCAGTTTGTTCCGGATGCATCCACACGAGTGAATGGATTGATTAGTGGTCAATATCATTTCGCCCATATGTTGTCGTACGATTCAATACCTCAAGTTGAAAACTCTCCTGGCAGTGTGGTTGATGTCTGGCCATACGGTATCGAAGGATTAGTGTTCAATAAAAAGCAGGGAGTTTTCAGTGATGTGAAAATGCGTCAGGCAGTTAATGCTGCGCTTGATATGGAAGTCATTATGAGTTCCGCTTTCACGGATAAGGAATTCTACCAATTGGAAAACAGCTTGTTCCTTCCTAGCCAAAAAGCTTGGTACTCAGATGCTGGAAAAGAGAACTACAACCAGAAAGATACAGAAAAAGCAAAATCCTTATTGAAGGAAGCGGGCTATAACGGAGAAGAAGTAGTTATCCTTACAAGCCGCGACTATGAACATCACTATAATGCAGCAGTTGCTACGCAGCAGCAACTCGAAGAACTCGGAATAACTACAAAATTAGATGTGTACGATTGGCCGACATTATTAGAACGCCGCGGTGATCCAGAGGCATATGACATCTTCTTCACTGGATTCTCGACAACTTCAACACCGAATCAGTACGTTTTCTTGGATTCTCAAACTGCTTGGCCGGGATGGACAGAAAATGCTGAAATCGATCGATTACTCAAAGAAATCAAGGTAGAAGAAGATTCTGCGAAAGCATTGGAATTGACTGCTGAGTTGCAAGGTATCATGTGGGAAGACCTGCCGATTATAAATACAGGCCATAACTCGCGTGTATCAGGCTACTCCGAAAAACTCCAGGGGTATAACCAAATGCTTGGGCCGATATTCTGGAATGTCGGTTTGAATGAGTAAAATCCGGTTCTACCCATCAACCTTCTATGTTTCATAGAAGGTTGATCTCTTTTATTCCCTATACCCCATCGTAAGGAGGTTAGATCCTTTGAAATCTTATATTTTGAAACGGCTGCTCTCCATGATACCGGTGCTGCTTATAGTAGCAGTCATTGTTTTTATGATCATACATCTGATACCTGGCGATCCAGCGTCCGTTATGCTTGGAGAAGAAGCGACTCCACAGGAAGTCCAGGCACTTAGAGACGAACTTGGCCTGAATTTACCAATCTACGAACAATTCGTGCAGTGGTTTGCTGGCATTTTTCAAGGGGATTTCGGCAATTCCATCTATATGAATATGCCTGTTCTGGAAGCATTTCTCGGCCATATCGGTCCGACGCTCTCTCTCGCATTGCTTGCTCAAAGCATTTCGATAATCATCGCAATCCCAATCGGTGTAATCGCAGCGAAGCGCCGCGGCACATATGTCGATCAAATGTTCATGACGATTGCCATGCTGGGATTGTCTCTCCCGAGTTTTCTCCTGGCACTATTGCTGATGCTGTTGTTCGGGGTCAATCTTAATTGGCTGCCAGTTGCCGGGTATGCCCCGGTCAGTTCAGGATTATGGAATCATCTTCAGTACATGATTCTTCCTGCCATTTCCCTCGGGGCTATTCAAGCGGCTGTCATTTCTCGTATGAGCCGTTCATCCATGATAGACATCTTAAGCATGAATTACATTAAAACCGCCAAAGCGAAAGGTGTAAAAGACCGTGTGGTCATTTACAAACATGCTTTGAGAAATGCCTTTATTCCCATCCTGACAATTCTCGGGGAAACATTCGGTTCTCTCATCACAGGAGCGGTCGTTACAGAAACGGTATTCAACTTGCCTGGCATTGGGCAACTGGTGATTAACGCAATCGTCAGACGGGATTATGCAGTTATTCAAGGAACGATATTGATTATTGCACTCGCCTACCTGTTGCTGAACCTGCTCATCGATTTGCTGTATGGCCTTGTGGATCCGAGAGTCCGATTCAACCGGAAATAGAAGGGAGAGAAAAAGAATGACTACAGAGGCGAAAGTAAAAGCTGATATCGGCATCAGCGGTTTAAAGGTAATGAAAAGTGATTTGAAAAAAGAGCAACGGCGCCTATTTTTCCGCCGCTTCTGGTCTAATCAGTCAGCAGTGGTTGGGAGTGTTCTGCTTGTTATATTGAGTCTATTTGCAATTTTCGGACCAATGATCAGTCAGTTTACACCGCTTGAGCTGGATCCAGTGGACCGTCTGGCAGCACCGAATTCTGTGCACTGGTTTGGAACCGATAATTTTGGGCGTGATTTGTTCAGCCGGGTTGCTTCAGGTGCCCAAGTGTCCATGGGTGTCGGTTTTTCGGTAGCAATCTTGACTGCGGTAATCGGCATGATTATCGGCCTGTATGCCGCTTTCTATTCGGTGCTCGATCATATTCTTATGCGAATATGTGATGCCTTGATGGCATTTCCTGATATTCTCTTGGCAGTAGCGATTATGGCAGTATTGGGGCCACAGCCGATTAATGTAGTAATAGCGGTAACAATAGCAAAAATACCAACAATGGCAAGGATTGTACGTTCTTCTGCCCTTGTTGTGAAGGAACAAACTTATATTGAAGCGATGAAGTCTCAAGGTGCAAGCTCTTTCAGAATTATTTGGCGGCATATAGTTCCGAATGTCATGTCTCCTTTGATTGTTCAGACTACCTATGTATTTGCAATTGCCATAATTCTAGAAGCGGCATTAAGCTTTTTGGGAGCTGGCATCCCGGCACCGGACCCGAGTTGGGGAAACATTTTATATGACGGAAAAATTGTCATATTCAGTGCTTGGTGGATGACGGTTTTCCCTGGTGTGTTCATCATTTTAGCGGTTTTAGGGCTGAACCTGTTCGGGGACGGGCTCCGTGACCTACTAGATCCTCACTCAAGTAAAGCAAATAAATAATTAAGATTGTCCCTCATGCTGATCTGTTTTTGGGAAAGTGAAAGCAGCGGAGTGAAAGGAGGATGAAAATGGATAAGCAAAATTTATTGGAAATAGATGGGTTGAGAACTACTTTTGCTACTGAAAACGGTCCTGTAACAGCTGTCGATGGTGTTTCCTTTTCCATTGCTCCAGGCGAAACGCTTGGGGTTGTAGGAGAGTCGGGATGCGGGAAAAGTGTGACGGCTGAATCGATTATGCGCTTGCTGAATGAAAAGTCGACAAGTTACGAAGGCGCTGTAAACTTCAAGGGCGAAAATTTACTCGCATTATCAGAGCAAAAGATGCGGGATATCAGAGGAAATGAAGTATCGATGATTTTTCAGGACGCAATGACTTCCCTGAATCCGGTCTACACCATCGGCAACCAAATATCCGAATCCATCATGATCCATCAGAAGTTGAATGCAAAGCAAGCGATGGAGAAGTCCATTGAAATGCTAAGGTTAACTGGAATTCCGTCTCCGGAAAAACGTGTGCATGAATACCCGCACGAAATTTCCGGCGGAATGCGGCAGCGGGTCATGATTGCCATGGCATTATCGTGCAAGCCGAGCTTGCTGATCGCTGACGAACCCACCACTGCATTGGATGTTACAATTCAGGCGCAAATCATCGATTTGATTAATGATTTAAAAGAAGAATCGAATATGAGCGTTATGATGATTACCCATGATCTCGGGGTGGTTGCGGAAGTGTGCACGCGTGTAGTAGTAATGTACCTTGGTCAAGTTATTGAAGAGGCGGATGTAGATACTTTGTTTTCGAAACCGCTGCATCCCTATACAAAAGGGTTAATCAAGTCCATTCCAAGAATTGATGGTGATCGGACGCAGAAGCTTCATATGATTCCAGGTACAGTGCCGTCTCTAAGCAATATTCCAAAAGGTTGCAGATTTGCCCCGCGCTGTGCGTTTGCTGATGAGAAATGTTTAAACGAAGCGCCGGTCCTGGAGGCAGCAAATGCCAGTCAAAAAGTAAGGTGCTGGCATTTTGAAAAAATCGAAAACGGGGAGAAGGTGCCGCATGAAGCAATTGCAAATGGAGTCTGAATACACAAAAGATAGCGTCCCCCTGTTACAAGTTAACGGACTGAAAAAATATTTTCCGATTCATTCTCCCTTTGGCCGGACTATTGGGCATGTCAAAGCGATTGAAGATTTAAATTTTAATTTGTATGAAAAAAAGACATTAGGGCTAGTAGGGGAATCTGGATGCGGGAAAAGCACATCCGGCAGAGCGCTGCTCAGATTAACAGAACCAACCGAAGGCACCGCTCTTTATAAAGGGCGAGACATTTTCCAACTGAAAGAAAAAGAGTTCACAAAAATGCGGAAAGAAATGCAGATGGTATTTCAAGATCCTCATTCTTCATTAAATCCTAAAAAACGCATTGGTGAAATTATAGAAGAGCCGATGAACATCCACAATATCGGATCAAAGCAAGACCGAATGGAAATGGCAATGACTTTGTTGGAGAAGACAGGTATTCGGCAGGATCAATATTTCCGCTACCCTCACGAATTTTCTGGCGGCCAAAGGCAGCGGATCGGTTTGGCGCGGGCTCTTGCTTTGAATCCAAATATTGTCGTATTGGATGAACCGGTTTCAGCTCTGGATGTCTCGATCCAGTCACAAGTTATAAATCTATTGCAGGAGATACAAGAAGAGTTCAGTTTGGCATATTTATTCATTTCCCATGATTTAAGTGTGGTTCGTCACATTGCAGATGAAATTGGAGTGATGTATCTAGGCCACTTGGTGGAAAAAGCGCCTACAGATGAATTGTTCGCAAATCCGCTCCATCCGTATACGAAGGCACTCTTATCTTCTATACCTTTGCCGACTCCTGGACTTAAACGTGAGCGGATCATCCTTAAAGGGGATGTTCCGTCCCCTATCAATCCGCCCTCAGGATGTGTCTTCCACACACGCTGTCCTTTTGTGATGGATGTATGCAAAACAGTAAAACCAGAATCCCAGATCCAGACACCCGGCCATGAAGTGGCCTGTCATTTATACAACTAAAATCTGAAGGAGTGGTAATGTTGGAGATTAACAAAATTGTGTTGCGCAGGATGAAGATGGATTTAGTTTCGCCGTTCCAGACTAGTTTTGGAGTACAGACGGATAGAGAATTCATGATAGTTGAACTTCATGGAGATAAACACATCGGATATGGTGAATGTGTCGCATCGGCGAGACCCCTGTACAGCGAAGAAACAGTTGGCACAGTTGAAGTGATATTGGAAGATATCTTGATACCTGCATTATTGAATAAAAAAGATATCAAGCATCCCGATGAACTCAACGAACTTTTTAAGCCTTACCGACGAAACAACATGGCAAAAGCAGCATTAGAGGGAGCTTATTGGGACCTATATGCAAAAGAAAATGATATTCCCTTACATGCGGCCCTTGGCGGTACGAAAAACGAAATAGAAGTGGGCGTAAGTATTGGCATCCAGGAGTCGCAAGAAGCTTTATTGGAATTGGTAGAAGGATTCCTTAATGAAGGGTATAAGCGAATTAAATTGAAAATCAAACCAGGAAATGACATGGCGATTCTAAAAGCTGTTAGAGAAAAATTCCCGAATATTAAAATGATGGCTGATGCAAACTCTGCTTATACGCTAGAAGATACTGAACTGTTCAAAGAAATGGACAAGCTCGATTTGATGATGATTGAACAGCCTTTGGCACATGATGATATAATCGACCATTCAAAATTACAACCGGAAGTCCAAACTCCTATTTGTTTAGATGAAAGCATACATTCTTTAGAAGATGCAAAACAAGCGGTCAGCTTGGGCAGCTGTAAAATCATCAATATTAAAATTGGACGAGTCGGCGGACTGACTGAAGCAAAGAAAATTCACGATTATTGTCAAAGCCGAAGCATCCCGGTCTGGTGTGGAGGAATGTTGGAATCTGGTATAGGGCGGGCACACAATATTGCTATCTCTAGTTTGCCTAATTTCACTCTTCCGGGGGATACTGCTGCCTCTTCTAGATATTGGCATGAAGACATAATCACTCCTGAAGTAGTGGTGAACCAAGGGATTATTCCGCTTCCAACTAACTCTGGCATAGGTTTTGAGCCGAATATGGAATTGATGGAGAAGTACACAACGGGAATCAAAGAAATTATTCCGCAAAAAATAACTTCTTAAAAACACATAACTGGAAATTCATTGAATGACATTTACGGAAAGAAACCATTCAGCAAGAGATTGCGGGAATGGTCTTCTTTCTGCCAAAGGAGTGGAGAATGATGCAAGAAATTCTAAAGGAGATAAAACCTGTAGTGGAAGAGGTATTTCAACATTTGCATGAGAATCCGGAAATCAGTTGGAAAGAAGAAAAAACAACTCAGTACTTGGTTGAATTACTTGAAAAAGAAGGCTTTGAGACGCAAACATTTAAAGATTCAACAGGATTGGTAGTTACTGTCGGGACGGGAGAACCAACCGTTGGATTACGCACGGATATTGATGCGCTTTGGCAAGAGGTGGATGGAGAATATCGAGCTAATCATTCATGTGGGCATGATGCTCATATGACAATGGCTGTTGGGACAATGCTTGTCTTGAAAAAACTTGGCATCCCCAAAACTGGACGCTTAAAAGTGCTTTTTCAACCAGCTGAAGAAAAAGGGAAAGGTGCTCTATCTTTCATTGAAAAAGGGCTAGTTGACGATATCGACTTTCTGTACGGTGTCCATTTACGTCCGATACAGGAGATTGGAAACGGCTATTCTGCACCAGCCATTATGCATGGAGCAACGAAAATGTTAAAAGGGTCTATTTTAGGAAATGATGCTCATGGAGCGCGGCCCAATCAAGGTCAAAATGCAATTGAAGTGATGGCTCTTCTTGTGAACGCTATCCATTCAATCCATCTGGATTCGACTATTCCGCATTCTGCTAAAATAACGATGTTTAAAGCGGGAGGAGAATCAGCAAACATTATACCTGGAAATGGAATTTTTAGTATCGATATGCGAGCGCAAACTAACGAATTAATGAAGGTCCTTTTAGCAGAAGTCGACAGAGCAATCCAGTTTGTCGCTGAATTTTCAAAAGTTCAAATCTCTTATGATATCGCTTCTGAAATTGCTGCAGCACAAGTCGATGATGAAGCTGTATCACTGCTGGCAAAAGGGATTGCAGATACGGTTGGAGAAGAATTTCTGGCAGCACCGATCCTCACGCCGGGCGGGGAAGATTTCCATTATTACACCTTGAAAAGACCTTCGATTAAAGCGACAATGTTGGGGTTAGGGTGCGGATTGGCGCCAGGGCTACACCATCCGAAAATGACATTTGATCAAGAAAGTATGCTGACAGGAATAGAAATTTTGACGCGTACTGTTTTAAATACCTTTGAAAATTTTGAGGGAAGCAAAAAAGAAAACGAAACTGTCGGTCTTAAAGCTTAATATCAAAAGCGAAAACGATTCAGCTTAATAGGCCGAACCGTTTTTCTTTCTGGAAAAAACCGAAGGGTCCTGGCGGATCACCCACGAACATTCTTCGCTGCCGATCAGCACGGAGGACGGGAAAGCGATTTTTGGATAACGATGAAGAGGACGAACGAAAGGGAAAACGCCTTTGAACCGATTGAAAAGGTTCAAAGGCGTCTTTTATTGGAACCTTCGGACAGTTCGTCCGTATGATTAGGAAGAGAATGGAAAGGGGGAGGGCGCATTGGAGTTTATTTTGGTTCTCATCCTGCTCCTTTTATGGGTTTTCGTAGCTGAAAGAGTGGTGCGGAAAGTCCTGAAAGTCGAGAAGACCGATCTCGAGGATACACCGGGAGCAAAAACCCGTGCCTGGGGCCAGGGCACCATCATCTTCCTGTCGCTGTTGATTATCCCTTCTGCAGATATGGGCTGGCGAGAAGGAATGATGTGGATCTGGAGTATCTACTTGACCACTTTCACTGCAATTGATGCGTTTCTGCAGCGGAAATACATACCGGAATCGCAGGAGCACCTTGCAACGCTTACCATGTTCCCAATAGGGGTGGGCACGCTGGTCGGCATCAGTTTCTTGCTGTTTTGAAACACGATTTTTAGAATCCCCTCACCGATGTTTCATGAACACCGAATAAAAGAAGGGAGGGAGCCGGATGGAGTTTTTCATCATTCTCGCCGTATTGCTCGTGCTGTTTCTGGCAGTCGACAAAGCGTTGCGGAAAGGGTTCAAGGTCGAGAAAAAGCGGCTGTCGGACAGCCCGGGGAAAAAGGCGGACGCTTGGAGCCGGGGCATCATCCTGGTTGCGGCACTGGCCTTTATCCCGTTCGTGGTAACGGAAACGGGCGATCGGCTGATCTGGTTCTGGATCGTCTACCTGACGGGGCTCCATCTGGTCCAGGCGTTCCTGCAATGGAAGTACATACGGGAGTCGCGGGAGCATCTCGTGACGCTGAGCCTGCTGCCGGTCGGACTTGCCGCGCTCCTGTTCATCCGGTTTTATTTCTTTTGAGCGGTGTGCGCAGCTCCCGGTTGAGCAGCAACGCGAGCACCGGCCCGATGACCGGAATCCAGGCGAGCGCTTGGTGCCGGGCTTCCGGGTAGAACCGGCGGACCGTATAGACGGACAGGCCCCACAGCACGAACCAATCCACCGTCATGACGGAAACCAAGCTGGACGCAAAGAACGCTTCCCGGTAGGCGGCCAGGGAAAAACCTTGGAGCAGCGTCAATAGGTTGCCGATCGAAAGCGCGATCAATGCGATGAGCCAAATGGGCGACGCCAGGAAGCGCACGAGCCATTTTGGTGCGCGAAGCTTCCGTTCGGCGGGCTTCTGGCCAAACGCAAAATACGGCAGCAAAGCGAATGCGCCGATGCCAAACGACGCAAGGGCGAATGGCCAGGCCGGCCAGCGCTGCCGGTCATTGAGCCCCAGCAGCGTCAAAAAGACCGCCGGGAACAGGCCGAGTGAATTGAACACCGCAAAGACGAGCGGGTCAATGCCGCCCCATTCCATGCTGAGGATTTTCGAGAAGACCGCGTCGGCATCGCCGCCGGGTGCGAGAAATACGGCATAGCCGATCAACAGGATCCAGATTACGAGGAAGATCAAAATGCGTCACCCCTTTTCTTCCATCATACAGGACGAAGAGGAAAACCGCGCGGCATATCCGCGCCGAAAAAATCCGAAAGAGGAGGAATGAAATATGAACGAATTGACGAAAAAACGCGTTATGGCTATGGGAATCGATACGGTGGTGTCTTCTGTGGTGTCATCGGCTTTGGAGCCGATGGTGAAAAAGAAGGTGAAGGGCAGCTTTGTCCCGGTCGTCATCCTGCCGTCCGTCGTTTTGTGGGGGCTTGAAGCGGCACAGATCAGCCTTTTCGGGCAGACGCTCGGGCAAAAGGCCGTTGGCATCAAAATCATTACGGAAGACGGCGAAAAGCCGGAAGCAGGGCAGATCCTGAAGCGCTCCATGCACCGCGATTCGGTGAGCGCCATCAGCTATTTGAAGGACCGCAAAGCGTTTGACGCGAACGGCGGCATCATTTTCCCACATGACCAGTATGCCGAAACACTTGTGGTGGCCAGTAAATAACCACAAAAAATCGTAGGGGCGTGGGTTGGATTGTTTTTGGCTTTCCTATCCTTCCTAGTATTCCGGTTGTCACCCTCAGCGACTATATGGCGTATTAGAATCGGATCATCAAAAGCCAGGAAGACCAGAATGGTTTTATTGCTTTGATGGAAAAAACAGCAGTCAGAAAGCCCCTTTGCCGTTGCTGGCAAAGGGGCTTTCTCACATTGGTCATTATTCGTTCAATAATTTCTCTTCCAGATCATCTAGCATCAAGTTCGCTGCCATGACGCCGCCAGCTGTGTTCCAGATGGTGTCGCTGACTTCGTAGGCTTTGCCTTCCTGGACCGCTTTCAAGTTGTTCCAGATCGGGTCTTTCACCCATGCGTCTTCCGCTTGCTGTCCTTCTTTTTGTTCGTTCTGGTAAGTGAAGTAGAAGATGACGTCGCCGTCCATTTCCTCAATGCGCTCTTTTGTTACGCCTTGAGCCGCAAAATCATCCACGTCCTGGGATTCCGGACGGGCCAGGCCGATTTCTTCCAGGATGATGCCTGAGAATGAATCTTTGTGGTATATGCGCACATCATCCGGCATGAAGCGGACCATCGATACTTTGGTGTTGATTTTGTCGCCAAGTTTTTCAGTCAGCGCCGCCACGCGTTCATTATAAGCGTCAAGCACTTCCTGGCCTTTATCTTCCTTGTTGATCGCTTTGGAAATCAATTCGAAATTGACTTTCCAGTCGCCGCGAAGCGTTTCTTCAAACACTGTTGGAGCGATAGCGTTTAGCGCCTGGTAATGTTCTTCCTGGCGCATCTTATTTCCGATAATGAGGTCCGGCTCCAAAGCGGCAATCGCTTCCAGGTTGATTTCGCTTTCCGTGCCCACCACTTCCACGTCTTCCATATCAGCTGCAATGTGTTCATACCATGGGTCACCTGTCCACGACTGGACAGCGCCGACTGGCGTCACGCCCATTGACAATAAGGCTTCTGTTCCGTGGTTCGTCAAGACGACGATGCGTTCAGGCTCGCCTTCGATGGTTGCAGTGCCCATTGCGTGTTCTACTTTATAGCTTTCAGTGCCTGCTGTTCCTTCAGTTGCTTCTTTTTCCGCTTCAGGCTCTGCATTGCCGCATGCTGCCAATAGCAGAACGAGTGCCGCCAGCAGGACAAGCAGTGAGTACGATTTCTTCAACATTTATGTTCCTCCTAATAAACTCCTAATTGATAATGATTTTCAATACATTCACATCGTAATATCACAGGACCGGCATGTCAAGAGGTTTTCAAGAATAATTGACAATGATTCTCAATGAATTTATACTTTGATAGAACTGACTTGAAATGATTCACTTTAATTATAGAAAGAAAAGAAACGTGGGAAATATAGGAGAAGTGTAGCTGTTATGATTAGAAACAATCGAGCCAAAACTTTCGGACTGATCATTGGCGTCCTTGTCATTGCTGCCCTTGTCTGGTCGAGCATCGTTCTGGGCCTAACAAAAGTGTCAGCGCAGATGGTTTTCGATGCCATATATCATTTTGACGGATCGAATGAGCACATCATCATCCAGGATACGAGAATCCCGCGGGCGTTTATCGCTGCCGCTGTCGGTGCAAGTCTGGCTGTTGCAGGCGCTGTCATGCAGGGCCTCACACACAACCCGCTAGCTTCTCCAGGTATTCTCGGCATCAATGCTGGAGCGAGTTTTTTCGTGGTTTTTGGCATCAGCTTTCTCGGGTTATCGTCGCTTACGGCGTTTGCCTGGCTGGCCTTTCTTGGCGCCGCAATCGCATCGGTTGTGGTTTATGTGTTCGGCTCCATGGGCAGTGAAGGGCTGACGCCCATCAAGATTACGCTCGCCGGTGCAGCGATTGCAGCGATGTTTTCATCAATGACGCAAGGCATGCTGACGCTGGATGAACGCGCACTTGACCAGGTCCTGTTCTGGCTCGCCGGATCCATCCAGGGCAGGGACCTCGAGATCCTGCTGTCGGTGCTGCCATACCTTGCGATTGGCTGGCTCATCGCCCTGGCATTTGGAAAACAGATGAATGTCCTCGCGATGGGGGAAGACCTCGCAAAAGGCTTGGGACAGAAAACAATGCTTGTGAAAATCATGGGCGGCGTCATCGTCGTCCTGCTCGCCGGCGGTTCTGTCGCTGTAGCAGGTCCGATCGGCTTTGTCGGCATCATTATTCCGCATTTCGCCAGATGGCTTGTCGGCACCGATTACCGCTGGGTCATCCCGTACAGCGCTTTGCTCGGAGCGGTTCTGCTCCTGGCTGCGGATATCGGTGCACGATATATTCTGATGCCGGCTGAAGTGCCGGTCGGCGTGATGACCGCCATCGTAGGCGCACCTTTCTTTGTCTACATTGCAAGGAGGGGATTTAACGAATGAAAAAATACCGCAGCCTCCGCATGGGAAAAGCATCTTTTTTAATCGATAGAAAATCCTTGTTTATCCTGGTTTTATTGACCGGATTAACGTTTTCACTTATTGTTCTGAGCCTTGGAATCGGCCAGCTTGCGATCAATCCGATTGATGTCGTCAAAGCGATTTTCGGCGCCGGCACCGATATGCACAACTTGGTTGTCCAATCGTTCCGCATGCCGCGCATATTGCTCGCGGTGTTTGCCGGAGCCGGCTTGGCCATGTCGGGAGCGATTCTTCAAGGAATTATCCGCAATCCGCTTGCCTCACCGGACATCATCGGGATCACGGCTGGTGCTTCGTTCACGACTGTCGCTTTTCTCGCATTCTACAGCGACCGTAGCAATACGCTTGCAGTCAGCATTCACTGGCTGCCGCTCGCTTCATTCATCGGCGCAGTGGGCATGGGCTTTCTCGTCTATGTGCTGTCCCAGAAATATGGACAAGTCGCGCCGGTCCGGCTCGTCTTGATCGGCATCGGCCTGTCAGCAGCAGCCCAAGCGCTGACGACAATGATGATGATCCTCGGCCCGATCTTCACGGCCTCCCGGGCGAATATCTGGATTACAGGGAGCGTCAACGGAACAAACTGGACCGAAGTTTTGACAATTATTCCGTGGATTTTCCTGCTCACGGCCGTTCTGTTCTTTTACGCAAGGCGGCTGAATATCCAGGAGCTGGGTGATGAGCTGACGGTCAATGCCGGCAGCCTGGTACAGCGGGACCGGCTCGTCCTGTTGTTTCTTAGCAGTGCACTGGCTGGCGGCGCTGTGGCGTTTGCCGGAGGCATCGGCTTTGTCGGCCTGATGGCCCCTCACATGGCGCGGAAGCTAGTCGGCTCGGCATTCGGGGCTTTGCTGCCGGTTTCCGCCTTGCTTGGCGGCTTGATCGTGCTGCTCGCCGACCTGATTGCCCGAACGGCATTTGCGCCGTTGGAAATTCCTGCGGGCGTCTTCACTTCTGCCATCGGGGCGCCGTATTTCATCTACTTGCTCTACCGCACCCGGAACCGATAATTCCTGCCACTGGCCCGTTTTGTTTGCTGAAGAAGGAGGAAATGTAATGGATGCATTATCAACAAAAGGTTTAACACTTGGATATGGGGAAACGAGCATCATCAATGAGTTGGATTTGTCGATTCCGAAAGGCGAAATCACCGTTCTCATCGGGAGCAACGGCTGCGGCAAATCGACGCTGCTCCGCGCGCTTGCGCGCCTCTTGAAACCTCAGGAAGGTTCTGTCGTGCTTGACGGCCAGGAAATTGCCAAGACGCCGACACGGAAAATTGCCAAGCAATTGGCCATCCTGCCCCAGACGTCCATCGCCCCTGAAGGGCTGACCGTCCTGCAATTGGTCAAGCAGGGTCGCTATCCGCATCAGAGCTGGCTTCAGCAATGGTCGGAGAAAGACGAGGAAGCGGTATTCGGTGCGCTCGAAGCGACCGGACTGACGGATCTCGCGGAGCGCAAAGTGGACTCCTTGTCAGGCGGGCAGCGCCAGCGGGCATGGATCGCCATGACGCTTGCGCAGGACACGGACATTATCCTGTTGGATGAGCCGACGACCTATTTGGATCTGACGCACCAAATCGATATTCTCGATTTGCTGTACGATTTGAATCAAACAAAAAAACGCACGATTGTGATGGTGCTTCACGACCTGAATCTTGCCTGCCGCTACGCAGACCACATCGTAGCGATCCATGACCAAAAAGTCTATAAGCAAGGCGCGCCGAACGACATTATCACGCCTGATCTGATGCATGCAGTATTTGGTCTCCAATGCCAAGTGACGTGTGATCCGGTCTGTGGAACCCCGCTGTGCATTCCGTTCAGCAAAGGAAGACATTTAAAAGGTGGTACGGGCAATGTTGTGCCGATTAGCAGCTGAAGAACGGACTTTCTTATCGGAACATTTCCGGCTCCTCGAAGAGCAGCGTGAAGGCGTTTCATTGGAGCAGTTAACAGATCCGGTACTCTTGCCGCACTTCCTGGAAGCGGTGAAAAAGGAGCTGGGCACAGACAGCACACTAGCTGCCGCTTCGCAGCTCATCAAGCGCGTGGGCTATTTGGTAGTCGTGCCGTCACTGTATGCTGCTGCCGTTTTCGGCAAAGCGATTGAGATGGATTTTGGCCGCTGCTTTTTGGTCCAGCACCGGCAGGGCGATTTGTGGATGCCTCAGCTATCCCTTTCGGATTCATCTGCAATGGACCTTGGCGAAAAGGAACGGCACGTCCGGTTTGGGCTTTTTGCCCAGCAGCTGTTCAGCGAACTGGCTGGAGTGATCCAAGCCGTTTCGTCGACCGCTTCCGTTCCGAGGGGCATGTTATGGGAGAACGTCGCTGTCTATGTGTACTGGATTTATGAAAGCCGGCTGATGGATGAAAGCGATCCCAGCGTGCGCCAAAAAAGCCAGCGGGATTTTGACTTTATCCTTCATGAACTGCCGGCTTCGGTATTCGGGGAACGGGTCAACCCGCTTCGGAAATTCCACATGGAAAAAGCTGCGGCTCCTGGAACCGGTGAAGCGGTGCGAATTCGCCAGACTTGTTGCTTTGCTTACGAAACGGGAAAAAGCTTTTGCAAGACTTGCCCGAAGAAAACTAAAAAGCTTTCACTATGAAAAGCATCCAAAGCTCGTGCTCTGGATGCTATTTTATTTGGAGGCTAAAAAGTTTCAAAGACCCTCGTTAAACATGAAGTGTTGATTACGTTCTTTATATTTATTACATTAGTAATTTAAAAATGTTAAATATAAACAAAATGTGATTAACCATTTGGAGCGGTGGTAAACAGACCGTGCAAGGCTATTTTTCAATCAAGGGAGGAACTACCAAGATGAAGAACACGCTATTGAAATTGACTGCGCCAGCTTTAGCAGCAGGTCTGGCATTCTCCGGAACAGGCGGCGCACTCGCGGCCGGGCCAGATGCACATGCCAATGTGAAAGCCCAAGTGAAAGTGGAGCAAAGCGCGAAAGTGAACGGAGCGGACTTGTCGCATCGCCTACTGCCGATTGAAAAGCGCATCTCGTCAGTGGATTTTGATGTCGTGGCATTGACTGCGGAACTCGAAGCCAAGGAATCCCTCAGCTATGAAGAATGGGTCTATTATCAGGAAGGCTTGAACGCCTTGTTCGGCCAAGTGGGGGCATCGACGAACCAGTTGATGGCCGTAACGAAGAAGTTCGGTGAGGATTCCGCTGAAGTGGCGGAAGCCAAAGGGGAGATCAATGAAGCATTCAGCACCTTGGTGCAAGTGCAGGCATTGCTCGACTCTATCGAAGTGACCGTGGAAGTGCCGGAAGTGGAAACGCCTGAAGTGCCTGAAGCTCCAGAAGTGCCGGAAGCACCGGCTGAAGAAACCGTCACTTTGTAATAATGTTTCATTCCACCGCCAAACCGAATTGAAAAGCCCGTTTCCTCGACTAGAGGAAACGGGCTTTTTCGGTTTAAGCAGTAAAAGGGTAAATGGTTATCAGCGTCCGCCGGGTTTTTCCAGAAGTGCCGGGAACTGCTGCAATTCTGCTGGCATCGGGCGGCTGAAGTAATACCCTTGCCCTTCATCGCACAGCTCATCCGACAGGAACGACAGCTGAGTGTCGTCTTCGATGCCTTCGGCGATGACGCCCATGTTCAGTTTATGGGCGAGCGCGATGATCGTCGAGGTAATCGCTTTGCCGTTTTGACCGCTGTTGATATCGCCGATAAAGCTGCGGTCGATTTTGACGCGGTCGAATTCGAATTCGCGCAGGTAGCTGAGCGACGTGTAGCCGGTGCCGAAGTCATCGATCGCGATAGAGAGGCCGAGCGCCTTCAGGTTCTTGAAGCAGCGTTTCAGCCGTTCGGTGTCTTCCATCAGGATGCTCTCGGTCACTTCAAGCTCCACCCATTTCCCGTCGAGTCCCGTCTCTTCAAGGATCGCTTTGACCTTTTCGGCAAAATCCGGGCGTTGCAGCTGGATTGTCGAAACGTTGACGCTGATTTTGAACGGGCCGTAACCCGCTTCCTGCCACGCTTTGTTCTGGCTGCAGGCGGTGCGGAGCACCCATTCGCCGATCGCGACAATCTGGCCGCTTTCCTCGGACACCGGGATAAAGCGGTCCGGCGGCACCAGGCCAAGTTCGGGATGGTGCCAACGGATCAAGGCTTCCATCGAGCTGACTTTGCCGTTCTTCAAGTCCATGATTGGCTGGTAATGCAGGACAAATTCATTGTTTGGGATGGCGGCCTTCAGCCCTTGTTCGACGAGGAGCTTGAAGGCGCTGCCCTGGTCGAGTTCCGGCTTATAGACGGTATGGTTGTTCTTGCCGGACCTTTTGGTGAAGTACATCGCGACATCCGCTTTTTTGACGAGGCTGTCGACGCTTTCTTCTGCCGAACAGCTGTAGGCGATGCCGATGCTGGCGGAAACCGACAGTGAGTGGCCCAGCACATCGAACGGCTCCGACAGGGCGGCATTGAGCCGCTTGGCCAAGGTCACCGCTTCTTGCTCGGTGGCGCCCGGCAGGAGGACGGCGAATTCATCCCCGGCGAACCTGGCGACGGTATCCGTTTTCCGCACCTCCGCGGAAAGGCGCTGCGCCGTGATTTTCAGGAATTCGTCGCCCATGTGGTGGCCGAGGGAATCGTTGATGAACTTGAAGCGGTCCACATCAAGGAACAGCACGGCGAGCGGCTGCTGGTTCGTTTTGGACAGGTGCAGCACCTGGCTCAGCCGGTCTTCGAACAGTTTTCGGTTCGGAAGCTTTGTCAACGGGTCGAAATAGACCATTTCCTCCAACAGCTTCTGGTGCGCGCGTTTTTCCGTGATGTCCTTGGCGATGCCGTAGACGCCGGTGATTTCGCCGCGCTGCTTCACCGGGAACGCCGTGACTTCGAGTCTGCGCAGCTCGCCGTCCTCGTGCATGGCCGACAGTTCATAGCGGGAATGGATGCCTTGCGCCGCCATCTGGAAATGGGTGAATGCCGTCCCCAGATCCTCCGAAACGATCAGGGGCGCAAACGACATATCCAGCAATTTCTCGGCGCTGTAGCCGACGAGGTCTGAGCACGCCGGATTGACCATGGTGAATTTGCCTTCAAGGTCGAACTTGAAAATGGCATCGGGGTTGTTGTAGAAAAGGGACTCGAAACGCTCCTGGTTTTCCTGCAGCTGGAGGTCCGCCATGACCTGTTCAGTGACATCGATGATGGTGCCACATGTCACCGCTTTGCCGTCCTGCAGCATTTTGGATGCGTGCACTTCGATATGGTGCAGGCTTCCGTCCTTCTTGCAGAAGCGGACCCGGTAGCGGGCTTCCTCCGTCCGCCCTTCGAGCCGGTCATTGACGCTCGCCCGAACGATGGGCAGATCTTCCGCGCAGATCAGGTCGGGCATCGTGACACGTCCGCTGATGAACTCATCTTCTGTGTAGCCGGTGAGTTCGCACAACTGCCGGTTGACGTACAAAAAAGAAGAGCCTTCCAGGATGTACATCGCAGCAGGCGAGTTCTGGATCATGGTGTCGAACATGTCTTTATAGTAAGCTCCGGGGCTGGAGATATCGGTTTTGTTTCGGTTGGTCGATTTCATGGTGCACACCTCCTGTGGTCGGAAAAATTGCGGTTGAACGGGCATAGAAAGCCGTTAGGGAATTTCAGCAGAACGTTTATGTTAAATAAAACCAAATATAATTTAAGATTTCTAATTTATACTAACTCATTATACGGGAAATTCCGGCATTTCGATAGTGGGGGCTGAAGAGGGGCAATATTTTATTCAGCCTGCCTATCCTGCCGGTGAGGGTTTTCCCGGGGCTTGAAAGGCATCTGGAAACCTGCGGGAAAAGTAGCGGGCTGCAAAGAGCAGATGCTGTTTATTCGCATGGGAATTCCCTATAATAAGCAAAAAGAAGGCACGGCGAGGGCTTTCAGGAGGGGGAGAGGTTCAATGGAACAGCGATGGGAAGAGGCGGCGAAGGCATTGGAAGGGATCCGGGTCACGGCCAACCCGGACAACGAGCCGGTGACGATCGAAGGTACGGCGGAAGGGCTGCGCTGCGTCGGCGTCGGCACGGATGCGGCGGTGTTTCAGTCGCTTGATGCGCCGGAGTTCGCCTTCAAGCTGTACGCAGAAGGCAAGGAAGACAAACTGCGGGCGGAAGCGGAAGTCTACCGGCAGCTCGGGGAATCTTCTTTTTTCACGGAATGCTACGGGGAAGCGGACCGCTTTCTCGTACTGAAATACGAAGAGGGGCCGACGCTGTTTGACTGCCTGCTGCAGGGCATCCGGGTGCCGGAAGCGGCGGTGCAGGACGTGGAGGCCGCACGGAAAGTGGTCCGCGCGAAAGGCCTGAATCCGCGGGACATCCACTTGAAGAACATCCTGCTGCAGGACGGGCGGGCGAAGCTGCTCGACGTCTCCGAATACATCAAGCCCGGCAACGATTTCCGCTGGGAGCATCTGAAAAAGGCGTATGAGGAATACTACCCGGTATTCGACGGCAAGCCGGTGCCGTTCTGGCTGCTCGACACGATTCGGAAATGGTACCACCACTGGAACCGCTATTCGGCGTCGTTCGACGAGTTCATGCGCATCGTCTCGAAGCAGCTGGGCTACCGGAAATAAACCAAGGAAATGGCTGATGTCGCTGAATCGGAAACGAAAGGGGACGGAACGCATGAAACTGTACAAGGAACTGGCTGACTGGTGGCCGCTGATGTCGCCGCATACGGAATACGAGGAAGAGGCTGGGCTGTACTTGGACATCATCCGGCGCCATCATCCGAATGTCCAAACAGCGGTGGAGTTCGGATCGGGCGGCGGCAGCAACGCCTTCTACCTGAAGCAGGCGTTCGGCATGATGCTGACTGACCTGTCGCCGGACATGCTGCGGGTGAGCCAGGCGCTGAACCCGGACTGCCGCCACCTGCAGGGCGATATGCGCACGATAGATGCAGGCGCGGATTTCGATCTCGTATTCATCCACGACGCCATCACGTATTTCACTGACAAGCGGGACCTGCTTAAGGTCATGCAGAATGCCAAAAGGCACCTCAATGAAACCGGCATCCTCCTGATCATGACCGACCAGTTCACGGAAACCTTCCAGCCCGCCACGAACCACGGCGGTGCGGACGGCGGCGGGCGCGGCATGCGCTACCTGGAATGGACATTCGACAGCGATCCCGATGATCACGTGACCGAGACGGAATACCTCTACATCCTGAAGGACCGGGACGGCAGCGTCTCGTACGAGCACGACAGCGCGCGTTCCGGCCTGTTCCCGATGCCGGAATGGGAAGCGCTGCTTCAGGAAGCGGGATTTGCGGCAGTGTTTGAACAGGTCGACTATTCCGCGGAACCCGGCACCTATTACGCCATCGTCGCCCGGCAGCACGCGTGAACCAAGTAGTAAAATGCAAAAATCCCCCGGCCGGTTTGACGGTCAGGGGATTTCAGGTTTTATGCGCGGCTCGGATGCGGCAGGCCGGATTTCAGCATCGATGTGAACTGTTCCGCTGGCAACGGCCGGCTGAACAGGTAACCCTGGATTTCGTCGCATCCCAGCACCCGCAGGGATTCAAGCTGCTCGAGCGTCTCGACGCCTTCAGCGATGACGGACATGCCCATGCTGTGGGCCATCGAAACCATCGTCGCAACGAGCGCCTTGTCGGCCGGGCTCGTCTCCATATCCTGCACAAACGGCTGGGCGATCTTCAGATTGGTGACCGGGAAGCGCTTCAAGTACATCATCGAAGAATAGCCGGTGCCGAAGTCGTCGATCGCGATGCCGATGCCGAGCTTCCGCAGCGCTTCCATCCGGGCGATGGCCATCTCGGCATCGTAGACGGCGACGCCTTCGGTGATTTCAAGTTCCAGCGAGGAAGCAGGAAAGCCGGTCTTTTCGAGTGCGCCCCGGACAATCTCCATCAGGCTCGCGTCAAGAAATTGCAAAGGCGACAGGTTCACGGCCAGCTTCAAGTGGCGGTGGCCTTCGTCGTGCCAATTCTTCGCCTGGCGGCAGGCATTCACGAGCACCCACTCGCCGATCGGCAGGATCAGCCGGGTTTCTTCGGCCAGCGGGATGAACTCCGCCGGAGACACCAGCGTGCCGTCTGCGGTGCGCCAGCGAATTAGCGTTTCCATGCCGGTCACTTTGCCGGTCGCACCATGCACCTGCGGCTGGTAATGGAGGAGGAATTCCTCGTTCGCCAACGCATTGCGCAAGCCGTTTTCGAGCTGCACCTTGCGCGTGAGTGTAGCGTTCATATCTTCCGAGAAGAACTGGTAATTGTTGCGGCCATGTTCTTTGGCATGGTACATCGCGATGTCTGCGTGCTTCATCAGCTCTTCGGTGGTCGCACCATCGCCTGGGTAGATGGCGACGCCGATGCTCATCGAGATGTCGAGTTCCTGCCCGTTGACGGTGACCGGCTGCTCGAGCACGGACTGGATGCGCTTAATGAGCGGCACAATGTCTTCTTCTTCCGAGATTTTATTGAGGATCAGGGCGAATTCGTCGCCGCCCTGGCGCGAGACGGTATCGTCCTTGCGCAGGTTTTCCGCCATTTTGCGGGAAAAGCCTTTCAGCAGCAAATCGCCGAATTCATGGCCGTACGTATCGTTAATGTTCTTGAAGCGGTCAAGGTCGACAAAGACGACCGCCACTTTATGCGAATAGAGCCGGGCTTCGGCCATGGCGGCCGTCAGCTTGTCGAGGAACAGCCGCCGGTTCGGCAGGCCGCTCAGCACATCATGGTACGCCATGTGCTGCATCTGGTGCATCGCTTCGGTCAATTGCTCGTTCTTCGAGCTGAGTTCGCGCGTGCGCTGGCCGATTTTCTGCTCGAGTACTTCATTGAGGCCGTGGTACTGCTCGAGGAGCCTGTGGTTTTCGGTAAGCGCCATGATCTGGCGGGCGAAAATGAGCAGCACCGAGACGCCCGCTCCGGCAATCAGGCCGTTCATGTCGTTCTTCTGTTCGAAGATCATGACGACAAACAGCAGCGCCATGCTCAGGTAAGGCAGCAGCCCCACGCTGGTGTCGGGTTTTGCCGGCGCAAGGGGCGGAGCCGGTGCAAGTTGTTCGTCGAGCGCAAAGAGTCCGGCTAGCGCCATCAGCAGCAGCGAAAGCGACCACAGCGGGTCGTAGAAGCTGCCGGAGCTGTAGATGCCGGTCGCGGTCTCGTACAAGTAGATGCTGTCGGCGACGATCTGCAGCAGCAGGCTCGCGGCAATCAGGTGGAGCACGCTGCGGGAAAACAGCGGGACTTTGCTGATGTAGAAACTGGCCAGGCCGAACAGCAACAGCAGGCTGCCGATGGGGTAGCCCGCCGAAACGGCGAGCGTCAGCGGCGAAGCGGTGCCGCCGATCAGGTCCTTGATGATGAAATGCCAGCTGAGCGCCGAAAAGACGGCCATGATGATGGTCACATCAAAAGCCAATCTCAAGAGCTGCAGATCCCGCCTCCCGTGCCAGCCGTGGTACAGGAGCGCGGCGAGATAGAAGGCGATCTGGAAGAAATAAAACAGGTCGGCCCAGCCGGGATACGGGATTTCCTCCCCGAGTACATTCTCGGAATAGATCCACAGACCTTCGGCGATCACGTAGCTGAGGCAGCCGAGTGCGATGAGCAGCCAGAACATTTTCTCCTTGCCGGAGATCTTCCGGTATACCGCGAACAGCACAGCTGCGGCAACGAGCGGCGCCAGCGCGGAAACCAGGTTAGCAGGCAGCGTAGGATTGCCGCCTTGTAAAATCAGCACGTAATAGACAGTGATGTGCAGGGCGATATAGATTGCGAAAACTTTTTTGGCGGATAGGATGGCGATGGCGGTTCACCTCTTTTATTAGAAAGTCCAGGGGCTGCGGTCGGCATAAAAATAAAAATTCATCGTTTTCATTGAACGTTTGCTCTTTTTCCTTATTATAGTTAATTATTCCTGAAATTGGAACAACCTTTTACACAATAAAATCTTCGGTCGCTAAGCCCTTCTGCACCCCTTTGCTGTACCAAAGGGAGGGGTGAGCGGATTCGTAACACCGTAGCCCAATAAAAGATATACTGATGTCAGGGCATTTATTGTACATAAGAAGGGATGGATGGACATGGAGAACTACCGGATTGACCCGGCCAAGGGCATGGAGTTTGGCATCTACACGCTCGGCGACCATTTGCCGGACCCGCGGACAGGCGACCGCATCTCGGCAGGGGAGCGGATACGGGAAATCATCGCGTTTGCAAAACTAGCGGATGAAGCGGGGCTGGATTTCTTCAGCGTCGGCGAAAGCCACCAGGAATTTTTTGCGACCCAGGCGCATACCGTCGTCCTCGGCGCGATTGCGCAGGCGACAAAAAATATCAAGATTGCGAGTTCGTCGACGATCATCAGCACATCGGACCCGGTGCGGGTCTACGAGGATTTCGCAACGATCGACCTGATCTCGGAAGGGCGTGCGGAAATCATCGCCGGGCGCGCATCGCGCATCGGCCTGTTCGAACTGCTTGGCTACGATGTCCGCTATTACGAAGAACTGTACGAAGAGAAATTCGGTCTCCTTTTGCAGATCAATCAGCAGGAGATCGTCAACTGGAACGGCCGCTTCCGCGCGTCGCTGAAAGACGCGCAAGTGATTCCGCGCCCGCAGAACGGTTCCTTGCCGATCTGGCGCGCAGTCGGCGGCCATCCGGCGAGTGCGGTGAAAGCGGGGCATGCGGGCGTGCCGATGATGCTCGCGACGCTCGGCGGACCGGCGGAGACGTTCAAGTATACGATCGATGCCTACCGGGAAGCGCTTGAAGAAGGCGGATTCGACCCGGCGGCCTTCCCGGTGGCGACCGCGGGATTCTTCAATGCCGCGGAAACGACCCAAAACGCACTCGCGGAAGTTTATCCACATGTGGATAAAGGCATGATGCGTACGAACGGCCGCGGCTATCCACAGTCCGCGTTCATGCACGGCGCCGAGAAGGAAAGCGTCATGAACATCGGCAGTCCGCAGCAAATCATCGAAAAGATCCTCTACCAGCACGAAATGTTCGGCCATCAGCGCTATATCGCGCAGATGGACTTCGGCGGCGTGCCGTTCGGACGGCTCGAGCGCAATATTGAACTGATCGCAACGGAGATTCTGCCGGCGATCCGGAAATACACGAAGAAATAAACAGCTTTATATAGAAGGAAGACGGCCGTCCCGGTGTGGGGCGGCTTTTTTTATGGGAAAGTCGCTGAATCGGGCTTGAGTGCTCATAGAGCTTCGATGAACGCTCATAGAATCTCAAAAACCGCTCATAGAACAACAAGAACCGCTCATAGAAATAAAACCGTCTGGACTTTTCGGCTGTTTCCCTTTTATTGTCCGTTTCAAGTATCCGATTACAGTGCTGCAAGCTGTTCAGAACCAATCCGAAAAAAGTTTTCAAAATTCTTTTTAAAAAAGGTGATCTAAAAAGAATCCATCTGCGTTTAGTAGGCAGAACGAAAAAACACACAGGAAAAAGGAGATGTTCATTTATGAAACTCAACAAACTATTGGTCGCTCTTCCATTAACGCTATCCCTATTGGTGCCGACGGCGGCACTTGCGGACAGCCACGGATCGCACGCAACAACATCACACGCTTCAAGCGAAGCAGCTAACACGGCGACGCCGGCAGGGGAACTGCGAATCGCTCTTGATACCATCTTGAACGAGCACGCCTTCCTTGCAGTGGAAACGATGAGAAAAGGTGTCGACGGCGCTGAAGATTTCGACCAGGCATCCGGTGCCTTGCTGGCGAACGCAGATGATTTGAAAGCGGCAGTCGCTTCCGTCTATGGAGATGAAGGCGCAGCGGCATTCGACGAAATTTGGAAATCGCATATCGGCTATTTCGTGGATTACGTAACGGCAACAGCGAAAGAGGACCAGGCTGGAAAAGACAAAGCATTGGCTGAACTTGAAGAATACAAGAAAACCCAATCAGCGTTCTTTGATACAGCAACTGAAGGCCGTTTGCCGGCAGCAGCAGTACAAGAAGGATTGGACATGCACGTCGATCAATTGATCCAATCATTTGACGCTTACGTTGCAGGAGACTTTGAAAAATCATATGCCCTAGAGCGTGAATCGATCCATCACATGAGCATGTTCGCAGAAAGCCTTTCCATTGCGATTACAGACCAGTTCCCGGACAAATTCGAAAACACGAGCCCGGACACACCGGCAATTGACCTTCGCGCAGCTTTGAACACAACGTTCACTGAACACGCAGGGCTTGCGGTAATGGCGATGCAAGACGGCGCTGACGGAGCGAAGAGCTTCGACCAGGCTTCTGCAGCATTGCTTGCAAACGCGGATGACCTGACAGCTGCTGTAACATCAGTTTACGGTGAAGAAGCGGGCGCGCAGTTTGATGAAGTTTGGAAATCGCACATCGGCTACTTTGTCGACTATGTAGTGGCGACAGGTGAAGGCAATGCCGAAGCTCAGGAAAAAGCGAAAGCGGACCTGGATGCTTACATCGTCGAACAGGCAGCACTTCTTGACGCAGCGACAGAAGGCCGTGTACCGGCAGATGCACTTGAAGAAGGCTTGACTGCGCACGTATCGCAATTGATCGGATCGTTCGATTCATATGTGGCAGGCGACTATGACGCAGCGTACAGCTCGCTTCGCGAAGCATATGCGCATATGACAATGCCGGCAGCTGGATTATCAGCAGCGATCGTTGACCAGTTCCCTGAACAATTCAAAGGAACGGAAATGCCTTCTGAAATGCCGAAAACAGGCATGGGCGGCACTGAAACATCATCCATGGAATTTATGTGGTTGGTGGGCGGCTTGATGCTTGCGGGACTACTGACAACAATCGGCCTGCGCACTCGCCGTCAGAACTAAGAGATTATGACGGAAACCAGCCTTAACCGGCTGGTTTTTTTGTGGTTTCAATAAGTAAGGAATGGCTGAATAGAATTGAAGGATGATGGAATACCTTGGAGATGAAAAAGTGCTCAATGAAAAAAGCGAGGTTTTTGAAGGGAGAACGAGTAATTTAGGAGAAAGAATAAAATAATTAGTTAGGCGGCTAAGTTATTGTTGACAGGGAAGTTGCATGATGATATATTTAGCGGGCTAAACATTATAGCTAGTGGAGGGAAATCTATGAAAGCTTCCGTAGATTGCGATATCCGTGAGTCTTTAGATAAAGTATCATCCAAAATGCGTCGGGATTATAGTGAAAGTTTAAGAGAAATTAACCTCTATGTTGGGCAGGACAATTTGCTCGCCCGTTTATGGGAAGGGGATGGAATCACTCAAATGCAATTAGCTGATCATTTGAAGTGCGAACCGCCCACTATCACCAATATGGTTAAATCGTTGGAGCAAAACGGCTTCATAATCCGCAAGCGCGATGAAATCGATGGCAGGGTGATGCGAATTTATCTGACTGAAAAAGGAAAAGAGATAGAAAAACCGGTTGATTTCAAATGGAAACAGCAGCAAGAAAAACTACTGCATTCCATTTCCCCGGAAGAACGCATCGTATTAAGGGATTTGATGAAGCGGATGGAGAGAAACTTATTTTAAGTCCTCTCCAATTATTTATTTAGCCTGCTAAATAGAAGTGCTTTCTAAAACCTTAAGGTCCCTTTGAAATCGGCTTTAAAAAGTGTGAGGTGCAACCGATGGAAATCGATAAAAATATTCTCGTATGTATAAAGGAACATCCGGGAATAAGTGCAAGGAAGATTGTTTCGTGTATGGATTCAAACATCAGCCGGCCATCCGTTGCTGAAGAAACGGCCTCCCAATTTTCTATTTATAAGCAATTGCGCAGATTAAAAAGAAATGGGAATGTCCATAATAGAGGAGATCGCTGGTATATACTAAATCGTACTGAATAGGCAAAAAACCTTTTAAACTTTATAGACAAAGAAAATACTTTGTAAATAGGGAATTAACAGCTTCGGCAATCGGTGATAATTTATTGGGATAGAAAGAGCATATGCGAGTGAATCACACGGAAATACTTAGTAGGCTAATTATGTGCAGCTTCTTTATTTGATAAAACTGATTGAATAAAGATCCTTAAGAGGCTTCTGGTTAATTGGATATTATTGAAAACGGAGGAGAATAGAGACATGACAAACAGAAAAGAGATGCAACTGGGATTACAGATGGTTTCCGGCTATGGAGGCGAATTCAGTGCTTGGAGAGTGCCTGGCACTGATCCCGCAGCCTATACGAATATGGACAATTATGTGGAACGGGCGAAAATAGCGGAAAAAGGGAAATTCCAGATGATTTTCATTGCAGATACACCGGCATTAACCGTCGACTTGGGACACCAGACGCCAAGTTTTCCGATGGACCCGATGCTGGCCCTTATGGCTGTGGCCAGGGAAACAGAGCATATCGGCCTTGTGGCAACCCATTCCACAACGTTCAATCATCCCTATAATATTGCGCGCCAGTTCAAAGCGCTCGATGTCATCAGCCGCGGACGTGTCGGCTGGAATGCGGTCACTTCATCCATTCCAGCAGCAGCAGCGAACTTCGGCATGCAGGTTGCCGGCAGGAAAGAACGATACGCCATGGCGCATGAATCGATCCAAATTGTCCAGGCGCTGTGGGGCAGCTGGGAACCGGACGCATGGACGTTGGATACTGAAGGCGGCACATTTGCCGATATGGACAAAATTCAGCCGATCAACCTTCAAGGGCAGTACTACGCTTCCCGAGGTCCGTTGCCAATTCCGCCTTCAGAACAGGGGCAGCCGGTACTATTCCAAGCCGGCGGCGGAGATGAAGGGCTGGAACTAGCGGGGAGATACGCATCCGGCGTCTATGCGAACCCTTATGATATTGACTCGGCCCGGCAACACCGGCAAGCGCTCCGGCAAAGTGCGGCCCGTTTTGGCAGAAACCCGGATGATATCAAGATGTATGCCGGCTTTATGTTCTCGATCGGCGCGACGGAAGAAGAAGGCTTGGAGCGGCGGAGACAGTTGATGAGTTTCAATCCGGAAGAGATTCCAAGCCGCGTCAGCTACTTGGGTTCCATGGTGGGGTTAAGGTTATCGGTGCACACAATAGATATCGATCAGCCCTTGCCGGCTGACCTGCTGGCTCGTGCTTATGCTAGTCCTCAGGATCCCCGTTCTCCTAGAGCGTTGGAGCTGCTAAAACAAGGGATTTCCATTCGGGATGTTCTGGCGCACGGCGTCATTAACTATCACCCGGTCGTTGCCGGTACCGCTGTGCAAGTGGCAGACTTCCTGGAAGAATGGTTTTTGGCAGGCGCGGCAGACGGTTTTTCGGTTGTTCCGGATATCGCCTACGACGGCGTGGCAGATTTCGTGGAACAGGTCGTCCCGATTCTGCAGGAGCGCGGATTGTTCCACAAAGAGTATGAAGGAAACACATTGCGCGAAAATATGGGCGTCCCTTACCAGTATGGGAACGCTGAGATCGAGTAATTTAGAGAAGAAAATATTCGTTTGAATCATTGCCTTAAATAACTATAAGAAATGCGGTTCTTCAAAAAAGAAGTAAACAGCAACTCATGCTTATGGAATTTTGGAAACGTAGCTTTGCAAATAACAAACCATTATTAAGTTAATTAGGTTACTAGGAGAGAAAAAATGAAGAAACAATACAATACAAAAGCGATTTTGGCGTCGCTGTTGATCGTCGGGTTTGTGGGCATGTTCAGCGAAACTGCTTTAAACATTGCCATGGTGAATTTAATGGACGTATTCCAAATTTCGGCGGCAACTGCCCAATGGCTGACGACGGGATTCCTGCTGACGCTCGGTATTTTGATGCCGATCAGCGGCTTGCTGCTGCAGATGTTTACGACAAGACAGATGTTCATTGGAGCGCTTATCAGCTTGATTACAGGGACATTGATTGCAGCGCTCGCGGTCAATTTCGAGATGCTGATGGTTGCCCGCGTACTGCAGGCTGCAGGCATGGGCTTGCTGCTTCCGCTGATGTTCAATACGATTCTGGTCATCTATCCCCCTGAAAAGCGGGGGGCGGCCATGGGGTTTGTCGGACTGGTCATCATGTTTGCGCCAGCAACCGGCCCGACCATAGGCGGTTTATTAATCGAATACTTAACGTGGCATTTCATTTTCTGGTTCTCGCTGCCATTCCTGGTCATGGGACTGCTGATCGGGCTGAAGTATCTGGAAAACGTCACCGAAGTGACGAAACCGCGGATCGATCTGCTGTCAGTCCTGCTGTCAACTGCAGGTTTTGGAGGAGTGGTCTTCGGATTCAGTAAGGCCGGTGAAGGAGAGGCGGGATGGGGCAGCATGGTCGTTGTCACGTCCATCATCATTGGGCTGGTTGCTTTGTTCTTCTTCGTGCTGCGCCAGAATTCGATGAACGATCCGATGCTGGACCTGAGGGTTTTCAAATTTCCGATGTACGTAATCGGGCTGCTTCTGGTGATGATGTCTATGTTGATTATTATGTCGAGCATGATCATTCTGCCGATGTTCCTGCAGACAGGTGCCGGATTGTCTGTCTTTATTGCCGGGCTTATGCTATTGCCTGGTAGTGCGTTGAACGGGCTTCTCTCGCCCATTATTGGACGGTTATTTGATAAATTCGGACCGAAATGGCTCGTCATTCCGGGTCTTATCGTCGTCACGACAATGTTATGGTTTTTCAGCACGCTCACCACTGCTTCTTCAGTGGCGTTTATCGTAGCGCTGCACATTGGCCTGATGGTAGGGATCGCAATGATTTGGATGCCGTCTCAAACGAACGGCTTGAATCAGCTGCCCCCTGAATTATATCCGCACGGCACGGCGGTCATGAACACATTGCAACAGGTTATTGGTGCAATCGGGACAGCAGTAGCTGTCAGCATTTTGACAGGCGGTATGGAAAACTATTTACATGGATCCTCTGCACCGACCCGGCCGGCTGAAGTTGCCAATGCGATGGCTTCAGGATTGCAAAACGTCTTTCTGTTTACAGTAGGGGTCGCGATCATCGGCCTGATCATGGGATTCTTTATCCGCCGGGTCACAGTGCGGCGCGAAGTGATCAATTCGCCTCATTAATACTATAGAAACGGACGTACTCGTTAATAGTTAGAAATGCAGCTTACTTAAGAAGAAATAGAGTCTGTGACATATTAAATATGCTGGATTAAGCCAATTAAGAAACCTTTCACACGGTATGAGAAGCAGTTGGCTAAATGAAAAACACAAAAAATGAAGCTCAGTAGCTTAAAAGATAACTACTGAGCTTCATTTTTTTTCCTTTTTACGGATGCATAAAAATTTTTCATAGCCATGAACAGCAGGGGTTCTAGAATTAAGAATTATAGGTCTCCCGGTTAATTCTCACAATATCTTCATGTGTCATTCCAGCTGAAAACTTCTCCATGACCTTATCCCGCTGAATGGGTGCTTTTTCTTTATCGGCCTTATTCAAGGCTTCGATGAGTTCTTCTTTTGTCAGTTCGGTGCAGTAGGCAGGGGTTCCCGGCTGCTCTCTCCAGGAATCACTCAACGAGCCGCCATCCACTGCGTCGAAGCCAAGTTCATTCACGACATCGATCATCAATTGCTTTTGTGCGGGGTCATCACCGGCAATTGCCATGGCAATGCGGCCAGCCGTGCCTTCGGGAGTGCCTTTATTTTCTAACGTATAAGCTAACTGATTGCTGAATGCTTTGATGACCGGTCTTCCTATCTGGTTTGAAACCCAAACGCTTTCAACCATTCCGTTCTCAATTTCATCGATTTTATTGTCTCTGAATGGATAATAATTGGATGTGTCTGCAATGGTGACGTCCTCCCCAACCTGATCGACGATAGGACGAATGCTCGGCATGACATGAAGGGGGAGAGAAAGTAAAAGGATATCGATGTCGGCGATAACTTCTTCTGCATTCACAGGTGTTCCCGCAATGTCCTTGCTTTCCAGATGTTTAATGTCCCGGGCATCGGCAATTTTGACCTCGTGTCCATTTTCAACTAATTTTTTCGAAATGCTTGCTCCAATGGGGCCTGCCCCTATAATTCCAAATTTCATAACTTTTCCTCCTCATGTGAATTTATTTATATAGTAGTTCTATCTGCAAACTTTAAATGTGTCTGCTCCTTTCTAAGGTGCCAATAGGTGTCCTTAGTACATTTACATTGCCTTCTTCCTAAACTGCAAAGGAAACTTGCATGATTGAAGCAGGGCGATGGAACTTTATCAAATAGATTTATTCTCAAAAGCTTAGCCCCTTGCCGGAAATTTATTTAGTAGGCTAAATAAATTATAACACAAGAGAGGAAGGATGAAAAATGCAAACGAGGGGAATCCTGCTTAAACTTTCCATTTTGGAATTGGTGCAAATGTATAAAGGGAACGACCCAAACGGCTTATCTATCCTTAATGAGCAAGCTAGCTAAACGGAAGGCGCATAAAATCTGATGAGAAAAATTTGCCTGAGTACAGCTGCTAATTATCAGGCAATACAACAGAACGAAGCTGAAGGAATTACTGGTGAATAAAATGTATTTAATTACTATTTTTAACAATAATTAAATTAAAAACAGATATTAATATCTATACTTTAAAAACCTCTTCGCCTTTATGATTGAGATAAATGAAGAAACCCGCTTCATTGAGAAAGGCAAACTTATTGAAAAATAAGGACGCAAAGCCACGGGCCTAAGGCATGGCTATGGCCGCCGGGTTGCCAAAGAGAAGGGTTTTCCTTTTCCTTGGGGATCAGAAGGGAAAATAGAGGAGGAAAAGGAATGGTTAGAAAAAAGGTGTTTGCAGTAACGTTGTCTGCGCTGCTATTGTCCACATCAATCTCAAGCGGCGTATACGCAGCAAAAGATAACAGAAAAGGTGTCGAAATCACTTTCAAGGATACGGCAGAAATGACATGGGTGAAGGATTCCATCGGCCGTATGAAGTCGAAAGAGATTTTCCTGGGCCATAGCGACGGCTTGTTTGAGCCGTATGCTCCGGTTTCAAGAATCCAGTCGATCATCACGGTTGTTCGGTTAACGGGATTGGAAGACGAGGCATTGAAAAAGAAGGTGACAACTTTACCTTTTAAGGATGCGAGTTCGATCAATCCGAAGTACTATGGGTATTTGTCTGTTGCCCTTGAAAACGGCTTGCTTTCAGCAGATGAAAAGGTGTTTTCAGCGAACAAGCCGGCGACCCGGGTCTGGGTCTCAGAACTTTTGGTGAAAGCGCTAGGATTGGTTGAAGAGGCGGAAGAAGCGGCACAGGAAACACCTGAGTTCAAAGATGCCGATGAAATGTCTTCGGAAGAAGCTGGGTTCGTCAACGTAGCTGCAGAATATGAAATTTTTGCCGGCACTTTGGAAGGGTTCTTCAATCCGGGACATAATATCACAAGAGCCCAAATGGCTGCCGTCCTCGATCGCACGTATGGCACTTTGCTTGAAGAAGAAGGGGCTTTGACTGTCAACGGAGCGGTAACGAAAATCGAATTCATTAATGGGATAGGCTCAATCACCGTCAAAAACTTTAATGGCGAAGAGAAAGTGTACCAGATTGCAAAAGACCTGCTGGTCCAATTCCAGACGCGTTTCCTGACAGCTGATCAAATCCGGATTGGCGATACGGTGGAATTGTATGTAGAGAACGGCGTTGTCGTGGAAGCGTCCATTTATACAGAGACTGCAGGAGAAAGCCTGCTGCCGGGCATTCAGGAAGTGAAGGCCGAAGCAGAACTGGCAGACGGCACGAAGCTTGAACTTGCTTACTCCAATAAAAAAGGAAAAGAAAAAGTGAAGTTTGAAAGTAAGAGCGACGATGAAAAGATCGAATACCAAGGCAGTGAAGCTTTGACGTTTATCAAGGGTTATCTGACACAGTGGAACCTGTCCCCGGACATGGCGAAAGAACAACTGGAAGCTGTGGTTCTTGCTTCCTTCGGGCAAGAAGTGAAAGAACTGGAAGTCAAAGTGAAGTTTTCAAATGGCGAGAAACTGAAGCTTGAAGTTGAAGAGCAAGATGATGAAGACGAAAAAGAAGAAGATGAAACATCAGAGTCTGAAAACGAGTAATTAAGAGGTAATTCTAAAGGTTTGAAAGGGCAGCCGATTCGGCTGCCCTTTTTATCGTCTATGGAATGTATAGGGCTTGATGCTTGCCGGCAGAACTAAGGGAAATGATGAAAACCAGCCTTAACCGGCTGGTTTTTTATTATGGGTTGAAGAAGACAGGGAAGTTACAGCGATGAATGCCCTTTCATTTCATCACCGGACCTGCCCCTGAACTTATCAATCCCATAGCCAATCAGCGCTGCTAGAAACGCTGGCAGGACCCACCCCAGTCCCTGGGCAAAAAACGGGGCCCAACTGAGCCATTTGTTTACCGAGTCAAATCGATAGCCGAGGCTGTCCAGAACCTGATGAAATGCATAAATAGACGTTACCACTACTGAGAACCGGTACATCATCCGGCTTTTTCCGCCGATATGCTCGAATAAGGAGAGGATAATCAAGACAATCGCAATCGGATAAATAAACACCAATAAAGGAACGGCCAGCTCCAGAATGGAATTCAAGCCCAGATTGGACACCAACAAGCCGATTACGGAGAAAATAGCGACATAGCCGGTATAGGTTATCCTTGGATAAATTTCGTTGAAAAATCTGGAGCAGGCATTGATCAGACCGATCGCTGTCGTGAGGCAGGCGAGGATAACGATCAAACCGAATAGGAGGCCTCCACCGCCAGCGAACAAGAGACTGGCTGCTGCCGTCAGGATTTCCGCTCCGTTTTCGAATCCGTTCCCCTTTGGAATAACCCGGCCGATCCAGCCGAGTGAAAAGTAAACAACGGCCAATCCCAGGCCCGCTATGAGAGCGGCTCCCAATGTGCCTTGGACCAGCTCTTTTTTGGATGATGCTCCCTTATCTTTCAAGGCATTGATTACCACGATTCCGAACGCCAGGGCTGCGACTGCATCCATCGTGAAATAACCTTCCAAGATTCCGCTGGCCAAGGGGGCGGAAACAAACTTCCCGACAGCAGGCGAAGAGACGTTCTCGAATGTGAGAAAAGCCCGGATGACTAGCGTGGCTAAAACAAGCAGTAAAAGCGGCGTCAGGTATTGGCCGATCCGGTCCACGATTTTTTTAGGATTCAGGCTTAGAAAATAAGTGATGCCGAAAAACACAAATGAGAACAGAGCGAGCGCAAGTCCGCCATCAATATTGAAAACTTGTTTAAATCCCAATTCATAGGCAACATTGGAAGCTCTCGGTATTCCGTAGAAAGCGCCGATGGAGAGATAGATGATGATGGCAAACACCAGACCGAAGAGGGGATGCACCCGGCTCCCCATGGAAATCAGGCCATTGTCCGACATCGCCACGGCCATAATGGCCAAGAACGGCAATAAGACCCCTGTGATCAGAAAGCCCGCAATCGCCGGTCCGAAATTGCTTCCCGATTCCAGCCCGAGAAGCGGAGGGAAGATCAGGTTGCCCGCGCCGAAAAATAAAGAAAAGAGCATGAATCCTGCAAATATTACATTCATTCGACTCATCGTAATTCCTCCTGGTTTTTAATGCAATGCCCGGCATTATTGCACCTGCTATAGCTAGATCTGCGATCTTAAAATTTATTCATCGTAAAGCTTGTTCAACTGGTCCAGCTGGCCGGACGAAGAAGCCATTCATGAGTGATAAGCAATTTTGTTGCCGTCACCTTAAAAAGTTTTTCTGCTATTTTAAATTAATTATATATGATTAACGGGTAAGAGTTCCTTAAATACAAAAAGAGAGAAGACATTGGGGAGAACCTGTCTTCTCTCTTGGTATGCTTTTGAGAACTGAGCGGAACTGGCAAAGCTCATATTCTCTTTGAAAGCGGCGGTTGGCCAGCTTATATCGTGTCATTGAAAATTTCAGCATCATTTTCAAGATCGATTATTTTCAGCCGGGAAGTGGCTTTGATAAATCTCGTCCTATCGTTTGGCTTTTTTGCTTTAAAGCTCTTTGATAATTTTTCGTTGGACGGCTTCTGCTAAATGGATCAGCTTGAAAAGATTTTCGGTCTCCATTTGTTGCCAGGCATCATCCATTTTACTTTGTATATCCTTCAACGATGGCATGGAAATCGGGTTCGGAGGCGTAATAATGTTCTCCTATAGTGTTAGATGTGAAGGAGAGCGTTTCATCCCCATCTTCAAACAAGTGTACCGAGTAAATATAGCCTTCCCCGGCTGACTGGTCTTGGAGCGGGGTGAAAGTGACGCCTTCCATGTCTTCGAGAAATGCCTCAATCGTGCGAGCATCAGCAATATTGGTTTTTTCACCTGTCCGCCCGTCGACAATTGAAATTTCCGATACGTCCCCAAGATCTTCTTTATACAGGTCGGCAAGCGTTCCGGACGGCAAGGCGCACGCCGCCAGAAGGAACGGACAGCACAGCAGGATACATAAGCAACAGGTTTTATTCATATTCATCGCTCCTTCAGAATGTGTTCCAGCCAAAAGTCCCTTCCGGTAGGTTCGCTATGTGGCTGCTGTATTCCTGTAAGAAAAAGGCATTAGGCGAATAAAACCCTGATCCAAAATCTCTGCGGGAGAGATCGGATTAGGGTATCTTATCTTTTATTCAGATTTCTGGGCTTCCGCCTTCTTGGACTCGTTCAAGTCGACATCGACCGACGTGACATAATAGCGCTTGTCCGCAGTGTTTTCGATTTCGATCTTCTTGCGGTCGAAAAGCGAGACAGTAGCGATTTTTTTCTTTTCACCGGTCGTCAGGTCTTCTTCATAGACGCGGTAGCCGATGATGGCGTCATCACGTACTGCGTGCCATGACAAGTTAAATGAAGTCGCGGCCACATCCGTCGGCGGGGCAGGCGGTTGTTGCTGCATGTCGGTATCGGAGATCAGTTCGGCTGAAACTACAAGGCGTTCTTCATGGGAGCCGATGGAACGGTTGAAGTCGCCGGTACAGGTGATCAGGTTAATCATCCGTTTGTCGGAGGCTCCAAAAATTTCTTCGATCGGTGCCTCGTCCGTGATATAGCTCGTGATTTCCTTCACTTCAAAAACCATCTTGCGGCCGTCGGCGTCGGTCACGGCCACTTCATCGCCGATCTTCACTTTCTTTAAATCATAGAAGATGGCTGGACCCGTCAGGCTGTCGACATGGCCTGCAAGCACCGAATTGCCTATGGCGCCGGTTTTGAAACCGGGCTCGAACCAACCTACCTGGTCGACATCCTCAGGCACGCCCATTTCTCCGTTTTCAAGGATACCGGTCGGCTCAATGGCCGCTTCGACACCGATGGAAGGGATCTCGATCTTAGCCGGTTCCATGCCTTTGATGCTTTCCTGGCGTTCCTTTTGAAGCATTTGCAGCTTTTCCCGCTGAGCAGGCAGGATGGGGAATTCGGCAATTTTGTCTTCTTTTTCGATGGTGCTTCCTGCAGCTGCAGATGCGGTTTTGACGTCAGAAGCTGGCTGAACGGCCGCTTCTTCTTTGAGAAGGGTATTATTTTCGAGCGGTTTCATAATAAAGAACAGCGCCACTGAAAGCAGCAGCGCAATCCCCATCGGAATCCATTGCTTCATGATCCATCCTCCCTTTCAACAGGAATAGAGAGAGCGCACGGCCCTCTCCTGAATTTTAATCTTGCTTTCTTTGACGATACGTCACAGTTCCGGCTGCGGTAATGAACAACAAGCTCAACGCTGACCAAATCATCAATTCATTGGACGAATTTTCTGTGCCGCCAAAGCCGGTTTTCGGCATTTTTTCGGGTGCGGCAGTCTGGAACTTTTCAGGGAATTGATCCGTGACAGCGGCGCTCAATCCTTTGCCGATGCCGAACATGGTGGCATAGCCTTCGCGGTAGGTCGCGTAGGAAGCGTCATAATCGCCTGAAGTGTATTGGGTAAATGCATCCACGACCGTGGTTTCATGAGCAGTGATCCCATCGATGGTCGCTTGGAGCGGCATGCGCTCTTCCGTCGCGGTGCTCAGAAAAGTTCCCAGCTCTTCCGCAAAGGTGTTTTTCAACGTACTGGCGGCTTCTTTTGCGGCAGCTGCGTCATCTGAAGCGGCGG
This sequence comes from Planococcus sp. FY231025, assembly GCF_052078085.1. Taxonomy (NCBI): domain Bacteria; kingdom Bacillati; phylum Bacillota; class Bacilli; order Caryophanales; family Caryophanaceae; genus Planococcus; species Planococcus sp. FY231025. The sequence continues at coordinate 489,318 of NZ_JBQJJG010000004.1, forward strand.
CTGTTGCCAGGTCGCCTTGCACGGAAATGTGTTCATTGTTCCAGATGCGGACGAACTCGGTTCCGGCTTCCTCGCCGTAAATCGAAGCGATGGCTGCCCGGAACTCTTCCGTATTCTGGTCCTGTGCCCAGTCGGCGAAATCGAAATCTTCCGCTCCGCTAAACCCTTTGGTCATGCTGAGTTGGGCCAAAGCGAAATGCTCAGCCGCAATCCGGTTCACGTCAGCGCGGAAATCGCCGGCTGCTGTATTCGGATCCGTAAACTGGTCCGGGAATTGTGCAGCGATTGCGCCGCTGATGGCACTGCCGGCTCCGAATATCTGCTTGAAACCTTCCAAGTAAGATGTATAGGCGGCGACATAATCACCGGCTGCATACAGATCGAATGTGTTCTGGACAAAATCTTCATGGGTCCGCAATGCCTGCTGCGCGCCTTCCTCCGGCAGTTTTCCTTCCGTGGCTGTGGCTAAGAAAGCAGCCATTTCTTCCGTAAACGATTGGATTTCCTCCAAGGACTGCTGTTTCAAGTCATCGTTTCCTTCTTTGACAGCCAACGCATAATCCTCGGTGCCCATATTATGCTCTTCGAAAATTGCTCCAAAGGCGGCTCCGCCTTCTTCGCCGTAGACAGAAGCGATCACTGGCTCCATGTCTGCGGCATTTTCGGCAAGCGCTGCAGCGGCAGCCTCTGCGCCTTTGTCTCCGTCATAGGTTTTCATCATGGAATCGACCGCTAACGCATAATGTTCCGACAGCAGGGAATCCAAAGTTGCCCGAAGTTCCACCCCTGTCGTATCTGTCTTCGGCAGCTCATCTGCCAATGCGGTTGTTCCGAAGCCCGGCGCCAAAAGCGCTGCGCCAAGGACCGGCGCCAATAATTTTTTCCATTTCATCTCTCCACACTCCTCGCGTTTATTGTTCTTGTCTACCTAACGGAGCGAGAGGGGAGATAGATCACTTTTTTCAGGATTTTTTTAAAAAAAGAACCGCTTTTCACCGGGGTTCTTTGGATGTGAAGAAAGAGATGCTTTCCAACGCTAGATTTGGGGTCCAGGTGACGGCACTTTTCTTGTGCAGAATCGTATTTCTTGGCTAGCTGTGCGTAATTTAACCTTTGCTGTGCGTATTTTAACCTTCGTTGAGCGTAATTTAACATTCACTGTGCATATTTAATGGAATTAAAGGAAAACCCGTCCAGCAGATTCAGCTGGACGGGTTTCGCTGATTTATTTCGTTTTCACGCCTGAGCTTTTCAGGAAGCGGATCATTTCGGTATTGAACTTTTCCGGTTCGTCGCCGTTCATGCCGTGCCCGCTTTTTTCGAAAGGCACAAGGACTGAGTTCGGAATCCCTTTTTTCAGTTCTTCGGCAAGCCCGTAAGCACAGATCTGGTCTTTCTTGCCATGGAAGATGGCGGTCGGCAAGGAAATGCTGGCAATTTCATCCCGCAAATCTTCGTCTCTTAAGGAAATGGCGGAATTCACGGTTGAATGCCCGCCGGCTTCAAGGCCGAGCGATTCGAACCAGCGCAGGAATTGCGGCGATTTCTTCTGTTCAAAGAACATGTTCGCAAAATCTGCAAGGAACGCCGGACGGTCCGCTTTGACCTGGGCAATGATTTGATCGACTTCTTTCGGCTTCATGTTCAAGGCGAAACCTTCACGCTGCGTGAACGAAGGGGCTGCAGCGCCCATCAGCAGGAGCTTATCGATGCCTTCTTCACCGTACTTCGTTAGATAGCGGATGGCGATTGGGCCGCCCATCGAAAAGCCAGCCAGCACGAAATCCTCCAGTTCCAGATGATCCACGACCGCCTTCACGTCGCTTGCTGCCGTATCGTAATCATAGCCGGACCACGGTTTGTCGGATTTCCCATAGCCGCGCAAATCGATGCCGATAAAGCGGAAGCCGTTGGCAGCCAGCTCGCCGATCTGTGATTCGAATGCCTTGTGGTTCAATGGCCAGCCATGTATGAAAACCACCGGCTGCCCGATGCCGATGTCTTCTGCATAAACGTTCACGCCGGATTCTACTTCAATAAAATGTCCCAATTAGATTCCTCCTCGGATTTTTCAGATTTATTCTCTTCTGTCTTTTCCCCGATCCTATTTTTATAAACAATTCCTTAAGACTGTTGGACTAGAGAGATTCCACTTGTATAAGAAGATTTGGCTGAAATGGCACGAAAAATATCTTCAGAAAAGAATGCTCTGGAGGTAGCAACGCCGCTGCATTCATAGACAGGAGGAATCTGCACAGGCATTGATGAAATTTGAGCTTCATCTCCTTCATAGGGGACGGGCAAAAAATAATTCGCCGAAAAGTGAACTGAAAAGCTGTTGCCGACGTTTTATCAGCAAATGCAGAATCGGCTAAATAAAGAGAAGGCCTGCCCCCAAGGCTAGCCGCTCTGCTGGGGAATCCCGAATTTTCTGCATGCATCCGTTTTCCTGCACGGCAAGTTGTAGTAAGCTTGAAGCATGACAGTTGAAAAAGGGGCAAGTCGATGGAGAGAAGTTCAGACTTTACGCTTTATACTCGCATACAGAATAAAGACAAAGACGCGCTTGAACAATTGTACGACCGCTACGAGAAGATCCTATTCTCGTTCATCCTGAAACTGACGGAAGACCGGGACCTGGCGGAAGAAGCCTTGCAGGAAGTCTTCATCAAACTGTGGCGGGGCAAAGGGGAGTACAATGAAAGCAAAGGGAAGTTCACTTCCTGGCTGTTTACGATGTCGCGCAACGTGGCGATTGATTTGATTCGCAAACGGAAAAAGCCGTCCGTGCCGCTCGATGAGATCGGGGATCTGGTGGATACCGATTCAACCGTTGAACACCAAGCGGAATGGCAGGAAGAGAAAACACAGATCCAGGCCGCGGTGCAAAGCTTGTCTGCGGAACAGCAAAAAATGATCCAGCTGTTTTATTTCAAAGGCTATACCCACGAGGTCATTGCGGATAAGTGCGGCATCCCGCTTGGGACCGTGAAAAGCCGGATCCGCCTGGCGCTTGGGAAATTGAAAAAATCATTGCACGATGTGCAGGAAAGGGGGGCTAACGATGACTAGAATGGATTGCGAACATGTGGTGGATTATTTGAATGGTTCATTGACGGCGGATGAGGCTCGAGAATTCGAAGAGCATCTGGCGGGCTGTGAAGACTGCCGGGAAATCCTGGCCGCAGCCGGCGAGCTCCCTTATCTTGCGGAAGCCGCCGAACCGCCTGCCGGCATGAAGGAACGGATTCTCGGCAATGTATTCGCTGAAGAAGAAACAAAGGACGGACGGTACGGGCTGAAGGCAGTGCCGGTACATGAAGAAGATTTTGAATTGGAAGCGCAAGCGCGGTCGCCGAGAGAGCGCATCTGGTGGCGGCCGATTCTCGCCGCTGTGCTGCTGTTCTCGCTGCTTGGCAACGCTTATGCGTTTCTGCAGCTGGCGGAACAGGAAGAACCTGCAGCCGAAACGGCTTTCCAGTCGGTGGATCTGCAGCCGAGCGAACAATTCCCTGGAGCGGGAAAAGCGGCCATCATCCGCGATGAAGCTTCGCTCGAGCTCGTAGTGCAGGCAGAAGGCCTTGAAGCGCTTGAAGGCAATGAAGTCTATCAGGTCTGGCTGCTGAAAGACGGCCAGCCGATTCCCGCAGGCGCATTCACGCCGGGTGAAGCCGGAGGCGGAAGCACTTACTTCACCCTCGAAGAAGACATCGAAGGCTGGGATACGATCGCGGTCACCAAAGAGCCGGAATCAGGCAACGAATTGCCTGAAGGGGACATCGTCCTAAGTTCGAGTTTATAAAGCCGCTTTTCGAAGCGCCCCAATAGAAAAAGCAAAAGACCGCTGCATGCCAGGCGGTCTTTTGCTTTTATTTTTGGCTCAGTGTTTCAGCGGGGCGGTAACGGACGAGAATCATGTCCTCTCCTTCATCAGAAACGACTTGGAGCGTTTGGTAAATTTTCTCGATGGCATCGTGCAGTTCTTCGAGCGATCCTGCGACAAGGTTGAAGCGCCCGAACATCGGGGAATAGGAGCCGGTATGCTGGATGACATCGCCCACATGCCGGCTGGAAACGAACGACAGCACTTCCGGCATCGCCAGCACGTCCTCGAGGCCCCTAATTTCAGCGATAGTGCCATTGTCCAGCAGGATCGGCAGGTTGCAGGACGGATATGGGATATAGCTGTCATCGAATGCGGAAATGTCATATTTTCCGAGTTCTTCTCCGACTGCATGGTCGAGCATCATTTCGAGCAGGTTGATGCCGGTCTGCTTTTCGACGATCGTATAATGCTGGGATCCGCTGATGCGGAAGCCCATTTCGTAGATGAAAAACTCGCCGTTGTCGTAAAGCGCCTGGATCATGAGCACGCCATTCCGGATGCCCATGCCTTTCAGCATGGCGCGCACTTGCGGATCGACGGCCTCCAGGTAAAGCTCGCGGTGGACGGAAGGGAACGCCACGGCGATCGGCAGCGGCGGCAGATCCTTAAAATGCTGGTGGACGTGGCGGTCCGTGACAGCCGACAAATACACTTCGCCGTTTTGGACCGTATAGTACATCATTGTTCCGTAGCTGTTGTCGATGAACCGTTCCACGATGACGCCGCCGGATTTCGATTGCTCCGCCGCTTTTATGTAGCCGTCTTTCAGTTCGTTTTCGCTGTAGCAGATGGTGATGCCCTGGCTCGCGTAGCTGTCGACCGGCTTGACGATGACAGGGAAGCTGAGTCGGGCGATGTCTTCTTCAGCCAGCTGACTGTCCAATGCGTATTCCTCGATGACAGGCACCCCGAATTTGCGGCAATGCGCTTTGAATTGGTCTTTGTTGGAGCAGATTTCCAGTTGTTCTTTTGTGGCGTAATAAGGCAGGTTCAGGCGTTCGCACAGTGCCAGGGCATTCCACGTATTAAGGTCGTCAAATCCGTTGAAAACCCCGTGAACGCCTTCAGCCCGGGCGATTTCCGCGAGCTGTTCAATATCCGAGGTGCTGATATCGTAATGCTTGTCGGCGACCGCTTTGGCCGGGGAGCCTGGCGACTTGTCGGTCACAATTGTATAAAACCCCATCTTTTTGGCGGTTTCCACGACATTCACCATATGCGCAATTCCGCTGAGGATTAAAATCTTCTTTCCATCGAAATGATCCACCTTGTAGCCTCCTTAACTTTGATGAGCTTCATTGCACTCGATACACTTTCGGTCTATGCCAAATTTATCAGCCGAAAAAAAATTTGTCAACAAAATACCTAAATATTCAAAAAATTAAATGTATCTTTAATCACCTTTACATGCCATCAATAAAGAATTCGGAAAATGGAGAAGGTTTATGTCGGTTTGAAGTACTCAAAACCAATATAAAAAAGACAGCCCGGAGGCTGCCTTTTCATCTTCTTCCTTATTAGAAACGGTCACGGTCTTTGCGGTCGTTATCTAGAATGCCGCGGTCCTTGTCCGTTACATCGCCGTCGATGTCCGCCACTTCCTTGCGGACGGTTTCGTTGACATGCTCGGTATCCTGGACTTTGCGCTTGCCGACGACAATCTCTTCCGATACGACGTCTTTTTTCGTTACGTCCACGCGCTCTTCAGTCAGCGGTACGCGGATCGTTTCGCCTTCTGTATAAGCGTCTTTCGAATCAAACGTTCCGTCGCGGTCCGTGTAAGTTGCAGAATCTTCGTTGACCGGACGGCGCTCAACAAATACTTCCTCGCGCTCAACTGGTACTTCGATTGTGCGCTCTTCTTCCACGACGTGTTTGCCGACGTTCACTTCGCCCGTTTTCACGCGCTCTTTGCCGACATTCAAACGTTCTTCGTGAAGGCGCAAGTGTTCCTCTTCATTCGTTGAAGTGGTATCCGTTGTAGTGCCCGATGTGAAGTTCGCACCTGTCGTGCCGCGGCGCTCATTGTATTCGCGGTATGACGAGTCGTAATCGCTGTCCACATAAACCAGCAGTTTGCCGGATTCCAGGTGCTGGCGGTATTCATCGTCCAATCCCATGCGGTTGTATGCTTCGTTTGAAGCTTCTTCGCCTGCGAGCAGGTTCATGAATTTGCCCATGAAGCCTTCCTCTTTCTGGGAGCTTCCTGTTGAACCGGTTGATCCTGTTGAATCGGTATCCACGTGTACGTCTGTCTGGCGTTCGACCATCGACAGCTGGTCGTGGTCCTGCGCTACTACATAGATATGGTCCTCGCTATATCCCTGCTGCTTTAATTCCGTAATCTTGTTCAATACTTCAGCCTGTACATCAAATGCTCCGATCAGTTTATCACCATGTTTTTTCATGTTATATTCCTCCTAAGTTTTGATGCTTTACCTGAAAGTTAAGGTATGGGTAGTGTACCCGGCATCTTCTGCTTGATAAACATTCCACCCGGATTTTAGGTCTTTTGGATTTGAAAGTTATACAAAAAGAAAGATGAGGAAAAAGTTTCCTCATTAAAGCGCTGTTTTAATCGGAAATCAGGGGTTTTGAGCCGTGAAACGTGTTTTTCTAAACAGGAAAGGGGTATTTGGCTAGCAATCGCTTTTATTTTCTACCTACAGGAGGGAAAGCGGATGGACGGGAAAACTTCACGGGTTGGATTGACGGTGGTCGTGACGGGTGCTTCTAGCGGATTCGGCAAAGGCATGGCGCAAAAACTCGCTTCACAGGGGGCCAATGTGGTGCTGGCTGCCCGCAGGACCGCATTGATCGAAGAGCTGGCGGAACAATTGGGGCCGAACGCGCTCGCGGTGACGACGGACATCAGCAACGAGCGGGATATAGCGCATTTGATGGAGGAAGCGCTTCGGGCGTTCGGGAAAGTCGATGTCTGGATCAACAATGCCGGGCTCGGCATCATCGGGCCGTTCACCGAAGTGCCGCTTACGGACCAGCGGCGCCTGGTGGAAGTCAATCTTCTCGGCACGGTCTACGGCAGCCACCACGCGATGCGGCATTTTCTGGAGCGCGGACGTGGCACGCTCATCAATCTGTCGTCGTTTGTCTATTATGTGCCTCTGCCATACGGGGCTGTTTATTCCGCCACCAAATTCGGGATTTCTGCACTTACCCAAGGGCTGTATCAGGAAATGGAGCTTGAAGGCAGAAAGGATATTCATGTCTGCGCCGTCCATCCATGGGTGACGGACACGCCGTGGACCTATCATGCCGGCAATTACAGCGGCCATTCCATCGACATCGGGCCGGCGGATGATCCGGAAAAAGTGATTGATGAGATCCTCGGCTTGATCGACTCGCCAAAAGAAACATTGGAAATTGGCTTTAAGGTGAAAGGGGCCATCTTTGCTCACCGGTTGATGCCGGAGCTGACCGAAAAACTGGACGGCCAATTCTTGATGAAGATGCTGCAGAACTCCCCCTACACGCCGGCGACTTCCGGCAGCCTGTTCGAACCGCAGCCGGAAGGGACGGAAGTGTCGGGCGATTTGCGGGAACGGTGGAAGCACAAGCAGCCGTTGGAAAAAAAACGGACAGGAGGAGAAATCCATGGGAAAGACAGCTAAACGGAACGGCCTGACGATCGTCATCACCGGCGCTTCGAGCGGTTTTGGAAAAGGGGCGGCTCGCCGGCTGGCGGAAGAAGGAGCGAACCTTGTCCTGGCTGCACGGCGCACCGCACTGCTAGAAGAACTGGCAGAAGAATGCGGGGAGAACACACTGGTTGTGACGGCCGATGTCAGCCTGGAAGCGGATGTCGCCAAGATAGTAAAAGAGGCGCTCAAGCGTTTCGGGCATATCGATGTCTGGATCAACAATGCAGCAGTGGGGGCAATCGGACCGTTCACCGAAGTGCCGGCAGAAGACATCACCCGGGCTGTCCATATCAATGTGCTCGGAACGATGTTCGGCAGCCATTTTGCGCTGCGCCATTTTCAGGAACGGAAATCGGGTATCCTCATCAATGTCGGTTCGATTGCCGGCAAGGTCCCATTTCCCTATTACACCCCTTATAGCATGACCAAATTTGCTGTGAACGGCCTCAGCGCCGCATTGCAGCAGGAAATGGAGCTTGGCGGTTATGACGGAATCCATGTCTGCACACTCCATCCGTGGGCAACGGATACGCCGTGGTTTGAACATACGGCGAATTACACCGGACATGCTGCTGAGATGAAGCCGATGGACGATCCGCAGGAGGTCGTCGATGCCATGATCGGACTGATCGACAATCCGCAGAAGAACGTCGATGTCGGCGGCAAATCCTCAGCTGCTGCCATCTCCCGGAAACTGATGCCGGGCGTTGCGGAAAAGATGAACGCCAAGCAGGTGCAGAAAGTGATCCGGGAAGCACCGCCGGCCCCTTACACATCGGGAAGCCTCTACCATCCGATGGCGGGAGGCACGGAAGTTTCCGGCGGGGTGCGGGAGCGGATGGAGCGGGAAGGAAGAGGCTGACCGGCAACCGGCCGGCTTTTTTCTTGTCCGTTCGGGTCATCTTCAGGAAGAGGGAAATGGGAATAACCACATATGTATTGGTACTTTTTTCAACAAATGCTATGATAAAAGTCGGTTAAGCACGATGGGTTTTCATTAAAAAAGTACGTTTTTACATACAAGGGAGAGAGTTTCATGCTTGAACAGATCGTCAAACGCAATAACGTCAAACTGCTTGGCCACGGCCGCCAAGTGCTGGTATTCGGCCACGGATTCGGCTGCGACCAGTACGTCTGGAGCGAAATCGCGCCGGCATTCGAAGACAAATACCGGGTGGTGCTGTTCGATTATGTAGGATCCGGAAAAAGCGACAAATCGGCCTATTCGACCGAACGCTACGGAACCTTGCACGGCTATAAGCAGGATCTGCTCGAACTGTGCGACGCGCTCGAATTCGAGAAAATCGTCTTCGTCGGGCATTCGGTCTCAAGCATGATCGGCATGCTGGCCTCGATCGAGCGACCAGAACTGATGGACAAACTGGTGATGATCGGCCCTTCGCCATTCTATATGAATGAAGATGGCTACTACGGCGGCTTTGAACAGACGGATATCAACGAATTGCTCGATATGATGGAGCTCAATTATAAGGAATGGGCGAAATACCTGGCGCCTGTCGTCATGCAGAACAAAGACCGCCCGGAACTGGCGCAGGAGTTTGAGCAGATCCTGTGCTCGAACGATCCGGTGATTGCCCGGCAATTCGCGGAAGTGACGTTCACTTCCGATGTGCGCGAGGAGCTGGAGAAAGTCTCCGTTCCGACGCTAATCCTGCAGCCGCAATTCGATGCCATTGCCCCGCCGGAAGTCGGCCGCTTCGTCCACAGCCGGATCGGCGGCAGCGAACTGATCGTCATGGAGGCAATGGGCCATAACCCGCATATCAGCGATGCGGAAGAGACGGTCGCTCATATCCAAGCGTTTTTAGACAGATGATCGGAGGGGATGGACATGGATGAACAATTGAATCTTGCGCCATTCGGCTATCTGGTCATCGACCGCACGAACCGCATCATCGAAATGAACCAAGCGATGCGGGAGATGGCGGGCACGGAGCGCGCGCCGGTGCATGTCCATGACCTGCTGACGGTCGCTTCAAGAGTTTATTTCCAGACGTATTTCATGCCGTCAATTACCTTGCATGGCAAAGTGAACGAAATGTTCTTGACGCTGAAAAGCGCGGAAGGGCCGGTTCCAGTGCTGATGAATGCAGCAGAACGGAACGGCTTTTTTGAATGCGCCATGATCGGGATGACCGTGCGGGATGAATACGAGAAGGAATTGCTGCTGGCCAAACGCGAAGCGGAAAAGATCAACCGCGAGACCGCTGATGCGTATGAAAAATTAAAAGCGCTGCTGGCGGAAGTGGAGGCCAAACAAGGGGAACTCGAAGAACTCAATGAAAACCTCTACCAGCTCGCCGCGCTCGATCCGCTGACCGGCTTGAAAAACCGGCGCAGCCTGGAAGCGCTGCTTGAGGAATTGACCGGGAAAGCGGAAGGCGGCATGGAGTTGTCGCTCCTTGCAGTCGACATCGATTTCTTCAAACGCGTCAATGATACATACGGCCACCAGATGGGCGATGCGGTGCTACAGGAACTGGCCTGGAAACTGGAAGCGGAAATCGGAAATAGAGGCGTCGTGGCCCGGCTGGGCGGCGAGGAATTTGTCATTGTGCTTCCACAAAAAGGGAAGGAGGCGGCGCTGGAGCTTGCGGAAGGGGTGCGCCGCGGCCTCGAAAGGGCAGAATGGCTCAATGTCAGCATAACCGTCAGCATCGGCGTGGCCGCCTTTATGCCGGGGGATGATTCCGACACGCTGTTTGAGCGGGCGGACAAAGCGCTCTATGAGGCGAAAAGCGCTGGCCGAAACCGCGTGGCAGCGGGCTGAGAAACATGGGAGGCCTGCAAATATAAAGCTTTCGCAAAGGTGCTGTTGATGGTTATAATGAATTCAGACTGTGACTAATGTTATTAGCGGAGGTAACCATGGAAAAAGAAGTGAAAATGCTCGGAGAACGAGTAGAAGCAGATAGATATTTAATCGCCGGCCTGATTCAGGAAGAGGCTTTGAAACATAAGACTCCTCAAGAATTAGAAGAGCTAGCAGGTTTGCTTGAAACCGTCATCGAGTTCCGGGCCAGCCTGATCGGCCTGATCGGAAAATCGATCCGGAATTATTTTGATGCGAAAACGGCTTTCGCTGAAATTTCGGAATGGGGGCATTCGACCGGGAATTATTTTCTGGAGCAGGGAATGATGCTTGACCAGGCGCTCGGGGAAACCCATCTGTACCGGAAGCATATCGCTAAAGTGCTGAAGTCGGAAGCAGTCCATGAAGGCATGGAGTTTGAAATGCTTTTGGATGTCCTGGAATTTTTCCACTCGCTCCTTGACCATGCGGCCCATTCCTATAGCTTCTCTTATATCAATGCTTACCAGAAGAACTTAAGCGATGCGCGGAAGCAATTCCTTGAGCTGTCTTCGCCGGTCGTCCCGGTGAACGATGAAATCGCCATCCTGCCGATTGTCGGCGACATCGAGATGGACCGTGCCCATTACCTGTTGGAGAAAACGCTGATTGCGGTCTCGCGCCTTCAGGTATCAACACTCATCATCGATTTGTCCGGCGTTGTCAAAGTCGATGCCATGGTAGCAGAGCAGATCATCAAACTGACTGAATCGCTGAAACTGGTCGGCATCCGCGGCATCTTGACGGGCATCCGTCCTGAAATCGCCCAGACCATCACCAATCTTGGCGTCGACATCAGAGGACTAGCCCTCGGCGGCAGCCTCAAGCAGGCGTTCAAAAAACTGGCCGCTGAATCCGAATAAAACCAAAAAACCCGCTGAAGCATCGCTTCGGCGGGTTTCTAGCATGTTGAGAAAGATATAGATTTAATTTCTTTTAAAATAAATAACCGATATTCCGCAAAACAGCTGCGTAAAACCCTGTGCTCCTGCGCGCTATGCGCTCGTCGCAAAGAGATGGCTCAAACTTCCTTAGAGCCATCTCTTTGCCGCGGGCGAGCGCCAAGCCTCCTCAGTCGCTTCGCTCCCTGCGGGGTCTCGGCTGTCTCGCTTTCCCGCAGGCAAGACTTACCCGAAGCCTGCGAGGGCAAGTCTTTGCGACGAAGCGCGCAGCGCTGAAGGAGCAGTACGGTTTTCTCCGCCGTTTTGCTCCATATCTGAGGTAGCACTGTTAAAACGGGTAGAGTTATCAGCTAATAAGAGAGAAACCAGCGCCGGCGCGTCCACGGGCTAGGCAATAAAATGGCCCAAAAGCAGTTTGGGCCATTTTATTTGCGACGAAGCTAGCGCAGCGGTGCAGGAGCAGAAGGGTTTTGCTATGAGACGGGTACTTTTCCCGGCTCATAGCGAAAGCCATGCCCTAAGCGGCCGAAGCGGTGTGAAAAATTCGTTTTTTAGGATTCATTTTATAGGAATTTTCTCGACAGCCTTAAAACCCGCTGAAGCATCGCTTCAACGGGTTTCTTTTTTTATTAAGACTGCTTGGCTTTCATTTGTACGACAGGAGCTAAAGCTTCCTGTAAGGTTAGGGTTTCCTGCTCTGTGAGCGGCACCATCGGCAAGCGGACTCCGCCAACCGGCACGCCGGTCAGGTTGAGTGCGGTTTTCACCGGCACCGGATTCGGCGCGGCGAACAGCGCGTTCATCGCCGGAAGCAGTTTCCGGTGAATCTGGGCCGCCTTCTGCGTATCACCCGTTTTGAAGCTTGAAACCATTTCCTGCATTTCACGGCCGATCACGTGGGCGGCAACAGAGACGATTCCGGTTCCTCCGATCGAGAGAAGCGGCAGCGTCAAGCCGTCATCGCCGCTGTAGAGTGTGAAGCTTTCCGGTGTGCGTTCGATGATTTCAGCGGCAGCATCGAGGTTTCCGCTCGCTTCTTTGATCGAGACGATGTTCGGGATCGCCGACAGGCGCACGACTGTGTCGACAGACAAGTTGACGACGCTGCGGCCCGGGATGTTGTAGAGCATAACCGGCAGGTGGGTTGAAGTCGCAATGGCCTGGAAATGCTGGAACATGCCTTCCTGGGAAGGTTTGTTGTAATAAGGCGTCACGAGCATGATGCCGTCGACACCCGCCTCTTCGGCGCCTTGGGTCAAGGTGATCGATGCGCGTGTATTGTTCGAGCCGGTTCCAGCGATGACCGGGATGCGGCCTTGGACCGTTTCAACGACAAACTTGAAAAGCTCGATTTTTTCATCCGCTGACAGGGTTGGCGATTCGCCGGTGGTGCCGGCGACGACAAGTGCGTCCGAGCCGTTTTGGATCAGGTGCTCGACCAATGCGGCAGTTGCGGGGAAGTCGATGTCTCCGTTGGCGTCAAATGGCGTCACCATTGCTGTTACTACTTGTCCGAAATTCATAAATACCACCCTTTTCTCATTTTTTTAGTAAAATCAGAGGTGATGAGTCTATCGAAAAAAACAAAAAAACAGCAACGAGGGTCTCGTTGCTGCCATAGAACCGGTGTGTGTACCGCCCAGCTCTTGCATCAGATAGCCCTCCATATAGTCTCCTATATGACAGTCCTGCATCTATTGAATGCAGGCCCAGCGGGTTCGGCGATGAGCGCCTCTCCACTTCGGCAAAAACCCCTTTCAGCAGCCGTCGCCGGACCTCATCGTCCTCGGGCTGTCTACTGATGGTGTTTGCACCTCTATCCTCACTCCGGAAGACCGGAGCAAGAAATTATTGAATTAGCTAGACTTTACCAAATTCCGCCGAAAATTGCAATAGCAGCGCAGCGGAATTTACAGGGAAAGGGGAAATGTTGATGAATGAACGCCAGCAAGACGCCGATTTGAACATACGGACTGAAGGGATCCAGCAGGGATTCCATGACTCGCTCCACCACAACCGCTATGAACCGACCCCTTATGCCTTGCTTGCCGAGCTTTTCGCGGCCTACCGGCTGGCGCCGGGGGACCGCCTCGTGGATTTCGGCTGCGGCAAGGGGCGGCTTGCATTTTACGTCCACCACCTGTTCGGCAGTGAGGCTGTGGGTATTGAAATGGACCCCGGCCTGTTCGAGGAAGCGATGCAGAATTTGATCCGCTATGAAAAAAGGACCCCCAGCGCAACAGGGCGCATCCGCTTCCAATGTGAATTTGCGGAGAATTACCGCGTACAGCCTGAGGATAACCGGTTTTATTTCTTCAATCCGTTTTCTGTCCAGATTTTCATGAAAGTGGTGCAGAATGTGCTGAGGTCTGTGGAGAAAATCCAGCGGCCTGTCGAGCTGATCCTGTTTTTCCCGTCTGAGGATTATATCGAGTTTTTGGAGTACCGCACGGGCTTCGAGCGGGTGCAGGAAATCGCTTTGCCCGGGTCGGAAGCCGATTTCCGGGAACGGTTTTTGGTCTACCGGCTCGCTTGAGGGTTAAGGGAAGTACGGAACGGGGTATAGGCTTAAGAAAAAAGGCTAACAGGCGAGGAGAGAAGCGCGATGAAATGGAAAGGCAGAGCAGGGAGCGGAAATGTAGAAGACAGAAGGGGAAGAGGAGTGGGCGGCGGAACAATTGCCGCTGGCGGCGGGATCGGCGGTTTGCTGATATTCCTGCTGGTGGCGTTTCTCGGAGGAGACCCGGGCGCCGTCCTGAACGGCATGGGCGGCGGAGCGCCGGCGCAATCGGGTGAGCCGTATGTGGCGACGGAACAGGAAGAGGAACTGGCGGATTTTGTGTCGGTCGTCCTCGCGGATACGGAGACGGTCTGGTCGCAGGTGTTTGCGGAAGAGGGGCTTGAATATGTCGAGCCGACGCTCGTTCTGTACACCAATAGCGTCGAATCGGCCTGCGGGACAGCGGGATCGGCGGTCGGGCCGTTCTATTGCCCGGGAGACCAGAAGCTTTACATTGATCTGAGTTTCTATGAAGAGCTGCAGCGTCAGTTCCAGGCACCCGGCGATTTTGCGATGGCCTATGTCATCGCCCATGAAGTGGGGCATCATGTGCAGAATTTGCTCGGTGTCATGGAAAAAGTCCAGCCGATGCGCAATCAGCTGAGCGAGGAAGAATACAACAAGCTTCAGGTGCGGCTTGAGCTTCAGGCGGATTATTACGCGGGCGTCTGGGCGCATCATGCGGAGGGCATGGACGTGCTTGAAGAAGGCGACTTGCAGGAAGCGCTGCGTGCAGCGAGCGCAGTCGGCGATGACACGATCCAGAAGCGTTCGCGCGGCTATGTCGTGCCGGAAAGCTTCACTCACGGCACTTCCGAACAGCGCCAGCGCTGGTTCTACCGCGGCTTTGAATACGGCGACATCCAAAACGGCAATACGTTCAACGTACGCAATCTGTAAACGGAACAATTGTGAAATCTGAAAAAATGAAGGGCCGGGCGTTGATATTTTTCCTCAGGTGATTCATTATTGAAATAGACAGTCTTTTCGCGGTGCCGCGGAAGGAAATTTAACTCTAATGAAGGAAGTAACCCCATGCATGAAGATAATATTACGCGCCTCCATATCGACGGGCGCGAGTTCATCCTGATCGGAACTGCGCATGTGTCGCGGCAAAGCGCCGTGCAGGTCAAAGAAGTCATCGAAGCCGAGCGCCCGGACTCGGTGTGCATCGAGCTAGACGCGCAGCGCTACCAGTCGGTGACCGAAAACAGCAAATGGAAAGAGACGGATATTTTCAAAGTCATCAAGGAAAAGAAATCGAGCCTGCTTCTGATGAACCTGGCGATCTCCTCGTTCCAGAACCGGCTGGCCGACCAGTTTGGCATCAAGCCGGGGCAGGAAATGATCCAGGGCATCGAGTCGGCGAAAGAGACAGGCGCTGAGCTGGTCCTTGCCGACCGCAACATCCAAGTGACGTTCGCGCGCATCTGGAGCAATATCGGCTTTATGGGGAAATCCCAGCTGCTGACGTCCGTATTCTTCAGCATCTTCAGCAAAGAGACGATCTCCGAAGAGGACCTTGAGAAGATGAAATCGCAGGATACGCTGAACGCCGTGCTGAATGATTTCACCCAATCGTTCCCGAAACTCAAAAAACCGCTCATTGACGAACGCGACCAGTACCTCGCGCAGAAGATCAAAGATGCGCCGGGCCAGAAAGTGGTGGCAGTCCTTGGTGCGGCACACGTGCCCGGCATCACGAAAGAGATCCATAATGAACATGACCTCGAAGCGCTCGCACAGGTGCCGCCCAAGTCGAAATGGCCGAAGATCCTCGGCTGGGCATTGCCGATCCTTTTGGTCGTGCTTCTCGCCATCACATTCTACAACAACCCGGCCGCCGGCATCGACGGCACGATCAGCTGGGTGCTGTGGACCGCGTCGCTCGGTGCAATCGGAGCAGCCCTTGCGTTCGGCCATCCGCTCGCCATCCTGACCGCATTTGTCGGTGGGCCGGTCGGAGCGCTCCACCCGCTGCTTGCTGCAGGCTGGTTCTCCGGCCTCATGCAGGCATGGGTGCGCCGCCCGAACGTCGGCGATTTCGAAACGCTTTCCCAGGACGTCTTCACCTTGAAGGGCTTCTGGGACAATAAAGTCACGCGCGTCCTGCTGGTCGTCGTGCTGACAAACCTCGGGACTTCCGCCGGCAACCTGATCGGCGGCGCCGATGTCATTCGGCTGTTCCTGAAAAACCTGTAAACAGATACCCGCTGCAGGCGGCCTCCCACCCGGAGGCGCCTGCAGTTTTTCATTGTCTGTAGCACAGGAAATTTTTCTTTTCCCCTTCTGCTGAAAGGGTTTCAGAGCGGGTATAGAGAAGTAGATAGATAATAAAATACGGTTGGGGAGGAACAATATCATGGGCTTATTCCTGATGGGAATTCTGCTCTGGTCGCTCGTCATCGCATCGGTCGTGCTGCTGGTTTACGGGTTATGGAAACGTTCCTGGAAAGCGTTGCTTTGGAGCGGGGCGGCTCTACTGGTCCCGATGGCGCTGATTGCATTTGACGGAAGCGGGAGTCTCTGGTTCAAATTGAGCATAGTTCCGCCGTTGCTGATTTTCGCCGCCGCGTATTTGATGAAACACCGTAAAGCCCATTCCTTGTAGCGTTGACGGCCGGAATCCACCGGCCGTTTTTTTATTTTTTCCGAGAGTTGGCAATGGCGTCTTCTGAAAATTAGTTATACAATAGTTATACAAAAAAGAGGGGGCGCATTATGAACTATTTACTGGAGCGGAGTAAACTATTCCTTTTCCTATTCTTTATTCTCATGCTGATCGGAGCGTACGTCTTTACGACGCTGCCGCAGCGGGAGATTCCGGAGACGCCGCCGAACCTTGTGCTCGTATCGGCTATTTTACCGGGAGCCGGGCCGGAGGAAGTCGAAACTTCCCTGACCAATCCTTTGGAGCGGGAACTGCAGAAAGTGGACGGCGTTTCATCGATGCAATCCGTTTCCGCCAATTCCGCCTCCATCATCACGCTTGAGCTGGAAGACGGGTTTGACCCTGACAGCCTGGTGAGTGAGATGCAGCAGCAGGTGCAGCGTGCATCGGGAGGGTTCCCGGAAGGCGCGCAGGCGCCGACCGTCGAAAAGCTGGATCTGACCTTCCCGCTTGTCTCCTATATGTTCTACGGGGATGAAGCGGGACTTGCCGGCATGGGCGAAGAGCTTGCCGCATTGTCCGAAGAAGTGGAAGCTGTCAACGGGGTCGCGGGCACGACGGTCAAAGGCTTGAACAGCCAGCAAGTGCTGATCGAGCTCGATTCCGATGCGCTCGCCGAAAACCGGCTCCAGCCGTTTGAAGTGCTGCAGTCGCTGCAAGGGGCAAACCAGCCCTTGTCGCTTGGCACACATGACAACGGCAACGAACAAGTGGTGCTGACGGTCGAGCAGGGCGAAGGCATCGAAAAGCTGCAGGCGCTCCAAGTCGGATCGGCTGCAGTACCGCTCGAAGACATTGCCACCATCGAAAGGGTCGATGAAGCCACAACGGACATCGTGACGTTCGAAGGTGAACGGGCGATTTCCTATACGGTCTTTCTGCAGACCGGGCAGGATGTACCGGGCGTCGATAGAGGCGTTTCGGAACGGATCGAAGAGTTTACGGAAGGGCTGCCGGCTGGCGTCGAAGCGGAACGCTACGAATCCCAGGCGGAAAATGTCACGACAATCTTCGAGGGGCTTTACGAAGCGCTGCTGATCGCCGTGCTTGCTGTGCTCATCGTCACTACAGCAGGATTGACGCTGTTCGGGGCCTTAACCGTTGCGCTCACCGTCTTGGTCACGGTGCTCACCGGCCTCATCCCGATCCCGTTCATGGGTGTCGACTTGAATCAGATTTCCGTCATCGGCCTGATCATCGCCATCGGGATCCTCGTCGATGACAGCATCGTCGTCAACGACAATATCCAGCGGCGCTACAAGCTGGGCGATTCACCGAAAGACGGCGCCATCAACGGCGTCAAAGAAGTGTATTCATCGATCATTTCATCCAGTCTCGCCATCGTCGTGACGTTCTCGCCGCTCCTGCTTCTTTCCGGCGGCAACGGGGCGTTCATCAAGGCGCTGCCGAGCATCCTGATCACGACGATCATCGCCTCGACAATCTTGTCAATTACGCTTGTGCCGATGATGCAATACCTGAAAACGAAGCGCCGGCGGAAGCCGATTTCCGATACGCCGGGGTTCCTTGGAAAGCCGCTTGAAAAGCTGGCAGGGTTTTATTCCAATAAGGTTCTACGCGGCGTCATGAAACGCCCGCTCCTCGTCGGCATCGGCGGGCTGGTGGTTGCGACTGCATTCCTTGCGCTTGCCTTCTTTACGCCATTCGAGTTTTTCCCGGCTGCAGACCGCCGCGAAGTGACGATGGACATCCGCTTGGCGGAAGGGACGACCATCGAAGAAACCGATGCGTTCATGGCTGACGTAACGGAAGAGCTGCGAAATGAAGACGGAAATGTCGATGAAATCGCCGTCTTCACTGGTGAAGGCTTGCCTAGCTTGTTCGCAGCATCGATGGACAACACCGGCGCCAATACCGGGCAGGCGGCAATCCGCATCGACCGCGAGGCGACGACTGCTGCGGCCTTTATCGAAAAATGGCAGCCGGAGCTGCGCGAGCGCTACCCGGAAGCTGAAATTTTCCTGGATACGATTGTCCAGGGGCCGCCGGTGGGCGCACCGGTGACAGTGACCGTCACCGGTCCGGAACTTGCTGAGCTGGAAGCGATCCGCGACCGCCTGAAAGAGAATATGCTCGCAGAAGGCGCTGACGTGGTGACCGACAACCTGGGTGATCCGGTTCCGGCCATCGAATACGTGCCGAATGAAGCGGCGCTGCAGGAAA
Source organism: Planococcus sp. FY231025 (assembly GCF_052078085.1). NCBI lineage: Bacteria > Bacillati > Bacillota > Bacilli > Caryophanales > Caryophanaceae > Planococcus > Planococcus sp. FY231025. Next base: position 508,055 of record NZ_JBQJJG010000004.1, read on the forward strand.
ACAGCATCGCGCTCAGCACGGTGACCAACCAGCTCCAGCTGCTGACGCAAGGCGTCCCGCTCTACAGCATTTATGAAGGTGCGACGCCGTTAGGGGTGACGCTGAAGCAGAGCGGGATCGAGGAAGGGCAGCCGATCGATCTTGCCTCGTTCCAAGTGCCGGCGGCCGCAACTGAAGGCCCGCCGACCTTTGTTGGCCTCGAAGGATTGCTGACGGCTGAAGAAACCGAAGTGGTCGCGCAGATTCCGCACCAATCGGCGGAACGCGCCATCACGCTGAAAGCATTCGGCGAAGCGGAAGATTTCGAGAACAGCATGCTTGCCGTCGCTGACGCTGAAAAAGCGCAGCTGGCGGAAGGCTTCGAGATTTCGACCGGCGGCGAGAACTCGGACCAGGAAGCGTTCTTTGCCGAAATCGGCGTCCTGTTCCTTGTCGTCATTCTGCTGGTGTACTTGGTCATCGCGTTCCAGTTCAAATCGTTCGGCTTGCCGTTCCTTGTGCTGATTGCGGTATACCTCGGCATTTCAGGCGCCATCCTCGGCCTGTTCCTGACGCAGACGCCGCTCAGTTTCCTCGGTGTGATGGGGATTGTGTCGCTGACCGGGATCGTGGTCCGGAACGCGGTCGTCCTGATCGACTTTGTCGAGGTGCGGCGTTTGTCCGGCAATTTCAACATCCAGGAAGCGATCATCGAATCGGGCTATGCCCGCATCAAGCCGATCGTCCTGACGTCGATCACGTCGATCGTCGCATTGATTCCGGTCGCCTTATCGGGCGATCCGCTGTTTGAAGCGCTGGCCATCACGATCATTGCCGGGCTGACATTCTCCGGCCTATTCACGCTGGTGATGATTCCGGCTTTGTATTTAGTGTACTACCGCTTCACGCACCGCAAAGAGAAAGCCGCTTGACCTCCTGACGCGCAGCCATTTCCGGCTGCGCGTTTTTTTCATCGATGCGAATAAAATCGGCATAATTGGACTTTGCCCGGGTAAGTAGTGTATAGAAAGCAGTTTCGGGAGGAAACGAGCATCCGGCAGAAAGGGAGGTGGCGTCTTTGGCGAATATCCAGGAAGTCCCGCGAGGCGAAGGCATAAGAAAAGGGCCGCTTCTCGGAGTGCTGATGGCTGGCGTATTTGTCGCCATTCTCAACCAGACGCTCCTTGCCACCGCCTTGCCGCATATCATGGAGGATCTCCGGATCAACGCCAACACCGCCCAATGGCTGACGACGGTTTTCATGCTGGTAAACGGCGTGATGATTCCGGTCACGGCGTTCCTGATCGGCAAATTCTCCACCCGCGCGCTGTTCATGGCGGCAATCGGCCTGTTCGCAGCCGGCACGATCATCTGCGCGCTCGCACCCGGATTTTCAGTGCTGCTTGCCGGGCGCATCATCCAAGCATCCGGTGCGGGCATCATGATGCCGTTGACGCAAACGGTGCTGTTCGTCATCTTTCCGGTTGAAAAACGGGGACAGGCGATGGGCATCTACGGGCTGGTCATTTCATTCGCGCCGGCGCTCGGCCCGACGCTGTCCGGCTGGATTGTGGGCCAGTATCCGTGGCGCGCGCTGTTCTATATCGTCATCCCGATTGCATTGATCGATCTTTTGCTGGCCTATTTCTTTTTGAGGAATGTTACGAAGCAGACATTCCCGACACTCGATATCCTTTCGGTCATCCTATCGACCGCAGGATTCGGCGGAATCCTCTACGCTTTCTCCAGTGCCGGGTCAATCGGCTGGGGAAGCGCTCAGTTCCTCCTTTCGATCGGCATCGGCGCCATTGCGCTCGTGCTGTTTATCCACCGCCAATTGCACTTGAAAGAGCCGCTCCTTGAGTTCAAGGTGTTCAGCTACGGCATATTTACCCTTTCGACCGTACTCAGCGTCATCGTTTTCATTTCCATGATGGGGAGCGCAACGATCCTGCCGATCTACATGCAGAACATGCACGGCTTCACCGCGTTTGAGTCAGGCTTGATGCTGCTGCCGGGGGCGATCGTCATGGGTGTGATGAACCCGGTCACCGGCCGCATCTTTGATGCCGTCGGCGGCAAATGGCTGGCGGTGGTCGGCCTGTCCCTCGTGACGGCGAGCACCTTCCAATTCACAGTGCTGACGACCGAGACGCCGTTCGCTTATCTCGCCATCAGCCACGCAGTACGAATGCTCGGCGTCGCTATGGTCATGATGCCCGTAACGACTGCGGGGCTCAATCAATTGCCGGAACACCTGATTCCGCACGGGACCGCAATGAGCAACACGATGCGCCAGGTTTCCGGCTCGATCGGCACCGCACTGCTTGTGACGATTATGACGGGGACCGCGCTGGACGCGAGCGAGTACGGCATGCAGGGTCTGGTGCGCGGCGTCAACATTTCGTTCATGGTCGCGGGCGTATTGAGCGGCATCGGGATCATCATGGCCTTCTTCCTTAAAAAGCCGGAAGGGGAAGGCTGAGTTTTTAGTAGTCGAAATGTTCCCGATATTGCAACTTTTTTGGATAAGAATTTGTCACATGATGTACATTTACTTCTTTGCACGGTTTTGGTAAGATGTCAGACGACGGAAGACTAGTTTCGGCAAATACCGGAATGGAATGAAAGCGTTTCAAACCGGAGAAAATAATGAGGTGAAGTTGTGAATTTATTATGGGGCATCTTTGGCGTATTCGTGGTTCTTGGAATCGCCTTCTTATTATCAAGCGGCAAAAAAGCCATCAAGCCGCGGACGATTCTCGGCGGTCTGGCCATCCAGATCACGTTCGCATTCATGGTACTGGAATGGGACCTTGGGAGAAAGGCGCTTTTGGGCCTCTCGAACCTCGTCCAGAACGTCATCAACTATGCGGGTGAAGGGATTTCCTTCGTATTCGGCCCGGCGGCTGACGTACAGGGCTTCGGCTTTGTCTTCGCGTTCCAAGTGTTGACGATCATCATCTTCTTTTCTTCTTTGATTTCAGTGCTTTACTATTTAGGTGTTATGCAGTTTATCATCAAGATCCTCGGAGGGGCGCTATCGAAACTTCTCGGAACGAGCAAAGCGGAATCGATTTCAGCTGCGGCGAACATCTTCGTCGGCCAGACGGAAGCGCCGCTGGTCATCCGCCCGTTCATCGCGGGCATGACCCGCTCTGAGCTGTTTGCGGTCATGACAGGAGGACTGGCATCAGTAGCCGGTTCGACGCTTGCGGGTTACGCACTTCTCGGTGTGCCGCTGGAATACCTGCTCGCTGCGAGCTTCATGGCAGCGCCTGCCGGTCTGATCATGGCGAAAATCATGATTCCGGAAACGGAAGAAGTCATCGAGAAAGACTTCGTTATGGAAAAAGACCAGACATCGGTCAATGTCGTTGACGCTGCCGCGCGCGGCGCCTCCGACGGCTTGCAGCTGGCGCTGAATGTCGGTGCAATGCTCTTGGCGTTCATCGCTTTGATCGCACTTCTGAACGGCATGCTCGGCGGGATCGGCGGCTGGTTTGGCAATGACGACCTGACCATCCAAAGTATTCTCGGCGTCATCTTCGCCCCGCTTGCGTTCGCAATCGGCGTACCGTGGGAAGAAGCGGTCCGTGCCGGCAGCTTCATCGGGCAGAAATTGGTGCTCAATGAATTTGTCGCTTACACTTCGTTTGCCCCGCAAATCGAAGACTTGTCGCCCAAGACAGTCCTCGTTGTCAGCTTTGCGCTTTGCGGCTTCGCAAACTTGAGCTCACTTGCTATCCTTCTTGGCGGACTTGGAGCGATGGCGCCAAGCCGCCGCCCGGACATCGCTCGCCTCGGCATCCGTGCTGTTGCGGCCGGTATGCTTGCCTCACTCCTGAGTGCAGCAATCGCCGGGATGTTCATGTAATAAAAGCGCGTGTTTCACCAACCGCCTGCGGGATTTCCCGCAGGCGGTTTTTTCATGCAGCGATTCCAAACGGATCCGGGATGCGGCTTGGGAGATTGGGTGCTTTCCGCTTGCGGGAAGCGCCCTTCTTTTAGGAGCAAACGCGGCAGCGGTTGCTTTAGGCATTCGGGGGTTTGGCGTTGGAGTGATTTTGGATGGTTTTTGGCAGGGAGATGCGCTTTTTTGGAGGCGGTTTGGAGAGCGGCGGCGTGAAGCGGAGATGGGGCGGTGCCAAAAAGGGCGGGAATGCCTGGCATTTCGCAGGCGAAATGCGAAAGGGATAAGGGACGTGGCGGTTTAAGGCAGGAAAGAAGTGCCGTTTTTCTTCTGAAGCGGGGCAATCCGTTGGTTTTTTATCTTTTTGGAAGTTGGAGATAGGTGATATTCGAAGAGGAAGTGATTTTATGATCGTTTAGGAGAATTTATGATCGCTCAGGAAGTTTTGTGCTCGTTCAGCAGTAGTAATGATCGTTCAAAAATTTTTATGATCGCTCAGCGGTACTTTATGATCGTTCAACAATTTTCGACAAAAAACCTCCCGCGAAAATGTTCGAAGGAGGCATCCATCTATTGATTAATTTTCAAACGGTAGACTCGGGCTTTTAGATTTCCAGCAACTTCTAAATCGAGTTGGCTTAACAGTCTTGAAGCGACATGCCGCGATTCCACTCCGCAAAACCGCCGGAATTCCTGATTCGTCAGGACGCTGCCGACGAGCGAGAAGTATTCGCGCACCGCAAATTCGTGTGCGAGCGGGTCGCGTCGGCCGCAGCTGCTGCAGGTCCATCCGCGCTTCATGCGTTTCATGGTGAGTGTTCGGCATTCGCGGCACAGGACGCCGGTTTTCAAGTCGGCTGCATCAATTGAATAGTGTTGGCAAAGAGGGTTCCGTCTAAAAGGGGTTTGATGGCTGAGAAGCAGCTTGCTGATTTTCGGGAGTTTGGGGCTCGCAGCGTTGGGGGGATACGACTGCCAGATGTTCAGCAAGTATTCGGGCATTTGATAAGCTTTGCAGATGGGTGCGCCACGCGGCTTCGAAGCGAATTCGCATTGCTTCGCCGTGAAGACAGAGAGTCCGGTGACCGGCAGCGAAATCTTCCGCAGCCGGAACCAGCGTTCCAGGAAGCGGACATGCTTGGCGAGCTGGACGCGCGGGTCTTCCAGGGTGGTTTTATTGCCATCCGGGGTGATGCGGAAAAATTCGCCGGTCGCTTCATCGAAATGGATTTCGTCGCTGATGTTCTTTGATTCGATAACGACCGCGCAGCGTTCGGTCAGCAATAGGCCGTCGATCTGGACGGGCCAGTCGCCGAGCGTGAGGCTGACGTCCCAGACCGCGGTAAACTCCTCCTCAATCCAGAATTCCTTGAAACGCGCCTTCAGCCGTTCTTCGCCGCGCTTGCCGCCAGCCGTCCGGTACCGCTGCTTCTCCAGAAAATCACGCTGCGGATGCCTTTCCGCCAGGCGCAGCAGAAGCGTTCCGAGCGCTTCGGTTTTATTCAACAATTCCAATCCATCACCTCCTGGGGAATTAGTTGAATTATACCATCGCCGAAAAGATCGGGCTAGCTGGGATGACAAGCTCCAACCCTTGACATGGCGGCGTTTTGGGATTACAATTTTGACTTGGCTTGCCTATGGTTTCCATAGGAAAAGCGGGTAGGGAGAGGGCTAATTTAATAGAAGGTCGTATAAATGAAACATTGGATGGACCGGTTTTTCGGTCTTCAAAAAAACGGCACCACGGTGAAACGCGAGATGACCGCCGGCTTGATCGGCTTCTTTACAGTGGTCTACATCATCGCGGTCAATTCGCTGATTTTGTCTGAAGGCGGCATGCCGCTTGAAGCGGCGATCGTTGCGACAATTGGGGCATCGGTATTCGGGGCGTTCGTCATGGGATTCTGGGGCAACGCGCCGATCCTGCTCGTTCCGGGCATGGGCATCAACGCACTGTTTTCCTATACGCTGGTCCAGTCGATGGGCTTGTCGTGGCAGGAAGCGCTCGCAGTCGTCTTTGTCACCGGCGTCATCTTCGTAGCCGTCGCATTTACGCGGTTCGCGAAAGTCATCAGTTCGGCCGTTCCGCATTCTTTGAAAGAAGCGATCACCGTCGGACTCGGGCTTTTCCTGATGCTGCTCGGCCTTGAAAAAGGCGGGCTCGTCATCCGCGGCGAAACGTCGATTCTGGCGCTCGGTTCGCTGTCAGAGCCGCAAGTGCTGGCGACAGCGCTGACATTGATCGTCGCGATCGTCCTGTTTGTCCGCAACGTGCCGGGGAATTTCCTCATCACGATCGTGGCAGGGACGGTCATCGCTTCGTTTTTCGGCTTGATCGACACGAGCGTTCTGGACGAGCCGTCGCTCAATATGCAGGAGGCGTTTGCCGGATTCGGCGCGCTGGCATTCGACAGCTTTCTGTCGATGACGTTCTGGGTGGCGGTCTTCTCGCTGACGATGGTCATGGTGTTTGAGAACATCGGCCTTGTCCACGGACAGGTCAACCTGATCGGGCAGCCGGAGAAATTCGGGCGCGCGTTCCAGGCGACTTCCCTGGGCGCCATGGCGTCAGCAGTGTTCGGCACGAGCCCGACCGTCGCTTCGGTCGAAAGCGCCGCAGCGATGACGGCAGGCGGCCGCACGGGGCTGACGGCGATAACGGCAGGCGTCCTGTTCCTGGCGTCGGCGTTTTTCATTCCCGTCATCAAACTGATCCCGGACAGCGCAATTGCGCCGATCCTGATCATCATCGGCGGGCTGATGCTGCAGACGATCCGCAACATCGACATGAAAGACATGAGCGAGACATTTCCAGCGCTCCTGATCATTGCGCTCATTCCGTTTACGTACAGCATCGCTGACGGCATCGCCATCGGCTTTATCCTGTACCCAATCCTCAAGATCGGCATCGGCAAATGGCGCGAGGTATCGGTTCCGCTCTACATCATCTCGGGGCTGTTCCTCATGAACTTCGTGCTGCATTATATGTAAAACCGGAAAACGCATTTGCCTGTGCAAATGCGTTTTTTCGGTTGTGGAAAGCAAAATTTCCCGCTCTTTATTTGGTGTCTAGACTTCAGCGCCCAGCACCTCGAGTCGCTTCGGTTTTGCCCGACATGGCAGAAAGCGCCATGACTGCTAAACCCTCTAGCGCTTGTCTAGTCTCCAGTGCCTAGCTCTTCGGGACAAAAGCCGATCCAATTACGTGGCAAAAACCGCCACTCCATTGGTCCGTCTTATGCCTGTCAGAGCTGAACAGGCACTTCTGCTTTTCTCGAGTCAGGGCTAACCGGGCGCTTCCGCTTTTCTTCTGAACGATGATATAATAAAACCAAAGAGACCGGAAAGGAGTTGCATTTCCCATGAAATACACGAAATCGAAAATGGAACAGCTGGTCAGCGATCATCCGGAACTTAAAAAGCGTTTGAAAACGTTGATGAAGGACATGGACCTCGAGAAGAGTTTTGCGCTCAAAGCGCTGTACCATTCCGAAGTCACCGACAATGGCCCGTACCAGAAATATTACCAGGACCTGGACCTGCTTTAAGCAGAGAACGCGAGAGAGTCCCGGGTTTCTCTTTTCTGTCTAGACTCCGGTGCCTAGTTCCTCGAGATGCTTCAGTCTTGGGGGGCGATGGCAAGAAGCGCCATCGCCTCCAAGCCTTCCAACGCTTGTCGGAACTGGCGAGGCACCTGCGCTTTTCTGATAAAGACGCAAAAACTCCCGTTAAGCCCTGCTTAACGGGAGTTTTTCTTTGAAGTCGTTGAGGCGTTCCTGCCACGATTCGTACATCGGGCCGAGGAACAGGGTATTGCCGGCATCCAGCGCTTCGATCACGCCTTGGCCGCCGACAAGGAAGCGCATGTCGGGATTCGCATCGGTAAGCTGATTGATGTAGTTCTCCGCAAGCGGCCGGAGCTCCGGGTCCGAAATGGCTATGCAGACAATCTGGACATCCTGTTGGAGCGCAGCTTCCGGCAAGCCGTCGATCGGCGTGTCCGCACCGATGAACATGACGGGGAATGCGTTCTCGCGCAGGAACAGCGTGAAGAGCATAAGGCCGAGGTAATGCTGTTCGCCGCTCGGGCAAAGCGCCATGACCTTCGGCAGATCTGGGGAAGTCGGGAACACGCGGAAAAACTGCGTGAAGCGCTGCTCAACGATGTGGCTGATCATGTGTTCATGCGCCACGGTCAGCGTGCCGTTTTCCCACTCTTTGCCGATCTGCACCATCAGCGGGACGATGATGGAAAAGAACACCGTACGGTAATGGAACATGGAAAAGTTCATATCGAGCAAATAATTGAAACGCTCTGTATCCATTTCCGCCGCCGCCAAAAAGAGCTCCTGAATCTGCTTTTCATAAGCCTCATTGCCGAAATGCTCCGGCAATTCCTTTTTCTCAGCCGGCATCCGCTTTGACGCGTGCAATTGCTTTACCGCTTCGCTGATTTTGACGCCGTGCTCCTGCACCTGGATCTTCAGCCATTTGAGGTCCTCAAGGTTCTGGTCCGAGTACAGCCGGTGTCCGGTTTCGGTGCGGGCAGGGGTGATGGCATTGTAGCGGGTCTCCCAAGAACGGATCGTCACTTTCGGCATATCTAAGATTTTGGCAGCTGCTTTGATGTTGTACATAGCATTACCCACATTCCTTTAGATTTTGTATAATAATTATACAACTACCCTGAGCTTCCCGTAAAGCTGTGAGGCTCTAAAAAGCGCACCATTCCGGGAAATCGGGGAAACGGTTTCGGGTTTGATAATAAAAATCGGCGGCTTTCTGTAAAAAGGTGCCTATCTATTTTGGGGAATCGGCATAAAGTTGCTTTTTCCCTAATTTGTGGCAATCTGCATGCAGGATAAAAACTTATACATCCTCAATATGAAAAAACCGGAGCCCTTTCCAATGAAAGGGCTCCGGTTCTGTGTTTTATTGGAGTGCTGCTGTTTTAGCGTTCCGGGATCGGTGCCAGACAATCGTGATGGTCCAGGTGATCATCAGCATGATGAGCCCCAGGATGAACGGGAAAACGATGTTGATGTCGTAGAGCGCACCGGCGAGCAGCGGCCCGAGAATATTGCCGACGCTCATATAGGCATTGTTCATGCCCATCGCGAAGCCGACTTCGCCTTCCGCCATCTTGGAAATCAACGTGTTCAGCACCGGCCGGAGGATCGAAGTCGCCAGGAAGATGATGAGCGATACGCTGAAGAACATCGCGTAGCTGCTGGCAAACAGCGACAGCAGGAAGCCGAATGCGGCAACGCCGATGAATGCGAGCAGGATCACTACTTCGCCGAACCGGCGGACGATTCGGTCGACCACGAACAGCTGGACAATGACGCTGACAACGCCGGTCGCGGTAATCATGAACGCGATGTCTTTCGCGGTCGAGTTGAACTGGTTGTCGAGGTAAAGGCCGATGACCGATTCATAGGCAAGCAGACCGAAGCTCATGACGAGCGTAATGACCAAAGGAATGAAATACGGCATTTGGACAGAACGGGCGATTTTGGCGAGCATCGCTTCCTGCTGCGTCATGTCCATGGTAGTTGCCGGATCCGCTTCGACGGCGTCCTGTTCTTTCAGGAGCGCGACAGAAAACAGGACGGCGGCAAGCGAGACGAGCGCCGATACCAGGAACGGCAGCTTCAGGCTGTAGTCGGCGAGGAATCCGCCGATGCCGGGACCCACGACGATGCCGAGCGACATGGCAGCCGACACCAGGCTTGTGCCTTTGGCGCGCTGGTCGAATGTTGTGATGTCGGCGATATAGGCGAAAATCGCCGGAATGAGCATGGCTGCGCCGATGCCGCCGATGACGCGCGACAAGTACAGCACCCAGATGCCGTCCGACAAGTAAAAGACGAACATCGAAATGGTAAGGCCGAGGAGGCCGTAGATGATCATTTTGCGGCGGCCGTATTGGTCCGCCCATCTGCCGGAAATCGGCGAGAACAGGAACTGGGCGGCTGCGAAAATGGCGATCATCAAGCCGGCCGCCATGCCGCCTTCACCGATTGATTCAAGGTAAGCGGGCAGGATCGGGATGACGATGCCGAAGCTGCCGATGGCGATGAACATATTGATCATCAGGATATATATTTTCTTGCGTTGGTCTGCAGTCATGTGGTGCCTCTTTTCTTTTCGTGATACGAATGATTTATTTGCTCAACTTTTCCATATTAGAGGAGCTTCCACATCTTGTCAAACTTAACAGCAAAAGCTGAACCGTCATATGAGCGGTTCAGCTTCTGGAAGTTCTGTGCGCATGCGGGCGGCGGCTTTCGCTGCGTGCGACGAGCGCCAAGCGATGGCAATCGTCAGCGTCACAAGCAAGAGGCCGAGGCCGAGCATGAACGGATAATTGATGTTGAAATCGTACAGCAGACCGGCGGACAAGGGGCCGAGGACGTTCCCGAGGCTCATATAGGCAGTGGTCATGCCCATCGCGAACCCGACTTCGCCTTTCGCCATCTTGGAAATCAGGATATTCAGCACCGGCCGGAGAATGGCCATCGCCATGAAGATGACGGTGGTGACGCCGAAGAACATTACGTAGCTGCCGGCAATGAACGACAGCAGGAAGCCCGCGGTGGCAAGGCCGAGGAACGTGATGATGACCGGCACTTCGCCGAAGCGGCGCACGAGGCGGTCGACCACGAACAGCTGGACGATGACGCTGATGGTGCCGGTTGCAGTGATCATCAATGCGATGTCTTTCGATGTGGACGCGTATTGCTCAGTCAAGTACAGACCGATGACCGACTCGTACGCCACAAGTCCGAAGCTCATGACGAACGTGATGATGAGCGGCACGAAATACGGCATTTTCGCCGAGCGGCCGATCCCTTCGAGCATCGATTCATCGACGTCGAATGTGACAGCGGCTTTATTGGCCGCGCGGGTTTCGTCGCTTTCCTTCAATAGAAGGACTGAGAACAGGACAGCTGCGAGCGTGACAATAGCGGAAACCAGGAACGGCAGCTTCAAGTCGAACTCCGCAAGGAATCCGCCGATACCAGGTCCGATGACCAAGCCGAGCGACATTGATGCGGTCACCATGCCGGTCCCTTTCGCACGCTGCGAAGGCGTCGTAATGTCCGCGATGTAAGCGAAAATCGCTGGCACCAGGAATGCGTCGCCGATGCCGCCGATGATGCGGGAAGCATACAGCACCCAAATGGAGTCGGTTGCGTAGAACATACCCATCGACGCAGCAAGCAGGCTGAGTCCGAGGATGATCATATTGCGGCGGCCGTAGAGGTCCGCCCATTTCCCGCCGAGCGGGGAGAACAGGAGCTGGGCGCCGGCAAAGATGGCGATCATCAGTCCGGCGGCTGTACCGCCCTGGTTGATGGACACAAGGTAAGCGGGCATAATCGGGACAATGATCCCGAAGCTCGCGATGGCAATAAACATATTCACCATAAGCAAGGTGATTTTCTTTCTTTGTAGGGGAGACACAGGTAAATCCTCATTTCTATTTCTATATCGTGGTTTTTATTGGCAGGGGCAAGGCGTCGGGAGAAAGTTGGAACAAGGCGGAAACAACAGGGGCGGAAGACAAACTCTACATGCTAAAAATTATATTATTATTTCTTCTGAAATTAACAACTTTCCTATATTATGATGAATAAAAGGCAAAGTCAAGGTGGTAATCCGATATAAATATTACAATTCTGTTGTTATTTATTATTCCATAATAGGAATAGTCTGAAAACTTTCGGACATGGCTATCTGGAAAGCCCGCCCCTAAAGGGATGTAAACCCTTGCAAGCGGAGTCAATTGAGCCGCCTGCACACGGCGCATTTTCCCTGCCATTTGTTACAGCGGTGTGAATGGTTCTTTCCATATAGGCGGAAAGGAGAGCAGGGGTGTATTTGGGTCCGGCGGAGGTAAGGTATAATGGAAACATACAAGGAAGACATTCAGGCTATGAAAGGTGACAGTGATGGAAAAAACCATAGAACGCATCAAAGCCATTCAATTGCAGGAGCGGGTCATCGAAGCGGAAACCGCAGCTTCGTGGATCCAGGACGGAATGACGCTCGGGCTCAGCGGGTTTACGCGCGCCGGGGACGCAAAAGCGGTGCCGCTTGCGCTCGTGAAGCGGGCAGAGACGGAAAGCTTTAAAGTGAACGTATTTACCGGGGCCTCGCTTGGCTCGGATATCGATAAATTATTTGCCGAAGCGGGCATAGTGGGCAAGCGGCTGCCCTTCCAGGCCGATCCAGCCATGCGGAAAAAGATCAATGAAGGCGAAATGCTGTTTGTCGATGACCATTTGTCGCAGACCGCGGAATGGATCAAGGCGGACGTCATCTCTTCCATCGATTTCGCGATTGTTGAAGCACTCGGCATCACGGAAGACGGCCTCATCATCCCGACGACATCGGTCGGAAACTCGGCTCTATTTGTTCAGTACGCGAAAAACGTCATTGTGGAAATCAATACCGCACAGCCGGAATTGTTCGAAGGGGTCCACGACATCTATGACACGGGCAAGCAGGGCGAGCGTGTGCCAATTCCGCTGACCCATGTTGATGACCGCATCGGCGTGCCGGGCATGCCGGTGGATTTGGAGAAGGTGCGCGGCATCGTATTTACGCACCAGGCCGATTCGCCTTCGACTATCGACCCGGCGGATGAAGAGACGGACCGGATTGCGGATCATCTCCTGGAATTCCTGCGCTCCGAAGTGCGGGCAGGGCGCCTGACCAATAAACTGGCGCCGCTGCAGTCAGGCATCGGGACAGTCGCGAACTCGGTGCTCCACGGGATGCTCGATTCCGAATTTGACGACCTTGAGGTGTATTCCGAAGTGCTGCAGGACGCGGTGTTCGAGCTGATCGACGCCGGGAAAGTGCGGTTTGCCTCGGCCTCGTCCATCACGCTGTCGGAAGAGAAGATGAAGCAGGTATTCGGCAATTTCGGCCGCTACCGCGACAAGCTCATCCTGCGGCCGCAGGAGATTTCCAACCATCCGGAAATCATCCGCCGCTTGGGGCTGATTTCGATCAACACGGCGCTCGAATTCGATATCTACGGCAACGTTAACTCGACCCATGTGTCAGGAACGAAAATGATGAACGGCATCGGCGGATCCGGGGATTTCGCCCGCAATGCACGGCTCTCCATCTTTGTCACCAAGTCGATTGCCAAAGGCGGGCGCATCTCGAGCGTCGTGCCGTTTGTGACGCATGTCGACCATACGGAGCACGACGTCGACATCGTCGTGACGGAACAAGGCTATGCGGACCTGCGCGGGCTTGCCCCGCGGGAGCGCGCGACGCTGATCATCGAGCAATGTGTGCATCCGATGTATAAGGAAAAGATGCGTGCGTATTACGCAGAAGCCTTGACACGCGGCGGCCAGACGCCGCATGTGCTGGAGAAAGCCTTCTCGTGGCATGCAAAACTCGCACAGACCGGCACGATGCTGTAAGCCGCAAGTTGAATACCGGACAGCTGCCCATTGAGGGCGGCTGTTTTTATTTGGAGGAAAGAGGTGCAGAGCTGCAGTAAAATTTGTAGAATGTAAGTTGGCTTATTCGTTTTTAAAGGACGATTTTCTATATTAATGAAATAATCACCGCCGGCGCGTCTACGGGCTAAGCGATAGATAGCAACACTCATTCGTTCATTTACATATGTTAGAAAAACAGGAGGCGCATTATGGAGAAACTGACACTTGATTCGCTATTGGACGTTATCGGCGAATTGTTTTCGGACGAAATTTCAATTGCGGTATCGGATACGGAAAGGTATGTGTATTACCGGCCGAGCAAGCGGATCGACCTGAAAATCCATGTCGGGGACCCGGTGAAGCCGGGGACGATCGCGTTCAAGGCGCTCGAAACGCAGCAGAAAGCTTCAGAGTTTATTGACAAGGAGGTATTCGGAGTGCCGTACCACGGCATGGCAGTCCCCTTTGAGCAGGACGGCATCGTGCAGGGCGTGGTCATGGCGATCTACCCGGCATTCACTGAAGGCAAGTCGGTCGTGACCGTGAAAAGCGCCGACGGCTGGAAGCCGATCCCGTTCGGCGACGTGAAGTACCTGGAAGCGAAGGACCGCAAAACCTATGTGCACGCTGACGGCTTCTGGGGGACGAATAAAAACTCGCTGCAGGAATTCGAATTCTTGCTGCCGCGCGATTCCTTTATCCGCTGCCACCGCTCGTATATCGTCAATGTGCATCATATAGAAGAAATCCATCCGGATACCCATTCAACATTTGTCCTGGCAATGGACAACGGCGAACGTATCCCGGTCAGCCAGTCGTATTCGAGCTATTTCCGGAAACTGCTCGATTTCTGAAAAATCTGCTGCTCTATCCGCCGGCTTCGCTGCTTCGGCGCGAATAACGCTTTTCCGCGCAGTGAAACGCTCTTTCGAAAGAAGATAAGTTAAAATTATCTAATAATTAACCTTCATTAGATAATGACAACCTATACTCTTTTCAGGGAAAGCGGCGACGCTCATCCGAGCGGACGCTTATGAAAACGCTTTATCTTGAAAGTGGGAAATTGCTAGCTTATTAAATTTGAAAGAGAGTGATGGATATGGAAAACAATCTTGGACGGATCAGAGCAGCCGAATTGAAGGACCGGGTCGTGACGCCGGAAAGAGCCGCATCGTGGATTGGCGACGGCATGACGTTGGGGCTCAGCGGTTTTACACGGGCGGGAGACGTGAAAGCGGTTCCTTTTGCGCTGGTCAAACGCGCAGAAACGGAAAGCTTTAAAGTGAACGTCTTTACCGGTGCCTCGCTGGGGTCGGACATCGACCGCCTGTTCGCGGAGGCGGGCATTGTCAATAAACGCTTGCCCTTCCAGGCGGAGCCTGCGATGCGCAAGAAAATCAACGAAGGCGAAATGCTGTTTGTGGACCACCATTTATCCCATACCGCGGAATGGATCCGCTCGGGCGTCATCGAACCGATCGATTTCGCGATTGTGGAGGCGCTGTCGATTACGGAGGACGGCATGATCATCCCGACGACTTCTGTCGGCAACTCTTCCGTTTTCGTGAAGCACGCTAAAAATATCATCGTCGAAATCAACACCGCGCAGCCGGAGCTTTTCGAGGGACTGCACGACATCTACGATACCGGCAAGCAAGGAGAGCGGATGCCGATTCCGTTGACGACGGTTGACCAGCGCATCGGCACGGTCGGCATTCCGGTCGACATGGACAAAGTGCGTGGCATCGTCTTCACCGAGCAATTGGATTCACCGTCGAACATCGTGGCGCCGGATGAAGAAACGAAAATCATGGCGGACCACCTGCTGGAATTTTTCCGCTCGGAGATCCGCGCCGGCCGCCTGACCGAGACGCTTGCGCCGCTGCAGTCGGGCATCGGGTCTGTGGCGAACGCCGTGCTGCACGGCATGATCGACTCTGAATTCGAAGGCCTTGAAGTCTATTCGGAAGTGCTGCAGGACGCGGTGTTTGATTTGATCGACGCCGGCAAAGTCGAGTTCGCTTCCTGCTGTTCAATCACGCTGTCGGAACCGAAGATGAAGCAGGTCTTCGGCAACTTCGATAACTACCGCAATAAAATCGTCATGCGCCCGCAGGAAATTTCGAACCATCCGGAACTCATCCGCCGCTTAGGCCTCGTTTCGATCAACACGGCTTTGGAATTCGACATCTACGGCAACGTCAATTCGACGCATGTGTCCGGCTCGAAGATGATGAACGGCATCGGCGGTTCCGGCGACTTTGCCCGCAATGCGCGGCTCGCGATATTCGTCACGAAATCGATTGCGAAAGAAGGGCGGATTTCAAGCGTCGTGCCGTTCGTTTCGCACATCGACCACACCGAGCACGACGTCGATGTCGTCGTCACCGAGCAGGGCTATGCGGATCTCCGCGGCCTGGCGCCGCGCGAGCGGGTCGGCGTTATCATCGAAAACTGCGTGCATCCGATGTACCGCGAAGCGCTGCGCGAGTATTACGCCGAAGCGCTGACGCGCGGGGGACAGACGCCGCACGTGCTGGAAAAAGCCTTTTCGTGGCACACGAATTTGGCCGAATACGGCTCGATGCTCGTGAAAAAAGAACAGACGGTATAGCCTTATGCGTAAAGGCGCTGTCCAAAAAGGGCCGCTGTCCATTGCGGCGGACGCTTTCCGCGGGCTCGCGCTGAACTAACTCGGACTAGCGTCCGAGTGGATTTCGACACTTCGCTATCCCGCTGGAAAAACCGATGCTCCTGCATCGCTTCGCTGCTTCGTCCAACTTGCTCGCCGCCTCCATTCCCAGCAGCCATTTATAGCAAATAAAAAAGACCGGAGGAGAAAAAGCAATGCTTTTTCTCCTCCGGTCTTTAGTTTGAAGCTTTTTAGACAGCCCCTTTTTAAATGCCTAAGAAAGTATGGCTTTTAAAGGCTGAACGGGCGCTTGCGCTTTTCTTATTTATTGCCGTACATTTCGGATGTGTTGCGGCTCGACAGTTCCAGGATATTGCCGAACGGGTCTTCCATATAAACCAGGTAATGGTTCTTGTCCTTGGTCGTCTGGTGGATTTTGCTGCGCTGACGGCCGCCGTGCAGGACGATCCGTTCGATCGTCTCGATTAGGTTCTCTACAACCAGGCAGACATGGAAAAAGCCCCGGTGCGGCGAAAGCTGTTCCCCCTTGATGTCCGATTCCTGGAACTCGAACAATTCAATGCCGACTCCGCCGAGCGACATGAGGTGGATGTTCCGCATTTTGGTAATCTCCGGGCCTTGCAGATCCAGTGTCATGTGGTCCGGTTCTTCGGTGGCCGCATCGAATTCGAACGGGCCTGACAATATGTAAAAGCCCAGGACTTTGCAATACCATTCCGCTGCGCGGTCAAGGTCGGGAACGGCCAAGCCGATATGTGTAATTTCCGCCATTTGATCGCCTCCTCTGTATAAAGCTTTTACCCGATTTCCACCCCTTTAATCCGGCAAAAAAAGCAGAGTTTTCAGTCTAAACGAAAATAGTTGTTGTCAAGCTCTAAATTTAGTATTATAATAAGCAATTGTGAAATTCCGAAATGAGGGTACTAATAATGAAAAATTCCATCTATGGATTGACAGTAGATCAACTAAAAGAATGGTTTTTAGAAAACGGCCAGAAGAAGTACCGTGCTGAACAAGTATGGGACTGGCTATATATCAAACGCGTCACTGAATTCTCGCAGATGAACAACCTCAGCAAAGAGGTCATCGCGCTTTTGGAAGAGAACTTTGCCATCCGGACATTGGAAGAAGCAGTCAAACAGGAATCTGCCGACGGCACGATCAAATTCCTTTTCCGCCTGCAGGACGGCAACTTGATCGAAACGGTCTTGATGCGTTTTAAATACGGCAACTCGGTCTGTGTTACGACACAGGTTGGCTGCAACATTGGCTGCAGTTTCTGTGCAAGCGGACTTTTGAAAAAGAGCCGCGATTTGAACGCGGGCGAAATCGTCGAGCAGATCATGCAAGTGCAGGCGCATTTTGACGCGCAGCAAAAAGACGAGCGCGTGAGCCACATCGTGGTCATGGGCATCGGCGAACCATTTGACAACTATTCGAACTTGATGGACTTCCTGACAGTCGTCAACTCCCAAAAAGGACTGGCGATCGGGGCGCGCCACATTACTGTATCGACAAGCGGCATCGTACCGAAAATCTACGATTATGCGGACGAAGGCCTGCAAGTCAACTTGGCGATTTCCATCCATGCGCCGACGAACGAATTGCGTTCGCGCATCATGAAAATCAACAAAGCGTATCCGATCGAGAAATTGATGGATGCAATCGATTACTACTTGGAGAAATCCAACCGCCGCATCACATTCGAGTATATTTTATTGCGCGACGTCAACGACCATGTCGAAGAAGCGAACAAGCTCGCGAAGCTGCTCGAAGACAAGCGCCATCTGTCGTACGTCAACCTGATCCCGTACAACTCGGTCAGCGAACACGATCAGTACCAGCAGAGCACGCCGGAAGCGATCAGCGCTTTCTACGACGCTTTGAAGAAGAAAGGCATCAACTGCGGCGTCCGCCACGAACAAGGCGCGGACATCGACGCAGCTTGCGGGCAACTCCGCAGCAAGCAGATCAAAAAAGAGAAAACAGCAGCAGTGTAAGCAATCTGCGCATTCAGGGCATCCTTTCGGGGATGCCTTTTTTCGTGTCGAATTTTGTTGAACGAGCGTAAAGTGCTGCTGAACGCGCGTAAAATTTTCTGAACGAGCATAAATCTCCCTGAACGAGCATTAAACTCCGTGAACGAGCATAAATCCTCACGAGCGAGCATAAGCATTAGAGAAGTCGAAAATTCATTAATTCATCCCACAAAAAACACCCTCCGCGCCCAGGGCGCAGAGGGTGTATCGCAAACCGGACCTTATTTTCCGCCGGACTGCAAGTTGATGCCCTGGATAAAGTACTTCTGGAAAATGAAGAAAATCACGATGACAGGCAGCAGTACAAGCAGCGAGCCGGCCATCAGGTAATTCCACTGCGTGCTCAATTGGCCTTTGAACACTTGCAGGCCAATCTGCAGCGTATACAGATTCTCGTCGTTCAAATAAAGCAATGGCCCGAGGAAGTCGTTCCAGGCGCCGTTGAACGAGAAGATGGCGACTGTCGCGATGGCCGGTTTCGTGAGCGGCAATCCGATTTTCCACCAGATATAGAAATGGCTCGCGCCTTCGATCTTCGCCGCTTCGATCAATTCGGTCGGAATCGTCATATAGAATTGGCGCAGCAGGAAGATGTTGAACGCGCTGCCGAAAAACGCCGGCACGATCAGCGGGTAGTACGTATTGATCCAGCCGAGGTTAGCGAACAGGACGTATTGTGGGATCAATGTGACAAACCCCGGAATCATCATCGTCGCGAGGACGATGGCGAATAAAACGTTCTTGCCCTTGAACGGGATCTTGGCAAAACCGTAGGCGATGAATGAATTGGACAGCACGTTTCCAACCACCACGAACGTCGTGATCACCAGCGTGTTGATGGTGTAGCGGGTGAACGGCGCTGCTTCCCATGTGCGGATGTAGTTGCTGAACAGCCAGTCTTCCGGGAAGAAGGAAGGCGGGAAAGACATGACTTCCGCCATCGTCTTCAAGGAAGTCGCAAACATCCACCAGAGAGGGGAAAGGATCAACAGGCTCCCGATTGCCAGCAGGATGAAGTTGAAGATCACCAGAAAGTTCTTCCGGTTTCCCCGGTGTTCAAAGAAACTCGGATTCTCATTGCTTTTCTCGATGGTCTTCAGGTCATCCGCACGGTCAAGGTAATCCAGGTTATCCGTCGGCTTATCCATCTACTTCTCCTCCCCTTCGTAGTGCACCCAACGGGGAGCAAGTTTCAGGTTGAAAATCGTCATGATGAAAACGATGACGAATAGGATCCAGGACATTGCCATGGCATAGCCCATATTGAAGTTGGTGAAGGCCTGCTTCCACATGTACAGGTTATAGAACAGCAGCGAGTTGGCGGGTCCGCCTTCGCCGTTATTCGACATGACGTATGCTTCCTGGAAAATCTGGAAGCCGCCGATGAGGCTGGTGACGACATCAAAGAAAATGACCGGCGTGATCATCGGAATCGTGATATGGAAAAATTTCTTCCACGTGTTTGCGCCGTCGATTTCGGCCGCTTCATAAAGCGACTTCGAAACCCCCTGCATGCTGGCGAGATAGAGGAGCATCGAACCTCCGACGCTCCATAATTTCATGAAAATAATGGAAGGTTTTGTCCAATCCGGGTCGAACAGCCAGTTCGGACCGTCGATGCCCACCCAGCCCAGCACCAGGTTGACCATTCCGGTACCGGGATCCAGGAGCTGCATCCACAGCATGTAGACGCCGACGCCCGACAGGACGGCCGGCAGGTAATACAGCGTCCGAAAAAAACGCATGCCGGGAATGTCCTGATTGAGCAGGGCGGAAAGGAAAATCGCGCCCATCGTGGTCAACGGTACAGAAAAGATGACGAAATACAAGGTGTTCCAAAGGGAGGTCCAAAAAAGACTGTCCTCTGTAAAGAGTCCTTGATAATTCTCCGCGCCGACAAAGTCCATCTGAGATGTAATATTATAGTTTGTAAAACTTGCCACAAAAGAAAATACCAAAGGTCCCGCAGTAAACGCGAGAAATCCGATGATCCACGGCAACACGAAAATATAGCCGTAAATGCTTTCTTTGCGCCGCATGGTCAGCCTTTTTTTCCCCAAGACGGTCCCTCCTTGCTTACTGGTTTTTCTGGATCAGGTTTTCCACATCCGCCTGCGACTTCTCAAGCGCCTGCTTAGCGGTCATGGAACCGAGCATGAATTCATCCACGTTAGGGTTGATTAGACTGCTGAAATCAGGTGCGATGACCGGAACCGGCGTCAACAGCGTATGATCCATGTTCTCGAGGGCCATTTCATAGACCATTTTCCCGTCTTCAGTGAATTCGTCCGATTTGGCAGCTTCTTCGGCTGCTTCAATATTAGCGACGTTGTCAAAGTTCTTCACTGCCCAGTATTTTTGTGCATCTACGTCGGTCAAATACTTGATGAACTCCCACGAAGCTTCAGGATTTTTGGCGCCTGCCGGGATTTCAGCGACAAATCCGCCGCCCCAGCTCGTATTGCCGTTGCCTTCCTCATATTCCGGAAGTGTCGCAACGCCGAAATTCAAATCCTTTGCGTAATCGCGGATCTGCGTATAGAAAGTCGGCGTCTGTGCAATCATGGCCAAGTCACCGCTGAAGAACGGGTGGCCCTGCTGGCTGTCGATCTGTGCCTGGTAGGAGTTGATGACGTTTTCGCCATAGCGGTCTTTCCAAGTCTTAAGCCAGTTCAAAACCTGTTCATTTTTCGCTGTATCGATTTCGAAATTGTTCTGCTCATCGAAGTAGTTCTGGCCGTTGGCATTCAGCAGCCAGACGTCATAGCCGATTCCCCATAGCGGATAGAATCCGATGCGCTCGTAGTCCTCGCCGGATTTCTTATCCAGCTTTTGTGCGTATTCCTCAAGCTCTGCCCAAGTAGTAGGCGGCTTTTCGGGATCCAGGCCGGCTTCTTTGAAGGCGTCTTTATTGTAGAAAAGAATGCGTGTGTCCGTATTGAACGGAACGCCGTAGGAATCGCCTTCATGCAAAGTCGCTTTCCATAATTCCGGATAGAAGCGCTCAGAGATATCGTCTTCTTTCAGGAGGTCCGCCAAGTTCATGGCCTGGTTCTTTTCCCCCCGGAGAGCGGTGGCGTTGATGTCATTGATTACAACATCCGGCGGATTGCCTGCTGCGATAGCAGCCAGTTCTTTCGTCCAGATATCACCGAACGGAAGGTAAGTGTGCTTCACTTCAATTTCATCTTGAGACTCGTTGAAGTCAGTGATGATCTGCTCGATGATCGGACGGCGGATTTCAGAACCCCAGAAAGTCCAAAAATCGATGACGGTCTTACCTTCTTCATTGGTGGCGGGTTCCTCGTTGTTGCTGGTCTGGAAGCCGGAACAGCCGCTGAGCAGCAGAACCAACCCGACAATCACGATGCCGAACGCTTTTAGTTTGTTCATTCTTCTCCACTCCTTCTGTTGGTATGATAAATAAATGATAAGAAAATAAATTCACTTCGACTTACGAAGTAAACAGCCTCTCCAATTCTTTTTGCTTCTCCGGCGGCCGAATGTAAAACTGGTAAGAACTGAATATTCTGCTTTTCGCAAACCTAATTAGAAGTATATACCAAGTGCTGGCCCTTTTCAAAGAATGATAGAATTTGTAATATACTGAGAAGCGTTTATAATTAAAAGAAAAAACCAAAGGGGACCAGACAAAATGGCAGAGATTCTCATCCAAAACCTGGGCAAGACTTACGATAATGGCGCAGTTGCCGTTACCGATTTTAATCTTGATATTAAAAACGAAGAGTTTATCGTTTTCGTCGGTCCATCCGGCTGCGGAAAATCCACGACCTTGCGGATGATTGCCGGCCTCGAAGAAATCACGGAAGGCGAGTTTTACATAGACGGCAAACGGATGAACGACGTCCAGCCGAAAGAACGCGATATTGCAATGGTGTTCCAGAACTATGCGCTTTACCCGCACATGACCGTTTATGAAAATATGGCGTTCGGGCTGAAGCTGCGCAAGTTCAAAAAAGATGAAATCAAGCGGCGCGTCAACGAGGCGGCGGCAATCCTTGGACTCGAGGAATACTTGGACCGCAAACCGAAAGCGCTTTCGGGCGGCCAGCGCCAGCGTGTCGCTTTGGGCCGGGCGATTGTCCGGGATGCGAAAGTGTTCCTCATGGATGAGCCGCTTTCCAATCTTGACGCCAAGCTTCGCGTCCAGATGCGCGCCGAAATCGCGAAGCTCCACCACCGCTTGAAGACGACTACTATTTATGTAACGCATGACCAGACAGAAGCGATGACGATGGCGTCGCGGATTGTCATCATGAAAGACGGCCATATCCAACAGGTCGGCAGCCCGAAGGAAGTCTATGACTATCCGGCAAACCGGTTTGTCGGCGGCTTTATCGGTTCACCGGCGATGAACTTCTTTGAAGGGCATCTCGAAAACGGCACGTTCAAGCTTGGCGAAAAAGCGGTGGACATTCTGCCGGAACAGCTCGAACTTCTGAAGAGCCAGGGCTTCGACGGAGCGGATCTGACACTCGGCATCCGCCCTGAGCATATCCACGTCAACAGCGAGGACTTGTCGCGGCTGCCGGTCAGCGAATTTGATGCGACGATTACCGTGTCGGAGCTGACAGGTGCGGAAACGATCATCTATGCTGTCTATGCAGAGCAGGAATTCATCGCTCGCGTCGACGCCAACACTTCGATTGAACCGGGGCATACTGCACGTCTCGCTTTCGATATGTCGCATGTGCATTTCTTCGACCCGAAAACCGGCGAACGCATCAAATCAGGAAGTTCAGACCGTTTGGCGGAAACGCCTGCTTCTGTCCAATAATTCTCTCCAGCTGCTTTCCTTATAGGAAAGCAGCTTTTTTTCTATAGCCGTTTTTGGGGTCCCTCAAACACGGAATTGTTAAGAGTTGCGGTTATATTAAAAATATTTCATTTGCATTGGTGTGTTTATAGCCGTGTAAATCAGGGGAAATAAAGGAGTATACACAATTACCGGAAAAGGGAGTGGAGAAAAAATGGTCAAAGTAGCAGTAGAAGAACCGTTTGTTTCAGTAAAAGATGCACTTGAGAAAAAAGGATATAATGCCGAGATGCTGAAGGACAAAACCGATGCAGTGGATTATGACTGCGTCGTTGTCAGAGACCAGGAAAGCTTATCGGATTTCCACATGAACGTGCCGTTAGTAGAAGCGCACGGCCGTACATTATATGAAATCGTGGAAGAAGTCGAAGAGCGCCTTGTGCGCAGCGGCAAGATTCCAGCTCCTCAAATTTATGAAGAAAGCGGCAACGGCGGCAGCGGATTCATCAAAGGCGCTGTAACCGGCGCAATCGTCGGAGCAGCTGCAGGATTGCTGCTGACACCGAAGAGCGGCAAGGACATGCAGGCGACTTTGAAAGAGAAGACGGCCGGCTCGAAGGAAAAACTGAGCGGTACAGTGGAGCAGGTAAAAGGCAAGACCAGCGGCGTAACGGACAAAGTGAAAGACAAGACGGGCGGCGTTACCGAAAAAGCCAAAGGCAAAGTCGATGAATTGAAAGCAAAACGCGAAGACAAGAAAGAAGAGAAAGAACTGAAAAAGCAGGAAAAAGAAGTGGAAAAAGAAATAAAAGCTGAAGAAAAAGCACAAAAAGAGCACGAAAAAGCTGAAAAAAAGGCTGAAAAAGAAATCAAGAAAGCTGAAAAAGAAGCTGCACAGGAAAAGGGCGGCATCGAAGTCGTGGAATTCGGCGCTTCTGATGTAACGACTACCGGCTCGGGCAGCGCGACCATCACACCAAAAGACACCGACAAAAAATAAAGGCAAAACGAAAACCTGTCCAAGGCGCATGCCTTGGACAGGTTTTTGTCATTCTGCGACGGCTTCCTCGACAGACGGGTGCTCTTCCGGTTCCGGCACACGCGACAGGATCGCGAGCCCGATGACGAACAGCACGACGAGGCTGAAGACGCCCATGCTGGAATTGCCGGTGACCTGGGAAGTGACGGCAACCAGCAGTGGGCCTAGAATCGCTGCGAATTTGCCGAAGATGTTATAGAAGCCGAAAAATTCGTTCGAATTTTCTTTCGGCACCAGTTTCGCAAAATACGAGCGGCTGAGTGCCTGGATGCCGCCTTGGCTGGTGGCGACCAACATCGCCAGAATCCAGAAATCGGTGATGGTCTCCAGGAAATACGCATAGATGCAGACGACGATATAGACGCAAATGCCGACATACAGCATCTTTTTCCCCGTGAAGCGTTCGGACAGGCGGCCGTAAAGAATCGCGAACGGCGCTGCGACGACCTGGGTGGCGAACAGGACAATGAGCAAGCTGGTCGACGACAGCCCGAGGTCCGTCCCGTAAGCGGTGGATAGCGCAATGATGGTGCCGACGCCGTCAATGTAGAAGAAGTACGCCAATAGGAACAGGAACAATGCGCGGTATTGGCGGATTTCCCGGACGGTCTTGCCGAGGCGCTTCATGCTCTGGCGGACCGGGCTCGGTTCACGCTGGATAAAGTGGCGCTGATGGACGCGGCGGAATAGCGGGATGGAAAATGCGAGCCACCACACGGCGGTAATCAGAAACGCGATGCGGCTGGCGTTGATCGTCGATACCGGGATCATGTCCCGTGATGCCAAAAGGATGATGGCAATCGACAGGATGAACGGAATGGTTGAACCGATATAGCCGAGCCCGTAGCCGAATGCGGAAACGTTGTTCATGCGTTTCGGCGTGGTGACGTCGACAATAAAGGCGTCATAAAATACATTTGCGCCGGTTGCTCCCAGTGCTGCAAACGTATAGCAAATGAGCAGCATGAGCCAGTTGTCGCTCGGCACGAATGCGAGCAGGGCGGTGGAGACGGTTCCGAGCAGGAAGAACGCAGTGAAAAACTTCTTCTTCAGCCCTTCGTAGTCGGCGATGGTGCCGAGGATCGGGCCAATCATGGCCAGGATGAACGTAAAGATGGCGATGGTGTAGCCCAGATATGCGGTAGAGTCGGCCAACGGGACGCCTGCTTCGGTCGCGGCAGCCTTGTAGAAAAGCGGAAACACCGCGGTCGTGATGATGATGGAATAGGCAGAGCTCCCCCAGTCATAGAGCGCCCAGCTTTTCTCTTCTTTTGTGAATTTCTTCATAGCTCATTCCCCTTGCGTGATAGATAAGTCCATTGTACAAGAAGGTCTGATAAAAAGATGCACTATTCAAAGAATTTACTGTATTTTTACAGAATTTTACTCTAAATGGCAATAAAACACACGGTTTGAGAAGAGCCTTTTTTTTCGGTACACTGGGGAGACGAGATTGAAAGAAGGTGCAGCATTGAAACTGGTGTCATGGAATGTCAACGGCCTTCGGGCTGTGATGAAAAAAGGGTTCATGGATTTTTTTAAAGCGGCAGATGCAGACATATTCTGTCTCCAGGAAATCAAATTGCAGGAAGGCCAGATCGAGATGGACCTTCCGGGTTACCATACATATTGGAATTATGCAGAGAAGAAAGGCTATTCCGGAACTGCCATCTTTACGAAACAGAAGGCGCTTTCGGTGCAATATGGGCTAGGCATTGACGAACACGACCGGGAAGGGCGCATCATCACGCTTGAATTCGAGGAGTATTTCGTGGTGAATGTCTATACGCCGAATTCCCAGCATGGCTTGCTGCGGCTTGATTACCGGCTTGTTTGGGAGGATGCCATTTTGTCCTACGTCAGAGCGCTCGATCGGCAAAAGCCGGTCATCCTGTGCGGTGACCTGAATGTTGCTCATGCCGAGATCGATTTGCGCAACCCGAGAGCGAATTTGAAGAACTCCGGCTTCACGCCGGAGGAGCGGGACAAGATGAGCCGGTTTTTGGACAGCGGCTTTATCGACTCGTTCCGCTATTTTTATCCGTACCGGACGGACAGCTATTCCTGGTGGTCGTACCGGACGAATTGCCGCGAGCGGAACATCGGTTGGCGCATCGACTATTTCATTGTATCGAAACGGCTCGCCCCCAAACTGCAGGGAGCGGCAATCCACAGCGATGTACTCGGCTCCGACCATTGTCCGGTGGAACTGGCTATTGATCTATAAAAAAATCCCTCACGCTGCGTGAGGGATTTTTCCGTTATACGACATGAACTTCAAGGCGGGTGATGCCTTTGCCTTTGTTTTTGGTAGTATCAAGTACAAAGCGGCCGATTTCTCCGGTTTCCCGGACATGGGTGCCGCCGCAGGCCTGTTCATCGATGTCGTCGATCTTCACCAGCCGGACTTTTTTTACGGATTCGGGGATAAGGTTGACGACTGTCTTGATCGCGCCTGAAACTCCTTCCGCTTCTTCCCGTGGGAGCGTCCTGGTGGAAACGGGATGGTTGCGGGCGATTTCTTCATTGACTTTATCCACCAGCCGGTCGATCTCCTTCTGGTCAAGATCTGAAATTCCGGTCAGGTCGATGCGAGCTTTGTCCGGGTAAATCTGGTTGCCGGTGCATAAGGAATCACGTTCCCCGTTAAAAACCGTGGCGATGACATGAAGCAGGGTATGGTGCTTCATCAGGTTTTCTCTCCGTTGCCAATCCACTTGTGCATTTACTGGCCCAATCCTCAGTTTTTCCGGTTCACTGACGTAATGGTAAATCTCGCCGTCTTCTTTTTTTACCTTTGTCACTGCTATCTCCTGACCGTTCTGGATCAATACGCCTGTATCGGTCTCCTGTCCTCCGCCAGCTGGATAAAAAACAGTCTGGTCCAACGATACTTTATCTCCATCAATTGCTGTAATTTCTGTTTCGCATGTTTTTAAATAACTGTCTTCCAAGAATAATTCTTTTGTCATGATATCCATCCTTTATTTTAAGAATTAAATTCAACAAACATACTATATCACAAAAAATTTAAAGAATTCAAAAAAATTGTTGAATTGAGTGAAAGTTTTGACATAGAATGAAGTCATGGAAAAAGGAGGAGAACCATGACAATCGAACAGCAGTTGATAGAGCGCGGCCTCGAATGGCCGAAGTCACCCCCAGCCGCTTTGGCGAATTATGTGACAGTGAGAAGAACGGGGAATTTGTTGTTTGTTTCAGGAGCCGGTCCATTTGTGGAAGGACAGACGGCTTATACAGGAAGAGTCGGAAAAGACGTTTCCCTGGAGGATGCAAGGCAAGCCGCGAGAATTTCGGCAGTCAATCTGCTGAGTATGATCCACGGAGAAGTGGGCAGCCTGGAAAATGTGAGAGTGGTGAAGCTGCTCGGCTTTGTCAGCAGCGCGGAAGATTTTTATGCACAGCCATCTGTTATCGATGCGGCTTCGGATTTGCTGGCAGAGCTGCTTGGAGAACAGGGGCGCCACGCCAGGTCAGCAATCGGCACGAGCGTTTTGCCATTTAATATCCCAGTGGAAATTGAAATGATTGCAGAAATCCAAAACTAGAGGGGAGTTCTTTCATGTACGTCACATTGCAGCAAATCCATCAGGCGAAAGCCAATCTTGCGGGAGTGATTATTCCAACTCCGCTGCAGGACAGCCGTACTTTTTCTGAACTGGCAGGAAACCAGATTTACTTGAAGACGGAAAATCTTCAGAAAACCGGATCATTTAAAATCCGGGGCGCTTATAACAAAGTCGCCAATCTGACCGATGAAGAAAAGGAAAATGGCATCGTAGCTTTTTCTGCCGGCAACCATGGGGCAGGAACTGCCTATGCGGCACAGCAGCTTGGCATCAGTGCCACAGTTGTCATGCCGACAAATCCGGTAGCGAGCAAAAAGAATGCCATCATGCAGTATGGCGCCCAAGCAATTGAATACGGCACCACTTCAATTGATATGTACGAAAAAGCGCTTGAACTTCACCGCGAAGAAGGGCGGACAATGATTCATCCGTTTGAAGACCCGTACGTTATTGCCGGACAAGGGACAATCGGCTTGGAAATTTTGCACGACCTGCCGGAAACAGATGCGGTGATTGTGCCGGTAAGCGGCGGTGGATTGATATCGGGTGTCGCAGCCGCATTGAAGGAAATCAAACCGACGCTGAAAGTGATTGGCGTGAATACAGAAGGTGCGATGGCGATGTACACGTCGCTGCAGCACGGGAAGCCGACTGAAGTGGACAAGGTGGAAACAATTGCCGACGGGTTGATGGCGAAAAAACCGGGAGATCTGACATTCGCCCATACGCAGCGTTATGTGGACGACTTGGTACTGGTGTCGGAAGCGGAAATTGCCAATTGCGTAGCATTTATGGCAGAGCGCGCCAAGCTTGTGGTGGAGCCGTCAGGTGCTGCTGCAATGGCGGCGATGCTGAGCGGGAACGTGAATTTGAAAGGAAAGAAAGTTGTTGTCATGGTCAGTGGCGGAAATATCAGTTTTGAATTGTATCAATCATTGATTCAACAATACAACGAAAAAAACTATATAAAACTGTGAGGTGCGGCCTGTGTACAAACTGACGAATATTCGGATTCTCACTTTCGGCAGCGATGATGTGATTGAATCTGGAGAAGTTCTTTTTAGTGAAGAAGGCATTTTGGAAGTCGGCCACACTGTAGAAGAGAGAGGCGGAGAAGCGACTCTTATTGACGGCACCGGAATGACGGTCCTGCCTGGGCTAATCGATTCTCATGTACATTTGGGAATGGACGCATCTCCAGATCCTTTCGCAAAAATGAAGGACGAAAGCCCAGCCGATATATCATACCGAGCGGTTCAGCAAGGCATGGAGTTCTTGGCAGCAGGCATCACATCCGTCCGAAACCTTGGCACCCGCTACAATGCGGATATAAGCTACCGTAACGCGGTACAGCAAGGAACAATTATCGGCCCTCGGGTCTTTGCTGCCGGTCGCCCAATTGTGATGACCGGCGGACATGGGCATGTCATGGCGATTGAAGCGGATGGAGTGGATGCTGTCACACGTGCAGCCCGCGAGCAGCTTAAAGCCGGAGCAGACGTTCTAAAGGTGATGGCAACTGGCGGAGTACTGACAAAAGGGACCGATCCTGGCGCTGTGCAATTGTCAGAAGAGGAAATGCGCTGCGTCTGCCAGGAAGCGGAGCATGCTTCCAAAACGACTGCTGCCCATACAATTGGCACCGAAGGCATCAAAAATGCAATTCGTGCCGGCGTCACCACTATTGAACACGCTTATATGCTGGATGTGGAAGCGGTAGAGTTAATGCTTGAAAAAGGGACGTTTCTCGTGCCAACGCTAATCGCCCCGCGCCTAATTTTGGAACAGCCTGGCTCCGTGCCGGATTATATGATTTCTAAAGTGGAGAAGATAATTGATGACCATTCTGTCAGTTTCCGCCTGGCACTCGAAGCCGGGGTACCGATTGCAGCTGGGACGGATGCCGGCACCCCTTTCAATGTTCCGGGTCTGCTTGCAGAAGAGTTGGAATTGATGGTTTCAAACGGCATGGACAGTAAAGAAGCGATAAAGTCAGCAACGCTGATGGCTGCTAAAGCGGTCAAGTCGGATTCGATGATTGGAACGATTGAAAAAGGGAAACTGGCCGATCTGCTCGTCGTAGAAGGCAACCCTCTTGAAGACCTGAAAACGTTGAAAAAACCCAATTATGTATTTACGAACGGCCGGCTTTTCCGCGGGCTGGATAGAATACCTGTACAAGAGGTGCGGTCGCTGTGAACAAAGATGTGGTAGCTGAATCTGTTCATCCCATTCTTCAAAGCTATATCCCGATTGCAGAAGGTATTGCCCGTACCTTCGGTGATTTCTGTGAGGTTTCTGTCCATGACTTCACCAATGTCGGCGCATCAATTGTTGCTATTTTCAATCGCCATGTAACCGGGCGGAATGTTGGATCTCCAATAACTAGCTTGGGGCTGGAAATTCTTCGGCAGGGGCAAAGTGGAGAAACTATTCTTGTCAATTACCCAAGCCTTTCCCCCTATCAAAAGAAAATGAAATCAAGCTCTATGATGATCCATGATGAGACAGGGAATCTGATAGGCTGCTTGTGCATCAATCTCGATTTGACGCATTTGATGGGAGTGCAGGCTATAATGGACGGCCTGACATCAGCAGGTCCGAAAAAAGGCTCGGACGAAGCGTTTTCCATTACAATCAACGAGTTGGAAAATCAAATTGTCCAGGAAGGCATTGATGCAATCGGCAAACCCATCACTGCCATGACAAAAGAGGAGCGGACCGCTTTTTTGACCTACTTGGACGAAAAAGGGCTTTTCTTGATAAAAGGGGCGGTCCAACGCATGGCGAAATTGATGGACGTCTCCAAATATACGCTCTACAACTATTTGGATAAGTCCGGAACCTGAATAGCAAAAAGCACCTGCAAAATCGTGTGAACCGATTTTGCAGGTGCTTTTTCTTTTGTTCAGACACCCAGCACTTTTTCAGCAAGACGTTTGCAGTTCTGGTGGTCGAAGAAATCGATGTACTGCGTGGCCAAGGGATGCCAGTCGTTGGTGCTGATCTTTTCTTCGACGATTTTCTTCAGATAGCCGTAGACTTCTTCGATTGTATCGGCTTTATAGCCGTACAGATCTTTTTCCAAATCGAGGTAGCTTCCGCGTTTTGCGATGTATTCGTCGCGGTCGAACATATTGAAGATGATGGGTTTATTCAAATAAAGGAAATCCCACGACACGCTGGTGATGTCGGTCAGCAGCAGGTCGTTCTCTTCAATGGCTTTTTCGATGGTGTGGTATTTGGCATCGAGGAACTGGATGCCGGCATCGCTGTTTTCCAGCCCGATGAAATGCTTTTCGAATTTCTTCATGAACGGATGGAGGGCTACCTGCATATGGAGCCCGTTTTCAGCGATCAGCTTCCGGATGCCGGGATGGCTGATCAGCCCCATCGTATTTCGGAAATAAGCGCTTTCAATAAATTCTTCTTCGGTCAGGTCGAAAAGCCATTCGCGCCAGGTCATCATCATGAGGATGTTCTTCACTTCCTTGGCGGGCTTATGCAGCTCGTAGCGGTCAAAACGCGGCAGGCCGGTGACGATAAGCTTGCGTTCAGGAATGTTCCACTTTGTCAATTTCAGTTCTTTTTCATACTCTGACGCGCAATTGAAGTAATTGGTCCGCTTCAGGAGGGGAACGTCCTCTTTTTGGATGAGGATTTTCTTGAATCCTTCAATGCCGTGGCTGACATGCGTGATGATGGTTTTTCGGTTGAGGAACAGAAATTTATCAACGGAAGGCGCGATATCATAGAGCAGAGAATGTCCGTGGAAGGTGTAATCGGCTTGGAAAAACAGCAGGTAATTCCGGAAGCTTCCCAGGGGAACGGCATTCTGGATATTGCCGTCCAGGGCGTAGGAGGTTTTCGGGTCATACATCCAATAGGCTGTCACTTGGTCAGCGTGGTTGTTCACCAAGTACTTATGGAAGACGGCTGCATTATCCTCATATTTTTCTCCCAGGTTTCCGCCGATCAATACGATTTTTTTCTTGTTTTTCCGTGGGGCGAAAAAGGAAGCCAGATAGGCGGCCGTTACTTTTGCTGCTACCTTCAAGGGATCCCATCTCCCTTTTTCTTTTAATACAACACTCATTTCCAACCCTGCTTTCTCTCTAACGTTCTTCTCCAAGTTTTTCATATTCCGGCGGTTTTGTCTATCTGGAAGAAATAAACTTATAACTTGTTGCTCATTTCTTGTTTAATTGCCGCAGAAAGGGGAAGGATATGGGGTGATAGACTAATGTGGAGGAGGATTTTCATGAAGGAGAAGAATGAAGATTTCAAGAACCGGAAAGGCACGGGCGAAAGCGAAGAAACATTGACGACCCGCCAAGGCCATCCGGTGAAAGACAACCAGAATATCCGGACGGTGGGCAATCGCGGACCGGCTACACTTGAAAACTACCATTTCATCGAAAAAATCTCACATTTTGACCGGGAAGAAATTCCGGAACGGATTGTACACGCACGCGGTGCCGGTGCGTTTGGCTACTTTGAAACTTACGGCAAAGTCGGCGATGAGCCGGTGGAAAAATACACGCGCGCGAAAGTGTTCTCAGGCGCAGGCAAGCAGACGCCGCTCCTGGTGCGCTTTTCTACAGTGGCAGGCTCCCGGCACTCCCCGGAAACTGCACGCGATCCGCGCGGATTCGCCGTGAAAATGTACACGGAAGACGGCAACTGGGATCTGGTCGGCAACAACTTAAAAATCTTCTTTATCCGCGATGCGATGAAGTTCCCAGATATGATCCACGCTTTCAAGAACGATCCGGTCTCCAACGTGCCGGACCCGCAGCGCATGTTCGACTTTGTTGCGCGCAGCCCGGAAGCGACGCATATGATTACATTCCTGTTCTCGCCATGGGGCATCCCGGCGACGTACCGCCATATGCAAGGTTCCGGCGTCAACACATACAAATGGGTCAACGACAAAGGCGAAGCAGTCCTCGTCAAATACCATTGGGAGCCGAAGCAGGGCATCCGCAACTTGACGCAGGCAGAAGCCAATGAAATCCAGGCAGAGAACGTCGGCCACGCTACGGAAGACTTGTTCGAATCGATCGAACGCGGCGATTATCCGGAATGGGAGCTGTTCGTTCAAATCATGAGCGATGATGAGCATCCGGAACTGGATTTCGATCCGCTTGACGACACCAAACTATGGCCGCAGGACAAATTCCCGTTCCTTCCTGTCGGCAAGATGGTATTGAACCGCAACCCGGAAAACTACCATGCCGAGATTGAACAGGCTGCCTTCGGTACAGGGGTCCTTGTAGATGGAATGGACTTCTCGGACGATAAGATGCTGCAAGGGCGTACCTTCTCTTACTCCGATACGCAGCGCTACCGCATCGGGGCGAACTACCTGCAGCTGCCAGTCAACGCGCCGAAAAAGCGTGTGGCGACGAACCAGTACGGCGGCCAGATGGACCGGCCAAGCGAACATGTGCCGAATCCGCACATCAATTATGAACCGTCAGTCCTTGGCGGCGTGAAGGAAGTCGATGAACCGACAGCGACTCATGAACCGGAATACAGCGGCAAGGTGGTCAGCCAGCCAATCGACCGCACCAACAATTACGGCCAGGCGGGCGAGACGTACCGCAGCTTTGAGGACTGGGAACGCGAAGAGCTGATCAACAACCTGGGCGATGCGTTGTCTGTATGCGATCCGCGGATCCAGGAAGAAATGATCCATCACTTCACGCAGGCAGATGAAGAGTACGGCCGCCGTGTCCGTGAGAACATGGAGCAGAAAATTCAATACATCAAAGAGATGAAAGAAAATGGACCGAAAGTCTACGGCAAGCCGGCAGCGAGCAAGGTAGCACAAGCTGCAGCTTCCAAAGGGCACGAAGCAGATCCATATTAATAGAAATGCATGATACCGGCGAGCTGAAAAGCTTGCCGGTATTTTTTTTATTTTTTTCAAACACTTTGCCCGGTTCATCCGTTATCTTATTGAAAGAGGCAGCAAAACAGAAAGCGGGGAATGGAATGGAAGCAAATGCAATGCACGAAAACCTGAAAGATGATTTGATCCGTTTTGCCCGTTCCATTTCCCGGCATGATCAGGAAGCATACGACCAGGTGCAGGATGCGTGGGAGAAATCCTTGAAAGAAAGCGCACTTCAGGATCTGCCCATCCACAAGCAGCGGGCCTGGTTTTTCCGGGTGATGAAAAACCGGCTGATCGACGACCGGCGAAGGGACCACCGGTTGTCCGCTTGGGAAACAGACATGGATTTCCCGGATCCGCGGTACGCTGCAAGCGGCATGGAAATGGCGGAACTGCTCGGCAAACTTTCGCCGGAACTGGGCGATCTCGTATTCAAGCGGTACTGGCTCGGCATGACCAGCCAGGAAATTGGGAAAGGGTTGGGGATTCCAGCGGCCACTGTCAGGTACAAACTGCACCAGGCCATTAAACGGCTAAGAAAACATTTGGAGGGTGATCTTTGATGGGACAACGAATCGGCAATGTGGGGCTACTGAATTTATTGAATGCAACACCTGAAAGCATCCAAGCGTATGAGGAAATCGGCAACGTGGGGGCGGTGCTTTACCGGACAGGCCAAGCGCATCTGCTTTCCCTGCTGAACATCGGGAACTTGGGGCGTGCCATTGAAGTACCGGAAAGCTATGGCTATTACAACGGCGATTTGACAATTGATACGGCTTATCTGGACGCGCTTGATCAAGAAGTGAAGATGGTCATCAATGGGCTGGTGATCCTTGCGCCGGATGTCGATTCGGAAAAGCTGGCGGACGGTCGGCTGCAATTGAACATCAACGGAGATGTATATGCACCGCCCGGACTGGCAGGAACCGCTAGCCGTGTTTTCACCGAAGGCAGTTTTTCGGTTAAGAGCTATACGGGAGCATTGCCCCGTTTTGAAAACGGCCATCTGGTTTTGAGCGATGCTTATTTACAGGCAGCCGATTCTCCACTCAATTTGATTGTCAACGGCTTGCTGACTTTGCCGAAAGACTTGGACATGGAATTGTTCAGCAGAAACATACAGAATATTGACATCAACGGGATGGCGGTCGTCCATGAAGAGCAGGCCGTTTACCTTTACCGGAAAATGAATGCTGGCCCTAACGGAGCGATCGACATTATCCCTGCTGGCTATGAAAATGTACGGAAAATGCTTCGCCTTAATTCCCGTTCAATCCGAAGTTTTAAAGGAAAAAAGCTGAAAACGAAAAAGCCGCTGATTTTAGAGGACGGTATTTCCCGGGAAATGTTCGAAAGTGCATTTGAAAAAATCGATTCCAAGTCATTCATCGTCTGCAGTGAGGAAATTGAGGACTTGGTCTATGAGAGACTCGACCGGATGGAAACAGAAGTGCTGTCTTATGCAGACCGGTTCGCCTACATCGAAGGGGAGGAAGAATGGTCCGAGAACGAGCTGCTGGAAGCAGAGGAAACACTGAATTTCATTGTGGAAGGGCAGCTGGTTCTGAACGATGACGTAACGGCAGAGACCTTGAAAGCGAAGGTGGCAGCAATCGACCTGTACGGCAGCATCCGTACAGCAAATCCGGAACTGAAAGGCGTACTACGCAGCAAACTCCGCGTCAGTGAAGGGGAGTTTGCCGGCAAAGGCGAAGATGCGGCCGCCAAACAAACGCAATTGCAGAATATCGGCGAGCTGGCCCTTTAAAAGGGCTCTGGCAGTTTCCTTGTTGATATCTTCAAACCGGCCCTGGGCATTTGAATTCAACATTGAAAGCCAATAGAGCTAATAAAGGAGGAGAGCTTTATGTTCCGAATCGAAGAAACCGAAATGCACGAGCATATGCAGGCGATTAAGCAGCAAGTCGAAAAAGGGCGAATGAAAAGCGAAGTGTGGCGCGCGAAAACAGAAACAAGCCCGCCATACTGGATCGTCTTGTTGACATTTCTTCACCTGCGGAAATAAAGAAAGGGATTGTCCTAGAATGGCTGCTGTCCATTGCGGCGGACGCTTTCCACGGGCTCGCGCCGAATTAACTAAGAACCTGTGCTCCTGCGCAAGCTCGTCGCAAATACTTGCCCTCGCAAGCTTCGGTCAAGCATTGACTGGCGTCCGAGTGGATTTCGGCACTTCGTCGCTACGCTGCCCCGCTGGAAAAACCGATGCTCCTGTCTCTGCATTGCACCTGCATCGCTACGCTAGCTTCGGTGCATGAAAAACCGTCGCTGCGCTAGCTTCGAGACATGAAAGGGCGTTGCATCGCTTCGCTGCTTCGTCGCAAACAAGTTGGCCGAAGTGCCTTCGTCCAACTTGCTCGCCGCCTCCATTCCCAGTAGCCGTTTATAGAATATGGAAAAGAGCAAAGGAGAAAAAGTGCGACTTTTTCTCCTTTGCTCTTCAGTTCTGGACTTTTTGGACAGCCCCTAAGTTTATGGACAAGAGAATATTTATTTCTCTTAAAGAATGATGATACATTTAAGAAAAGCTGTGCTTGCTAATCCACTTCAGGCTAAAGGGATGGAATCCATAGGATTCCATCCCTTTAGCCTTTTTATGGAGTGCTTGGTTTGTTCAATGAAGAATGGTTGACCCCGAAGACTTCTTCGACATCAATCAAAAAGGCGATGCCTTGTCCAGGGGAATAGAGATCGATGGCATTTTCGATGCTTTTCACTACGGCGTGTGCATAG
Organism: Planococcus sp. FY231025; assembly: GCF_052078085.1. Taxonomy (NCBI): domain Bacteria; kingdom Bacillati; phylum Bacillota; class Bacilli; order Caryophanales; family Caryophanaceae; genus Planococcus; species Planococcus sp. FY231025. Next base: position 544,177 of record NZ_JBQJJG010000004.1, read on the forward strand.
CTTTCCGGGACCAAGGTCAGGACAACATCTTTTTCGGGATCGATGGAGAAGTTCATGAATTTATTCTGTTCATTTACGCCGGTACCGCGTCCAGTGAGGATTGTGCCGCCTTCTGCTCCGGCTTCTGCGGCAGCGGCCACCACTTTCTGGGAATCTCCGCTGTTGACGATGGTGACAATCAATTGAAATTGTTCATGGGTCGAATTCAATTGGCGTTCCCCTTTCTTCGGTTTCACGAATTTAATGCGGTCGGACAGGTGGGGCACCCCGAGAAGCTGGTTCAAGTGGACTGTGAATCCGAGTCCGTTGCCTGGAAGCCCGAGCTTCGCACAGCTCGATACAGCTTCCGCTACAGCCATTTCTATGCTACCGTCCACTGCGATGAAAATGATGTCTTTTTCATGGGTCGCAGGAAGACCGAGGAATGTCGGTTTTTCATTCCGTCCGATTCCTTCGCCGTACAGGATTGTTGCGCCATCTGCTCCTGCCTTCTTCGCTTCGGCAATAACGGCCCTTGAGTACCCGCGTTTTACGATGGCGACCATCAGTCTGTGGTTAAGATTCATCTTGGCCGGCGCCTCCTTTCCTTGTAAAGATCAACCCGACGATAAGGACTGCGATAATCGGCGTCAGGGCCACGAGGGCAATCAGCCCGAATCCGTCTGTCAGAGGGTCGCGCCCTTCGGTTGCGGTAGCGATTCCGACCGACATGGCAGAGATGAATGTCACGGTCATAGGGCCGGTCGCCACTCCGCCGGAATCGAACGCGATGGCGATGAAGGTCTTGCTTGAGAAAAAGATCAATATTAAAGCCAGTAAATAACCGGGAACAAGAAAATACCAAAGGGAAATGCCATACAGGATGCGGACCATGGATAGGGCGATGGAGATGCCGACCCCGGTCGAGACCGTGTACAGCATCATTTTTTCCGATATATAGCCGCCGGTCACCCGGTCGACTTCACCGTTGACGATGCTGACGGCCGGTTCAGCGAAAGTTGCCGCGAATCCGAGGACAAAGCCGATTGGAATGACCAGCCAGATGCGGTCGCTTTTCCCAAGGGCCTGTCCCATCATATCACCAATCGGGAAAAAACCGATGTGGACGCCTTGCAGGAAAAAAGCCATTCCGAAGAACGTAAGCACGAATCCGAGGATGACCTGAAAGATGCGCTGCCTGGGGAGATGGAGCATCCACACTTGGAAAAGCGTGAAAAACAGGATGAGCGGGACCAGGGCCAGGCTTACTTCTTTGAGGATTTCGGCAAAACCCTCAAATACGTGGAAATTCACTGGAATAGCACCCCCAACACCATAAGGGCCAAAATGGGGCCGATGGAAGCGAGTCCGATCAGCCCGAATCCTTCACTCGAAGCGGGAGAGTCGCTGCGCAGGACGCTTGCGACACCGACGCCAAGCGCCATGATGAACGGGACGGCCATCGGCCCTGTTGTCACTCCGCCGGAATCAAACGAGATCGCCACATATTCGTGCGGCACGAAAAAGGCCAATGCAAAAACCAGAGCGTATCCGCCCACCAGGAAATAATGGAGGGGGATGCTGAAAATCGTACGCACCATCGCGAGTGCGACAAAGATGGCGAGGCCGAGAGCAACGGACAGCACCAGGACGCCTGAGGAAATCTCGCCATGGGAGACTCCGTCGATCTGCCGGGCCAGTACGCGGACATCGGGCTCTGCGATTGTGACGACCAGACCGAGAAGGAATCCGGTGCCGATGATGAGGGACTTTTTCTTTGTCCTCGGCAGCCGTTTTCCGATCAGCTCACCGACGGGCAGGAGCCCGGCAGTCACGCCAAGCAGGAACAGGAAAAAGCCGATGCTGACAAATGCCGCTCCGATCAGGAATTGCAGAAATGCTTCGAGCGGCAGGCGAATGAGGGTGACTTGCAGGATCAAGACAACGATTGTCACGGGCAGGATAGCAGCGGCGACTTCTTTGAATGTGTCTTTGACATTTTGCATCATGCATCCCCTTCTACCGCTTTTTCCCTTCCTATTCCCTATGTCTTCCGATATAAACTTAGGGAATAAAGCAAAAAAATGACAGGCATCCTGGGGGGCTGCCTGTCATTTCTCTGTGCGATCCGGATGGAGCACTTCTTTCAAAGCGTCTTCTGTCGAGGAATCCGAGAGTTTGACGTGCGACCGGTAAGCCGCCCGCGTGATGAGGTGGCCGGCGACCGGTGCTGTCAGGAAGACGAACGCGATGCCCAGCAGAAGCCGGACGCTGATGAAGTTCTCTGCCGCCCAGAAATAGATGAATGTGCCGGTCAGCGACAGCAATACCGCAAGCGTCGAGCTTTTGGTGGCTGCGTGCGACCGGGTATAGACGTCGGGAAGGCGCAGGATTCCGATTGCACTGATGACGGCCATAATCGAACCGATCAGGATCAGGAAAGCGCCAAGGTATTCAAAGCTTCCGTTTGTGCTCAACGATATCTCCCCTTTCCACGAACCGGGCCAAGGCGATGGTGCTGATAAATGCCAGGATGCCGACAATCAAAATGACTTCCAGAAAGGCGCGTGTCTCAAGTGCGACAGAAAAGACCGCCACTGCCGAAATCAAGTTGACGCCGATCATATCGAGTGCAACTACCCGGTCTGGCATCGATGGCCCACGGATGATGCGGTAGAGCGCAAGCAGAATGGCCAGGATGAACAGCGATAACGCCACGGTAAGCATGGTTTCAATCATCCTCTGGTCACCTCCATAATGGCTTTTTCAAAAACTTTGATGGACCGCAGGACATCGTCGCGCGACTCTTCGACGTCCATCGCATGGATGTAGAAGGTCTTGCCATCCGGCGAAACTTCCATGACGACCGAACCCGGCGTCAGGGTCAGCAGCAAAGCGAGCGTCGTCAATTCATACGGGCCGACCATGCTGTGTTCATAAGTGAAGATTCCGGGTTTTATTTTCAGTTTTGGGCTCAAGATTTGTTTCATGATCAGCAAGCTGGACTGCGCTAGCTCCGAGATGAAGATGAACAGCAGCTTAAGCGTTGAATAGACGCGCAACAGATAAAATTTGGTGCCGAAAAAGCGGTGCATGAAAAATAGGATGCCGATGCCGGTGAGGTAGCCGGCGATGAAAGTCGATAAGTGGAACGCATCTTCATCCATCAGCAGCGTCCACAGCACAGCGATCAGTATATTCAGCAGAAATTGGGCCGGCATCAGCAGCCACTCCTTTCATCGGTTTTTCGGGAAGGGCGGTGTAGGGGCATCATTGGCCATCCCCTTCCAATATGGCATCGGTATAAACGTCCGGGTTCATCAGCGTATCAGCCGCATCCGTGACGTATACGGAAAGCGATTCTGTGCCGAAGCCGAGGCCGAACGTCAACAGGACCAGGATCAGCGTCGGGACTAGGAAGCGGTTTTGAAGCGGCACCTGGTCCTCTTTGCTGATGATGGTCTCGCCCCAGAAACTGCTTTTGAAGATGCGCAGCAGCGAGTAAAGGACAAAAAGGCTCGATAACAGCGCCAACGCCAGCAGGACGTAATTGCCGCCTGCGATGGCTCCCTGGGAAATCAGGACCTTGCCGATGAATCCGCTGAGCGGCGGAATTCCCGCAAGCGACAGCATGGCGATGAAGAACGACCAGCCGAGAAGCGGGTAGTTTTTCATGAGGCCGCTCATCTGGCTCAGCTGGGTGGTGTCGGTCATGGAAATCATCGTGCCGATCAGCAGGAACAGGAGCGCTTTGGCGACCATGTCGTGGATCAGGTAATAGACAGCGCCTTCGATGGCTTCCGGTGTAAAGATGGCCAGCCCGGCAAGCAGGAAGCCGACCGAGATGACGATGTTGTAGGCGGCGATCTTCCGGATATCGTTATAGGCGATGGCACCGAGGCTTCCGCCGATCAGCGTCAAGGCCGCCATGACGCCGATGATGGTATGGGTGATGTCGGGATGATGATTGAAAATCAGGGAAAATATCCGGAATAGTGCATAGATGCCGACTTTCGTAAGCAGTGCTCCGAACAAAGCGGAAACCACCGTCGGCGGAGTGCTGTAGGAGCCCGGCAGCCAGAAATAAAGCAGCAGGCCGGCTTTCAGGCTGAAGACAGTCAGGAAGACGATGCTGATTGTGGTCAGCAGCGGACCTTGTCCGGCTTCTGCAACCCGGACCGCGATATGGGCCATGTTCAACGTGCCGACCGTCCCGTACAAATAAGCCAATGCAACCAGGAAAAACCAGGAAGAGACGATGTTGATGGCCACGTATTTGACGGCTTCGCGCAATTGGCGCTTCGAGCCGCCGAGCGTAAGCAGGACGTAGGATGACAGAAGCATCACTTCGAAACAGACGAACAGGTTGAACAAATCGCCGGTCAGGAATGAACCGTTGACTCCTGCGATGAGAAACAGCACAGTCGGGTAGAAATACATCGATTCAAGCAGTTTGCCTGTAGTGAACAGGGCATACAGCAGGCAGACCAGAGCGACGACGCTCGTCGTCAGGACAAGCAGCAGCGAAAACGAATCGGCAACGAACAGAATGCCAAAAGGCGGCGTCCATCCGCCGAAATCGAGCCGGAGGATGCCTTCGGTCTGGATGCTGTGCAGCAGGAAGGCAGATATCGCGGCAACGGAAACCATTACCGCAATGCTGAACCAAGCCTGCAGCCGGCCGAACGTGCGCAGGAAAATCAGCGTGACGCCCGCCAGGATTGGCAGCAGCATCGGCAGCAGGATAAGGTTATTCATCGTTTGCCCCCCTCATGTCGCCGAGGTCGTCGCTGCCGAGTTCCTGGTATGCCCGGTAAGCGAGCACAAGGATAAAGGCAGTGACAGCGAAACTGATGACGATGGCCGTCAAGATCAGGGCTTGCGGAAGTGCATCCACATAACTCTCGGATTCTTCGCCGAGCAGCGGGACAGTCCCTTTTTTCAAGCCGCCCATCGCCAGGATAAGAAGATGGACAGCATGGGACAGGATGGCCGTCCCGAGGATGACGCGGATGACATTGCGGGACAGGACTAAGTAGATGGCGACAGCCGTAAGGACGCCGACCAATATGATGATCAAAGATTCCATGGGCTATTCATCCTCGCTTATGCTTAAGATTATATTGACGACGACCCCGACAACCGTGAGAGCGATTCCGGCTTCGAAAATGGTCACCGTGGCCAGTTCGGTCTTGCCGAAAAGCGGCAGATCGAAATAGCCGAACGACTGGCTGAGGAACGGCTGGCCGAAGAACATCGGCACAGTCGCGCTGGACATCGCCAGCAGGACGCCGAGCGCCGACAGCTTCTTGAAGTCGAACGGAATGGCGTCGCTGACCGTCTCGGATTCGTAGGACAGAAACATCAAGACAAACGCGGAAGCGAGAACGAGGCCGCCGATAAAGCCGCCGCCCGGCTCGTTGTGGCCGGACATGAACAGATAGATGCCGAATGTAAAGATGATCAGCACGACAGCTTTGACGACCGTTTGAAGAATGACATCATTGATTTTCATGTTTTCTCGCCCCCTTTTTGCCTTTATAGCGGATCAATGTAAACACGCCGAGGCCGGCGATGAAAAGGACCAGCGATTCAAGCAACGTATCGAATCCGCGGAAATCTCCGAGGATGGCATTAACGATGTTTTTCCCGCCTGCCAGCTCATAGGAATTTTCGTAGAAGCTCGAAATCGTCTCGAACAATCGGGTGCTGTTGACCGTCAACCCGATCAGCATCACCGTCAAGCCGCCGACTATTGCAATGATGGCGTTGCGGACCTTCACCCGTCTTGGAGAGTTTTCGGGCCGCCATTCAGGCAGCTGATAAAAGACGAGCAGGAAGAGCACGGTGGTCACCGTTTCAATGACCAGCTGCGTCAGCGCCAGGTCCGGTGCCCGGAACAGCACGAAAAATATGGCGATAGAATAGCCAAGCACGCCGTTCAATAAGGTGGCGGTCAGCCTGGACTTGGCAAACACGATGGCAACCGCCGCTGCCATCATGGCGAACGCCAGCAGGAATTCGTAAACCGGAACCGGGGCATCGTTCGCGAAGTCGAGCGACAGCGCACCGGAAAACAGGAGCGTCCCGCCGGCCGCAGCTGCGAAAAATGCAAATATATAAGCGAAGTAATGTGGCAGGTGTCCGGTCATGTACGCGGATGTGAACGCTGAAGCATTCCGCTCCATGCCGGAAAGCATCCGGCTGTAGAGCGAGTTGAACGCCCATGAGTCGGGCAGGAGCCCGTAAACCCATTTCCAGCGGTGGCGGAAAATATACAGCAGGGCGCCGAAAAGGACGACTCCGGCTGTCATCAATAGCTCTGCATTGAAGCCGTGCCAAGCGGAAATATGCGGCGCGGCATCGATGCCAGGCAACAGGCCGGCAAGGGCGGGTGCGAGCAGGTGGTCGCCGAGCAGATTCGGAGCGAAGAAAATCGCAATGATTAGCAACGACAGGATGGCGGGCGGAATCAGCATGCCCAACGGCGCCTCTTTCGGCTTTTTATCCAGCTTCTTCGGATGATAATTGCCGAAGAAGGTTTGGAAAACGATGACCATCGAATAAACAAAGGTCAGCACACTTGCCGTCCAGGCGATGGCCGGAATCAGCCAGCCCCACGTTACTGCGGAGAATATCGGCATGGACATGGCATTCAGCGAAGCGGTGAAGAACATCTCCTTGCTGAGGAAGCCGTTGAAGAAAGGCAGGCCAGCCATGGAGAAACTGCCGATGACGCCGAATACCATGGTGATCGGCAAAAAGGAAATCAGCCCGCCGAGGCGGCGGATATCACGTGTTCCGACCTGATGGTCAATGATGCCGACCACCATGAACAAGGCTCCTTTGAATGTGGAGTGGTTAACCAGATGGAACAGCGCAGCGAACGTGGCAAGGCCATAAAGCGCGCCTTCCGGTCCGGCCCCGAAGCGGATCGCTGCAGAACCCATCCCGAACAGGCTCATGATCAAGCCGAGCTGGCTGATGGTCGAATAGGCAAGAAGCGCTTTCAGGTCGGTCTGGCGGACAGCGTTGAATGAGCCCCAGAAAAGCGTCACGAGGCCGACTAGCGTAACGGTCCAGAACCAGGCGGAAGTCCCGCCGAATATCGGCGTGAAGCGGGCGACGAGATAGATGCCCGCTTTCACCATGGTCGCGGAATGCAGATAAGCGCTGACCGGCGTCGGCGCTTCCATGGCATCCGGAAGCCAGATATGGAAAGGGAATTGGGCGGATTTTGTAAACGCGCCGAGCAGTACCAGAAACATCGCCGGATAGAACAGGGCATGCTCCGTGTACTGCGGAATGGATGCGGCCATTTCACGGATGCTGTAAGTGCCCGTCATGGAATGGATCATCAGGAAGCCGGCAAGCATCGCGAATCCGCCGAATACGGTGATGAGCAAGGATTTCTGCGCACCGGCCCGTGAATTTTTCCTGTGATACCAGAAAGCGATCAGCAGAAAAGAGGAGATGCTCGTCAATTCCCAGAAAACATAGAGGACGAGCAGGTTGTCGGATAGGACGACCCCGAGCATTGCGCCCATGAACAACAGCAAATAAGCATAGAAATGCGGCAAGGAATCCGCTGGAGATAGATAGTAGATGGAATAGAGTACAACAAGCGCGCCCATGCCGGAAATCAGCAGGGCCAGGATCAGGCTGAGACCGTCCAGATAGATTGAAAAGTTGATGCCGAGGGAGGGGATCCAGTTGAGTGTGGCATTGACGGTTTCCCCTGAAGAGACGAGGGGGATCTGGAAAACCAAAAGCCCGAACAGCATCAGCGGCACAAGAAGCGCCAGCCAGCCGATGTTCAAGCGCCCGATGCGCCTGTGGATGACGGGGACAAGGGCAGCTGCCAGGAACGGGAATAAAATGGCAAGAATCAAGACATGCACAGCAAAACCTCCAAAAATAATATCGCAACTCAGCTATTGCACAGCTGAGGCATTCAGTCCAAATTATACAGGAAAGAAAGCTTGCTTTCATGCCTCAGCTCAGCTATGGTTCAGTTAATGGTGAAGATTCCTGGGGACAGCTGCCTGAATTGCAGCCTCGCCTTCTTGATTTTTGGCGGCATTCGCAGTACAATGTCATAGTTTTGAATAAAGAGATCCGGAAATATCAAACCCTGGAGGGTGAATACAAATGAAGAAAATCAGAGGACGGATGGACGAAAGCATTTTGGTTTGTGTGTTTTACGGACCGAACGGCGAGCGTTTGATCAAACGAGGGAACAAGCTGGCGGAAATGCTGGATTGCCCATTGTATATACTGACAGTGGATGCCTTGCCGTTCGATGAATTCGATGCGGAGAAATCAGCTTATGTCGAGCGCTGGAAAGAGCTGGCTGATGAATTCGGGGCAGAAGAATTCGTCATCCGCGACAATGAAAGCCGGCCCTCTGCAAAAGTCATTGCGGAAGTAGCGCATGATTTGAATATTACGCAAATCATCATCGGGCAGACTGCACGCAGCCGGTGGGAAGAAATCACAAAAGGCTCATTCATGAATTCGCTGCTGCGGGAAATCCCTTTTGCAGATTTTCATGTGGTATCGGTCGACCGGACCATCAAAGGCGACGAGCACGAAGAGTTTGAAAAAGGGGTCCGCTGTTATTTGGTGAAGGATGCGGACACCTACAAAATCAGCTTTTCCCAAACCAAGGAATGCCAGTACGAAGGCATCTTCTTCAAAGAGATCGGCACCGATTTCAACAATGGAATCTTCAAGTTTATGCACAATAATAAGCTGTACCAGGTGGAAGTGACGGATGACCGCATCGAAGAACCGGGCGTTGTCCGTTCGTGCATTGAAAAAGTGCCCTCCCTGAAATAACAGCATGAAGAAACGGCGGCTGCTCCGCTTGCGAAGCGGCCGCTTGTTTCTATAGGAAGGGGCAGCCCATGAAAAAAACAAAGCGTTCAGCACCGTCCATACCGGAAGAACTGGAAGTGGTGCCATTTTCGTCCGCTATGGACGACCATTACATAAGCAAATGCAAAATCTCGCAGGAAACGATTGATTTCGCGGCGCAGGAAGGGCTGCGTGTGGACCAGGTGGTGTTCGAGAACGTCAACTTTGCGGAAGCTGTATGGCCGCGCAGTGAATTCGTCGATGCCCTCTTCATCAATTGCGACCTGTCCAATGCCGATTTCAGCCGCACCGTTTTTCACCGGACGGAATTCCGTAATTCGAAGCTGGTCGGGACCAATTTTGCCGAAGCGGGAATCCGCCACACACTGTTTGCGGATTGTGTGCTCAATTATGCGGCATTCGGCTTTTCACTGTGCAACACGTCCCGGTTTGAAGGGTGTTCGATGCGCTATGCCGACTTTTACGAAGCGGAGCTGAAGAACACGGAATTCGGCCGCTGCAATCTGAACGATGTCAATTTCGCGGAGACGGGGCTCAGCGGTGTCGACCTCAGCAGCAACTCGTTCGAGAACATCCAAGTAACGGTCGAAAAGCTGGCAGGCTGTACGGTCTCTCCGGAGCAAGCTATGGCGTTCGCCCGTCAAATGGGGCTCGTCATAAAAGAAAATTGATGCAAAAAATCCCGGAAGCAAGTCTGCTTCCGGGATTTTCTTCTTGTTGAGAAAGATATAAAATACTTGTCTTTTAATCGATATTCCGCAAAACAGCTTCGCTGGCCGCGGGCGAGCGCCAAGCCTCCTCAGTCGCTTGCGCGACTTGCGGGGTCTCGGCTGTCTCGCTTTCCCGCAGGCAAGTACCGGCCAAACAGCATCTGGCCGGTACTTTGCGACGAAGCGCGTAGCGCTGCAGGAGCAGTATGGTTTTCTCCGCTGTTTTGCTTCATATCTCAGATAGCGCTACTTAAATGGATAAAGTGGCAAGTTTTAAAGAGCGAAACCAGCGCCGGCGCGTCCACGGGCTAGGCGAAGCCAGGAGACGGGTGTTCTTTCCCGGCTCATGGCGAAAGCCATGCCCAAAACGGCCGAAGCGGTGTGGAAAGTTTGTTTTATTCATTGAGAAATTTATAAAAGGTCTCTCGAAAGCCAAAAAATCCCGGAAGCGAGTCTTCTTCCGGGATTTTCTTCTTTATATTAGCGCACGCCGCGCATATAGCGTTGGATGGTTGGAGCTAACAGGAACAGGATGATACTCAGGACGATGGATGCTCCACCGATCAAACCGAAATACATCATTTCATTTTCAGCTGAGTAGAATTTAACAAGTTGTGCGTTGATTGCTTGTGCGGCTGCGTTTGACAGGAACCACAGGCTCATCGTCTGCGCCGAGAAAGCGGCAGGGGCAAGTTTAGTGGTTGCTGACAATCCGACCGGCGACAAGGCAAGTTCGCCCAATACGATGATCAGGTAGCTCAGTACAAGCCATAATGGATTCACAAGTGTATCCGGTCCGCCGAAATACGCAGGCAGCAGGATGACCAGGAATGAAATTCCGGCAAACAAAAGGCCGAGTGAGAATTTCTGCGGGATGGACGGCTGGCGGCTGCCTAGTTTAACCCACATCCACGCGAATACCGGTGCCAACGTGATGATGAACAGCGGATTCAACGACTGGAACCAGGCAGGGGAGATGGTGATTCCGGCGAATTCCAGATCCGTGCGGGTATCCGCGTAAGCTGCAAGGATCGTCGACCCCTGCTCCTGAATGGCCCAGAACATGACAGAAGCGATGAACAATGGAATGTACGCAAGGATGCGCGAACGTTCCACTTCTGTCGTTTTCTTGCTGCGGTACATGACCACAAAATAAATGGTAGGAAGCAAGATTCCCAGAACACCGACGGTCGCGATAAAGCTGTCAAATGTCAGGAATCCGAATTGCAGGCCGAAATAGACGATTGCGGCAATGGCGATTGCGCCGACTGCCAAGGAAGTGAACGTTTTTGTCCGTTCAGCAGGAGAAAGCGGATTCGGTACCACTGTCCCGGCGTAGCCAAGATTTTTCTTTTTCGTTGCAATGAAGACGACCAAACCAAGGAACATGCCGACAGCGGCGATGCTGAAGCCCAGATGGAAATTGATTTTCATGCCTACTGTTCCGACGATCAACGGTGCAAGGAATGCACCCAAGTTGATGCCCATATAGAAGATACTGAAACCGGCATCCCGGCGGTCGTCGTTTTCTGCATAAATTTCACCAACAACGCTCGAGACGTTCGGCTTCAACAAGCCCGTACCCAGGACGATCAAGACCATGGAGACGAAGAATAGGGACAGGCTGCCCGGAATGGCAAGTGCAATATGCCCAAGCATGATCAGGATACCGCCGTAGAAGACGGCTTTCGAGGTTCCGAATATCCGGTCGGCGAGCCAGCCGCCGATGATCCCCGACATATAGACGAGGGATCCATAGATGGACATGATGGAAAGCGCGACAGTCTGGTCGAGCCCCAGCCCTCCTTGCGAAAGTTCATAGTACATGTAATAGACAAGGATCGCTCTCATTCCATAATAAGAGAAGCGCTCCCAGAATTCAGTGAAAAATAAAGTGAACAGCCCTTTTGGATGGCCGAAGAATCCTTTTTGCGGCACACTGTTCACGATGTCTTGGCGACTTAACTTGTCAGACATCTTACTACCCCCTTTTAATGTATGCTACTATAATACTTTTTTTAATTAAATAAATCAAAATAAATATGAAAATTAGTAAAATAGGCAGAATTATTGGGGATTCTTAATAATTCAATTTACGGGAATATCATTTATTATTTTTTTAAAATAATAAATGAATTTAAAAGAGTAGAACTTTTCTGCACAAGGAAAAGAAATTTAGATTGGCGAGGTATCTAAGGAAGCTGTCGGTAAAAAAAGTAAAGCAATTTGCCTATATAATGGAAAAAATCGCGAAAAATGTCGAAGTGGGTCATAAAAAAGACATATTTATGTCTGAATATTATAGAAATATATTGTGTAATATTCCAAGATACAGTATATTTAAAATAGTTAGAATATAAATAAAGGAGTAGGAAAACTAATGAATGATTTGGGAAAGAAAATCAGAGACCTGCGCGAAGCAAAAGAATTGTCTCCGGAACAATTGGCTGAAAAAGTAGGCTTTGCTAAAAGTGCGATCTGGGCATATGAAAGCGGGAAAAAACAAATAACAGTAAGCCATCTTTCTCGCTTGGCTGACTTTTTCGATGTATCTGTAGATGGGCTGCTGGACCGAACGGAGAAAATTGTCGATTTGGACCTTCAAAATGCTTCTGTGATAAATGATTATAATTTGATGCTTGATAATAAGCCGCTGGATGAACAAGAGATTGCGGAGGCTGCTTCGTATATCCAAGTGAAGCGACGCATGGGAAGTTATGGCGCAGCGAATTAAACAACCATTATTTTACAAAAGCATTCAGGAGTCCATTCGATATGAATGGGCTTTTTTTGTTAATTATTACCACAGTAAGGAATAAGAATTTCAAAAATTCGGAATTATTTAAACACTGGAACAAGTTCCGGTAAAATGGAATCAGCAGACTACCAGACATTGGGGCGAGACGGGCGGTGGAGTATGGACAGGTATATTTTATATGAAACATACCGGTTGGCAATGCTGATCGATTTGGTCCGCCCGGAAGAGCTGATCGAAAAAGTGGATGCATTTATCACGGAAACCCCGGTCAACCAAATACCGCATGCATTTTATGTGCTGTCCTTGACCCGCAACCGGCGTGCGATGATCGAAATGCTGACCGATTTGGCCAGGGGCGTTGACCAGAGCCTGCCGAGCCTTATTGTTGCCGGCATGCTGGCTCAAAGACAAGGAGAGTACGAGACGGCGGAATTGTATTTAAAAGCCGGGATGCTCGCTTCGCTGCTGGCAGACCCTGACGAGGACGTGGCTTTTGAATTTCGTGTTTTGAAGGAACGGAATGATGCCGTGCAGGAAGCTTATGGCACCCGGTTCAAACGCAAAAAAACAAGAGAGCGGATGCTTGCGAAAAACGAGTTGGAACTTCAGCGGGCGCTCCAAAAATATGTGAAATATGCTGAACAGTTCAACATGTATAAGTGGGGAACGTGAGTATACTATAGAAGGAAGTGGAACAAAGCCGGCCAAGAGGCCGGCTTTTCAAACTATAGACAAAGTCGAATTATGATGAATAGAGATGTATCAGCCTGACCGGGCTGGCCACTTCGCTTTCCGTGGGCTCGGCTTCAGTCTCCTCGTCACTGGAAAACCATGCTCCTGCATCGCTGCGCTAGCTTCGTCGCAAAGACTTGGCAGGTTAAGTCTTTCCTGCGGGGCCTTCAGCTCGAGTCGCTTCGCTGCTCCCACAGGAGTCTCCGTGGCCAGCCCAGCCGGGAGCGTCACCTGTATCAAAAGATAAGGTTAGGATACTGATTCTGTTTTGTATGTTAGGTACAAGCCGCTGGCTTCAGGACCGCAACGGAAGGCGGAAAGTGCAAACATTGTGCTCCTGCAGTGCTTCGCACTTCGTCGCAAATCCAATGACCGAACTGCCTTCGGCCATTGGATTTCCTGCGGGATAGCGAAGTGCCGAAATCCACTCGGACGCCAGTCCGAGTTAGTTCGGCGCGAGCCCGCAGAAAGCGTCCGCTTGAAGTGGAGGATCCGGGATAGCTTCTTTCAAATGTAACTTCATTCTTAAAGAGGGATAAATATTCTTTTATCTATAAGCTGTAAAGCCGGCCGTGGGGTGGGCTTTTTTTGGTTTACCCGCATGGCTGCAGGGAAAGCAAGGGGTAAGAAGAAAAATAGGAGGATGATTGGATGAGTAAAACAATTTTCATTACAGGAGCGGGCAGCGGCCTGGCAAAAGGGACGGCGCTTGGGCTTGCGAAAGAAGGGCACCGTGTCATCGCGCCGGTGGAAATTGCGCCTCAGGTGACCGAACTGCGGGAAGCGGCAAAAGCCGAGGGTGTGGAACTTGAGGTATTCAAGATGGACATCACGAATCCTCAAGATTTGGCACAGATTCTGGAATACGACTTTGATATATTCGTGGCGAACGCCGCAATCAATGAAGGCGGCCCACTCGGAGAAGTGCCAATGGCCAATTTCCGGAAGCTCTTTGAAGTGAATGTTTTCAGTACGCTCGAAACGGCGCAGATTGCCGCGCAGAAGTTTGTTGCGAAAGGAAAAGGGAAAATCATCTTCATGTCATCGATGGCCGGCATAATGGCGACGCCGTACGTCGGTCCGTATACAGCGACAAAACACACAATCGAAGCCATCGCCCAGACGATGCAAAAGGAATTGAAGGAATTCGGCGTGCAGGTGGCCACCATCAATCCAGGTGCATATGATACAGGGTTTAATGACCGCAGTGCAGAAGCGAAATGGAAATGGTACGACGAAGATCTCCATTTCACCAAAAAAGCGGACATGGAAGAGGCGGACAAGGCGCTTGAGGACCAGTACGACCCTGCTGATATGATTGCAAAAATGGTGGAGATCATACCGCAGGATTCGCATAAATTCCGTACGGCGTATCCGCCGGAGACGGAGAAGCAGATGAAGGAAGAAGAAGCGCAGCGCTGGGAAATGGACATTTAAGGGATGCCGGAGATGGGAGCTGAATCGGAATTCCTGAAAATTGCTGAAGCTGGCGAAACCGATACCCATACCGCTTGCCGGCTGTTCGATGAACTGGGAGCGGTCCGTCCCGAAGAACTGCTCGGTGTTTGGCGGGGGCGTGAGCTCCGTACCGGGCACCCGCTCGATGGGGTGATGAAGAAATTGAATTGGTACGGAAAGGCTTTCCATGATGCCGAGAATGTCGATCCGCTTCTTTTCGAGCTGCCCGGCGGAAAAATCGTCGCGGTCGATCCGGCGCCGGTTTACGACAAGGGAAAACTGCTGAAGGCGACGGGCGGAAAAGCGCGCATGCGCCGCATCGAGCACCGTGGAAAAGTTGGTGCAGCCATGGTATACGACAATTTGCCGATCATCGATCATTTCCGCAAAGCGGGAGAAGGTGTGCTCCTCGGCATGATGGACAGAAAAGGCGATAAGGCCCCTTACTTTTTTATATTGGAGAAAACAACAGCAGTTCCAGGGGCATGAGCTTTTGGGACTGTTTTTAATTTTGGCCCTTTTCTTCGGTTTCGCAAGAAGAAAAAGGGGGCCTGGATGTGATAAGCTGTTTAGTACGATACGATTTTTAGGAGTGTTTGATTTTGTTGGAAGAAGCAAGAAAATTACTGCAGTCGCACTTTGGCTATGAGTCCTTCCGGACGGGGCAGGAGCAGGCGATATCCCAGGTCTTTGACGGGCAGAACACCATTTGCGTCATGCCGACCGGCGGCGGGAAATCGATGTGCTACCAGATTCCGGCCCTTGTCATGGAAGGCACGACAATCGTCGTCTCTCCGCTGATTTCATTGATGAAGGACCAAGTGGATTCACTTTTGGCTGCCGGCATCCCGGCGGCGTATATAAACAGCTCGCTCGGCTTTGAAGAAGTGCGCGAAACCCTCTATGATGTGCAACGCGGTGCGATCAAACTCCTCTATATTGCGCCGGAGCGGCTCGATTCGGAAATGTTTCTGAATGAACTGCAAGGTGTCCATGTGCCGTTGATCGCAGTGGACGAAGCACATTGTATTTCCCAATGGGGACATGATTTCCGCCCAAGCTACCGGCTTATCAGCCGGATGGCCGGCTTGTTTCCGAACAACCCGACAGTGCTCGCTTTGACTGCGACGGCAACGCCGCAGGTGCGGGAAGACATCTGCCGCCTGCTTGATATCGAAGCGCAGAATTCCGTCATGACCGGTTTTGAGCGTGCCAATTTGACGTTCTCGGTAATCAGGGGGCAGGACCGAGACCGGTTCGTGAAGGAATATGTTCAGAAAAACGAAAAAGAAGCGGGCATCATTTACGCTGCGACCCGGAAAACGGTGGATTCCGTGTACGAAATGCTCATTAAAAAAGGCGTCAAGGCTGCGAAATACCATGCAGGCATGCCGGATCATGAACGCAAAATCGGGCAGGAGCGTTTTCTGAACGACGAAGTGACCGTGATGGTCGCGACAAATGCATTCGGCATGGGGATCGATAAATCGAATATCCGCTATGTCATCCATTATCAGCTGCCGAAGAATATGGAGAGCTATTACCAGGAAGCGGGACGAGCGGGGCGTGATGGATTGCCGAGTGAGTGCATCGTGCTGTATGCGTCGCAGGATGTCCAGACGCAGCGCTTTCTGATCGACCAGGCGCAGGATCCGAGCCGGATTCCGGGCGAGCTGGCGAAACTTCAGGGAATGGTCGATTATTGCCATACCGAAAATTGCCTTCAGCAGTTCATCATCCACTATTTCGGCGATACGGGCGCAGAACCTTGCGGCCATTGCAGCAGCTGCAGCGATGACCGGGAAAGCAAGGACGTGACCCAGGATGTGCAAATGGTGCTGTCGTGCGTTATCCGGATGGGCCAGAAATTCGGCAAGATGATGACGGCGCAAGTGCTGACAGGTTCACGGAATAAGAAAGTGCTCGATTTTGGTTTTGATAAATTGTCCACATACGGCATTTTAAAGCACCAGAACGCAAAAGAAGTGGCGAACTTGATCGAGTTCATGATCTCGCAAGAACTTCTTGCCGTCGAACAAGGATCATTCCCGACAATCTATGTGCCGGACGGCGGACGCGATGTCCTCCTTGGGAAGCGCAAAGTGCTGCGCAAAGGGGCGGTTGTCACCAAACAGATCACCCAGAACGATCCGCTGTTCGAAGAGCTGCGGAAAATCCGCAAGGAGCTGGCAGACGATGCCGGTGTACCGCCGTTTGTCATCTTCTCGGACAAAACACTTCAGGATATGTGCGCACGAAAGCCGCAAACAGAAGACGAATTCCTTGAAGTGAACGGCGTCGGCGCCAATAAACTCGAGAAATACGGAGAAGCTTTCCTGGAAGCGATCCGCAATTTTCCGATGGAAAGCAGCCGGGAATAATGATTGATGAAAAGGCCTATTATACATAGGTCTTTTTTTATTTGAATTATTATCATGCATAATTATTCATATTATAATATATCGTTCGGAGCAATTAAAGCCTATTTGTAAGCGTTTTCAAGAGAATTCTTCAATTCTTTTTACAAGAAATAAATTTTTTTCGCATAAAATATGTATATATATTCATTGTCTATGATATAATTTTCTGATAATATGACACTCTAGCACATTAAAGGGGGCGGTTTGATTGATAAAGAAAGAATATCCATTACCACAAGGGCTTTACCACCCGGATCAGGAGCATGAAGCATGCGGCATCGGAATGATCGCAAATATCAATGGCGAGAAATCGCATTCCATCGTCCAGAATGCGGTCAATATTCTTTGCAATCTTGAACACCGCGGCGGCCAATCGTCCGATACCAGCACAGGAGACGGAGCAGGCATTCTGACGCAGATTCCCCATCGCTTTTTCCTCAAGCAATGTGAAAAGGAAGGCATAAAACTCCCGGCGGAAGGCCGGTACGGCATCGGCATGATGTTCATGCCGCAGGATTATGACCTGCGCATGAAAGTGAAGGAGATCATTCAACTGATCGTCCAGGAAGAAGGGCAGCAATGCCTGGGCTGGCGCCCGGTGCCGGTCAACGATTCATTTGTCGGTAAAGTGGCTGCAAAAACAAAACCGGTGATCCGCCAAGTGTTCATCGAAGCTTCGGAAGATTTGACAGGCCGTATGGACGTGGAGCGGAAATTGTATATCATCCGTAAGCGCATCGAGTTTGAGATGGGCAAGGAAGAGGCGTTTAAAGATGTGTATTTCAGCAGCCTGTCTGCGGGGACGATTGTCTATAAAGGCATGCTCATCCCGGAACAGCTGGATTCGTTCTACATCGACCTCAACCACCCCGAATTCAAATCGGCCCTTGCACTCGTCCACTCCCGCTTCAGCACGAATACGTTCCCGAGCTGGCAGCGTTCACACCCGAACCGCTATTCCATCCATAACGGCGAATTCAATACGCTAAGAGGGAATGTCAACTGGATGCGCGCACGCCAGCAGATGTGCACTTCCCCTTACTTCAACGAAGAGGATCTTGCAAAGGTGCTGCCGGTCATCGATGAAAGCGGCAGCGATTCCTCAATGTTCGACAATTGCTTTGAATTCCTGCATCTGTCGGGCCGCTCGCTTGCCCATACGGCCATGATGATGGTCCCTGAACCTTGGGTGAACGATCCGACCATTAAACAGGAGAAGCGGGATTTCTACGAATATCACAGCACGCTCATGGAACCTTGGGACGGGCCGGCGGCGCTGGTCTTCACGGACGGTAACCAGATTGCGGCATGCCTTGACCGCAACGGGCTGCGCCCTGCTCGCTATTATGTGACCAAAAGCGGCATGATTGTCCTGGGGTCGGAAGTCGGGGCGCTGGATATTTTTGCGGACGACATCGTCTATAAGGAGCGCCTGCACCCGGGCAAGATGCTGCTGGTTGATCTCGAAGCCGGCAAAATCATTCCGGACGAAGAAATCAAATTGCAGATTGCGGCGGAACTGCCATACCGCGACTGGATTGAAACGAATATGCTCGATTTGGAGGACCTCCCGGAACCGGCGGCTTCCCAGAACACTACGGATGCGGCAGAGTTGTTTGAACAGCAAAAAGCTTTCGGCTATACGACAGAAGAAGTCCAGAAAATCATCAAACCGCTCGCTGCGGAAGGGAAAGACCCGGTCGGTTCGATGGGCTATGATTCGCCGCTGGCGGTGCTATCGAAAAAACCTCAGCTCTTGTACAGCTATTTCAAGCAATTGTTTGCGCAAGTGACGAATCCACCGATCGATGCAATCCGTGAGCATATCATCACAGCGGCACGGACTACCATCGGAGCAGAAGGCAACCTGGTGCAGCCGGACCCTGACTGCTGCCGCCAAATCCGGCTGGAGTCGCCCGTCTTGTCGAATGGGCAATTGGAGCGACTGCGCCAACAGCAGCTGCCCGAATTCAAGGCAGTGACGCTGCCGATTTTATTTGCAAAAGAAGGCGGAGCGGCCGCGATGGAGCAGGAGCTTGAAGCGCTGTTCGAAAAGGCGGATGCGGCATATGAAGAAGGTGTGACTTTGCTGATCTTGTCCGACCGCGGCGTCGATAAAGAACATGCGGCAATCCCGGCCC
Organism: Planococcus sp. FY231025; assembly: GCF_052078085.1. NCBI lineage: Bacteria > Bacillati > Bacillota > Bacilli > Caryophanales > Caryophanaceae > Planococcus > Planococcus sp. FY231025. The sequence goes on from NZ_JBQJJG010000004.1 coordinate 563,255, forward strand.
TATTGGCCGTATCCGGCTTGCACCACCACCTGATCCGGAAAGGGACGCGGACAAAACTGAGCATCCTCCTTGAATCCGCGGAACCGCGGGAAGTCCACCATTATGCTGTGCTTCTCGGGTACGGTGCGGAAGGAATCAATCCGTATTTGGCGCTCCGTTCGGTAGAGGAGCTAGCCTTGTCCGGTGATCTTGCCGGCGCAGCATATGACGAAGCGGAAGAGCGCTATATCAGTGCTGTGACGGACGGCATTATTAAAGTGCTGTCGAAAATGGGCATTTCGACCATCCAGAGTTACCGAGGCGCCCAAATCTTCGAAGCCGTCGGCATCCATATGGACGTTATCGACCGTTATTTCACCCGTACGCCATCACGGCTAGGGGGCATCGGGCTGGATATCATCGCTGAAGAAGTGCTGATGCGCCACAGGCAGGCTTTTCCTGAACGGGAGGGCGGCGAAGGAGCTCTTGAGCCGGGAGATGAATACCAGTACCGGGCAAACGGCGAAGCGCATGCGTACAATCCGGTCACCATCCATACCCTGCAGCAGGCATGCCGCACCAACAATTACGATACGTTCAAAAAATACACCGGCCTATTGACGGGCGAAACCTCAGCCGTACAGTCGCTGCGCGGCTTGCTGGAATTCAAGAAGCAAGAGCCGGTGCCGATCGACGAAGTGGAAACGATCGAGCAGATTTGTGCGCGCTTCAAAACCGGCGCGATGTCGTTCGGCTCCATCAGCCAGGAAGCGCATGAAGCGCTGGCGATCGCGATGAACCGCATCGGCGGCCGCTCAAATTCCGGCGAGGGCGGAGAACAATCCGATCGCTTTGTTCCGGATGCGAACGGCGACAGCCGCCGGAGCGCGATCAAGCAGGTGGCGTCAGGGCGATTTGGCGTGACGAGCCATTATTTGGTGAATGCCGATGAAATCCAGATCAAGGTGGCCCAAGGGGCGAAACCGGGAGAAGGCGGCCATCTGCCGGGCAAGAAAGTTTATCCGTGGGTAGCGGAAGTGCGCGGTTCAACGCCTGGCGTTGAACTGATTTCGCCGCCGCCGCACCACGACATCTATTCGATCGAAGACTTAGCGGAATTGATCTTCAATCTGAAGAACGCCAATCCGCGCGCCCGAATCAGCGTCAAGCTGGTCTCCGCAGTCGGCGTCGGGACAATCGCCGCCGGCGTTGCAAAAGGCCGGGCGGACGTCGTCCTGATCAGCGGCTATGACGGGGGGACCGGCGCTGCGCCTAAGACCAGCCTGAAGCATACCGGACTGCCATGGGAAATCGGCTTGGCCGAAACCCATCAGACCTTGCTTCTGAACGGCTTGCGCGACCGCATCGTCGTAGAGACGGACGGCAAAATGATGACCGGCCGCGATGTCGTCACGGCAGCGCTGCTGGGCGCGGAAGAGTTCGGCTTTTCTACGGCTCCGCTCGTCGTGCTCGGCTGCATCATGATGCGCGTCTGCCATATGGACACATGTCCGGTCGGCATCGCGACACAGAACCCGGAGCTCCGCAAAAAGTACATGGGTGATCCCGAGCATGTCGCGAACTTCATGCGCTTTATCGCAAGGGAAACCCGCGAACTGATGGCGGAACTCGGCTTCCGCACAGTCGATGAAATGATTGGAAGAACCGATGTGCTGCAAATGAAAGAAGACATCGACCACTGGAAAGCGAAAGGGCTGGATCTGTCGGTGCTGCTGCACCAGCCGGACCTTCCAGAAAAAGTCGGCCGCTATGCCACGGTCAAACAAGATCATGGCCTTCGCCAGACCTTGGATTACCAGGAACTCCTGCCGCGCTGCCGGAATGCAATCGAAACCGGCGAACCGGTGGAAGTGACGACCGCGATCCGCAATATCCACCGGGCGACCGGCACGATTATCGGAAGCGCGATTTCCAAGCGCTACGGAGCCGAAGGGCTTCCGGAAGATACCGTCAGATTCAATTTCCAGGGCTCTGCCGGCCAAAGCTTCGGAGCGTTCATTCCAAAAGGCATGACGCTGAAGCTTGTCGGAGATGCCAACGATTTTGTCGGCAAAGGCTTGTCGGGAGGCAAGATCATCGTCTTCCCGGCGCCGGATTCGACGTTTGTCCCTGAGAAGAACATCATCATCGGCAACGTGTCGTTTTACGGGGCTTCCTCTGGAGAGGCGTATATCCATGGAGTGGCCGGCGAACGTTTTGCCGTCCGCAACAGCGGCGCGCAAATCGTCGTAGAAGGCGTGGGAGACCACGGCTGTGAATATATGACGGGCGGACGCGTCGCCATCCTTGGCCCGACCGGCAAGAACTTTGCCGCCGGAATGTCCGGCGGAGTGGCCTATGTCCTTGATGAGGACGGCACGTTCAGCAGCCGCTGCAATCCTGAGATGGTCCACATGCAGCCGCTTGCGGAGCCGGCCGAAAAAGAGGAATTGCGCGAAATGCTCCAAAAGCATGTCCAATACACGGACAGCAGCAACGGCAAACGGATTCTGGCGTTCTGGGACATCTTCTCGGAGAAGTTTGTCCGCGTCATTCCGAAAGCCTACTTGAAGATCAACGACCGCATCGACAAGCTGCAGAAGAGCGGCATGTCGAAGTTTGATGCCGAAATGGCGGCTTTTGAAGAAAGCAAGATGGCGGGAGCCGGAAAATAGATGTTTAAGGAGGGGTTGGATGGGAAAAGCGACAGGCTTTATGGATTACAGCCGCCAGACGATCAAAGAGCGGAATCCGGCGGAACGGACCAAGGATTGGACCGATTACACGATTCCCTTGTCAGATGAAGAAGTCAGGAAGCAAGGGGCCCGCTGCATGGATTGCGGCGTGCCGACCTGCCAATCGGGAATGGAGCTGGCCGGTGCGACGACGGGTTGTCCGGTTTATCACCTGATCCCTGAATGGAACGACCTGGTCTACCGCGGACAGTGGAAAGAGGCGCTGCACCGGGAACATGTCATGAACAACTTTCCGGAATTTACGGGAGCTGCCTGCCCGGCGCCGTGCGAAGGCGCCTGTGTGCTGGGAATCAACGAGCCTCCTGTAGCGATACGGACGGTGGAGCGCTCCATTATCGAGAAAGGCTTTGCGGAAGGCTGGGTGGTTCCGGAGCCGCCGAAAACGCGGACCGGCAAAAAAGTGGCGGTCATCGGTTCCGGGCCGGCCGGCTTGGCTGCAGCAGCCCAGCTGAATAAAGCCGGACACCTTGTCACAGTATTCGAACGCAGCGACCGCGTCGGCGGCTTGCTGACATATGGCATCCCCGAGATGAAACTGTCGTATGATACCGTCCTGCGCCGGGTGAAGATCCTCGAGCAGGAAGGCATTACGTTCATCACCAATACGGAAGTCGGAAAAGATTATCCTGTTTCTTCGCTCCGTTCGGATTTTGATGCTGTCGTCATGTGCGGCGGAGCAACAGTCCACCGTGACGTCCAGCTGGAAGGGCGGGAGCTGAAAGGCATTCATTACGCGATGGACTTCCTCCATAGCAGCACGAAGAGCCTGCTGGATTCGAATTTTGAAGACGGCAACTTTATCTCCGCAGAAGGCAAGGACGTCATCGTTATCGGCGGCGGAGATACGGGAACGGACTGCCTGGCCACTTCGGTGCGCCAGAACTGCCGGGACCTTGTACAGTTTGATGTCTACGATAAAAAAGGCGCGATCCGCGACGAAGCCGGAAATCCATGGCCGCAGTATCCACGCATTCACCGCGTGGAATATGGCCAAAAAGAAGCGGCTGCCGCTTTCGGCCATGACCCGCGAGCGTTCGCAGTCATGACGAAAAAATTCGTCGGAGACGAAGAAGGCAACGTCAAGGAAGTGCATACCGTAAACGTAAAACTGAAGATTGATGAGAACGGCAACCGCATCCGTGAAGAGATTCCGGGCACCGAGAAAGTCTGGAAAGCGGACTTAGTCCTGCTGGCCATCGGATTCAGCGGCCCTGAACAAGGGCTGATCCAGCAGCTGAATGTGGAAACTACCGAGAAATCAACAGTCAAAGCAGCGTACGGCAAGTACGCGACGAACGTGGAAGGCGTTTTTGCAGCCGGCGATATGCGCCGCGGCCAAAGCCTGATTGTGTGGGCGATCAATGAAGGGCGCGAAGCCGCAAGAGAATGCGACCGTTTCCTGATGGGATCAACTGTATTGCCATAAATCGAGAAGAACCAGGAGCTTGCGCTTCTGGTTCTTTTTATTATGCAAGAACGGAATAGTACATAAGGTTTTAATGAATGTTAAGATTTGGTGAATATTGTTGTACTATATACCCGGTTCTTATATACTAAAGGAGTTGGGCCAGCTATTTTACACCGGTCTATGTACTGGAAGTTCAGGGGGAACCTCCACTATATCGCCAGCCGGCTGGCATGATTGTTACCGCAACAACCGACCTGATTGGAGGAATGAGAATGTTTAAGAAAAGTGCAATTGCTGCCTTGTTTTCGGTGATTCTTACGGTGATGCTCGGCACTTCGGCCTTTGCGGCAGAAGAGGGAATCAGCCCGGAAATCGCTGAAGCATTGGCGGAGGTTGAAGAAGTAAATGCAGAGATATATGCAGAAATCGCTGAAGTGCAAGCAGAAGCGGAGGCCTTGTACGCAAAATACCTTTTCGCGTATGCCAACGAAGCAGATGCTGAAAAGCGCGCTTTGTTGACGGCGAAATATGATGAAAAAGTGGACGCTCTGATCAATAAATTGGACGTTAAAACGCAGGAAATGACGCGCATCGGTGTCGAAAAAGCTACTGCTGCCGGCGTGAAAGTGGAAGTTGTATGGATTCCGGTCCAGTTTGCTGACCGGGTTGCTATGATTGATCCGATTCACGTTATTGATTGGTAGAATAGATTGTACTTAGATGGGTTCATCAATTACTATGAGAGTATAGGATTCCTATGCTCTCATAGTTTTTTTAGAAGGAAGTGGATTTGTGAAAGGCTTAAATATACTGAAAGATAATTATCTTGAAACAGTTAGCAATGGGTCCACTACACTCAGTCTTTTAGGGCGTAGCGATGGAGTGGAACTGATGGTACAAACTGTATTGAAAGATAAAATGTTTGTGCTGCTTCCTGGAGAAGGCGAGAATGTTCAAGAATTTTTCTATATATTAGAAGGAGAAGTTGAAGCAGAATTAGACGGAGAAAAAGTTCAGATTAAAAAAGGCGGGTTTATTTCTGCGATAGGGATTGAAGAGACTGTATATTTCCTAGCAAAGACAGAAGTGAAAATTCTTTCTGTTTCTAACACTCCTACTTTTCATTATCTTAGCGAAGAAATAAAGGATTTACGTAAAATAGGCGAAAAAGTAGAATTAAAAGACCGATATACCTTTAAGCATAGCTCCAGGGTTTCTAAATATGCAGTCAAAACAGCTACGAAAATGGGAATGGAAAGAGCCCGTATCCATAATTTATTCATTGCTTCTATCCTTCATGACATCGGCAAGATCAACATTCCGGAAGAAGTGCTCAAAAAACCGGACAAATTAACAAACGAAGAATTCGCACTGGTAAAAAAGCATCCCGGCGACGGAGCGGAAATGCTGCGCCAAACCGCATACGCCGATCTGGCGGATATTGTCGAACAGCATCATGAGCGCGTCAACGGCCGCGGATACCCGTTCGGCTTGAAAGATGAAGAGATTTTGACGGAAGCGAAGATCATCGGAGTCTGCGACACATTTGACGCGATGACCGAAGACCGCGCCTACCGGAAAGCTTTTACGGCAGAATACGCGATGAAAGAACTGAAAGATCTTGCAGGAATCCAGTATGATCCGGCGGTAGTGGAAGCTTTCGAGCAAGTGCTGCAGGAAGAAGGCAAAATAGTATAAGGACGGCCACCCAAGACACCTCATCCAATGAATGGTGTCTTTTATTTTTTTCATGAAAGGTTTGAAAATATTTGAAATAGTCAATACTAATTAATACAGTACATTTTAAAATGATGAAGGAGTGGTAGATATGGCTAGAAAATCTGGCGGTACATTCGGCAAGTTGGTTTTATTGGGAGTAGGAGCATTGATTGGGGCTGCTATGACCCAGAAGAAAGAAGGGCAAGGCGGAACTTCAACTACTCAGGCAGGCAATTTGAAAGAATCGGTCGTCAAGGGCTTGGACCGTTTGAATGAGCAGTCCGGCGGCATGGTCGATAAAATGAAACCGACTGTCAACAAAGCGGTGGAAGCTGTCAAAGGCGCAATGGAAGGTCAACAGCAGATGCTGGACAAGGAAAAAGATGCACTCGACAAAGCCAATGAAACGCTGAACAAAGAAGTCGGCGGATCGACAAGTTCCGGTTCGACAGGCTCCGGGACTACAGGCTCTTCTGCTGGATCCACTTCAGGAATGTCGAGCTCCGACAAAGCGGGAAGCGGCACTTCCGGTACAGCCGGCGGTTCTTCAGGCTCTTCATCGAGCACATCTTCAACCGGAACGACTCCAAGCGGGGGCGTTTACGGCGGCAGCACTGCCTACAGCGAATCGTTGAAAAAGAATGTGGATGAAGATGACAAGAAAAAATAAGTTTTCAGAAAATTTAACATTTTAACGTTAAAATAGGATAAAATGAACTCAGAGAAAAGCTATAGCTCCCAAGAAAAGAGCCATAGCTTTTTTCTGCCTTTACAGGTGCAATGCAGTTAATCCACTTCACAAGGAGGGTCCATATGTTCGAGTCTTACAGCACCAAACCGTTTTTTGATGAAATGTTTGATGAAAATGGAACTCCAAAGCCCCATTACAGGAAGTTCTATAATACACTCCGCAAGTTCTCTGAAGAGGAACTGAAAGAAAAGCACGAAACAGCGCAATTATCGTTTTTGCGGGAAGGCATTACCTTCACGGTCTACAATAACAATGTCGGCACAGAGCGGACGATGCCCTTTGATTTTGTGCCGATCATCATCTCCCCGGAAGAATGGGAAACGATAGAGAAAGGCATGATCCAGCGGACCGAAGCCCTTAACCGTTTCCTTGACGATGTCTACCACGAAGGCAAGATCCTGGATGACGGCATAGTTCCGCGCAGGCTGGTGGAGGAAAACCCCTATTATTATGCCAAGCAGGTCCAAGGCATCGACATCCCGCTGAAAAATCACATTTTCCTGGCTGGCATTGATTTGATCCGGGATGAACACGGCAAGTACCACGTGCTCGAGGATAATCTGCGCAATCCTTCGGGAATGTCCTACGTCTACCAGAACCGCTACGTCATGCGGCAAGTCTATCCCGAATTCTTCAGCAATCATTCCGTCCATGCCCTTGAACACCAGATGTCCTATCTGCACGAAGCCATCCTCGACCACGCACCTAAGACCACCAATGAAAAGCCGTTCGCCGTCCTTCTGACGCCGGGCATGTACAATTCCGCTTATTACGACCATGTTTTCCTGGCCCAGCAGATGGGCATCGACCTTGTGGAAGGCCGGGATCTCCTGGTGAAGGACAATATCGTCTACATGAAATCCATCCGCGGCCTTCAACGTGTCGATATCATCTACCGCCGCATCGATGACGATTTCCTGGACCCGGCAGCGTTCCGGGAAGACTCTGCACTGGGCGTCCGCGGATTGACGGAAGCCTACCGCCAGGGAAATGTCGCAATTTTGAACGGCATCGGAAACGGCGTGGCGGACGATAAAGCGATCTATGCCTATGTGCCGGAAATGATCCGCTATTATCTGGGCGAAGAGCCCATTATCGATAACGTGAAAACCTATCTGCTTGATAACGAAGAAAACAAGAAATGGGTACTTGAACACCTGGAAGAACTGGTCGTGAAAAATGTCGGTGCTTCCGGCGGCTACGATATGCTGGTCGGCCCTCATGCCTCCAAGGAAATGATCGAGCTGTTCCGTGAAAAAATCATTGAAGCGCCGCATCAGTATATTGCGCAGCCGACCATCAAGCTTTCAAGGGCGCCGGCCTACCAGGGAGAAGAATTCTATCCGTGCCATGTCGATTTGCGCGTGTTTGTCATGAGAGGGGAAAACACCCGCGTCCTGCCCGGCGGCTTGTCCCGCGTGGCGCTGAAAAAAGGTTCGCTCGTCGTCAATTCTTCCCAGGGCGGCGGCGGGAAAGACACCTGGGTCTATAAAGAGAAGGAAGAAAGGGGGGCGTTGTGATGCTGAGCCGAGTTGCGAATTCGCTGTACTGGCTGTCACGGAATGCGGAGCGGGCGGAGAATAACGCCCGCATTCTGGATGTCCAGCTCCTTCAGATGATCGAAGCGTCTGACGAAGAGCTTGTCCGCGACAGCGACTGGAAATTGATTTATGAAATCTGTGCTTCAAGCGAAAAATTGAATGCGCTGAAATCACAATCCGATTATAATGAAGGCCAGCTGGTGAGTTATTTGGCGGTAGCTGAAGAAAATCCCAACTCCGTCGCGAATTGCGTGCGCACAGCCCGTGAAAACGCCCGGGTCAGCCGGGACCATATCACCGACGATTACTGGAAAACCTGGAACCGCTGCTATCTGGCCCTCCAGGACATGGACACCCGGAATTGCCAGACGGCTGAAATCCGTTATTTCCTGGACCGGGTGAAAAACACGTCATTGACCTCCCAAGGGATCGTCGAAGCGTCAATGGCCCGCGGAGTGGAATACCAGATCATCAAAATCGCAAAATGGCTGGAGCGCGCGGAAAAAACAGCGCGCATCCTGAACGTCGTATGTGAGCGGACGTATGAACAGCAGCTGAACGCCCAGACGGAAAATTATTATTACTGGCTGTCGGCGCTGCGCATGACGAACGCCTATGACGCATACTTGAAAGCCAATCCCCCAAGAATGGATCCGCGCCAAGTCTTGAGTTTCCTGATTGCCAATAAAACCTTCCCTAGATCCATCCGCTATTGCCTTGACCATGTCAGGGAAGCGATCGATGAACTTGAGGAAGGAAAGATTTCCCATTATTCCTGGGAACTTTACGCCAAGCTTGATCAAGTACGGACCGAATTCGAAGAAGTGGACCTGGATGAATTGTCGACAGACGGCATGCTGGAGTTCCTGAACCACTTCCAGGACGGCTGCAATGAAATCGGCCAGCTGTTCTCCAAAACCTATTACCTGATCGATCCGTCTGTTGAAGAACAGGCGGCCAGCCAGACACAAACACAATCCATGAGTGCGAAGGGAAATGCATCTATGAAATATAAAATTGAGCACACGAATATCTTTGAATACGAAACCATTGTCGACCAAAGCATGAACTCCATCCGGCTCAAGCCGAGGTCCGATGAATGCCAGCGGCTGCTTTCATACCGGGCGGATATCACGCCGGCATCCCTGACGAAAGAACATATCGACATCTGGGGAAATAACGTCGAGACGTTCTTCATTGCCGAACATCACCGCCATCTTGAAGTGAAGGCGACGTCGACGGTCAGCATCCAGAAAAGCCCGTTCATCCACCGCATCGATTACTCGCCGGAAATGGAGGCCATCTTCCATTCAAAGCTGTTCGCGGAACAATACTTGGCCTACCTCAGCAACACGTCCTATACGTACCTGACGCCTGAGCATATTGGGCAAGTGAATGGGGCGCTCGGCGAAATGATCAATCCGGTCCAGTATTCGATCGATGTCATGAATTACCTGCACGACCGCTTTACGTATGACGGCGAATCAACGACGGTTTCGACACAGGCGCAGGAATCATTCGAGCTTATGAAAGGCGTCTGCCAGGACATCACCCACGTTATGCTGGGCATCCTGCGCGCCAAAAACATTCCGGCCCGCTACGTCAGCGGCTATCTGTACGTCGGCGAAAACTCTGCCCTGGTCGGGGACGCGGCAAGCCATGCCTGGGTCGAAGTGATGGTTCCGGGAATCGGCTGGGTGGGCCTCGATCCGACGAATAACGTGGAAGCGCTCGAACACCACATCATGGTGGGGGTAGGGCGCGATTACAATGACGTCAGTCCGGTGCAGGGCGTTTATCGGGGCGGCAGCCAGTCGCTGGACGTCAAGGTGTCCGTCAGCCTGCTCGATCAATAAGGGAATAAAAGCGGTGGAATTTTCCTGCCGCTTTTTTTTGCGCTGCGGCACCGGCGATAAAATTCAATAATCGTTTAAAGGGAGAAAAACGGGGATCCGTGCGATAATAGAGAAACGTGTCTAATTTGGACGGAGAAGGAGCAATAACAAAATGAGCGAAAAACAATTCAAGGATTTTCAAATAAGCGAACCGATCATCAAGGCGCTGGAAGGTTTAGGCTACGAGAGCCCGACTGAGGTGCAGGAGAAAGTCATCCCGGTCGCACTCAGAAAAACCGATGCTGCAGTCAAGTCGCAGACAGGGAGCGGGAAAACCGCAGCATTTGGCATCCCGATCTGCGAACTCGTCGAATGGGAAGAAAACAAGCCGCAGGCATTGATTCTGACGCCTACCCGCGAACTCGCGGACCAGGTGAAGGAAGACATTACGAATATTGGCCGGTTCAAACGCATCAAAGCGGCTGCCGTCTACGGCAAGCAGCCTTTTGCGTTCCAGCAGGCCGAACTGAAACAGAAATGCCACGTCGTCGTCGGGACGCCTGGGCGCGTCTTGGACCATATTGAACGGGAAACAATCGATCTGAGCCGCATCGAATACCTCGTGCTTGATGAAGCGGACGAAATGCTGAATATGGGCTTTATTGAACAGGTGGAAACGATCATCGGCAAATTGCCGAAACAGCGCACGACGATGCTGTTTTCTGCGACGCTGCCGGAAAATGTCGAGAACTTGCAGCGCAAATACATGGTCGACCCGGTGCATATCGAAATCGCCTCTTCGGAAACGATCACGGAGCGCATCGAACATTCGCTGATCCGGGTCGAGGAAAAGAAGAAGTTCGCTTTGCTGCGGGATCTGACGATTACCGAGAATCCGGACAGCTGCATCATTTTCTGCCGGACAAAGGATAACGTCGATTTTGTCATGGAGCAGCTTGAAAAGCACCATTACACGTGTGAAAAACTGCACGGCGGCATGGTCCAGGAAGACCGCTTCGACGTCATGAATGAATTCAAAAGGGGCGAATTCCGCTACTTGGTGGCAACGGATGTTGCCGCGCGCGGAATCGATATCGACAGCATCACCCACGTCATCAATTTCGATATTCCGCTTGAGAAAGAAAGCTATGTCCACCGGGCAGGCCGGACAGGACGTGCGGGGAAGACCGGCAAGGCAATCACATTCGTTACGCCTTATGAGGATAAATTCCTTGCGGAGATCGAAGCGTATATCGGCTTTAGCATCGAAGAGCGCACCGCACCTTCCGAGCGCGAAGTGCATGCGGCGCTGCCTGCTTTCACGGAAAAGCTGGAAAGCCGGCCGAAGCTGAAAAAGAATAAAAACGAACAGGTGAACAAAGATATCCTGAAGTTGTATTTCAACGGCGGCAAAAAGAAAAAGCTGCGGGCATTCGATTTTGTCGGCACTCTTACGAGCATTCCGGGCGTCACGGCCGAAGACATCGGCATCATCAAAATCCAGGATACCGTCACCTACATCGACATCCTGAACGGCAAAGGGCCGATGGTCCTGAAAGCGATGAAAGACAAGACCATCAAAGGGAAGACCTTGAAAGTCCACAAAGCCAATAAATAAATAGCCAGTGCGGATGCTCTCTTGAGCATCCACTTTTTTATGTCCAAAAAGCCGTTTTTCCATCTCCTTGGCGTTCTTTTGTACCCCTTAAAGAGGATTTGAAATGACATAATGAGCATTATTGTCATGAAAAATAGTCGAATTGTAATGAAATGCCCCTCCAACTGTTACACAACTGTAATGTTTACGTGTTATTTTGTTTGTACTGCAAAAACAAACAAAGGAGAGAACAAATTGAAAAAACTACTAATCGTCTTGAGTTTTGCACTAGTTTTATTTCTTGGTACATCTCTAGAAAGTTCAGCAGCTTCAAATACATACACAGTAAAAAGTGGGGACACTTTATATAAAATTTCTAAAATGCACAAAGTATCGGTGAACAGCTTGATCAGCTGGAACAAATTGAAATCCACTACCATCAAACCAAAACAGAAATTGAAAGTAACCGGCAAAGCGGTTAAAACAGCTTCGAAAGCCAAAACACCATCACGTGCAGCTTCCGGCACGGTTGTCAGAGAATTCACAGTGTCAGCTTCAGCTTATACAGCATCATGCAAAGGGTGTTCCGGAATTACAAGAACAGGCCTTAACTTGAAGAAGAACCCGGGATTGAAAGTGATTGCGGTTGACCCAAGAGTGATCAAACTTGGAACGAAAGTTTACGTTGAAGGTTACGGCTATGCAGTAGCCGGCGACACAGGCGGCGCCATTAAAGGAAACAAAATCGACGTCTTCATCCCATCGAAAAGCGCAGCGCTTAAATGGGGACGCAAAAACGTAAAAATCAAAATCCTTAAATAAGATCGGATATATATAATAGAAGAAAAGCAGCAGGGGACCCGGAAAGACCGGTGTCCGCCTGCTGCTTTTTTGTTTGATCCGAATCCATAAAATGGCCCGGCGCAACGGATGCGCCGGGCCATTGTTTCTTATTTGAAGATGTGCACTTTCCCGACTGATCCGTCAGAGCTTTCGCCAGTCACACGGAATTTCAGGCCGGTGCTCAGGACGTTGCGCCCTGCGTCGTCCATTCCCGGGTTGCTGTAGTCAGCGCTGTCATCAAACAGCGGGTTGCGTTTTGTAAAGTTGTCGGCCAACGACAAGCCGTTGATCACACGGTAATCAAGGAACATCTTAGAAGATTTGTTCAAGCTGAAAGCTGCATCGTTCAACTGGTAGCGTGAAGAACCGACAGCGCCGTCGCTCCAGAAGTTCGTGTGCTGGTCAGCATCGACTACGCCAAGGAAGCCTTCGCCAGGGTGCAGTCCAGTCCAGTTGTCTGTGTAGAAGGTATCCACGTACCAGACAAGCAGGCCTTTATCGTAGCTCATCAAGCTTGCTCCACGGCGGATGTTGGCTAAGCCTTCATCAACACCGTTGTGGGAACGCCAGTCAAGCAGATAGTATCTTTCAGAATAGACTTTTCCTTCATCTTGCGTGAAACCGGCGAGCGTGAAAGCAGGAGTGCCTTCTGCGTCGTCAGAAACGATCGTCTCGCCGTCTGCAGTGATGACAAGATCGTCAGCGTAGAAGCCTGGGTTGATTGCTGCTACGTCTGTCCAATAGTTCAGTTCAACCGTCACTTTTTGCCCTGCAAAAGCTGAAAGGTCGAAGCTTGCATCCACCCAGCCGTTTGAAGAGCCGGTGATGCCGTGGCCTGGGTTCTGGTCGTGCGGATTTGTATCTGTCGTGATATTTCCTTGGATAGATTTTCCGTTCACTTTGACAGAAGCATAATCCCAGTCTGTTTCAATGTCGTACCAAGCTTTAAAGTTCAAAGCCGCTAAAGTGGCATTCGTCAAGTCGACTTCAACTGACATCGAGTTGTCCAGTTCATCGCCTTTGCCGCTGAAGTATTCTTTTGTGCCGCTGAATGGTGTGTTCACATCCGTCGCTTTTTCCGGCAAGTCGACGCGCACTGTGTCGTTGTTCTTGCCTTTCGTAACGTTTTCATCAATCAATACAGTCGTTCCTGCTGCTGTAATGTCTTTTTCGTTCAGTGTAGTCCCTGTCAGCCAATTGCCGCCGTGGACTGCTTGAAGCATTTCTTTCGCATAAGGGCTGAACGCGGTCGGCTCAGTTCCAGGTACTTTCCCTGCCCAGCTGCCGCTTGACATGATGGACCAGTAAGCTACCGCTTCACCGGTTCCTGAGTACTGCGTATCGTATTCATCCGGCAAGCCGAGATCGTGGCCATATTCGTGCGCGAACACGCCGCCTGCGCCGTCTTCCGGTTCGATTGTGTAATCAGAAGCGGCTAACACTCCGCCCCAACGGTCGCTGTTGGATGTGCCGCCTGGTACTGCCACCAAGCCAAGGCTTGAACGGTGAGACCAGATAGCGTCTCCGCCAAGTTTACCGCCGCCGGCTTCTTCGCCGACACCAGCATGGACAACCATCAAGTGGTCGATGATGCCGTCCGGCTCATTGTAGACGCCGTCGCCATCGTAATCGTCACGGTCCCAAGCGTCGTATTCAGTAAGATCGATTGATGGATCCTGCCCCGCTTTTTTCAACGCTTCTCGGACTAGAAGCCGAGCTGCGCGGTCACTGTCGTCAGGTCCAGGATAGTTGCCGCCATAGAAAGCTGCAGGATTGTCAGCTGTATACCAGCCGGCTACTTGGCCGTCGAATGTATAGCTGCCGCCTGACTGCTGTTCGTAATATTGTTTCATGGAGACGAAATTCTCACCATTCGGGCCTTTATAGCCGTTGTCGCCGAAGACCATGTCTTCAAAATGCGAGGTCGGATAATCTTCATAGAACATATCGCTTTCTTCCGGTGTGATAGAACCTGTTTTATAATCCGGGAAGTCGATGGCGAGGACAAGCACTTTGTCTTTGCGGACTTCGCCGTCAAACGCTTCGTTCTCGACAGGAGCCACAGTGGCTTTATTGGCTTCGCCGAGCTTGTTGCCTTTGCCGTTTGTCAGGCCTTGGCCGCTCGCTTTATCCCTCAGGGAATTCTCATGTTTTTTAGTGAGAGGATTTTGCGCTTCGGCTTTTCTGTTACTTTCAGCTTTTCCTTTCAGAAATGCCTGCAATGCTTTTTGGGCATCTTCAGGGCTTGCGTCTTTCGCCAAACGTCCGTCTTTTTTGAGCATTTCGATTAGCCGTTCGTCATTGGCCACGCCCAGATCCGCGGGTGTTCCAGAGACTTCGGTAAAGCTGGATAATGCATCAGCCGCCTTGGTGGTCGGCGCTGCATAGACACTGCCTGTAGCCAGCGCGCTGAATCCAAGAACTGCAGCTAAAGTCGTGCTGACAAAGATGTTCTTCTTCAAATTCGTTCCCCCTCGTAAGAGATATAATTTTCATAACATTTAAAATATATCTGAGAGAAATGGAAAATACTATAAAAAATTTACATAAAATATAAAAAAGAAGAATAGTACCTATAGTAGTATCAGTTTGTTAGATATATTAACACTTTTTAATGTAAATATTTAGATAATCGAAAGACTTTAGGAAGCTTAATAAAAGTCATAAACCTTCTAGCCTAGCCCACAAGTTTTTTTGGAAAACCTTATCTTCCAATTCCTTCAATAACATCACTGCTTCGTTTTAGGTTTAAAGCGCTGCGTAATAAAAGTAATTTTTCAAGAAAAATGTTAAGATTATTGAAAATTCACTACTCTTTCTCTATCCTTATTGCTGGTTAAAATTATAAAGCTTATATATAATGTATGTATAAGTAATGTCTAACTTTTGTAGCGAGTTGGACTGGACGGAGGTTAAGTCATGAAAGAACGGATGATTGTTATTGGAGCAGGGCCTGGAGGCTTAGCCGCTGCCATGCTGTTGGCAAGTCAGGGGTATGAAGTGGATGTCTACGAGAAGCAGGATTGGGTAGGAGGGCGCAACGCCGAGCTGCGGCTGGGGGATTTCGTCTTCGATACAGGACCGACTTTTCTGAGCATGATCCATCTGGTAGAGGAGCTTTTCAGCATTGCCGGCAGGGATTTGAACGATTACATGGATGCCGTGAAATTGGATCCGATGTATGAATTGATTTTTGAAGACCAAAACCTCGTGATGACACATAATTTTGAGGAAATGAAAAAACAGATCGACGAAAATTTTGACGGCAGCGGGGAAGGCTACGTCCGCTTTATGAACGAGACAGGCAGGAAGCTTGAAGCATTAACGCCGCTCCTTCAATCACGAATGGACCGGCTGATCCACATGATGCAGCCGAAAGTGATCAAGGCGCTGCCGGAACTTGAAGTCAGCAAGACCCTGTATGAGGTGCTCTCGCGTTATTTTAAAGATGAGCGGCTCAAAATGGCTTTCGCATTCCAGTCGAAGTATCTGGGGATGTCCCCTTGGGAATGCCCTGGTGCATTTACAATCTTGTCCTATATGGAGCATGCATACGGCATCTACCATCCGATCGGCGGAGTCAATCAACTGTCCCAGGCGATGGCGAAAGTGGTCAAGGAACTGGGCGGCCGCATCCATACGGGCAGCGGCGTCAACAAACTGGTGATCGAAAACCGGGCAGTAAAAGGTGTGGAACTTGAGAACGGTGATGTTGAACTGGCTTCCGAAGTGATCATCAATGGCGATTTTGCCCATGTGATGACCCATCTGGTGGAGCCGGGGATCCTTAAGAAATATACGCCCGAAAAACTGGAGAAGAAGAAATACTCCTGTTCAACGTTCATGATGTACCTGGGGCTGGACAAAAAATACGATTTGTCCCACCACACCATCGTCTTTTCAAAGGATTACAAGAAAAATGTAGAAGAAATTACCAATACGCGCATGTTGTCTGCAGATCCGTCCATCTACATCCAGAATGCCAGCGTCACCGATCCGACTCTCGCGCCTGACGGGAAATCGGCTTTGTATATCCTGGCACCGGTTCCGAACAATTTCAGCGATATCGGCTGGGAGCAGGAACAAGAGACATTCCGCGAGCTGGTCCTCGACATCATCGAAGAAAAAACTGAATTTAAAGGCCTGCGCAGCCACATCGTCGAGGAGAAGCTGCTGACTCCGATGGGCTGGGAAGAAGATTACTCCGTTTACAAAGGCGCAACGTTCAATCTCGGGCATCAATTGTCCCAGATGATGATTTTCCGTCCGCACAATAAATTCGAAGAACTGGATAATTGCTGGCTTGTCGGAGGTGGAACGCATCCGGGCAGCGGGCTTCCGACCATTCTCGAATCGGCGCGGATCACCACGAACGGCATTTTCGAACAGCACGGGAAAGCACCGATCCCGATCATGCCGCTGCCTGCATGGGAGGGGTCCCGATGAAACTGGCAATTGTAGGCGGTGGAGTCGGCGGGCTCATGAGCGCACTTTTCCTGACCAAACAGGGATTTGATGTCACCATCTTTGAAAAAGAGGATAAGCTTGGAGGAAGGCTGACGTTTGTGGAACGGGACGGTTTCCGGATCGACGAAGGGCCGACCATTGTCCTGCTGCCGGAGATGTTCAAGAAGCTGCTCCAAGAAGCAGGCGTCGGAAAGGAGCGGTACGAACTGCTCCTTTGCGACCCGCTTTATACGATCCGTTTTCCGGACGGAAAGGTCTATACGAAGTATCCAGATTTCGAGCGCCAATTGGAAGAGGTGGAAAAGGTCTTTCCGGGTGAACAGGAAGGGTTCTGCCGCTTCATGAAAGAAGGCAAAGAACGGTTTGATGTCGGCGCATCGGCATTTCTCGAGCATTCATTCGTCAACAAGGCGGACTTCTGGACACCGGGGAACATCAAAAAACTGATGAAGCTGAAGCCGCAGCAGTCGGTGAAAAAGCTGATGTCCAATTATTTCAAAGATGAACGCCTGCAGCTGGCTTACACCTTGCAGGCGCTTTACATCGGCGGAGACCCCTTCAATGCCCCGGCAATCTATTCGCTTGTGCCATTCAGCGAACACGAACACGGCGTCCATTATTTGAAAGGCGGCTATGGCAGCCTGATACCGCTCCTGGAAGAGGAATTGAGGAGCCGTCCGAACGCAGCCATACATACCGGGACGCCGGTGAAAAATTTAGTAGTCGAAGAAGGAACTGCCAAAGGTATTGAAACTGAGGCAGGATTCCAGCCATTCGACGGCGTAATATATAATGGAGACTTTCCGTCGATTGCCTCGGTGCTGCCCGGTATAAAAAAGAAGGAGTTTATCCCTTCATCGGGCTGTGTGCTGCTTTACTTCGGGCTCGACAAAGTATACGAAGATGTAAATGTCCACCAGTTCTTTATCGGTTCCAGCTATTCTGGACATATGGACAGTGTGTTCAGCAAAAAGAAATTGCCTGAGGATCCCGCATTCTATACGTTCCATCCTTCCAAGATCGATTCTTCGCTTGCGCCTGAAGGAAAAGGCGTGCTGTATGTGCTCATTCCGGTCCCGGCAGGTTCAGATGTCGATTGGGCATCGGAAACGGCCTGGATTGACGAAGTAGTGGACCGGGCCGAACAACTGGCATTTCCGGGGTTAAGGGATGCAGTGGTATGGATGGAAGTGCGGACACCTTCTGAAGCGGAAGCATTCGGATTGTTCAAGGGCGGCAGTTTCGGCATCGGCCCGACGCTATTCCAATCCGGCGTTTTCCGGCCGCAGGTCAAACCGTACAAGACGCGCGGCCTGTTTGCTGTTGGCGCATCCGTCCATCCGGGCGGCGGCATCCCGATTGTCATGCAGGGAGCAAAGCTGCTGGCGGAAGAAGTGGAGCTCGAGTTCAACAGTGAAAGGAGCGGTTCATGATGGATGTAAGGGAAGCCTACAATCGCTGTGAAGAAATTATTGCTGCCAATTCTAAAAGCTTCTACAAAGCCTTTTCGCTGCTGCCGAAGGAAAAACGGAAAGCGGTCTGGGCCGTCTACGCGTTTTGCCGTACGGTTGACGATATCGTGGATGAGGGGGGGAATCCTGCAGTGGAACTGGCAAGGTTCAAAGGGGCTTTCCAGCAATTCCTCTCCGGCTCGTTTGATGCGGAAAATCCGATGTGGGTCGCGCTGCATGACGTCTTCACAACGTTCCAGATGGACGAGGAAGCATTCAATTGCCTGATTGCCGGACAGGAAATGGATCTTGTTGACAGCCGTTATGAAACGCTTGAGGATTTATTGGTCTATTGCTACCATGTCGCAAGCAGCGTCGGCCTCATGCTGCTGCCGGTCCTGGCGCCTGGCAAAGAGGCGGTGCTGAAGGAAGGCGCAGTATCACTCGGCTATGCGATGCAGATCACGAATATCCTCCGGGACGTGGGACAGGACCTGCAGATTGGCAGGATTTATCTGCCGGAAAAAATCATGCGCAAGCACGGACTGACAGAAACCCATTTGCGTCAAAACGAGGTGAATCAGCCGTTTGTAGCGGTATGGGAAGAACTTGCCGCTGAAGCTGAGCGCTATTACCGGCATTCGTTCGAGACGATCCAGGAATATCCGCTCCAGTCCCGCCTGGCGGTAAAAGGGGCCGGACTCGTCTACCGGGAAATCCTGTTTGCGATCCGTGAGAAAGAATATAACGTTTTCCGTGAAAAGCATTATGTCTCGGAAAAATCCAAGCAAGCGATCCTCGCTTGCCTATAAAAAAGCTTCAGCACCTTTTACGGCGCTGAAGCTTTTTTATGTCTTGTGCTTGCTGATGATCTGCCTCGCCAGATTCTGCCCGCCCATGGTGACGATAGGGGAGCCGCCTCCAGGGTGCGTGCTGCCTCCGATGAAGTAGAGGTTTTCAATGTCTGTGCTGGCATTGGCCGGCCGCAGGAAGGCGTCCGCTTTGCGGTGGGAGGAAGGGCCGTAAAGGGCGCCCCGGTATGCATTGAATGTATCCTTCAGGAAAGCTGGCGTGAAGACCCGCTCTTCTGCCAAGTGGGTCCGGATGTCGATGCCGTAGGTTTCAAGGAAATCATAAATCCGTTCCTTGTATTGTTCCGGTTCAATTTGAAGGCTGCCATCTGGAGCCAATGCCGGGGCGTTGACCAGTATGAACAAATTGTCCCCCTCCGGTGCCGCCTCGGGATCGGTATAGGAAGAATTGCTGATGTAGACAGTCGGTTCTTCGCTGTAACGGCGCTTGCTGAAAAGATCGTCGAATTCCTGCCGGTAATCGCCCGAGAAAAAGACGTT
The DNA here is from genome assembly GCF_052078085.1 of Planococcus sp. FY231025. Taxonomy (NCBI): domain Bacteria; kingdom Bacillati; phylum Bacillota; class Bacilli; order Caryophanales; family Caryophanaceae; genus Planococcus; species Planococcus sp. FY231025. Next base: position 582,954 of record NZ_JBQJJG010000004.1, read on the forward strand.
ATGGTGTTTCAGGCCTGGAAGGCGGGTGCTCAGTCCCGCTGTGATGACAAAAGCCGAGATGGAAGGCTCGAAGCGGCTGATTTTCGCATCCGTAAACGAGGGCCGGAATCTTTCTTCAACAAGCTTCGGATAAGCCGATAGCAAATCGCCGTTCAAGATTAGCAGGTCCGCTTCGAACGTGCGCCCGTCTGCCAGTATAACGCCGGTTGCCTTGCCGTTTTCAATCATAATTTTTTGGACTTCCGTTTCCGTGTGAAGAATAGCACCATGCTTTTGTGCGACAGCCGCAAAAGCTTCTGCAATCCGCACATTTCCGCCCTTTGTGTAATAGACACCCTGTGCAAGTTCAAGATGGGCGATCATTGAAAAGGTTGCAGGAGCTTTGAACGGCGACGAACCGATGTAAGTAGCATAGCGGTCGAGCGACTGGATCAGCCGCTTATCGGAAAAGTAGCGGCTGAAAAAGTGGTGCAGCGTTTCGGCCGGCCGGGCGCGCAGCAACGCAAGGCCGAGCGAAGGCGAAACGTAATCTTTCCAGGACTGGAATGTAGCCGGGAAGAAATAGCGCTCAGACATCCCATAAAGCCGGGCCACTTCTTTTAAAAACGCGGGATAATTGGCGGCGTCGCGGGCCGAAAAGCGGGCAATCTCCTTTTCCATCTCCGTGGCATCCGATGAAAAATCAAAGGTCGCGCCATCCGGGAAGTGGTTCCGTGTGTGGCTTTGGAGCGGGAGGAGGTCGAAGTAATCTTCCGTACGTTCCCCGGTCTGCTCGATGATCCCTTTGAACACTTGGGGCATCGTTATGGTGTTGGGGCCGAAATCAAAGGAATAGGAGCCGAGGCGCATCGGCATCAACTTGCCTCCGAGATGCGGGTTTTTCTCGAACAGGCGGACATGGAATCCGGCGTGCGCAAGCGTGACGGCAGCTGCTAACCCGCCAAGGCCGCCGCCGATGATGATGATTTTTTTCATGTATAATGCCTTCCTTTCCAGGAATACGGTTTTTTTCGCCAGCTTTTCCACATCGACTGCATCAAGACCGCAATCATGGCTGCGGCCTGCAGCGGAATCAGAGGCGCCAGGTACAATCGCTGGCGCGTCCTGGCCATGACGTACCCCTGCTGCAGGACCGCGAGCCCATAAGGCACAGTGTAGATCAGGTCGCCAGAAATGATGCCGTAAACTGCCAAAAACAGCGGGAGGATATAAAAGATGCTGTAAAAAGCAGCCAGTCCGGCGGCGAGCAAGGGGGAGCGGCCGATGCCCGAGTAACTGTTCTTCAAAAACCCTTCCCAAACGTCATGATTGGTTTCGTACATGCGGCAGCGCACATCTCCGGTGATGTTCGCCAGAAGCATCTTTTGGCCGGAAGCCTTGATGCGCCGGGCGAGGTGAACGTCTTCGACAAGAGAATCACGGACGGCGGCATGTCCGCCGGCCGCATCATAACCGCTCCGCTCGAATAGCATCCACATGCCGTTGGCGGCCGTTGCGGCTGGGAAATTCATGAGGTTCGCTGCAGCCAGCGGCAAATGGAAAAACACGACGAAATGCTGCATCGGCACAAGCAGCTTGCTCAGGAAAGGCGGTACGTCGAAGGCCGGAAAACCGGACAGCAATTGGGCCTTCCGCCGTGTCAATAAAATCAGCGACCGGCCGATCGCATCCGGTGTGAAACGGATGTCTGCATCGATAAAAAGCAGGAAACGGCCGGTGGCGTGCTGCTGCAATTGATGGCAGGCGTGGACTTTGCCGACCCAGCCCTTTGGCAGTTCCTTCCCTTCGATGACAGTGAACCTGGAATCGCCTGCCGTATGCTGTTCCAGGAGGCGGGCTGTGCGGTCGGTCGACTGGTCGTTCAGAATGATGAATTCGATATTGGGGTAAAGGGACGCTTTTAAGGCGGCAACCAGTGTTTCGACATTGCGCTCCTCATTGCGCATCGGGATCAGGACGGACACCAGCGGCGGATCCTCCATCCGAGAAGCCTGGGGCAAGGAAGGGAGGAAAAAACTGTTGGCGATTGTCCATAGAAGAAAAGCGGCAAGCGCTGCAATCAGAAACAGCATGCTAATCCCCCTTTCCTAAATAATTGCGGAAGGCATCTGTTTCTTCAGTGACGACAAAACTCTTCAGGTGGTCCAATTGCCGGATGGCCGCTTCTTCGATTGCTGCTGTTTTCTCTTTCCGGCTAGTCCCGGGAAGGCTGCTGTAAAGGAAGGGTTCGCCCTGCTGCACCCATACTTCCGGTTTCTTCTCATGGCGGAAGGAGTAATAGAACGAAATCGGGACAACCGGCATATCAGGGCAGCGTTCCATCAGATAGGCGATGCCGGTACTGTACCCGAGCGGGCGGATCTCTTGATGGTATTCATCGCCCTGCGGGAACAGGACGACCGTCTTTCCGCTGAGCAGCAGCTGTTCTGCATACTGCAGCGAAGCGAGGATGTCTTTCGGTTTGCTGCGGTTGATGGAAAAGGCGCCAAGGTATCGGAAAAACCCATATTGCTTCAGCCCTTTTTCATCCATCATCATGTGGATGTCATGGCGCCACACAGTCCGGTTGAAAAAGAAGAACAGCAATCCGTCCCACCAGGAACTGTGATTGGCAATGAAAATGGCCGGCTTCGGAGTCGTCGGCGCGATGCCGTTGCCGAACACGTTGGCAAAAGACCTGCGCAGGAGCGGATTTAAATATTTTTCGAATACATTTTCAAACAAAGGGGACTTTTTAGCAGTAATCATGCGGACCTCCTCTTCCGGGCCGTTGCAACAAAGGCAGCGGCGCCAAGCGTTGAAGCGGCAGCTGCCAGCCATAAGCCGCCGAGCAATCCAAGCAGAACGAACATCGCTGTCACCAATATGTAGAGCAGCACCATCCGCTTTTCAAGAATGCCAAAGCTCCATTTGTCGCCCTTTGCCTTCATCAGCCTGTCGATCAAGAGATGCAGCACAAAGGCGACAGCAAACCAGCCGGTGAAATTTGTCCACGGAATGCCGTAGTAAAGGCCGGTATCTTCCCATATCCAATAGCCCTTCAAATGGAAGGCGACAGGGTCGATGATCAAATCCATGACGACTGCTCCCACGCCGCCTGCAGCCGCATAACGCCAACCTCCCTCAGGAAAGATGGAAAGCGCAAGTACATGGGTCGTTGCCATGACCATCAGCCAGGCAAACCCGATGGCGATCGGCACCCCGAAAAGGTTCGGGGCGAAACGCTCTGTATAATCATAGGAACCGAACAGGAAATCAGCGCCGGCACCTGCGCCCTCTACGATGAAGGTAAATACGAAAATCACTGCGCCCAGAATGCCTCCAGCCGTATTACCGAATTTCCGGAAGAAATAAAGGAAGCCGAGTGAACCGGCAAGCATCAGGAAAAATGCATTGGCCCATTCGAGCCATGGCGGAAGCAAGTCAAAACTGAGCAATACAATGCCGATGCAATACCAAATGATAAAAAGGCGAAAAATCCTTGTATCCCAAACCATGCTATCCACTCCAATACTATTCTTATACAAATATTATATTTTTATTCTAACTTATAAGGTTCCATGAATCTATCAGAAGCCTCTCATAAGGTAGATTCGCGCTCTTCCCTTTCCATTCCTATTATTTTCACAAAATAGTTATAAACAGCGTTTGAATAAGAAGAAGCGAGGGAATATTTTCTAAAAACTGAATTCTGAAGCAAATCCTTCATTTCCCCCCTCCAAAGCGGACCGGATGCCAAATGGGTTTTTCCGCACTCTTTTTTCTAGGACTTTATTATGCCGAATATCTAAAAAATACTTAACATAAGAAATACATAGCTTATACCATGGAATATTCGGAATAGAAAATAAGCAAAAAGATTCAACGAATATTCAGAGAAGTATTGCAGGATTTCCTGCAAAAGGTTATACTTTTTATAGGCATTTGAGTAAGTTCTTGTTTTGGGGGCGGAGATTATGCAGGATTTACTGCGGAGTGTGTCGGAATCTTATAAAGATTTCAGTTCCGGCCAAAAGAAAGTCGGTGATTTGTTTTTCCGGGAACCCATATTCCTCGCATTTTCTTCAGCTCTGGAAGTCGGGAGAAGGGTGAACGTCAGCGAGTCGACAGTGATCCGCTGGACGCAGAAACTGGGTTATAAGGGATATGCAGAGTTCCAGCAAGTGGTGCAGCGTAAGCTTGCGCAGGAAAGGCTGGAGCAAGCGGAACAGGAAACGCTTGAGCCGAATGCAGACCAATCTTTTCTGGAGAATCTGCTGGATGCAGACATCCTCAGCATCGAGAAGCTGAAGCAGTCGATCGATGAGGAGAAGCTGCTGCAAGTAGTGGATATGATCAGTTTTGCAGACCATATCTATGTCACCAGCAACTTTTTCGATTACGGCCTGGCCCATTGGTTTTCCGGATGGCTGAACATGGCCATCGACCAGACGGAAATGCTCGTCCCGTCGGACGGCCAGTTCTACAGTCAGCTCTCACGCGTCGGTCCGGGGGATATTGTCATCGCTTTTGTTTTCCCGCGGTATACAAAAGTGGTGCTTGAAACCCTCCAAACAGCAAAAGAGCAGGGGGCGGAAGTGATTGTGCTGACAGATTCAGCAGACTCGCCTGCCGCTGAATTTTCGGACATCGCGCTTCCGGTGGCGGTGAATTCCAACCTGAACATCGATTCCTATACGGCGGTGCATGCGCTTCTGACGTCGATTATGCGTTTTGTCTACGTCAAAGAGCACGCCAAAGTGAAAGGGAATCTGGCGCGGATCGAAGAGATGTACAAGAAGAAGGATATTTTCTATTAAGAGTGTTTAATTTGCCGGCAAGCCCCGAAACGCCTAGGCGTTTCGGTCAATTCATAAAACGAAAAGGGGAGAACAGCATGAAAAAGAAATTATCATTTTTAGGTGTAATTTTATCAACAGGGATGCTCATGGCAGCTTGTGGAGGATCAGAAGACTCGGCCGGATCGGGAGAATCGGGCGGAACAGGCACAGAAGGCGGCGGAAACGAACTGAATCTGCTTGAAGAAGGCAAGTTCACGACGGCAGCCAGCGGGCTTTACAAACCCTTCAACTATGAAGAAGGCGGGCAATTGACAGGCTTTGATATTGAAATCGGCGCGGCGTTGTCAGAAGAGATGGGACTTGAGCATAATCCGGTGACAAACCCGTTCGAGACGATCATCCAAGGCCTTATCGGCAAGAAGTATGATGCGGTACTCGGTTCAATGGCCATTACAGATGAGCGTGCGAAAACGGTAGCATTCTCGGATCCGTACTATTTGTCAGGCGGGAAGATTTGGGTCGCTGAAGGCAATACAGAAATCAAAGAGCCGGCAGACCTTGAAGGCAAGAAAATCGGGATTGTAGCGCAGACGACCTACGAACCGGCGGCAAAAGAATTCACAGATGATATCCAGTACTACAATAGCGATGTTGTCGCGTTGCAGGAATTGGTCCCTGGGCGTGTAGATGCCGTCATCACTTCGGACGTTGTCGGATTTGAAGCACAGAAAGCCGGTCTTGAAATCAAGGACATCGGTGAAAACCTTTGGATTGAAGAAGCTGCCATTGCAGTCCGTCCGGAAGATGAAGCTCTGCTAGAAGAAATCAACAGAGCATTGGATGCCATCGTTGAAAATGGCACTTACGCAGAGATTTCCGAGAAATGGTTCGGCACTAACCTCCTCGAAGTGGAGACAGAAGGAATCGAAGTTCTGCGCTAAACGGAGAGGGGAATAGTCATGGAGAGCATTCAAACGATAATTGATATATTTTTAACCACTTATCCAGGGTTTTTGGATGCCGTCATCATCACGCTGGAATTGACAGCGATTTCCGTTGTCCTCGGTACGGTGCTGGGCTTGGTCTTTGCCCTGATGAAAATATCGAAATCCAAAATCCTGCAAGGCATTGCTAATTTGTACATCACAATCATCCGCGGGACGCCTTTACTGGTGCAGATCATGTTCCTTTATTTCGGGATCACGCAAATTGTCGTCCTCGATAACTTCTGGGCCGGGGCACTGGCTCTCGGTGTCCATAACGGGGCATATATTGCCGAGATTTTCCGTGGGGCGATCCAGGGGATCGACCACGGTCAGACGGAAGCGAGCCGTGCGCTCGGGATGACAAACAACCAGCTCATGCGGAGAATTGTCTTCCCGCAGGCGCTGCGCCGTTCCATCCCGCCGCTAGGCAACCAGTTTATCATCACATTGAAGGATTCCTCCCTGGTCTGGATGATCGGGGTGGCGGAGCTGTTCTCGGTGGCCAACCGGGCAGCCGCAAGTTCTTTCAAACAGTTTGAAACATTCATCGTAGTTGGCTTCTATTATTTGGTCCTGGTCATGATTTTCACATACATCGTCAGATGGTATGAAAACAGGCTGGATGTAGACAAAGTGTGAGGGGGTTAAGATCATGATTATTGGCGAAAACATCCATAAATCATTTGGTGATTTGGAAGTGCTGAAAGGCATCGATCTGCATGTAAAGCCCCAGGAAGTGGTCGTTCTTGTGGGAGTCAGCGGATCCGGTAAAAGTACGCTGCTGCGCTGCTTCAACTTTTTAGAAGAAATGAACAGCGGAAAAATTACGATAGACGGACATACCATCGATCCGAAAAAGGACAAATTGCCGGATATCCGGGCGGAAGTCGGAATGGTCTTCCAGCATTTCAATCTGTTCCCGCACAAAACGGTATTGGAAAACGTCATCGAAGCACCGATCATTGTAAAGAAAATGGACAAACAAAAAGCGAAGCAATTGGGTTTGTCCCTGCTTGAAAAAGTAGGGCTCGGCGACAAGGCGAACGTTTACCCGAGCAAACTGTCGGGCGGACAGAAGCAGCGGGTGGCAATCGCCCGTGCGCTAGCAATGGAGCCGAAAGTGCTGCTGTTTGACGAACCGACGTCAGCACTGGATCCTGAACTCGTGGGCGAAGTGCTTCAGGTCATGAAGCAGTTGGCTGAAGAAGGCATGACGATGGTTGTTGTCACCCATGAGATGAAGTTTGCCAAGGAAGTTGCAGACCGTGTCATCATGCTGGACAAAGGCGTCATCATTGAATCTTCCGATCCGAAGACGTTCTTCGAAAATCCGAAGCATGAGCGTACGCGCCAGTTTATCCAAATGGTCGAATAAACTACATCACGTAAAAATCCAGGCTCCGTATTGGAGCAGAGCCTGGATTTTTTTCTTTTTCAAAAAGATGTTTGTTCTTTGGGAAAACGGATAAGGAGATACTAAGGAAAAAATAAAAAAGGGGGGTCCGTGAAAGTAAAGGCTACTCGGAATTTCTTATATTAAGGGCGGAAGACGCTGTTCAAGGAATAAGTGAGCCAGAAACTTTTAAAATTGGAGGCGTAATATCATGAAGGTTACTGAAATTATGACAGGTAATGTAGACACTTGTACGACAGAAGCAACGCTTCAAGAAGTGGCTTCTAAAATGAAAGAACTGGATGTCGGGTCCATTCCGGTCGTCGACAATAATAAACTAGTGGGAATCATCACGGACCGTGACATTGTAACGCGTGGAATTGCAGAACAACTGCCGTTGGACAGCCCGATATCCGGAATTCTTTCTTCGGATGCAGTCACTGGAAGCACCGACATGTCCGTTGAAGATGCGGCCAATTTAATGTCCAAACACCAAATCCGCAGGCTGCCGATTGTCGATGGAGGCGAAGTGGTGGGGATTCTGTCGTTGGGCGACATTGCCGTTAAAGACACTTCGTACGACAATGCTGAAATTGCATTGGATGACGTCTCTGAACCCGCAGAACCTGAGCGGTGACGCAAAAAACCAGCTTGAAAAAGCTGGTTTTTTTGATGGGCCGTCATTATTATTGGGCTTCGATGACAGAAGCGGCAACGACCGGCAGATTTTCCTCGCCCAGTCCTTCATAGATGCCGCGAATGGTCACAGCATCGCCTGCTTCTACAGGCGTCTCGGCCATGTTCCGCACGAAAACCTTGTGTTCTTCATCCCCGAAGATGAAGGCGGGGAACGCACCGTCGTCCGTCAGCTCCTGGATGGTGGCAGTCAAGGCGACAGCTGCGCCTTCTTCAATATCCCCATTTACAATAGCGGAAAGGTCGACAGTTTCCGCTTCATCCACTTCCTCTGGTGCTGTCGGATCGAGCTCCCCTTCCGGAGCGGAAACCTCCGTTTGGGAATCGCCGGCTTCAGGTTCGGGTGGTTCATTGCCGCAAGCGGCCAGTGAAGCTGTCAGCAGGATCGGAAGAAGCCATTTTCTCATCACTCATCACTCCCGGGTGATTCGGATTTGCTATTATTACAACATACCCGGAAAAAGCCATTTTCAAAACAGAATAAGAAATCCATTTGTAAAAAAACCGTCCAGGTAGTATAGTGAAAAGCAAATTCATTGTAGAGGGGTTTCGTATGGGCAGAGTGACAAGAAAAGTGGAAATATTACATGCAGCATCAAAAATAGTCAGTGAAAGAGGGATTTTCAATCTGACATTAGAAGCGACAGCAGCTGAAGCGGGCGTCAGCAAAGGCGGCCTCCTGTACCACTTCCCTTCGAAAGAAGCGTTGGTTCAGGGGATGGTCGAACATCTGGCGGAAAATTACCGTGAGAAGATTGCAGCTGCGGCACACGAATCCACCTTGGAAAAAGGGAAATGGCTCACGTCCTACGTGGATGTCACATTCAATAACCCTTATAAAAAGACAGACATGAATGCGGGCCTTTTGGCTGCAAAAGCTGTAAATGAGGAACTGCTGAACCCGATCCGGGACCTGTACATGGAGTGGCAGTCGGAAATTGAAAACGATGGGATCGATCCTGTAAAAGCCACCATCATCCGGCTCGCCACAGACGGCATCTGGCTCAATGAACTTTTCGACCTCAACCAATTGACCGATGAAAAAAAAGCAGCTATTTATAAAAAGTTAATCTCCTGGGCCAGCGAATAATCGGCCGAAAATCCACGTCCTCTTCGGAGGATGTGGATTTTTTTCGTTAAAAAAACTGACCCAATCTGGTTTTTGGAAAACCTTTAAGGGCAGTATTTGAAGCCGGCAAAAAATAAAACCTCGCTTTAAAGCAAGTAGGAATTCTTAAAATGACCTTGAAACATTACCGTCCAGATGGTACAGTTTAAAAGCGCAGAAAAAATGAGAAATAATTATAATTACAAAATACATAAAAAGAATGAGCCGATAGAACCAAAAAAGGAGGAATTGAATTGAAACAAAAAGTATTATTAACGGCAGCAGTGACAGGTGCAGGCGACACAACAGCAAAGAGCAGCTATGTGCCGGTAACGCCAAAGGAAATCGCCGAATCAGCCATCGAATCGGCGAAAGCAGGAGCGACCGTGGCGCATGTCCATGCACGGGATCCCAAGACTGGCGGCATCAGCCACGACCTGAATCATTACAAGGAAATTGTGGAGCGGATCCGCGAATCGGAAACAGATGTCATCATCAATATCACTTCAGGCGGCGGGGGGGATTTCATTCCGAATCTGGCGAATCCGGAAGCCGGCGGCGAAGGTACGGACATGCAGGTGCCGCGTGAACGGCACGAACCGGTAGGCTCGCTTCTGCCGGAAATGTGTACGTTGGACTGCGGAAGCGTCAATTTCGGAGACATGGTCTATATGAGCCCGACAAATTGGCTGCGCGAACAAGCGAAGCTGATCCAGGAAAGCGGCGTGAAGCCGGAGCTGGAGTGCTTTGATACCGGCCATCTGCGTTTTGCAAAGCAACTGATCGAGGAAGGCTTAGTTGATGGCGATCCGATGTTCCAGTTCTGTCTGGGCATCCCGTGGGGAGCGGAAGCGGATGAGGAAACAATGCTGTATATGAAAAACCGCCTTCCGGAAAATGCCTACTGGTCTGCATTCGGAATCGGGCGCATGCAGATGCCGATTTTAGAAATGGCAGCACAGCATGGCGGCAATGTAAGGGTAGGTCTTGAAGACAATCTTTACTTAGGGAAAGGTGTATTTGCGACGAACGAACAGTTGGTCGACCAAGCAGTGAAGAAATTGCACGGAGCAGGCATCGAAGCCATGACTCCAGCAGAAGCAAGAATCCACTACCAGCTCAGAAATCCATATGGAGGAGGAAAATCATGAACAAAGGAAATCACGGAATCAAAAATATAACCGTAGTCGGAACCGGAGTAATCGGCAACGGCTGGATAGCCCGGTTCCTGGCGAATGGGTTCGATGTCATCGCATTCGATCCGGCTGAAGGCGCAAAAGAGCGGACAACAAAAGCAATTGCGCAAGCGTGGCCGTCCTTGGAGAAATTGGGATTGGCAGAAGGTGCGCATCAAAGCCGCATCACCTTCAAAGAAACGGTCGAAGAAGCGGTGCGCGGAGCGGACTATATCCAGGAAAACGTTCCGGAGCGTGAAGCGTTGAAGAAAGCGGTATTGGCGGACATCGACAAATACACCAAACCGGAAGCAATCATCGGCTCCAGTACCTCCGGCATCGTCCCTAGCATTCTCCAGGAAGGCTTGAAGCATCCACAACGGCTGATTGTCGCCCATCCGTTCAACCCGGTATACATACTGCCGCTTGTTGAACTGGTCGGCGGAAAACAGACGGATGCAGCAATCATGGAATATGCACGCCAGTTCTTTGAAGGGATCGGAATGAAGCCGCTGATCATCCAAAAGGAAATTGAAGGGCATTTGGCAGACCGATTGATGGAAGCTTTGTGGCGCGAGGCGCTGCACATGGTTAATGACGGAGTTGCGACCACGGAAGAAGTGGATGCAGCTATTGTATACGGCGCCGGGCTCCGTTGGGCGCAGATGGGACCGTTCATGACATTCCATTTGGCAGGCGGAGAAAAAGGCATGCGGCATATGCTCGATCAATTCGGCCCTGCGCTGAAGCTGCCCTGGACAAAGCTTGAGGCTCCTGAACTGACGGATGAACTGAAAGGAAAAGTCATCAACGGCTGCGAAAGCCATGCAGGAGACACGACCATTGCTGAATTGGAAACCAAGCGCAATGAGTTCCTGGTGGAGCTGCTGGATCTAGTCGAGTCCTACTGGCCGGAATCGAAAGCCGCTGTAAAAAACTGAAGATCTGTTAGGAGGAAGCACGATGGCGGATACAAACCTGAGATTTCAAGTTTCAGTTCAACCGGATTGGGTCGACTATAACGGCCATATGAACGATGCCGCGTATGCCAAAGTTTTCAGTTTGGCTGCTGATGAATTTATTGAAGCTATCGGTTTGGATGCCGAAGCACGCAAACAATACATTTACACAATGTTTACGCTGGAAACGCACCTTTGTTATTTGAAGGAAGCCCATGAAGGTGAACCGTTGCGTGTCAGCTACCAGCTTTTGGACAGCGATGCCAAACGCTTACACATCTTTTTGGGGATGGAAAATGCGGCTGGTGATATCGTAGCGACGAGCGAACAGATGCTGATGGGCATGGACGCTGAACAAGGGCGGCCCGCACCGTTTCCGAAGCCAGTTGCTGAAAAAGTTGAAAAGATTCAAGACGAACATAAAGGGCTGGACTTGCCGAAACAAGTCAGCCGAACGATCGGATTCCGGCGTTGAGACTGGAACAAGAGAATAGAGGAGAATGTTGATGAAAAAGATTGAAGTGAACAACTTAACGAAAATCTTTGGCGCTCATCCACAGCAAGGGCTCAAACGTTTGAAAAACGGAGAACAAAAGGAAGATATATTGGCCAAGACGGGCATGACAGTCGGAGTCAACCAAGCCAGTTTTTCAGTTGAACCGGGTGAATTCTTTGTCATTATGGGGTTGTCGGGCAGCGGGAAATCGACGTTGATCCGCCTGATCAACCGGTTGATCGAACCGACTGACGGCGAAGTGCTGATTGACGGACAAGACATTACCAAGATGGATAAGAATGAACTGATCAAAGCAAGACGGGAAAAACTAGGCATGGTGTTCCAACAGTTCGGGCTGTTCCCACACCGGACAGTTTTGGAGAATGTCGCTTACGGGCTGGAAATCCAAGGAGTCAAGAAAGAAGAGCGCAGCAAGCGTGCCCAGAAATCGATCGAAGATGTCGGGCTGCAGGGCTACGAAAAAAGCTACCCTAAAGAACTGAGCGGCGGCATGCAGCAGCGCGTCGGACTTGCCCGGGCTTTGGCGAACGATTCGGATATCCTGTTAATGGATGAAGCGTTCAGTGCACTTGATCCGCTGATCCGGAAAGAGATGCAGGATGAATTGCTGAATCTGCAGAGCAAATTGGGCAAGACGATTCTATTCATCACCCATGACCTGGATGAGGCGCTGAAACTGGGCGACCGCATCGCCATCATGAAGAACGGGGAAATCGTCCAGGTCGGGACTGCGGATGAAATCCTGGAAAATCCGGCCAATGAATATGTTTCGAATTTCGTAAAAGACGTGGATCGCTCCAAAGTGCTCATGGCATCGCATGTCATGAAAAAGCCGATTGTCCATATGGCAGACAAGAGCGGCGCGCTGGCAGCAGTGAAGAAGATGGAAGACGCCGGCGTATCAAGCATCTTCGTAGTTGATAAAAACAATAACTTCCAAGGTCTGTTGACAATTGATGATGCCATCAAGGCTTATAAAGAAAGCGCGCCGATCGGAGAGGTGCTCATCAAAGACATTCAAAGCATCTCGCCTGATACGCCGTTGAATGACCTTTTCGGCATCGCAGTGGAAGCCAAATACCCTCTCGCGGTCATAAAGGACGAGAAGCTGTTGGGGATTGTTTCACGGGTCTCCATTCTTTCGGGGCTGGTCTTAGGAAAAGATGAGGTGGCGGCTGTATGAACTACTTCGACCTTCCGCTTGAACAATGGACAAATGAATTCGTAGATGGATGGCTGTTGCCGGTTACCGGTGAATTTTTCGGAGCCATCAGCAACGGGCTGCGGACGTTTGTCGATGGAATGACGAATCTTCTGATCTCCATTCCGCCTGAATTGCTGACCGTCTTGCTGGTGCTGCTTGCCTGGAAAATCGCCGGAAAAGGCGTCGCGCTCTTTGCGCTGGCAGGCGGCCTCTACCTTGGCTCGGTCGGCTTATGGGAATCGGCGATGCAGACGGTAGCCATCGTCATGGTTTCTACATTTATATCGGTTCTGATCGGCGTTCCATTCGGCATCCTTGCAGCAACGAACAAAACGATAGCGAATATTGTGCGCCCCGTGCTGGATTTCATGCAGACATTGCCAAGCTTTGTTTACCTTATTCCGGCAATCCTGCTGTTCGGCCTTGGCAATGTGCCGGCAGTGATTGCGACGTTCGTTTTCGCGACCCCTCCGGCAGTCCGGATGACTACGCTGGGAATCCAGCAAGTCCCGGCTGACGTCGTAGAAGCTTCCAAGGCGTTCGGTTCGACAAAATGGCAGCTGCTTTCCAAAGTCCAGCTGCCGCTCGCAACGCCTTCCATCATGGCAGGCATCAACCAGACGATGATGCTTGCCTTGTCGATGGCAGTCATCGCTTCGATGATCGGCGCGCCCGGACTCGGCTCGGTTGTGCTGCAAGGGATTTCGACCGTTAATGTCGGTCTTGGCCTGACAGGCGGTTTGGGAATCGTCGTCCTAGCCATTATCATGGACCGGATCACACAAGGATTTGCACGCAAACTCTAAAAAATGAAAAGAGGAAATCAAAAATGAAAAAAGTTCTACTGACACTTACCATTATTTTATTGGCTGCATTTGCAGCAGCCTGTTCATCGGAAACTGCTGAAACGGAAGAAGGGACAGCTGGCCAATCCCAAAAAACCATTACGTTTGGGGTAACGCCGTGGACCAGCACAGTGCCACCGACAAAGATTGCCGGCTTGATCCTGGAAGATATGGGCTATGAAGTGAAAGAGACCGAAGCGGATGCCGGCAGCGTCTACATGGGCCTTTCACGCGGAGATCTCGATGTATTCATGGATGCGTGGGTGCCGATGCACCAAAACTACCTGGACAAATTCGAAGGCAAAATCGAGAGTACTGCTGTAAGCTATCCGGAAGCGGATACCGGTTGGACAGTTCCGGCTTATATGGAAGACATCAATTCCCTTGAAGACTTGAAAGGCCGTGAAGGCGAATTCAACAACGAGTTCTATGGCATTGAAAAGGGAGCGGGTGCTTCCATCGAAAGCGATGAAATCATCAAAGCTTATGAGTTCGACTTTACACAAGTTAATTCATCTGAAGGCGGCATGCTTGCACAGGCGCAGCGCATGATGGAACAGGAAAAGCCGGTGGTCTTCTACGGCTGGAGACCGCATACGATGTTCAATAAATTCGACCTGAAAGTACTAACGAATGAAAAAGGGTTCTTTGAAACTTCTTCAGTGGAAGTCATCACGAACAGCGAATTGAAAGAAAATGCGCCAGAAGCTTATGAATTCCTTAGCAACTGGAACATTACAATCGATGAAGTTGAAAAAATGATCGTGAAGATCGAAGAAGGCGGAGATCCGGTGGCAGTCGCCCAGGAATGGATCGACAATAACCCTGACAAAGTAGCGGAAATGAAAGGCGAATAACAGAATAAAAACCGGGGCTTCCAAGTGAAAAGGAAGGTCCCGGCTTTTTTCTGTCGAATAGAGTTAAGAAAGAGGAGGGTGAATGATGGAATTGATCAATACGCCTTATTACTTGAATGAGAAAAATAAACACATAAATAAAGTGCTGAACTTCGGGAAAGTGAATGTCGTCAACATGCAGCTCCAGTTGGGCGAGGAAGTGGCGGAACATGATGTGGATGCAGATGTCCTGATTATTGTAAAGACAGGGAAAGTGGCCTTTACGGTAGAAGGGGAAGAAGTGGAAGTGTCGCCGCAGAACGTCCTTCACATGAACCTTGGCGAACGGCATAGTTTGAAAGCTTTGGAAGTCAGTGACTTTCTCGTTTTGCAAATCAAGCAGGCATAAGAGAACCCGCGCTGAATCAGCGTGGGTTCTTGATGTTTTGGGACATTAATAAAGCAAGTTAGCTACAAAGACAGGTTTCTTATTATGCCCGTCGAATCTATCAAGGCGCCTGCGCTTTTCTCTTGTCCAGCTCCGGCGCCTAGGCCCTCGAGTCGCTTCGGTCTTGTCCCGAATGGCAAAAAGCGCCATTCATGCCAAGCCCTCCAGCGCTTGTCGGGCCTTGCAAGGCGCCTGCGCTTTTCTCTTGTCCAGCTCCGGCGCCTAGGCCCTCGAGTCGCTTCGGTCTAGTCCCGAATGGCAAAAAGCGCCATTCATGCCAAGCCCTCCAGAGCTTGTCGGGCCTTGCAAGGCGCCTGCGCTTTTCTCTTGTCCAGCTCCAACGGCCAGGTTCTCGGGTCGTAAGCCAGCCTGGCTGTGCGGCAAAATGCGCCGCTTCGCCAGGCCGTTAAACCCCTCTGCTCCTGCAGTGCTTTGCGCTTCGTCGCAAAGAGATAGCCCAAACTACTTTTGGGCTACCACTTGCCTGTCGAACCTAAACGGCCGTTTCCGCTTTTCTATTCACCAGTCGATTTGTTCTGGGTATTCGGCTTTGAACTGGATTTCGTGTATGGCTTTTTTTGCCGGGGTGGCAGCTGTCAGGACTTGTTGGCGGAACGCCTGGTAGTCGTTATCCTGCACGGCAATTTTTACCGCGACAACAGGGAGCGTATTCTCGCGCTGCTGTTTGGGCATATCGATAAACTTTAGATTCAGGAAGTCGATGTATTGGACGGCGTAATCGCTGACCGTCGGTGTCTGGCTGAATGTTTTCAGGATGGTCTGGTACTGTTCCTCGGGCACCTGGCCATGAAGGCAATCGAGCACAAGCGCCTGGAAATGCCGGATCAGGTGGAGCTCGGGATCCCAGTCGGGAAATTCGACATCCGCCTGATGGAGGCGGACAAAATCATTCAAAGCCACAATGGCATACAAAATCTCCGGCCATAGCACTTCGGCCGAGAAATAGATGTTTTTGTCCGGCGCAATAAAACGGTGCTGCTTTTTTATATGCTCGGTCATGCCGTTGAAGACCGGTTCGATGTTGCGGTCGCCTTGGGCTGCATGCCGGATTTCGTAGGCAATCCCTAAAAGGCGGGTGCGCGACCCGGTGTAGTTATGGTATTTGTTTTCGTCGCCGATAACGTGGTAGATCGCTTTGTTCAGTTCGTCCAAGTCGAAATAATCGCCGCTAATTTTTACGCCCGCATGATTGGGGGTGTTCTGTATCGTCAGCATATCTACATCTCCTATTCCTATCGTTTCGGTTTATAGTCAAGTTCGCGGAACAGTTCGTTCCGTTCGCTGTCGGTCAGATCACGCCATTCGCCGACTGCAAGGCTGCCGAGATGGATGTTCATGATGCGTACGCGCTTCAAGCTTCTCACTTCGTAGCCAAGCGCTTGGCACATGCGGCGGATCTGGCGGTTGAGCCCCTGTTTGATGGTCAGGCGGAACGTATATTTCGAGATTTTCTCAGCTTTTGCGGGCAGCGTTTTCGTATCCAATATTTCAACGCCTTCCGACATCTTCTTCAAAAAGGACTCCGTGACCGGCATATCGACTTTCACGATATATTCTTTTTCGTGCTCATTTTCAGCCCGCAGAATTTCGTTGACGATGTCGCCGTCATTGGTCAATAAAATCAGCCCTTCTGAATCCTTGTCGAGCCTGCCGACATGGAAAATCCGGAGCGGATGGTTGATGAAGTCGACAATATTGCCTTCGATATGGCGTTCAGTCGTGCTGGTGATGCCGACCGGTTTGTTGAGGGCGATATAGACATATTCCTCTTTTGGCTGTTCGATCAGTTTGCCGTCTACATGCACCTGGTCCTCCGGCAGAACCTTGCTCCCGAGTTCGGCCAATTGCCCGTTGATGGTCACCCGCCCGTCTTCGATGAATTTATCCGCCCCTCGGCGGGAAGTGATGCCTGTTTCGCTTAGAAATTTATTGATTCGCATAGTAATATCCCTTCATTTGCTTATTTTCTGCTTTTATTTATTATACCCTTGCAGGCCATTAAACAAAACGGGGCCATATATTCCTAAAAAGGGTTGCAATTTTCCAATTCTTTTGACAATATAGAAGGGAAGCTGTTTCTTTGCATGCGTTGGAGTACAACTTTTGTGTAAGCGCATACAAAGAAGCGAACTATACAAATAAAGGGAGGAAACAGAATGGTAATGGAATACGCAATGCCGAATACGCAAGGAGCGAAGCACTCGTTTAAAGAACGGTATGAAAACTATATAAATGGGGAATGGCGTGCTCCGGCAAAAGGCCAGTATTTTGACAACGTTTCCCCGGTAAACGGCAAGAAATTCACGGAAGTTGCACGCTCTACAGCTGAGGATGTGGAAGCGGCGCTTGATGCTGCTCATGCGGCAAAAGATGCATGGGGCAAGACTTCCGTTACGGAACGGGCGAATATCCTTTTGAAAATCGCTGATCGGATGGAAGAGAACCTGGAAATGTTGGCAGTTGCGGAAACATGGGACAACGGAAAAGCTGTGCGTGAAACGCTGAATGCCGACATTCCATTGGCCATTGACCACTATCGCTATTTTGCAGGGGTCATCCGTGCACAAGAAGGATCGCTCAGCCAGATTGATGAAAATACAGTTGCTTATCATTTCCACGAGCCGCTTGGCGTGGTAGCGCAGATCATCCCTTGGAACTTCCCGCTGCTGATGGCGACTTGGAAATTGGCGCCAGCCTTGGCTGCAGGAAACTGTGTGGTATTGAAACCTGCTGAACAGACACCGGCGAGCATCATGGTCTGGGCTGAACTGGTCGGCGACCTTCTTCCGCCAGGCGTTTTGAATATCGTCAACGGCTTCGGACTGGAAGCAGGAAAACCGCTTGCGTCGAGCCCGCGCGTCAGCAAAGTGGCATTCACCGGTGAAACGACAACCGGCCGGATGATCATGCAGTACGCATCGCAAAACCTGATTCCGGTCACGTTGGAGCTGGGCGGCAAATCGCCGAACATCTTCTTCAAGGATGTCATGGACCAGGACGATGCATTCCTCGACAAAGCGATCGAAGGATTTGTCATGTTCGCGCTGAACCAGGGCGAAGTATGTACATGCCCATCCCGCGTATTGATCCAGGAAGACATTTACGAAGAGTTCATGGCCCGCGCCTTGAAACGTGTTGAAGCGATCAAAATCGGAAATCCGCTGGATCCGGAAACGATGATGGGGGCCCAAGCTTCCAAGGAGCAAATGGAAAAGATCATGTCCTACCTGGATATCGGCAAGCAGGAAGGCGCTGAAGTCCTTGCAGGCGGAGACCGCAATGCATTGGAAGGCGATCTAGCTGAAGGCTTCTATATCAAACCGACCGTATTCAAAGGAAACAACAAAATGCGCATTTTCCAGGAAGAAATCTTCGGTCCGGTCGTTTCCGTGACCACTTTCAAGACGAAAGAAGAAGCAATGGAACTTGCGAATGATACGCTATACGGCCTTGGAGCGGGCATCTGGACACGTGATACGCATACGGCATACCGTTTCGGCCGCGGCATCCAAGCAGGACGCGTCTGGACAAACTGCTACCACCAGTATCCTGCGCACGCAGCATTCGGCGGCTACAAAATGTCCGGTTTCGGCCGTGAAAACCACAAAATGATGCTTAGCCATTACCAGAACACGAAAAACATGCTCGTCAGCTACAGCGAAGACAAGCAAGGGTTCTTTTGATTAGAAAGAAGGGATAGGCTATGGTCGAACGTGTAATTGCGACAGACGAAGCGCTCCAATTGATCGAGCTCTTGAAAAGCAAGCACGGGCCGGTCATGTTTCATCAGTCCGGAGGCTGCTGTGACGGCAGCTCCCCAATGTGCTATCCGGTAGGCGATTTGTTTTTGGGCGACCAGGATGTGCTACTCGGCGTAATCGGCGGCAGTGAATTCTATATGCACAAGAACCAATTCGACTATTGGAGCCATACGCAGCTGATCATTGACGTAGTGGAAGGGCGGGGCGGCATGTTCTCGCTCGAAGGCGTCGAAGGCAAGCGGTTTTTGACCCGTTCCCGGCCGTTTACGGCAGAGGAGACGAAAGAATTGCAACAGCAGGCGTAGCGACAACCGGGTGCTTCAGGCACCCGGTTTTGTTATGCCGAAAAATCGCCGGAAGCGGCTGGAAACCCTTTCAGAATCGGGGTTCAGGATGGATTTCGGGGCCCGGAAATGGTACAATAAAGGAATGAAAGGTGGTCATGATCTTGACGAAATTAGTTAACCGTGTTTCCCATGAACAAGCCAACCACGCGATTTCTTACGCATCCCACTCTCTAGTTACGGAAGGGTTTGATGTAACCAATGAGGATGAGAATTTTGTTCGGTCGGTTTTGACTGGTGAACGGACGGAAGCTCAATTCCACCGGGCCATTAAATCGAAGTTCGATGTCTAAATACCAGCATACATCGATGTATTGCTACCCTGACACGGATATCCTCATCAATCTTTTTGATTTGAAGGACGAAGAGAAGTTGAAGGAACTGGAGAAAGTCTATACGCTGTTCCGTCTGTCGGAATTGCGGATCCGTCCGCCTAAAGACCCGCTTGATATGGAGGCTTTCCTGGAAATTCATCGGTATATTTTGCAGGATGTCTACCCATTCGCCGGTGAACTGCGGAAAGAAATGATTTCAAAAGGTTCTTCTTCTTTCGCCCATCCGAAATTCATCGATGTAGAAATGCGCAAAATCTTTGCCGGGCTGGCAGAGGAAAATTACTTGAAAGGGCTGCCGCGGGAAAAGCTGATTGCCCGTCTGGCCCATTACCTGGCAGAATTGAATGCCCTTCATCCGTTCCGGGAAGGGAACGGACGCACCGTACGGGAGTTTGCCCGACAGCTGGCATTAAATGCGGGATACCGGCTTGATTGGGAAAAGATTGCCGCTCCAGCTGAAATCATCAATGCGTTTGTGGATTCTTTCAATACGAATAACGAACGGCTTGAAAATCTTTTAGATGAAGTCATTGCAGCATAAAGCCTGCCAGCGAAATTCGCGGGCAGGCTTTATTATTGTCCCTCTTCTATAGGAGCCGGATTGGCTTTCAGCCAGTCAATGCCGAATTCCACCAATGGGCGCATCTCTACAAGTTTCACTTCCGCCTGCCCGAGCATGCCGGTCTGGATTTCACCGGGATATGCTTTGGCTAGCTCTGGAAACCGGTCGGCATCCATATCTACACATTGGAACTCCACCCATTGCCGCTTGCCGTCTTTCATGACAGCCGCGCCTTGGGGAGAAGTTGTCCGAGTTTCCTGGACGAACTCTGCGTAATGCAGCGCCGTACAGGAATCAAAACCGGTCCCAATCAGCAGAATCTTCACTTCGCTTTCCATCATTTTTCCGAGAGGCGACCCGGGGCCGAACGAATTCTCGATCGGCTGTTTGCTCATCCAGTCAGCCGCCTGCTTGCCCCAAGCGATGAATGAATGGGAAGGGTGCGGGCTGCGGATTGTCCCGGGATGGCGATGGAAGGTTTCCGGTATCTTGCCCATGCCGCGCATCGGCGTCAGGTGCGGGTCGAAAGCCGGCAATCCTTCGCGAAGCGGCTGATGCCAGTTTTCCGGGATGGGCGGGTTCATCCAATAGGAAGGCTCTGAGTTGTCCGTAGACTGCGCGGGCATGATCAATGTCCCTTCGGCGGTTACGTTCTCCAATAACGCTTCTACGACAGCCTGAGGGCCGCCGGCGATCCATCCCATCGATTTTAGCGAGGAATGGACGATGAGCGAGTCGCCTGGATTGATGCCTAGGGCTTTTAATTGGCCTTTTAGCGTTTCTTTGGATTGAAATTCAGGTGTATTCAAGATTCTCAATAATTCTGTCATAACGGTTCCCCCTCATTTTTACTATATCATAATAGAAGAAAACGGCTGTTCAAGTTCTTAGGAGAAACGGAGTGTTGAAAATGGAAGCAAGGCCTATGAAAGAATCCCGCACCATCCAGACAAAACTCGTATTGCCGCCCGATACCAATCATATGGATTCTATTTTCGGAGGGAAAGTGCTTGCCTACATCGATGAGATCGCCGGAATTTCTGCGATGAAGCATTCGCGCTGCCAGGTCGTGACAGCATCGATCGATTCGGTCGATTTCCTGTCGTCGGCCCATGTCGGCGATGTGCTCGAATTGGAAGCGAACGTCACATCGACCGGCCGCACATCGATGGAAGTCTACGTCCGCGTCAAATCGCAGAATCTCCAGACCGGTGAAGAACGGTTGACGACCGAGTCGTTCCTGACCATGGTGGCGATGGGGGAAGACGGCAAGCCGGTGGCAGTGCCGAAAGTCATTCCGGAGTCCGAAGGGGAAAAGCTGTTCCACGAAACGGCGCCTGCACGCCGGGAACACCGGAAAATGCGTGTGAAAACGCCGAGATAAAGCAAAAAAGTTCCGGAACCATCCGGAACTTTTTTATATTTTCCTATCCGATTTTACATTCGCCAACGTATCGCCCGTGTGACCGCTGATGATGGATAGGCTTCCGTCGGTTTCGAGCACGACGGCTTTTACACCCTCCATGTCGCCAGTGCCTTGGTTGCGGACCGCCTGCAATATTTCGGCTTTATTGATCCGTTCCTTTTTCATGGCTCCTTCAAGAAATGAACCATCCAAATAAAGCAATTGCGGTTCGGATTTGATGAATTTGCTGAAGCCGTTCCAGCGGACGGCCATGAAAGTGATGGCATACTGCATTAAAATCAGCAAAGCGAACGCCGTCAAGCCTTCCAGCAGGCTTACATCCTTGCTGAGAAGAATGGTAGCTAGCGTAGAACCGAGCGCCACCGTCACCACCAGGTCGAAAGCGTTCAGTTTGGTGAGTGTCCGTTTTCCAGACGCGCGCAAAAATACCACGAGCCCGATATAAGCAAGTATGCCCACGGAAATGATGCGGATAAAGCTGTCCAGCGTGATCGAGAACATTGTACCTCCCCTTTCAATGAAAAGTTTCGCGTCTTGGACTTATCAACATGTGGATAAGCCCATATTAGCTCCCGAAATTCCAAAAAGGGGCCTGTTATCCCCCGGTAGAGGAGGATATCCCCCATATTATGTGCATAACGAAAGTTATCCACCGAAAAAAGGGGAGCTTGCGGCTTTTCCATCTTCCTTTATTCTTTACTTTCCCTGTGAAGCCGGCAGCAAACGGAATTACGGCAGTTTCCGATTGTCGATCCAATCTTTTCCGGTATATCGGCTGAAAGGCGGAAATGAAAAAAGGGCAGCCGGAAGCTGCCCTTTTTTGATGGATTAATTTTTCGCCAAAAGCTCTTCGAAATAAGAACCGAATTCTTTTGAACGTTTTAGGATCGTACTTGAAGAAACGCCGAATTTTTCGCTCAGATCTTTAGGAGCAAGCATCGGCCCTTTGATCAATTCATGATCCTGAAGGAATCTCCAATACCCTGCAACAAGTGCTTCGGGCTTTTGGACCGACGGCTGCTGGCTTACCAGGTAGCTGTTGAGGATGCTGGTTACATTGTCGACGGTTTCCGCATCGAAATCAGCTTCTTCAACATGCTTGGCAAGTTCTGCCATAACGGATTCGTGTTCAGGGGAAAGCTCGATGCTTTCGTCAACCGTACCCGTCGAGTACTTCACGATCATTTCCACGACCGCCAAGTAATTGTCGCGCAGATAAGCGGCTCCGTCTGTAGCATTCGCTTCGGCCATCTTCGCTTTCACTCCTTCAAAGAGTGGATCGAAGTCGCCGACGACTGTCAGGTAGCCGTTCAGGAACAATGCGCCGTCTTTTCCGATGCGGGAATCCGGCAGAAGGATGGCAAGGAGGCCTTGGCCGTCCTGCATATCCGTCGGCGGCTGGTCCGTCATCTGGATGGTTTCACCGGTAAAAGCATCTTTGAACTGCGCAGACGCTTCATTTCCTTCGACGTATTGCCCAAGGAACACTTTGGCGTCTTTCCAGTTTTCAAGTACTTCTTTAGTGGACGGGCGCTGGGCGAGCTCCACTTGTTTCGTCAGGAAAGCTTCCCAAAGTTCAGGCTTTTGCATGAACAGGAAGTTCTCGATGACAAATGCCTGTGCATCGTTTTCCGCCATGGATTGCATCAAGCGCGGCTGCCATTCCTGCTGAAGTTCGCGGAAAGCCGGCAGCTGTTCCTGGTTCGGGTTTTCCGAAAAGAATTGCTGGCGAACTTTGAACAATTCTTCGTTCACCAAGTCATTGATGGAAACCGTCTGCTGCTTTCCGTGGCATTTCTTGTATTTTTTTCCGCTGCCGCATGGGCAAGGGTCATTTCTTCCAACCATTCTAATCACCTACAGTTTTTCATTGAGTGTAACATAAAATGGCGCTGCGCTCAAAAGTCCGATGATTCAGACGCCAATTTGCCGTATAAATACATGTCATGGCGCTTGCCGTCCCGCTGCAGAAATTCACGGAACACGCCTTCTTTTTGGAAGCTCAGTTTTTCATACATGGCCATCGCGGGTGCGTTGTATCCGAAGACCGTCAACTGGAGGCGATGGAGGTTGAGTTCGTTCCAGGCGTAATGCATCAGCAGGCGCATCGCCTCCGTCCCGCATCCGCTGCCCTGGTAATCTTCGCCGAGTGCGATGGAGAGCCAGCCGACCCGGTGGGGCCATTCAATGTCTTCGATGGCGCAGACGCCCATGAAGTTTTCGTTATCAACCGGGCGGATCGCGAAGCGGAAATCCTTGTCCGAACTTTCCTGGAACCATTCCGTTGCCTGTTTTTCTGAAACTTCTCGGATAGGGCTGGAATTATAGTTGCGCCCGAAAGCGGCTTCGCTGTTCCACGTTCTGTAGATTGGCAGATCTTCTGCCCGCATTGCGGTCAAACGGATTTTTTCTCCTTTGAACATAATCTGGCCCCTTTATGCAAACAATTTAATTCCCAATGAATCCAGTACGTGCTGCGGCACGAAGAAGCGGGCAGTCACAAGCGGATCGACCACTTGGCTGATCTGTGCGTCCCCTGCTGCACTCATCAGCATCGTCATTTCGCTGACGCTCATATCGGTATGCGGCAGCAGCAGGTCGATCGTCTCTTCAACCGCAATTTTGATCGCTTCATCGAGCGTCATCGCGGAAACAAGCAGCGCAAAACCGTCTTCGTTCTGGAGGATCGGGTATTTGGAATGCGTCCCTTTGATGACATCGAACGTCACGGTGGCGCGCCCGGGCACTTCGATGCCGGAAACGCTCACTTCGCCGTCGCCCATGGCCGCATGGAAATCGCCCAGTGCGAACAGCGCGCCTTCAGCGAACACCGGGAAGTAGAGCGTGGCGCCTTTGGTGATGAGCTTTGTGTCCATATTGCCGCCGTGCGCGCCGGGCGTCCCGCAGGACACCGGAGCGCCTTCAGGGGCAACGCCGATGACGCCGATCATCGTATTCAGCGGCAACTCCAATTGTTCATTGAATACGGCTTTCCCGTCTTTGATCGGAACGATCTT
Source organism: Planococcus sp. FY231025 (assembly GCF_052078085.1). NCBI lineage: Bacteria > Bacillati > Bacillota > Bacilli > Caryophanales > Caryophanaceae > Planococcus > Planococcus sp. FY231025. Next base: position 607,368 of record NZ_JBQJJG010000004.1, read on the forward strand.
CGATTCCATCGCTTCCATGCGATGGCCCATGACTCCGAGCCCGGGGCCGGTCACCATGACGCCTTGGCTGCCGATTTCAAGGTCGTCGATCGTTACTTTGAGAAGGTCGCCGATTTCTGCCCCCTCGATGAAGATCGGGCCGGTAGCCGGGTTGATTTCATTCCAGTCGATCGCCGATACTTCCTGCTCTTCGGACTGGATCTGGTTCTGGAAGCAGTCATAGGTGTCGATGGCCACCGTATCGCCCGGTTTGGCGTGCATAACGGGCTCGTTCATGGACGAAAAGCTGTAGATGACTTTATTTGTAGATAAGGTTTTCATGTAATTGTCCTCCTATTTTTAATATTTACATAATTGTATCAATCCGGAATGCGAATAGCAAAACCGAATGTGCAACTGCCGGAGGGCTGTAGTAAGATGAAAATACACTATTGAAACAGGGGGAAGGGCATGAACGAACAAGCCATACGAGAGCTGGTTGCCTGGATGAAGATCATCCTGCTTACTGCCTTGATCATCCTGGTTTTCCGCCAGTTCCTGTTCGAACCGGTATCGGTGCATGGCCGGTCGATGATGCCGACGTTCGAGGAGGACGATAAGGTGCTGCTGGTGAAGATCAGTCCGATCGAAAATTTCGACCTCATTGTTTTTAAGGCGCCGGAAGGCAAAAATTTTATCAAGCGGGTGATCGGGACTCCCGGCGACCGGCTGAAGATGGAAGAGGATCAGCTGTATTTGAACGGCAGGAAAGTGGACGAGCCTTATTTGAAGGAAAACCGGGAGTGGGCAAAAGAGCAAGGCTATCCGCAGCTGACAACCGAATTCGGGGAATTCACGGTTCCCACCGGCTATTATTTTGTCCTCGGCGACAACCGGCTGAACAGTGTGGACTCCCGGACCATCGGCTTTATCCGGCGGGATGCGGTGCTTGGCGAAGTGAAATACCGGATTTCGCCGCTCCGGCATTTCGGTCCGGTGGAATAATCAAAGGAAGCAGGTGAAAGCGTGGACATTGCCATTCTGTCCCGGAACGCCCTCGAGGCCCAAGGGCTCCAATGGGTCATTGAATCGCATTTGAACGGGGTGCAGGTCGCCTTCACGGAAAAAGAAAGAGCGGCAGACTGCCTGATCGTCGATATGGAGTTGTGGACGCCTGAATTAGAGCGGTGGCTGTCTGCGTCCAACCAGACCTGGGTCGGGCTCTCCTCCGACCGGACTTTCTTGACCGCATACCGTGCCTTGCAGGGAAAAGCGGAAGACCTGCTGTTCCGGCCGTTTGATCCGATGGTGTTTATCAAACTGGTTCAGCAGATCCGGTTCCGGCTGCGCAATTCCCCGGCGGAAGCCGGATTGAATATCCGCCAGGCACTCGCCTATGAGGATTTCTTCAACCGCGCCGAGCCGCTCGGCGGCATCACGATGGCCGCACTGGTGGCTGCGGACAAGGAAGTTTACCTTGCCCTTTCCGAAGTATTGCGGGGCTATCCGTTCAATGAGCCCGTAGAAGTCTTCAATTTTTCCGATTTTGTGCTGATCGTCTACCGGTCGGAAGATGAAGAGGCATGCATGGAGGAATGCCGGAAGTTCTATGCCGCATGGAGCGGGGAGAGCGAAGAGCCGTTGTCAATTTTCGTCAATGCAAACCAGGGCGAGCCGGTAAAAGCCTATTACCAGACGACGCGTCAGATGACCTCGCTGATTTTCTACGAAGGTTATGACATCACCGTCCTTGGGCATGGGATGCTCCGGTGGACGGAACTCGATCCGTTCCTGACGCCGCTGGAACAGCGGATCTGGATAGAAATGCTCGAAACGAGGGACGCCCAGGCGATGCGGAAGTGGATGGAGGGGGAATTTCTCCATTACGAGCGCCCGTATCCGGATCCTGAAATGGTCCGTATCCGGCTGACAAGTGTGCTGGCCCAGGCTCGGCGGTACATGAAAGCGGTCGGATTGAAAGATGACCGCTGGGAGAAACGCTACCACGAAGTGTTCGAAGTCATCGTCAGAGGTCCGGTCGTCTACGGCATTGTCGACGAAACCGCCGGCTTTATCGCTGAATTGGCAATGGCGGAAAGGGAAGAGCCGGGCAAGGGGACAGGGGTGGAAAAAGCGCTGGAATTGATCGAGGCGAATTATTGGGATCCGTCCTGGAGCTTGGCAGCGTGTGCGGAAACACTCCGCATGGGCAAGAGCACATTAAGCCGGAAGTTCCAGCAGAAGACCGGCAAGAAATTCAGTGCCGCGCTGACGGAGCGGCGGCTGCAGGAAGCGAAAAAGCTGCTGCAGGAAACGCGCCTGTCGCTCGAGGAAGTCGCCCGCCTTTCCGGTTTCTCGAACGCTTCTTATTTCAGCGCCATCTATAAAAAGTTCGAATCGACCACGCCGTCGCTTTTCCGAAAACAGCATATGCAATATGTTCCTTGAGAGTTTCTTGCAAAAGAAGCTCTTTTTTTATTGTTTTAACGCAATAAAACAACATTATATAAAAATAAAGAATAAAAAAAGAAATAAATTATAAGAAATGAACAAAATTATAAAAATATAGATTGAATAGTTTCTATAAACTGAAATTAAGAAAAAGGAGGAGAAGAAAAATGAAAACCCTTTCACAAGAAAAAGTCGTCCGCTACCGCGGCACTGAATTGAATACAAAAGGCTGGCAGCAGGAAGCGGCGCTCCGCATGCTGATGAACAACCTCGACCCTGAAGTGGCTGAGCGCCCGGAAGACCTGGTCGTTTACGGAGGCATCGGCAAGGCGGCGCGGAACTGGGAAAGTTTTGATGCCATCGTCAAATCATTGAAAGAGCTGGAAAACGACGAAACGCTCATGGTGCAGTCCGGAAAACCGGTGGCAATTTTTAAAACCCATGAAAATGCCCCGCGGGTCCTGATTGCGAACTCCAATATCGTGCCGGCTTATGCCAATTGGGAGACATTCCATGAACTCGACAAGAAAGGCTTGATGATGTACGGGCAGATGACGGCGGGGAGCTGGATTTATATCGGCTCGCAAGGCATCGTCCAAGGAACATACGAAACATTTGCGGAACTTGCGAAGCAGCATTTCGGCGAATCGCTGAAAGGCACCATCACATTGACTGCCGGCCTCGGCGGCATGGGCGGGGCGCAGCCGCTTGCCGTAACGATGGCGGGCGGCGTCTGCATCGGCATCGAAGTGGACGAAACTCGGATCGACCGGCGCATCGCGACGCGCTACACCGACGTGAAGACGGATTCGCTCGATGAAGCGATCCGCCTGGCGGAGGAAGCAAAAGCCGAAGGCAAAGCGCTGTCGATCGGCTTGCTCGGCAATGCGTCGGACGTACTCCCTGAAATGCTCGAACGCGGATTCACGCCGGATGTGCTGACGGATCAGACGTCGGCGCACGATCCGTTGAACGGCTATATCCCGTCCGGCATGGCGTTGAATGAGGCAGCCGCGCTGCGGGAGTCGGACCCGGCAGAATACGTGAAGCGTTCAAAAGCATCGATGGCGAAGCATGTCCGCGCCATGCTCGAGATGATGGACCGGGGCGCGGTGACGTTCGATTATGGCAATAATATCCGCCAAGTGGCAAAAGACGAAGGCGTGGAAAATGCTTTTGATTTCCCGGGGTTCGTTCCTGCTTATATCCGTCCGCAGTTCTGTGAAGGGAAAGGGCCGTTCCGCTGGGTGGCGCTATCGGGCGATCCGGAAGATATCCGCAAGACCGATGAAGTGATCCTGCGGGAATTCAGCGCCAATACGCACCTTTGCAATTGGATCAAAATGGCGCAGGAGAAAATCCAGTTCCAAGGGCTGCCGTCGCGGATCTGCTGGCTCGGCTACGGGGAGCGCGTGCGTTTCGGGAAGATCATCAATGACATGGTGGCAAGCGGCGAGCTGAGCGCGCCGATCGTCATCGGGCGGGACCATCTCGACTCAGGCTCTGTCGCGTCTCCGAACCGGGAGACCGAATCGATGAAAGACGGCTCGGACGTAGTAGCGGACTGGCCGATCCTGAATGCTTTGGTGAATGCTGTCGGCGGTGCCACATGGATTTCCCTGCATCACGGCGGGGGAGTCGGTATGGGGTATTCGATACACTCCGGCATGGTCATAGTTGCGGACGGGACGAAGGATGCGGAAGCGCGGCTGGAGCGCGTGCTGACGACCGATCCGGGGATGGGCGTCGCCCGCCACGTTGACGCAGGCTATGAAATTGCTGAAAAGACGGCGCGTGAAAAAGGGATCCGCATCCCGATGATGAAAGGGGATGGCGGATACAATGGCTAAGCCGGTATGGATCAAACACGCATTGCTCGCGACATTGAAAGGACAGACAGGCCCGCGGTCAGGTGCTGCTATGAGCGAACTTGGCATCATTGAAGACGGCAGTCTTTGGCTGGAAGACGGCATCGTTCAGGCTGTCGGGACGACCGATGAACTGATGCTCACGTATGGGGAGCGTTCCGGTGAAGCGGAAGTGGTCGATGCAGCAGGCCGCCTGGTCACGCCCGGATTGGTCGATCCGCATACCCACGTGGTATACGGAGGCAGCCGCGAAGGGGAGTACGAGAAGCGGCTGAAAGGCGTTTCCTATATGGAGATCATGAATGCCGGCGGCGGCATCCATGCCACGATGCGCATGACCCGGGAAGCCTCGGCGGATGAATTATACGAACAGAGCCGGAAGCGGCTGGATGCTTTCTTGGAGCACGGCGTCACGACAGTGGAAGGGAAAAGCGGATACGGCATGGATCTTGAAACTGAGATGAAGCAGCTCGAAGTCATGAAGCGGTTGAATGCGGAACACCCGATCGACCTGGTGCCGACATTCATGGGCGCCCATGCGGTGCCGGCCGAGTTCAAAGGGCGGGAAGATGATTACGTGGATTATTTGATAGAAGAGATGCTGCCCAAAGCGGCCGGACTAGCGGAATTCAATGATGTTTTCTGCGAACGGAATGTCTTCACGCCTGAGCAGTCGGAGCGCATTCTTGAAGCTGGCAAGCGCTACGGGCTGACGCCGAAAATCCATGCGGACGAAATTGTTTCCTATGGAGGAGCGGAACTTGCGGCTAAAGTCGGGGCCATTTCAGCCGAGCATTTATTAAAGGCATCGGACGAAGGAATCAGAGCGATGGCGGAAGCCGGCACGATTGCCTGCCTGCTTCCGGCGACCGCTTTGTATTTGCGGGAAGAAGCGGCTGAAGGGCGGAAGATGATTGACAGAGGCGTCGCGGTTGCCGTGTCGACAGACTGCAATCCGGGATCTTCACCGACCGTTTCGATGCCGCTTGTCATGAACCTGGCATGCATTTCCATGCGCCTGACACCGGCAGAAGCACTCGCCGCTGCGACCTATAATGCGGCGTGCGCGATCAACCGCCAGGACCGGGTTGGTTCGCTTGAAACAGGCAAAGGGGCGGACGTTGTGCTGTGGGACGTGCATAGCTATCAGGAACTGCAGTATCTGTTCGGCGTGAACCATGTTGAGTCCGTCTGGAAAAACGGGGAGCGGGTGGTTGGATGAGCTATTTAAAAAAACCTGAATGGATCTGGCAGCCGGAAGGTGAAGCGACCCATGTGCATCAATGGGTGAAGCAGGAAGGGCAAGCGGATGTTGTGCTGTTTGGCGCACCATTGTCGCGCTCGTCGATTTCTGCATCGGCCGCATCCGAATATCCGGATGCATTCCGGAAGATGTGGAAGGGCTTCGCTGTGTACAACTTGGACGAGCGGGTGGACCTCAGCCGGATTTCCGTGCGGGATGCAGGAAACGTCTCTATGCACACAACGGATATCCTGGAATCGCACCGGCGGATCGAAGCGGTGGCCAAAGAGCTGGCAGGCGAAACGACGTGCATGATCGGCGGAGACCATTCGACGACCGCTTGCGCTGTCAGAGGCATCAAAGCCGCTTTCCCGGAAGAGACCGTCGGCATCCTGCAGCTTGATACCCACCTCGATGTCCGGGATCCCGCTGAGCTCGGTCCGGCGAACGGCACGCCGATCCGCCAATTGATTGACGGGGGGACGGTGGAAGGCCGGAACGTGGTGAACATCGGGCTGCACGGCTATTTCAACGCCAAGCCGCTCGTCGATTATGCGGATGCGCACGGCATCCACATGGTGACGATGCGGGAAGCACGGAAGAGCGGGATGGCGGCAGCCATCGCGGAAGCTGCCCGGAAGCTTTCGGGCACTGACCGGATTTACGCCACCATCGACCTCGATGTCCTGGACATCAGTGCGGCGCCGGGCGTCCCCGCTTCAACGCCCGGCGGCATGAAAGCGGAAGAATTGTTTGAAGCATTGCTGGAAATCGGCAAACTGCCGAATGTGAAACACATCGATTTTGTCTGTCTGGATCCCGCAAAGGATAATCATGTGGCCGCCACCGTTAAAACAGGGGTGTATGCGTGGCTGCAATTCATGACAGGCTTTGCTCTGCGGGCATAAACTAATGGAATGGGGATGGAGATATGGTGGTAAAAGGGATTAAAGAATCAGATTTTGTGCCGGCTAAAAAGACGGCGGCCATGTGGAAGTTTTTCGTATACAGTTTCATCGGTGCATTCATGTTCTTTGTTCCAGTGACCATTGCAGGGAAAAGTTCCATCATGCTCGACCATATCGTCACTTTCATCCGCACAAATGCCGGAGGCGCTGTTCCGTATTACGCGCTCGCGGTCATTGCGGCAGGCGCTCTTTACCCGTTCGTTTCCGGGACTTGGAGAAAATCGGCAGTGGATCTGGTCTTCTCCATGTTCAAGGTGGTCGGCCTAGGCGTCGGCATCATGGTGATGTTCAACATAGGGCCTGCCTGGCTCTTTGCGCCGGACATGGGGCCGTTTCTCTTTAATGCGCTGGTAGTGCCGGTCAGTCTGCTCGTCCCGATCGGAGCCGTCTTTTTGGCTCTGTTGGTCGGCTATGGCCTGTTGGAATTTATCGGGGTGCTGGTCCAGCCGATTATGCGGCCCTTGTTCAAGACGCCGGGGAGGTCCGCCATCGATGCGGCTGCCTCGTTCGTCGGAAGCTATTCGCTCGGCCTTCTGATCACCAACCGGGTTTATAAAGAAGGAAAATATTCAGCGAAGGAAGCCGCCATCATCGCGACCGGCTTTTCCACCGTCTCGGCAACGTTCATGGTCGTTGTTGCTTCGACACTCGGCTTGATGGATATGTGGAATACGTATTTCTGGGTCACGCTGGTGGTGACATTCCTCGTAACGATGGTAACGGTGCGTATCTGGCCGCTTTCGAAAATAAAAGACGATTACCACCCGGAAGCGACGCCGCAGCCGGAAGGGAAAAACGACGGCAGCAGATTTTCCAATGCATGGAACGAAGCAAGAGAGACCGTTGCCGCTTCCCCGAAACTCGTCGATAACATTATCCAGAACTTGAAAGATGGCTTCCTGATGACGATGGCCATTTTGCCGACCATTCTTTCCATCGGACTGTTGGGCCTTGTCCTGGCTGAATTCACGCCGGTCTTTGACTGGCTCGGTTATTTGTTCTTCCCGTTCACCTGGGCTATGCAATTGCCGGAACCGATGCTGATTGCAAAAGCGAGTGCGCTGGGAATCGCGGAAATGTTCTTGCCTGCCTTGCTTGTAGCTGAAGCAGCAATCATGGTGAAATTCGTTGTCGCAGTGGTGTCGGTATCGTCAATCGTATTCTTTTCGGCGCTGGTGCCGTGCATCGTGGCGACAGATATTCCGCTTTCGATTCCTAAACTTGTGGTTATCTGGGTCGAACGCGTAATCTTGACCATTGTATTTGTTACGCCGATTGCTTACCTCATCCTTTAGTGCGCTAATTCACTGCCGCTGTATCTTGTTAAAATTTGGTAATTAATCCTTGAGCTTTGTTTTCAGAAAATTTATACTGAGGATAATCGGAGATGCGGCAGCCCAAGCTACCGCATTTTTTTGAAGGGCGGGAATTTGAATGATTCGATTAACAGGAAATGATTTGACGATTGAACAGCTCCGCAGAATTGTTTTTGAAAATGAACAGATCGAGCTGGACAAGGATTCGATGGAGAAGGTCCGCAAAAGCCGTGAGGCTGTCGAACGGATTGTGGCTGAGAACCGGACCGTTTACGGGATCAATACCGGATTCGGAAAGTTCAGCGATGTGGTGATCGCCGAAGGGGATTGCAACCCGCTTCAATTGCATCTGATCCGTTCACATGCTTGCGGAATCGGAGCACCGTTTCCGGAGCCGGTGTCCCGGGCGATGGTCGTGCTGCGGCTGAATGCTTTGCTGAAAGGTTTTTCCGGCATCCGTCCGATTCTGGCTGAACGCCTGGCAATGATGGTCAATGAAAGAATCCATCCCGTGATTCCGCAGCAAGGCTCGCTCGGCGCATCCGGAGATTTGGCGCCGCTGTCCCATCTGGCTCTCGTGGCAATTGGAGAAGGGGAAATTTGGCGCAGCGGGGAACGTGTTCCGGCAGAAGGCGTTTGGAACCGATTTGGCTTGGCGCCGCTTGAACTGGAAGCGAAAGAAGGGCTTGCGCTGATCAACGGCACGCAAGCGATGACTGCCCAAGGGGCGCTCGCTTATATAGAAGCGGAAACATTGGCATACCAGAGTGAATGGATTGCAGCACTGACATTCCAGGCGCTCTATGGCATCACGGATGCATTCCATCCGGCTGTCCATGAAGCCCGGGGCTATAAAGAACAGACGGCAGTAGCCGAACGGATGCGCTGGTGGCTTGAAGGCAGCCGGCTGGCGACGCGCCAAGGCGATGTCCGGGTCCAGGATGCCTACTCGCTCCGCTGCATTCCGCAAGTCCACGGCGCCACTTGGCAAGTGCTCAGCTACGTCAAAGAAAAACTGGAAATCGAGATGAATGCAGCCACGGACAATCCGCTGATTTTCGAGGACGGGGAAGTGGTGATCTCAGGCGGCAATTTCCACGGCCAGCCGATCGCTTTTGCTGCAGATTTTTTGAAAGTCGGCATGGCGGAACTTGCCAATATTTCAGAGCGCCGCATTGAACGGCTGGTGAACCCCGCATTGAATGAGGGACTGCCTCCGTTTCTGAGCCCGCAGCCTGGGCTTCAATCGGGTGCGATGATCCTTCAATACGCGGCAGCGAGCCTGGTGTCGGAGAACAAGACCTTGGCGCATCCTGCGTCGGTGGACTCGATTCCGTCTTCAGCAAATCAGGAAGACCATGTCAGCATGGGGACAATCGGCGCACGCCATGCGCGAGATATCATCGAAAACGCAAGAAGGGTACTGGCAATTGAAGCATTCTGCGCCGCGCAGGCTGTTGAATACCGGGGAGCTGAAAAATTGTCCGGCCGTACAGCGGAACGCCTGCAGGCGATCCGGAAAGTTGCCGGGTCGATTGATGAAGACCGGATCTTCAATCCGGACATCGAACGGATTGCGGGCTTGCTGCTTGAAGAAGCGAAGCAAGGGAACCGCCAGGCAGTTGCGACGTGACCAGAAAGCCCGGAATTTTCCAGGCTTTCTTTTTTTTCGGGATTTTGGGGAACGGTTCGAAAAATGACAGAAAAAAGAACTTTTTACACATGCACAGGCTATTAATGTGTAAATTGTCGGAGAATAAGGTTCCTTTTTATCCAGAAAAGGTGTAGGATATAATAAAAATCAGAAATATCAAATAATAATGTTGAATATTGGCTGTCATAACCTTTCTTACATTAATTGGATTATAGCTGAATTCAAATATCCACTTTTTTTGCCGATGGTATAGGCAAAGTTTCACTTTTAATGCTTCTCTGCAAATCTTCACTCACACTCGATTAATATCCTTTTTTTCCCTTTATTGATCTGCATCGAATTTGCCCTTTCTGCACATTGCACCTTGATGGAATCTCTTGGAATGGAGTGAAGATAAATGGTCAAAGCACCGATGAAATTCAGCACATTTAAATCTTGGATAAAACCGGCGCTGTTTTTGAGTCTCGTCTTTTCTCTTGCCCAGCCTTCCTATGCAGCAGCGGGGACGACTGCGACTTCACTTTCCATGGCGGAAGCACCTGCATATGCCCAGTCTGATGTCCGTCTAGGGCGCAAACTGCTGGGTTTCTCAGGCAGTTACCAGGAAGAGTTCGATCGGTTTTATTTGCTCCTCGACCGCAAAGGGCCTTCCGTCTTCCCCAAGCCGTCGCGCTATTTGGCAAGTGCCCTCGCATTCGCGCCTGGCAGCAATGAAAGTGAGATGAACTTTTCCTGGTACTCTCCAGCAACCGGCACCCCTGGCGTCATCGAATACGCCAAAGTGACCAACCAGTTCTCCAAAGAAGCTGAGCCTGTCCAGGCGAAAAAGGCCATCGCCAGACTGGCTGAAGCATCTGATGGCTATTCGGCAAATGAAGCGGTAATTACAGGGCTGGAGCCGTCGGCTGAATATATTTACCGGTTCGGTGACGGTTCCGGAAAATGGACCGATACTTACCGGTTCCATACCCGGCCGCAGGATTCTTATAATTTCCTCCTCATGGGCGACCCGCAGATCGGCGCTTCAGGCAATTTGAATGCGGACATCGCCGGATGGAATGACACGCTGGAAAAAGCGTTGGAGAAATTCCCTCATACAAGTTTTATACAATCAGCGGGCGACCAGGTCGAGACCCGCTACCTCGAAGAAGAATACGATGCCTATTTCGCGCCGGAAGTCCTGCGGAAAATTCCGACCGCTACGACAGTCGGAAACCACGACAACACGATCCATTATGAATACCATTTCAACGTGCCGAACCAAAATCCGGAACTCGGAAATTACGACCGGTCGGGCGGGAATTATTATTTCACATATGGCGATGCGCTGTTCATCAACCTGAATTCGAATCAGACGGAAGCCGAGCAGCATATCCGCTTTATGGAAGAAACAGCGGCAGCCACTGACAGCCAGGATTTCAAATGGAAATTCGTTGTTCTGCACCATTCCATCTACAGCGCAGCCGTACATTCGAGGAGCGATCATGTAGTGGGCTTGCGCGAAGCATTGGTGCCGGTAATTGACCGGCTTGATATTGATGCTGTCCTGATGGGGCATGACCATTCTTATGTCCGGACCCATCAAATGCGGGAATTCGAACCAATTCAGAATTTGAAAGTGGAAGACGGGGCGGCAATCAATCCCGAAGGCACTGTTTACTTGACCGGGAATTCATCCAGCGGAAGCAAATTCTACCAGATGTATGAAACGCCTGAACCTTATGCAGCAGTCCGTGAACAGCTCGAGCTGCCGACATTCATGAATGTCGAAGTCACGCCGGCAAGCCTGGAATTCACGACGTACCGGACGGATACGATGGCAGTGGTGGACACCTATAAAATTATCAAGGATGAGTCGATCCAAGTGGTCTTCCCGGAGCTTGAAAGTGCTGAACTCACTTTAAGCAGCGATATACTCGCAACCGAGCCGACCGAGTTTTATCTGGAAGTGAAGCTTGATGTGGAAGGCACCAACGTAGAAGGCGGACCGTTCGATTTGTTCCAGGATGACGTCACTTTCAGGACTGAACCCGAAGGGCAGATTCAAATCGCGCCGACAGGGTTAGTTACTGCGGCAGAAAACGCTTCGCCGGGAGATGTCGAAGTCTGGGCGGAAGTCGAGGCGGACGGGAAATCCATCACGACCGACCGGACAACGATTTCGCTCGTTGAACATGCGGAAACCACCCTTCTGGAATCGGGCGCCGAGTGGGCTTACCTCGATGATGGCTCGGAGCAGGATGAAGAGTGGAGGCAGCCGGACTTTGACGACAGCGATTGGGAGGCCGGCAACGCACCTCTCGGCTATCCGGAAGAGGAAGAGCATTCAGATTACGGAGCTATCCAGACGGAAATCGGCTACGGGGATGATGAATCCGATAAACATCCGGTTTCCTACTTCCGGACTTCCTTCAACGTAGACAACCCAGATGAAATCGGCAATCTCGGACTGATCGACTTTGCGGCGGATGACGCAGCGGTCGTCTACTTGAACGGCGAGGAAATCGGCCGGTACAACCTGCCGGAAGGGGAGATCCCGTCCGATTCCTACTTGCTCGATTTTGCTGGAGAGGAAATTCCAGAAGAAAACAAAGACCAGCGCATCCGGCTTGATGAAGAAGCGCTCGGCCTTCTGGTTGAAGGCGAAAATGTCCTGGCCGTGCAAGTGCACCAGGACAGTCCGCAAAGCTCCGATGTCTTTTGGGAAATGAAATTCATCACAAACCTGAAAACCGGTTCCGGTGAATGAAAAAAAGGAGAGCCCGGCGGCTCTCCTTTTTACATTGTTCATTTTCGGAACAGATTCAATTTCTCGATGCGCCGGATGGCTTCGGCAATCCGTTCTTCGTCCACCAAAAGGCCGACGCGGATAAAGCCTTCGCCGCTTTCGCCAAATCCGCTTCCGGCCGCAACCGAAATATCCGCTTTTTCGAGCAGAAGGTCTGCGAATTCAACGCTGGTAAAGCCTTGAGGTACAGGAAGCCAGGCAAAGAAAGAACCTTTGGGCGCGGTGATGTCCCAGCCGATGCGGGCACATTCCCTTGCCAGAACTTCACGGCGCTTTTCATAAGTTTCCACCAAATCAGTGACGCATTCCTGGCTGCTTCTCAGCGCTTCGGCCGCTGCCAATTGAAGCGCAGGGGAAAGGCCGGCAAACAAATGGTCCTGGATGATATTCAATGCTTCGATCATCTTGGCGTTTCCGACAGCAAAACCGATTCGCCAGCCGGCCATATTGTAGGTTTTCGAAAGGGTGTACATCTCGATTCCGACTTCTTTCGCTCCTGGCGATTGGAGGAAGCTTGGCGGTTTTGCACCGTCAAAGCCGACAGCTCCGTAAGCGAAATCATGCACAACCGCAATGCCATGCTTTTTGGCAAATGCCGCTGTTTCGTCGAAAAACTCCGGCGTTGCAACTGCGCCGGTCGGATTGTTCGGGTAGTTCAAGTACATCAGTTTAGCGCGGTCAACTGCAGAAAGGGGCAATTCCCCGTAAACCGGCAAAAACCCGTCTTCTTCTTTCAACGGCATGGTTTCGAATTGCGCTTCGGCAAGCGGTGCGCCGGACAGGTAATCCGGGTAGCCGGGATCCGGCAGCAGCATAAGCTCTCCCGGATTCAAAAAAGCGAGCGGCAATTCGACAAGTCCGATTTTGGTGCCTGCAAGCACCGCGACTTCCGTAAAAGGGTCGATTTCGACATCGTATTCGCGCTTGTAAAATTCCGCAGCCGCGCGGTGGAGTTCCGGAATGCCACGGAACGGCGAATATTTATGGTTTTTCGGGTCCGCTACCGCTTCCTGCATCGCCTTGACGATGTGGGGAGGCGTCGGCTGGTCCGGATTCCCCTGGCCCAAATTGATGACGTCGCGGCCTTCGGATATGGCCTGGAAAGTCCTGGCGGCGAGCTTTGAGAAGAACTGCGGCGGCAATTGCTGCAGGCGATTTGAAAATTCCATGTATAAGTCCCTCATTTTCTTAATAATTGCACATCTACTCCAAATCTTATAGAGTTTAGAGTAACTTGTCTACTGGAGGGAGAATCATATGAAAATTGCATGCGTACAGATGGATATCGCGTTTGGACAGCCGGATGTGAACTTTCAGCAGGCTGCCAAATACATGGAGGAAGCCGTGCGGAACGGGGCAGAGACGATTGTGCTGCCCGAGATGTGGAACACGGGGTATGCCTTGACGGAACTGGAGGCACTTGCCGATAGCACGAACCGGACTTTGGACTTTTTGGTGGGGTTTGCAAAAGAGCATAATGTGAATATTGTCGGCGGTTCGGTCTCGACTAAAAAACAGGGCGGGTTCTACAACACGATGTATGTCGTCAATAATTCCGGGGAACTTGTCTCGGAATACGACAAAGCCCACCGATTCGGGCTGATGGATGAACATATCCATCTGGAGGAAGGAAGCGGGCTGGGGACATTCGAATTGGACGGCACGGTATGCGGCGGCGTCATCTGCTACGATATCCGCTTTCCCGAGTGGATCCGCGCCCAAGCGCTCAACGGTGCAAAAGTCGTATTCGTGCCGGCTGAATGGCCGGAAGCACGGATCGACCATTGGCGCATTCTGCTCCAGGCGCGCGCCATCGAGAACCAGTGCTTTATCGTCGCAGTGAACCGGGTCGGAAGCGACCCGAAAAACGAATTCGGGGGCAGTTCCATGGTCATTGCCCCTTGGGGGGAAATCCGCCTCGACATGCAAAAACAGGAAGGCATCGGCTATGCAGATATCGACTTGTCCGAGGTGGAGGAAGTGCGGAAGCGCATTCCGGTTTTTGCTGACCGGCGCGACCCGCTGTACGACAGCTTCAAGAAAATCGATTAGATCCAAAAAAACCGCCCTGATCCGAAAATCAGGGCGGTTTTCTATTGGACGGTTTTCACCATGTGATGGAACGGCTCTCCGATGATTGTCCAGGGTCCGGCAATTGTGTAGCCGAGCCGGCGATAGAGCCGGATGGCCCCTTCTTTCGCGGTATCCACATTCAGCGCCAGCTTGCCGCCTCCGTTTTTGGAGACCAGCTCTTCTGCATGGCGGAACAATGCGGAACCGATCCCTTTTCCCTGGAATCCGGGATCCACAGAAACCGTGTCGATATACCACTCGTCGAGATGGGCTTCCGGTTCGATGGTCCGGTCGTGCCCTTGTTTCTTCAATTCATCGTAAAGATAGCGGTCGAGCGCTTCGGCTTCGCTGCCGTGGTAAAGCACCAAAAGGCCCGCCACAGAATCATCCGCTTCTGCCACAAAAGTGAAGCGATGGCTGTGCCGGGTTCTTTGGCCGCGGACCATCGCTTCCACTTTCCCGAGGACGGCACGGGAATCATCTTCGGCGGTCATATGGTTCGCGATGCTGCCGATGGCATTGACGATGAGCGGTGCAGCTGCCTCGGCGTCGCTCGGCACTGCCTGCCGGATCGTAAGATTCATCTTCATCCACTCCTTTTGCTTGCGTAAATACGGAACTCCCTGAAATAATGGAGGAAGAACCGGAAAGCGGAAATTCCATTTGGATTTACAACTAATACGTTACCATTAAAGGAGAATAGCTGCATGGCTTTGCATAGTTTTCACTTAAAGGCGGATTGGCCAGGCCTCCGCAATGACGTCGGCGATATAGAAGCAGGCAATTTGAAGACCCGAATTTCCATCCCGCCTGAGATGGACGGCCCGGGAATCGGAACGAATCCGGACGAAATGCTGCTCGGTGCGGCCGCGACCTGCTACATCATTACGCTTGCCGCGATGATGGAGCGCAGCAAATTGGAGAAGGAATCGTTGACGATGGAGTCTGAAGGCATTGTCGAAGTCGTCAAAGGCGTCATCACTTATAAAAAAATCATCCACCGGCCGCTTGTGGTCCTAAAAGCAGATGCATCAGAAAAAGATATCTCGCTTGCGCATAAGCTTGCTGAAAAAGCGGAGTCCTCGTGTATGATCAGCCGTGCTATTAAAGGAAATGTCGAAATTGAATTGCAGGCAGAAATCATGCTGCTGGGTAACTGAATCTGAAAGTCCTGCTTCATTAAACTGAAGCAGGGCTTTTTTCTATTTTAATGGGTAACACCAGAAATAAAGGCTTTTTATATTAGGTCCATTAGCATAAGGATACTGAATATTATGAAACTTAAATACTGTTTTTACTTTTATGGAAGGATTTAACGAATACAAAACTGAATATCCTTTGGAACACGAAATTATTAAAGGAGGGCTTTGTCGAGAAAAACAACATCATTAAAGAGTAAAGAGATTACACAAAACCAAAAGGAGTGTTGGATGAATGAAAATGGAATATGCAAAACGGGGAAATGGAAAACAAAATGGGACAAAAAAGAAATTGATGGCTTTTTCACTGGCTGGAGCTTTGGTGCTCAGCGCATCGCCGTTTACAGCACCGATCGCGGAAGCTGTCGGAAACGGGCCGGGCTATGGCGGCAATGAAACGATCAATACGTCCATTTTGCATACGTACGACGAAATGGCAGATTTCCTGAAAACGCAGGAAGCCAAGCAAAGCAATATGGAACTGGAAGTGATCGGCCAAAGTGTGAAGGGGCGCGACCTGTATTTGGTGAAATACATGTCCAATCCGGAAAACCCGACAATCCTCTTCCTGACGCAGCAGCACGGCAATGAGCAGCTGACAACAGAAGGGGCGCTCGAGTTCATCAAGCACATGGGATCCGGCAAGATGAAAGGTGTGGCGGACAACGTCAATATCCTGATCGTGCCGATGCTGAATGCAGATGGAGCCATGGGTGATGTGGACTTTTCGCTGGAGGATTATGTGGCCAGCGGGGACCGGAACCTGACGCGCTATAACGCCCGTGAAGTGGACTTGAACCGCGACCATGTCAACAAGATCCAGCCTGAAACACAGGCGCTCCATACGAATGTGATGGCGAAGTACAATATCGACTACATGATCGATCTGCATCACCAAGGCACCATGAGCGAACGGGACGGCGAGCTGGTATCGGGATCCATCCTTTACCCGACGACACCGAATGTCGATCCGGATGTTTTATTGAAATCCAAGCAGCTTGGCGCCGTAGTTTTTGATGCAGTCGATTCGACAGGCTGGGGCCATATCGGCAAATACAACGGCGGAAATGCGGAAACGATCAGCCGCAACGGAATCGCCGTAGAATACGGCATTTCGACTTTGCTTTTTGAAATGCGCGGGATGTCCGACCATGAATACGAGCCATATGTACTCGGGCAGAAGAGCAACGGCTATTTGATCAAGCAGACGATTACGGCACTTGATGCTTCAGTGCGCGCCATCGCGGACGGCTCGATCGAACAGGCTGATATCTCTTTCTGGGATACATTGGCCACCCAGACAACACGTCCGTCAGACGAATAGGATCATAGCAGAAAAACAGGTAGAACTAGCTGCTTTTGCATTCAAACCATGAACGCCCGCAGGTCTGCGGGCGTTTTTTGTTGCGGTTCTATCAAATGCGATAAAAGAAAAATTCCTTTCCTTCAAAAAAACAGCAGCCTCACGGTTACCGATGCCTGCCGGCTGAGTGGCGTCAGAACCATCCGGCTTCTTCCACAGTTTTGTCTTCAGACATAAAATATCTTAGGGTTTTCCTGTTGATTGATTATTTCGCGTTTTCAGTAAATTAATAAGGGAATCAAGAAAATAACAAATAATTTAAAGACAAGGAGTAGAGGCATGAAGAAATCGAATGGAGACGAAACGAGCAAAAGCAGGCAATTGGACCAATTTCGTACGGATGACCGCGATCAGGCGATAACCACTAACCAAGGATTGAAATTATCGGAAGATGAGCATTCATTAACAGCGGGCGTGCGCGGACCGACTTTGATAGAGGATTTCCATTTTCGTGAAAAGATGACGCATTTCGACCATGAGCGGATTCCGGAACGCGTCGTCCACGCGCGCGGTTTTGCGGCGCATGGCGAATTCGAAGCATATGGGACAGCGGAGCCCTATACAAAAGCCGGATTCCTTAAAAAAGGGAAGAAAACACCGGTTTTCGTCCGCTTCTCGACGGTTGTAGGATTCCGTGGTTCTGCAGAAACTGTCCGCGACACCCGTGGTTTTGCGACAAAATTCTATACCGAAGAAGGGAATTACGATTTGGTCGGGAATAATATGCCGGTATTTTTCATCCAGGATGCAATTAAGTTCCCGGATCTGGTGCATGCGATCAAACCGGAACCGCATACTGAAATGCCGCAGGCAGCTGCCGCACATAATACATTCTGGGATTTCGTTGCCAACAATACGGAATCCGCCCATCATGTGATCTGGAATATGGCAGATCGGGCAATTCCGCGCAGTTTCCAGATGATGGAAGGCTTCGGTGTTCATACTTTCCGCTTTATTAATGATGAGGGCAAATCACATTTTGTGAAATTCCATTGGAAACCGAAGTTGGGAGTCCATTCACTGGTATGGGACGAGGCACAGAAAATTGCCGGCAAAGACCCCGATTTCAACCGGCGTGATTTATGGGAATCAATCGAGGCGGGAGATTTCCCTGAATTTGAGTTCGGTGTCCAGCTGTTGCCAGAAGAGGATGAGTTCAAATTCGATTTTGATGTGCTGGATCCTACAAAACTTTGGCCGGAAGAGGACGTTCCTGTGACGATGATCGGCAAGATGACTTTAAACCGGAATGTTGATAATGTTTTTGCGGAAACTGAACAAGTGGCATTCCACCCCGGCCATATTGTACCAGGGATTGACTTTACAAACGATCCGCTTTTACAGGGCCGCCTTTTCTCTTATACCGATACGCAATTGATCCGCCTGGGCGGGCCGAACTTTCATGAAATTCCGATCAACCGCCCTGTATGCCCGTTCCACAACAATCAGCGGGACGGCTATAACCGCCAGACCATCAATAGGGGCCCGGTAAGCTACCATCAAAATTCCATAGCGAACAACACCCCTGCACCTGTGAGTCCGGAAGAAGGCGGGTTCGAACATTATCAGGAAAAAGTGGAAGGCCGGAAAGTACGTGCCCGGAGCGAAAGTTTCAGCGACCATTTCTCTCAAGCAAAACTTTTCTGGAATTCAATGAGTGCTCCAGAGAAGAAGCACATCATTGAAGCCTATAGTTTTGAACTTGGAAAATGCGACATGCCGATCCGGGAAATGAATATAGACGTACTCAAGAATATTGACTTGGAGCTTGCCCGGCAGGTAGCCGGGAACATCGGAGTGTCTCCGCCTGCAGAAGGGGGTTCGGATAATGCCAATTCATCACCGGCTCTCAGTCAGGAAAACACTGCGAAACTGCCGAACTCCCGGAAAATCGGAGTGCTGATCGATAATGGATTCAATGGCAAAGAAGTGATGAAAGTCCTTGAAGAATTGGAAGCCCGGAATATGAAATACGAGACTGTCGGTGAAAAGCAGGGAACTGTCAAAGGGGCGGATGGCACAGAATTGAAAGTCGCCCATAATTTCTCCACAACTGACGCTGTCCTCTACGATGCGCTTTACGCTGTCGGAGGGCCGGACGTTTCGAAGCCGTTTGCGAAAAATGCCGCTAAATTTCTGGGGGAAGCCTTCGACCATTATAAAGCGATCGGGGCTGCGCAAGAAGGGGAGAAATGGCTGGAAGCAGCAGGCATGCTCGGCCAGCCAGGGATTATTACAGAAGGGAATAAACCGGACTTCGCAGAACGTTTGATCAAAGCCGTTTCAATGCATCGCCATTGGGACCGGGAAATCAATTGAGCCGCTTTCTATATAGTTGATATTTCAAACTGTGATTCTTTAGAAAAGTAAAATGGCATCGGATCAAACGATGCCATTTTTATGTGTGTTCTGGCTGCGGCTGATTTCCACGATCCTGTCAGAGGGATAGGTGAAAACGCCGGCCGGGGCGCTTTGTGCCGCATTGTGCATCGCAGCTGCTACGCGCCGGGCGCTGACCGGTTTGTATTTCCGCAATTTGCCGACCATCAGCGGGCTGTAGAGGGGGCTTAAGAATGCCGCAAGCTTTTCGCCAAGCCGGAATTCCTGCCGTTCGCCCATTAATAAGGAGGGCTGGAAAATATGGATCGCAGACAAGCCCGATCTCTTCAGCTGTTCTTCCATCTGCCCTTTGGTGCGGCTGTAGAAAATCCGGGAACCCGCATCGGCTCCGAGCGCCGAGACAACAAGAAAACGTTCCGCGCCCTGCTCTTTTGCCAGCAAGGCAAGCTTCACCGGGTATTCGTAATCGACTTTCCTGAATGCCTCCTGCGAGCCTGCTTTTTTAATGGTGGTTCCGAGGCAGCAATAGACGTCGGTGGCGGAAAGGTGCTCGCGCCACTGCTCCAAATGATCGAAATCGGCAAGGATCTGCTCCAGTTTCGGATGCCGGACGTCCATCGGCTTCCGGACTACAGCCTTTACTCGGGCATAGTTGGGGCTTTCAAGCAGAATATGCAATAATTCGCTTCCGACCAATCCGCTGGCTCCTGCGATCAACGCTGTTTTTTCATTTGCCATCATTCCTCCGCCTTTCTGTCCAACAGCCGGCTTGCCTTCCAAGCGCATGGCTGATGTGCATATCGAACCTATTTTGATTATACTACTGACTATTTCTGTTTCCAGTGGATTCTAAACTTTTAGGAAAGGGAATAAAAGATGCAAAGGCAGAAGAGGGAAGTGATGGCTTATGGGTGAAGCATTGTTCATACTTTTGTATTCCGCAATTATGTGGCTGGTCATTGAAATTGCCGTGGTGCTATTCGTTTACACCGGGCTCAACAAGCAAATCGCGCGTTTTCAAGTCATTTCCATGTTGACGGCCACCGGATTTACGACAGATGAGTCTTCACTGATCATCGACCATCCGATCCGCAGGAAAATCAGTGCGGGCGTCATCCTTTTCGGATATTTCTCGCTTGCGGTCATGATTTCATCAATTGCCGCCCTCTTGTCCAATGATTTGCGCGTCAATTTGCTGGGCATGATCATTCTGGTGTTTTTCGCCATTCTGGTCGTTTTGCGCAACCGGAGAGTCACCGCTTTATTGACCGACAAATTCGAGCATGAAATGGACACGGAGTACGATTTGGAAGATTGGCCCTTAAAGACGGCACTGGGCCTTGAAGACAACGATATGGTGGCGATGCTTGAAATTACGGAAGGGTCTGGCTATGAAAATGCAGCATCCGAAAACCTGCTGATGCGAGATGATGATCTCCATTTGCTTTTCATCAAGCGGGGGAATGTGATCCTCCGGAAATCCCTGTTCCAAGTGAAGCTGCTGGCCGGAGACCGGGTCATGGTTTTCGGCGATGAAAAAACGATCAAAGAAAAGTTTGGGGACATGCTGACCGAAGATGCCCGCTGAAGAGGGGGAGCGTTGCAGCTATCAAATCTCTTTGCTTTTTGCGGAGACGGGGTACAATAAAAGAAAGGGTAGAAATGAAAGGGCGTATCGAATTGAAACCAGTAATCGTGGCTGAGAAGCCGAGCCAGGCAAAAGCATATGCAGAAGCCTTCAAGACAACCAAAAGGGACGGCTATATGGAAGTGGCGCCGGATCCGATTTTTCCGGAAGGCGCATTCATTACGTGGGGCATCGGCCATTTGGTTGAATTGAAAGAACCGAAAGCCTATGACCCGAAATGGGGCAAATGGAAGCTTGATGCGCTGCCGATCCTGCCGGTAGAATACCAATTTCAAGTGGCACGAGGCAAGGCGCAGCAATTCAGCATCATCAAAAAGCTCATCAATGGGACTGATACAGTTATCAACGCATGCGATGTCGACCGCGAAGGTTCGAATATTTTCTACAGCATCTTTTACCAGACCGGCGCCAAGAACAAGAAAATCCAGCGGCTGTGGATCAACTCGCTCGAAGTGGACGAAGTGAGGAAAGGCTTCCAGCAACTGCGCGACAATAAGCAAGACCTGCTTCTTTACCAGGAAGCACGGGCGCGGCAGATCAGCGACTGGCTCGTCGGAATGAACGGCTCGCGCCTTTACTCGCTGCTTTTGCAGGAGAAAGGGATCCGTGAAGTGTTTGCCATCGGACGGGTCCAGACCCCGACGGTGTTTTTGATCTACCAGCGCGAAAAAGAAATCGAAGCGTTCGTGCCGGAGCCTTTCTACGAAATTGAAGGCGTGTTCCAGGCAGAAAAAGGGCGCTATAAAGGGAAGGCGAAAATCAAAGCGAAGGAACGAGTGGAAGCGGAGCAATTGCTTCAGAAACACAGCATCTCCGGAAAGGCGGACGGGGTGGTCGCCGGATTGAAGACAGCGGAAAAACGCATGCCGCCGCCGCTGCTCCATTCCCTTTCGACGCTGCAGGCCGCTGCCAACCGCAAATGGAAGTACAGCCCGGCGAAGGTATTATCGGTCATGCAAGGGTTGTATGAGAAGAAATTAGTGAGCTATCCGCGGACCGATGCCCAGCACATAACGCCTGCAGAGTTCGGCTACCTCGCAGGGCAAGTGGAGTCCTATCAGAAACTGATCGGCGCCGAATTTCCGGTTGCTTCCCGGACTCCAAAAAAGCGCTTTGTCGACAGCGCCAAAGTGCAGGAGCATTATGCGATCATTCCGACGAAATCGATTCCGACAGCACGGAAGCTGGAAGGCTTGGCGCGCGATGAGCGCAATTTATATGAAGAAGTCCTCCGAATGACGCTTGCCATGTTCCACCGCGACTACCGCTATGCGGAAACGAAAGTGACGACCGAGGTCCAGGGGCTGGCGTTTTTCACGACCGGCAAAACCGATCTGGATATGGGGTGGAAAGAGCTGTTTCCGCCGGCGAAAGAAGCGAAGCAGGAGCCGGCACTCCCGGAGCTGCGGGAACAGGAACCGGTGAAAGCCGATATCGGCATAAAGGAAGGCATGACCACGCCGCCGAAGCCGTACACTGAAGGGCAGCTGATCGCCATGATGAAAACCTGCGGGAAACTGGTTGAGGATGCCGAAGAAACCGAGATCCTCAAAGAAATCGAAGGGCTTGGAACGGAAGCGACGCGAAGCGGCATCATAGAAACGATCAAGCGCCATGAGTATATAAAAGTGACCAAAAACATTGTTTCCATTACTGAAAAAGGGCGGATCCTGTGCCAGTCGATCGAAGGGAATCTGCTCTCGAGCCCATCTATGACCGCGAAATGGGAAACATATCTTAAGAAAATCGGCAAAGGGGAAGGATCGCCCGAAGTCTTTCTTTCGACTATCGGCAAGTTCATCCAGAAGCTGCTGGATGAAGTGCCTGCCCAGATGAAGCAGAACGGGCTGCCGGAACAATTAGCGGCGCCGGAAGGAAAGGACGAAATCGCCCTGTGCCCGCGCTGCAAAAAAGGCATGATCGTCTTTCAAAAAGGGTTCTACAATTGCACAGAGTACGCAAACGGCTGCAAGCAGTCATTTCCGGCCACGTTCTTGAAAAAACGCCTCACAGCAAAGCAGGTGGAATATTTATGCACCAGAGGCAAGACGCCGGTCATCAAAGGGTTCGTCTCCAAAAACGGCAAGAAATTCAACGCAAAATTGGTTCTGGAAGACGGAAAGCTGAAAATGGAATTTTGATTCCTGCATTATCCGGGTATATAAAGGCTAACCTCTATTTGGAAGGATGAGTTGCAATGGAAACAATCACGATATTTGTCAAAGAAGCGATTTCCGAAAAGCCGATCCAGGAGCTGGAAGCTGTCGTGTCAACGATAGAAGGCGTAGAACGGGCATTGGTGGATACGGGAGATGGAGAAGTCAAAATCACTTTTGACACCAAGCGATTGTCGAAAGAGGAGATTTTCAAGAAAATCCGGGAAGACGGTTTCCATATTGTGGATGATTCCGGGCAGTGAATCCCTTTACGCGGGAATAGAAGTAAGGTAAGATGGATATACCCGGAAAACAATAGCGTTTCCGATTTGGAAGAGCAAGCTGAATGAAACAAACGAAGAACATCCGGCATCCAACCGTTTGGAGCCTTTTAAAAGCGAATAATTTGGTGACATGTTTCAGACAGTAGAGCTGTAGACAAAGCCGAAAAGAATCTCCTTGATTCTTTTCGGCTTTTTTTGATTTTTTGCGGAGGGAGAAGGGTTTCATGCAATTTTTCGTCGATCACAAATACAGACGGATCCATCAAAGGCAGTTCGCAGGCGACCGATGCGGTTTTTTTGAAACTCCTGTAGAAAAAAGAGAATTCACCGACTCGGAAGATTATGTCGGACAACTGGAAAACCAGGACCTTTATGAAGTTTGTCCGCATTGCCAGTCAGCGCAGACGGTCATCAATTAAGGAGCTGGATCGGGATGGAGCAGGCAAAAAGGATAGCCGAACGGATCGCCCTGCTTATGGGCGCTGAAATCGAAGAAACGTCCGGCAGGTACCAACTTAAGAAAAGCCGGACGCTTGAAATCGATATGCAGGGTACCGTTTTTAAATGTGTACTGGATCTGGATATCTATTTCGAAGGGCTGTCGGAAGACGGTAACGCATTCAACAAAGCGGAAATCCTGCTGCTGCCGAAAGAATGCAAGACATTCCTGATTGCCTTGATCCAGTACGGCATCCCGCTGCCGCCTGTTTACCGCCAGTGGCAAGTCGCCAATCCGAATATTGTAGCCCTTTACCTGGAAGCGGTAGAGCCGCCGGAGCATTTCGCAGGGCGGTTGGCGGAAGCATTCCAGGCAATCGAAAATTAGCAGCACATAAAAAAACACACCGCTCTGGT
The DNA here is from genome assembly GCF_052078085.1 of Planococcus sp. FY231025. NCBI lineage: Bacteria > Bacillati > Bacillota > Bacilli > Caryophanales > Caryophanaceae > Planococcus > Planococcus sp. FY231025. Next base: position 631,553 of record NZ_JBQJJG010000004.1, read on the forward strand.
GAGTTTTTTTATGTGCGCAAATATATGGACAAAGAGTTATTTTGGCAGAAGGAGCAGATGGCATATGCCGAAAGAAAGAATGATTGAAAAAGAAGTGGGAAGCTATATTTCTACGCTGCTGCGTGATTATTTCGGAAAAGGCCCTTCCTCGGTTTACGTGACAGCAAATCCTCCTTATATCACCATCCAGCTGCGGGGTTTTCTGGCCCCGACGGAGAAATTCCTCTTAAGGCAGAAAGAAATCAGGCGAATTCTTGAAACCCGGGATTTGCTGATGAAAGATCTGAAAGAACAGATTGCCGGGGAATTGAGTGGCATCGGCGAATTCATTGTAGGCGATATGTATACCGATTGGAATCTGGAAGAGCAGACCGGATTGATCCTTGCAGTCCTTGAAAATGGAACGGAAGGCGCAGAAAGCGGATGGCCAAAACCCATCGATAACGCGGGGTTCCGTGAAACCATCAGCAGATTCAGCGAAAAAGCGCAAAAAATTCCCGAGAAGGTGGAAGCGTTCTGGCTCAACAACCGGACCCTCCTTGTTAAACGTTCAGGAATATTCATACATATTGAAAAGGAATTGATTGAGGCGGGTTTTGATGATGAGCTGAAGCTGGTCAAACGTCCGATGGAGCGCAGAATGCTGATGGAAATCAATTGGAGGCCGGTCATTGGGCGCGGCGTCCAGGAAGTCTATATGGATTGGAACATCCTGGAAGACCACGGTTATATCATCCTCATACTTGATCCCGAAGAGAAATGACCAGCCGAACAGCGCGGTTTCGAGCGTTGCGGAACAGGGTACTTTCAAACTACAAGGAAGCTGAGTGCGGGATGAAAGAACCAGCAGAAGGAGGATGTCCATGATCGCCAGCCCTCAAGGTGCAAATGCCTACTCGAATTTCCGGAACCGGCTGGTCTACATAAAACGCAATTTCTGGTCCGGTTTTTTGTTCGGGATCGGATTGGCTGCTTTTGTTGATGAAGTGGTTTTTCACCAATTGCTCCAATGGCATCATTTCTATGACCGTTCGACCACAAGCGCCGCCTTGGTTTCGGATGGCCTGTTCCATGCGTTCGGATGGTTTGCGACGGTCGCCTCGCTATTTCTCTTCGCCAGTTTGCGCAGAAGAAACGCCCTTTGGCCGAAAAGGTGGGCAGGAGCAGTTTTGTTCGGAGCAGGAATTTTCCAGCTGTATGATGGCATCGTCCAACACAAGCTGCTGAAGCTTCATCAAATCCGGTATAACGTGGACCTTCTGCCTTATGACATTGTCTGGAATGCATCTGCAGCAGTATTGATCATTGCCGGGACCGTTCTGCTGCTGCAGACGCGGAGGGAAATATGGAACAAGAAGAAAGATGAAAAGCTGAACTCCAAACCGGATAACCGGAAGTAGAGTTCAGCTTTTGGTTTAGATGTATGAAATTTTTAAACGGTGCAGCCGGGTCATTCATATTTTCCTTTGAGCGGCACAAAACGCACAAAATTGATGACAGATGTGCTGATGCTGCCGCCCTCGCCCTTTTCGATCAATTTCAATTCCTGCAAAGAAGGAGTGCCGACGGGAATCAGCATTTTCCCGCCCTCCTTCAGTTGGGCAACCAGCTCATCGGGAACGGCTGCGGCTGCGGCCGTGACCATGATCCGGTCATAAGGGGCGTGCTCTTCCCAGCCAAAGCTGCCGTCATCGAGCTTGAAATTAATATTGGTAAAGCCGGCGTCCGCCAACCGTTCTTTCGCGCGCGCATGCAATCCTTCGATGCGTTCAACCGAATAGACTTCTTTTGCGAACTTAGCCAATAAAGCGGTCTGGAAACCGGATCCGGTGCCGATTTCAAGCACTTTCGAATCAGGATGCAAATCGAGCGCAAGCGTCATTTCCAGCACCAGAGACGGCTGGGAGATCGTTTGGCCAAAGCCGATGGGAACAGCTTCATCCAAGCCGGCCAAGTCTTTGTGGGTGTCCATAAAAAAGCGGCGGTCCAATTCACGGAAATAGGCAGTGATTTCTTTTTTGCGGTTTTCCATGTGCCTCACTCACTTTCATTAGTGGAATATGGAACTTCCGGTTCTCCAAAGCTTCAGCGTCGGAATGCGTTTGTTTCCATTACTGCGATTTTCTTGAAAGGGCGATGGAGCTCGCCAAGCGGTCGATGACCGGAACGGTGCTCGTCCGGGTGTTCTGGGTCAACATGGTGAAGACCAGCCATTCCCCATCCCGTGTCTTGGCATAGCCAGACAATGCACTGACCCGGTCAAGGCTTCCGGTTTTGGCCAGCACATTTCCTTTGACGCCAGTACCGGCCAGACGTTTTCGCAGTGAGCCGCCAACCATCCGTTCGCTCGCGCCGGACACCGGCATGCCTTTTAGGAGGCTGCTGTACCAAGGTTCTGAACGGACGTGCAGCAGCAGTTTATTCAGCTCGGCAGCGGTCGTCTTGTTGGCATGGGACATGCCGGATGCATCTTCAAACTTCCATTTGGCCATGTCCAATCCTACAGAAGCGCCGTATTCCCGCATGACGCGAATGCCGAATTTCCAGCTGCCTTCCCCATACTTTACTTTACCCATTTCTTTAGCTAATATTTCTGCATGCGTGTTATTGCTCAATTTTAAAAATGGAATCATCAATTGCTCCAGGGTCATCGACTGTTTGGCCAATAATACCCGGGCGCTTGAAGGCGCTTTTCCGGAAACCGTGCGGGAAGTGGATACAAAGCTGATGCCTTTTTCCTTCAGCGACCGCTTGAACACATCAAGCGCATAGGCAGTCGGGTTGGAAACAGCAATCCATTCTTTTGTTCCTGCGTTGCCGATCGGGGCATTGCCGGTGATGTAGACTTTCTTCGTTCCGTATTGACGCTCGATTTTCAACGTGTTGCGCGTCCCTTTGGCAGTTGTCTTGGATTTATTGATGAATTGGAATATGCCGGTGGCAGGCGCCAAAGAGACAGCGGCCGGTTTTCCAAGCGCCGAAGCTTTGGCGTGCACGATGACAGAACCCGCATCATAATCGGTATTCGGCGACAGAGTCAAAGCCGAGATCTGGGCGGCGTAATAATAGGATTCGTCTTCTTTTGAAATCCCCGGAGACAGACGGTCTGCATCAAACCAGGTATCATCTCCAATCAGATGGCCGGAAATGCGCTTGACGCCGCGTTTAGCGAGGACTGATGCAAATGCATCCAGATCTTTTTCCAAAAGCGTGGGGTCGCCCTTGCCCTTGAGGTATAAATTGCCATAGAGCGTGCCGTTGGAAACTTGCCCGTTGGTCAGCACTTCTGTCGTGAACCGGTGATTCTTTCCGAGGGTCTCCAATGCCGCGGCAGCGGTCAGGATCTTCAAAGTCGAAGCAGGCGTGACAGCCTGATCCGGATTTTTTCCAAAAACTTTTGCGCCGTTGGCGGCATTTTGGATGCTGACGCTGTGCACAGAACCGGCCAAGCGGCTGTCGGCCATGATCGAACCGGCAGAGCCTTGCAAGGTGCGGTAAGGAGAAGCGGCTTCAACAGGGATGGATGAAAAAGGGGCACCACTGAAGAAAACGGAGAAAGCGACAACACCGGCTATCATTTTTTGTTGGATTTTCATATAAACCTCCTGGTTTTTTATAAGATATTTCCATATTATCATCTTTTTATTAATAAATACTGGAAATTTTAAATATAATTTGAAAAAAATACACTATTGAGATATCACTTTTGGAGAGGCGGGTAAACATGGATAAAACAATCGGGGATATCGAAAAAAAACTGCTCACAGGACGCCGCCTGGAAACGGCAACGTTCGGGATGGGCTGCTTTTGGGGACCGGAAGCGCGGTTCGGCAGTTTGCCAGGGGTGTTGCGCACACGTGTCGGCTATGCGGGTGGGACCTTGCCCAATCCGACGTACCGTCAAATGGGCGATCATACAGAAACCCTGCAGATTGATTTCGATCCAGCAGTTCTTCCTTATGAAGAGGTGCTGCGCCATTTTTGGCGCAACCACTACCCGAACCGGGACCAGTACAAGGGGCGCCAATACATTTCGCTGCTGCGGGTCCATGGAGCGGAACAGGCAAGTGCGGCTGCCAGGGTGAAGGAAGAGATGGAGGAAGTCCTCGGTGAAGTCATCGAAACGGAGATTGGTCCCTTTACTGGCTTTGCTCCAGCGGAAGAGCGCCACCAGAAATATTATTTGAAACGCTATCCCAAAACGCTTGAGCAGTTAGACAGCCTTTACCTCAAAGGGCAGGGTCTGGAAGACTCGACGTTTGCCGCCAGATTGAACGGCTTTGTCAAAGGGTATGGCAACCGTGAGAACTTAAAAGAGGAAATCGGGAATTGGCCGGTCGGTGAAGAAGACCGGCAATGGGTCATTGCGCAATTGATGAAGTTGAAGTGGTAAGCGTGAGAAACCGGGAATGGGGTAAACGTATAACAAAGCGGCTTTTGCCGTTGCAGCCGGAAACGGAAATCCGGATGGTTTTTGTTCAATTTACCCATTAGGAGGAACCTGTCATGGACTTTCTGCCGCAGGATTATGTGTTGATTGTTGCCCGGCTGCTGCTTGCAGCAGCCTTGAGCGGTCTTATCGGCATAGAAAGGGAATCAAAGCAGCAGCCGGCCGGGCTGCGGACCCATCTTCTTGTCGGCACCGGGGCATGTCTAATGATGATTTTATCGGTAACAGGATTTGACGCTTTTCTGTCAGAAAGCAGCGATGTTGTGAGGTTCGATCCCGCCCGCATTCCTTCCTATGTCATCAGCGGCATCGGCTTTCTCGGCGCCGGCACGATCCTAGTGCACCGCGGTTCGGTCCGCGGCCTGACAACGGCCGCCTCTATCTGGGTAGCTGCCGGAATCGGGCTTGTCGCGGGAATCGGGATGTACTTTGTAGCGATTTTGGCCACAGCGATTGTTTTGATTACGCTTTATATACTGGAGAAAATTGAAAAAAAGTATTTGCCGAGCCACAACCGCAAAGCGATTCTCATTATCGCGGAAGACCGGGACAATACATTAGCTGAACTCCAGCGCCTGTTCAGTGAAGCTGGCGTGGAAATCATGGATCTCCATATCGAAGGCGTCGAACCATACAGCAGCCGCCGTTTGTCGGAATACACCTTTGTTATTCAGGAAAGCGCACTGGACAAGGAACTGGAATTGCTGAAAAAACTGCAGCAGCACGATGCGGTCTACAACTTGAAAATTTAAGCTCAAGGAGCTGTTCTAAAAGGGCTGCTGTCCATTGCGGCGGACGCTTTCCGCGGGCTCGCGCCGAACTAACTAAGAACCTGTGCTCCTGC